>NZ_LYTP01000029.1:0-256574 GCF_001672435.1 Mesorhizobium sp. AA23
ACATCGTTCTCTACAAGACCCGCAACCGCATCGAACGCTGCTTCAACAAGCTCAAGCATTTCAGACGCTTCGCCACACGCTTCGATCGTCGCGCCGGCCACTTCCTCGCCTTCACCCATCTCGCCGCAGCTATGTTATGGATGCGCTGAATGTCGATTCAGCCTAGTACCGATCGAAAGCAGCCGAAGATCGCTCGCGGGACGGCTTCGGCACATGGAAGGATGATGAGCCATGTCGATCTTAAAAACGCTCAACCGCATGGGAGCGGCCCTGAAATATGCGCATGATGCCCAAAAAACGACGCGGATGCTGAACGGCCCGCCACGCGAAATGCAAATGGATCTTGGCTGGGCAGTTATGCCGACCACCAAGTATCTTTCTTCCAACACTTGGGACGGTATCTGACGAAGTTTCAGCGTAGAGCCGGCTAAGCCGCCCTTGTTCGGCAGGAGGACAATTCCGCAGCGTGCCGATGCCGTCGCCGACGGAGCCGCAGAGGTCAAGGCGAAGCTGGCCCAAGTCGATCTTGCTGCGCGATTCCTGGCCCATACGATGGAAGCCCTGCACGGCGATTCCTACCGGATTGAGATCGACCCACGCCACTGGCTTCGTCTTGGTTCGGGTGGAGAATGTTTGGCGGCGGAAATAGACGGGCTGCTGATCGATACTCTTCGGACGAGGCTCGGCTGCTCAGGTGGCCCGGCTATTCCTTGTACGGAACAATATACCTGACATTGCTGTCGCCGCGCGTAACCGTAACTGTCGTATAGCCGGCTGGCAAAGAGCCCGTGATGGTCGGATCGACGACCTGGCATCGGCCGACCATTCTTCCGCTAGGAGCGCCGGCGAGTTCAGCTTCCAATGTGACACGGCATTCGTTGAGGGAGGCGAAAACCCGAGGCGCCGTATTAAGCGGTTTGCAGATCGAAGCCTCGCCTGGGCTGCACAAAAGCAAAACCATCACCGCTGCCGTAGCCGGGTCCATCGTCGAAGCTCCTTTGTGGAGCTTTAAACGCTCGCGAAATCCCTTTGTTTCAGATGTCGCTAAAATACGAGGCAATTCCCGGCGACCTCGGTGGCCGGGCCTGTCGATCCTCGGGAACAAGACGCGTTAGTTCGCTGTTATTATTAGCAGAGGCTAATACGATGCCTTTTAGCGTCACCAGTGCGACTTCGGATGCTGTTCTCGAAGCCAGGAACACTGACGCTGAGATCCTTGGAATCGTCGACCTCGCCAACAAGACTGATGCCAAGATCGGCACCATGCGCCTGGGGCAAGCTATCCAGTTCGTTGCGAATGCATCCGTGCTTGGATACGGAGTTCGCGGAGCGATGGTGTTTTACGGAAAAGCAGGAACACCGAGCCTCAGGGCGAGAGAATGTGAGCAGTTGTGGGCGCTATATGGTTTCGCACTCCTTGAGCCATAATGTCTGGCTCGATGGAGCGCTGGAAGGCGTTCACGTTATGAAAAGCGCGAACGGATGACAGGAGCCGCCACGGATTCTCAGAGCGGGCCATTTCGCGGTCACCGTCGGCCGTAATACGCAGTCGCTATTTGACGCTTATTGGATGATTTGCCGGGAGAGGGTGCTAAGTCGCTGACATCTGCTGGTACGCCCAAGGGGAATCGAACCCCTGTTACCGCCGTGAAAGGGCGGTGTCCTAACCGCTAGACGATGGGCGCGCTCAGACGAAGCGGCTTATAATTGCGTTGTTCGCAACCGGCAACCCATCTGCCGCCACATGCGACAACTTTTTTCGCGAGCCTGCAAAACGCATGTTTGGCAACCGGAAAACAGTTCGACCGAAGCAGGTAAGCCGCTTAGTTGTCGCCACCGCCGCCGCGCCGGCGGCAGCGCCAGTTCCAGTCGCGCTCGGGGCCGACGTCGACATGGACGGATTCGGTGTGGCAGTAGGTTCCGACGCCGCCGCGGCCGGGCATCGACCGCACATAGCTCGCCAGCTCCCACTTGGAGACGCCGGGCACCTGGATGTCGGCGGCAGCGCAATACATGTGCAGCGAGTTCTTGGCGCCGTTGGCGCGGCGGTTGCGGGCAGGGTCGCGATAGCCGGAGGTGACGATCATCTTGCGGCCGAAATGACCCTCGATCGTCTTCAGCACGCGCACCAGCGAAGGCTTCAGGCAGGCGACGTCGACACTTTCGTTCTGTCTCAAGAGCCCGTTGGGCGCGAGCCTTGCCATACCGGCGGCCGACGCCACCTGGTAGGAGCCGCCGCCTTCGTCCTCGTTGAGATCGACGTCGCTCTCGTCGTCGATGCCGGACTTGCGCTTGATCTCGAACAGCGCCGTCTGGCGCACGCCGGGCAAGGCATCGGCGCCGGTGATGTGGTTGCTGCTGTCGTCACCGAGGGAAGCCAGTTGCACCGGCTTGTCGCCCGGGGTCGCGGAGGCGAGGGTGACGATCGGCTTTGTCGCCGGCAACGTGGTCTTGGCCTGGGCGGCGGGCTGGTCGCTGGAGCGCGTGTTGATCAGCGGGGCAGGCGCGGCCGAGGCCGGCGTGGTGCTGAACAGAGAAGCAAACAGCCCCTTCTTCGGCGCGGCGATCGGCTGCTGCCGGGGCTCGCCCGCTGTCACGTAGACGCCTTTGCTCATCGCCTGCACGGTCGCCTGCGCTTGCGATGCGACCGCGGCGGCATCGCCGGCAGCGACTTTGTCGGCGGCCGCTTTCGTCTCCTCTGCCGTCTGCGGCGGATGTACCAGCGGTTGCGGCGTGTTGCCGGCGATCGAGCCGGCGTCAGCAGGAACCGCTACCGCGGGGAAGGCTGCTCCGGGCCGGGTTTCCGGCAAATAGGCGACTTTTTCAGGCAACGGTTTGTCGTCTTCGCCCATCACGGTCGATGCCGCCTCTGGGGATGCCGGGGAGGTCGACGCCGCCTGCGAGGTCGAATCGGCCGACGCCTCGGACTGGGCGCTGGAAGCCGCGCTCATCTCTGTGGCGGTTGAATTGTAGGCGGGCGTGACGACCGACATCGTGGGGTCCCCGGTCGAGGTGCAGGAGGCCAGAAGCACGGATAAAAGCGCTGCCACGATGCTGCGGCTTTCCCTTCGTGCGAGGCGCCAACCTGCTGATTTCAAAATAAAATTCCCCCTCGGCATCCGGTCCGTACATCGTCGCCGCAGCACTCCAGTGCCTCTGGCGGCGACCTCCTGTTCCCGAACCGGAAACGGGATCTGTATCGATCTGCAAAGCCTCGGATTTATTGTTTGTCTGCAGGCGAGCTGAGGCTACGAAAACGATTAACATCACCATTTCGCCCTGTTTGGGCGGCCCGTCAACTCACCAGACATTACAGCCGGTTACACACGCACCTTGACATAGGTGCCCGGCGCGTCCCCCAAGGTTTTCATACGCTTGCCCGGTTTGCGGGCGGGCACATGGATGTTGTCCTGGCTTTCGATCCAGTGCTGCCAGTGCGTCCACCATGAGCCGGCATGCTCGTGCGCGCCGGCGAACCAGGTGCTGAAATCCCCCACCGGCTTGCCGCCGGTCCAGTACTGGTACTTGTGCGCCGCCGGCGGATTGACGACGCCGGCGATGTGGCCGGAGCCCGCCATGACATATTCGACGTCGCCACCGAAATAGCGCGATCCGAGGAACACCGAAAGCGCCGGCGCGATGTGGTCTTCCTTCGTGGCGAGGTTGTAGACAGGGATCGTGATGTCGGCCAGCGAGACGGTGCGGCCGGCAAGCTCCATCGTGCCGCGGGAGAGATTGTTCTCGAGATAGCAATTGCGCAGATAGAAGGAATGGTTGGCCGCCGCCATGCGGGTAGAATCGGCATTCCAGTAGAGCAGGTCGAAGGGCAGGGGGTCCTTGCCGCGCATATAGTTGTTGATGACATAAGGCCAGATCAGGTCGCCCGAGCGCAGCATGTTGAAGGCGGTCGCCATCTTGGTGCCGTCGAGATAGCCCTTTTCGCTCATCGAGCGCTCGACCGCGGCAACCTGGTCCTCGTCGACGAAAACCTTGAGATCGCCGGCATAGGTGAAGTCGACCTGAGTGGTGAAGAAGGTCGCCGACCTGATGCGGTGGTCGCCTTCCTGCGCCAGCAGCGCGAGCGCCGCGGCCAATAGCGTGCCGCCGACGCAATAGCCGATGGCGTTGACCTCCTTCTCGCCGGTCGCCTTCTCGACCATGTCGAGGCCATATTGCAGGCCCTCGCGGATATAGGCCTCCCAGCCTTTGGCGCCGTGGCGCTCGTCCGGGTTGATCCAGGAGATGACGAAGACCGTGTGGCCCTGCTCGATGGCCCAGCGGATGAAGGATTTCTGCGGGTTGAGGTCGAGGATATAGTATTTATTGATCCACGGCGGGCAAATGAGCAGGGGGCGCTTCAGCACCGTCTCCGTCGTCGGATCGTATTGGATGATCTCGGCGACATCGCTGCGGCCGATGACCTTGCCGGGTGTCGTGGCGATGTTCTTGCCGATCTCGAACGGCGCGTAGTCCGCCTGGCGCAGCTTCAGGTCGCCCCTGCCGGCGGCGATGTCCTCGGCCAACATCTTCATGCCGCGCACCAAATTCTCGCCGTTGGAGGCGACGGTCTCGCGGAACAGCTCGGGATTGGTCAGAATGAAATTCGACGGCGCGATGGCGTTGGACACTTGCTTGACGTAGAAGCTCGCCTTGTGGCGGGTGTGCTCGTCGAGGCCCTCGGCATGATCGACGAGATCGGAGGCCCAGCGCGAGGTGACGAGATAGGCCTGTTTCAGGAAGTCGAAGAAGGCATTGCGGCCCCATTCCGGATCCTGGAAGCGCTTGTCGCCGCGCTCGGGCTTGACCGCGTCCTCGGGGGCTTCGGCGTTGGGGCTCGGGCTGACCTTCTGGATGGCGTTCGCCCAGACCGTCATATAGCCGGCGAAAAGCCGCGTCTGCGCTTCCAGCGCGCGCTGCGGGTCGGCCAGCCAGTACTCCGAGAGCTTGGAGAAGGTCTTGACCATGTCGACCACGGGTTCGGCGACGTGGTCGCGCACCTCGCCCTTTTCGCGCGGCTCGGCCCAGGCGGAGGCCGCCTTGCCGGCCTGCTCGATCATGCGCGCCATGTTCAACGCGAAGCGTTCGGGATCTTTCACCAGATATTGCTCGACGGTCGAAGGTCCGCCATTTTCCGCTTTGTCCGAATCGGGCGTTTTGGACATGGTTCGCGGGGTTCCTCCCGGAGCGTTTTCTTGACATATTACCATGGGACATCTGACCGGGTCCAACACGCTCTAACCCGGCTGCCAGGAAAACAATATGACGATTAATGTTGGCGGGACTTATTTTCTCGGCGCCGGTTCGATTTGCCGCATCGCCGCCGCAGCCGCGGTGCTATGCACGCCGTTGCTCGCGGGCGGCTGCGAGACCAGCAGCAACACCAACAATGCGAGGCCGACCGCGGTGACCGAGGGGCCGAAGGACACCGGCTCCTATCCGAACCTCAACATTCCGCCGCCGGTAGCCGCCAAGCAGCTGACGAAGGAAGAGACTGCCGCCAAGCTTGCCCAGCTCAAGGCCGAGCAGCAGGCGCAGCTCGCCAAGGGCGGCCGCGCGAAGCCAGCCGCCAATACGGCGGCGCTGAACACGCTCGCCAGGACGCATGGCGACGACGCGCTGAAGCAGATCGAAGGCAAATGCGATCCTGCCCTCGACCCTAACTGCAATTAGGTCTATATCGCGCGCCGAAAAGCGCCCCCTTTGATCGTCTGGAACTCCAATGGAAGAATTTCACAAGGTCCGCCGGCTTCCGCCTTACGTGTTCGAGCAGGTGAATCGGCTGAAGGCCAGCGCCCGCTCGCGCGGTGCCGACATCATCGACCTTGGCATGGGCAATCCGGACCTGCCGACGCCGAAGGCCATCGTCGACAAATTATGCGAAGTGGTGCGCGATCCGCGCACGCATCGCTATTCGTCCTCGCGCGGCATTCCGGGCCTGCGCCGGGCCCAGGCGAACTACTATGCCCGCCGCTTCGGCGTGAAGCTCAATCCCGACACGCAAGTGGTGGCGACGCTCGGCTCGAAGGAGGGCTTTGCCAACATGGCGCAGGCGATCACCGCGCCCGGCGACGTCATCCTGTGCCCCAATCCGACCTATCCGATCCACGCCTTCGGCTTCATCATGTCGGGCGGCGTCATCCGGTCGCTGCAGGTGGAACCGGATGACGGCTTCATCCCGGCGGTCGAGCGCGGCATCCGCCACTCGATTCCGAGGCCGCTGGCGCTGATCCTCAACTATCCGTCGAACCCGACGGCGCTTGTCGCCTCGCTCGATTTCTACAAGGACGTGGTCGCCTTCGCGAAGAAGAACGACATCATCATCCTGTCGGACCTTGCCTATTCCGAGATCTATTTCGACGGCAATCCGCCGCCTTCGGTGCTCCAGGTTCCAGGGGCGATGGATGTCTGCGTCGAGTTCACCTCGATGTCGAAGACTTTTTCCATGCCCGGCTGGCGCATGGGCTTCGCGGTCGGCAACGAGCGGCTGATCGCGGCGCTGACGCGCGTCAAATCCTATCTCGACTACGGCGCCTTCACGCCGATCCAGGTGGCGGCGGCGCATGCGCTCAACGGCGACGGTGCCGACATCGCCGAGGTGCGCGAGGTCTATCACAAGCGGCGCGATGTGATGGTCGATTCCTTCGGCCGTGCCGGCTGGACCATTCCGGCGCCGGCGGCCTCGATGTTCGCCTGGGCGCCGATCCCGGAACAGTTCCGCCAGCTCGGCTCGCTCGAATTCTCCAAGCTGCTCATCGAGCACGCCGACGTGGCGGTGGCGCCGGGCATCGGCTTCGGTGAGCACGGCGACGATTTCGTTCGTGTGGCGCTGGTCGAGAACGAGCACCGGATCCGCCAGGCGGCGCGCAACATCAAGCGCTTCCTGGCCTCGACCGCCAAGCAGCCCAACAATGTTGTGCCGCTCACCGCGCGCCGCTGAATTCACCGCACATCACACCGACCAATCTTTGAGGGGCGTCGCCGGACATGGCTGAAGCGTTGCGTGTTGGAATTGCCGGCCTTGGCACGGTGGGCGCCTCGGTGGCGCGCGTGCTCAACGACAAGGCCGCCGAGCTCACCCGCCAGTGCGGTCGCGACATTGTCGTCACAGCGGTTTCGGCGCGCGATCCGAAGCGGGACCGCGGTGTCGATCTGGGCGACACCAAATGGTTCGACGATGCCGCGAAGATGGCCGAGAAGGCCGACATTGATGTCTTCGTCGAGCTGATCGGCGGCGACGAAGGGCCAGCGCGTGCATCGGTGAAGGCGGCGCTCGAGGCCGGCCGCCATGTCGTGACGGCCAACAAGGCGCTGTTGGCCAAGCACGGCGTGCAACTCGCCGAGATCGCCGAGAAGAAGGGCGTGCTGCTCAACTACGAGGCTGCGGTGGCCGGCGGCATCCCGGTCATCAAGACGATGCGCGAGGCGATGGCCGGCAACCAGGTCACCCGCGTCTTCGGTATCCTCAACGGCACCTGCAACTACATTCTGACCCGCATGGAGGCCGAAGGCATCTCTTTCGATGCCTGCCTCAAGGACGCGCAGCGCCTCGGCTATGCCGAAGCGGACCCGACCTTCGACATCGAAGGCCATGACACGGCGCACAAGCTGTCGATCCTGACCAGCCTTGCGTTCGGCACGAAGATCGCCGCCAACGACATTTACATGGAGGGCATCTCCAACATCACCCAGGCCGACATTCGCGCCGCAGCCGAGCTCGGCTATCGCATCAAGCTGCTCGGCGTCGCGCAGCGCACCGACAGCGGCATCGAGCAGCGCGTGCATCCGACCATGGTGCCGACGGCCTCGGTCATCGCGCAGGTGCATGGCGTCACCAATGCCGTGGCGATCGAGACCGACATCCTGGGCGAGCTTTTGCTCTCCGGCCCCGGCGCCGGCGGCAATGCCACCGCCTCGGCGGTGGTCGGCGACATTGCCGATATCGCCAAGAGCCGGCCGGGCTTCCAGCACGGGCCGGTCTTCGGCTGGCCGGCGAAGGAATTGAAGCCCTACAGGAAAGCGCAGATGCGCAGCCATGCCGGCGGCTATTTCATCCGGCTCACTGTGCACGACCGCATCGGCGTCTTCGCGGCGATCGCCAAGCGCATGGCCGACAACGATATTTCACTGGAATCGATCGTCCAGCAGGCCGCCGGGCCGGCAACCGAAGAGCAAAAGACGGTCATCCTCGTCACCCACGAGACAACGGAAGCGGCGGTGCGCAAGGCGGTCGAAGGCGTCACCAAGGACGGCCATCTCACCGACAAGCCGCAGGTGATCCGCATCGAGCGGGCGGAATAGCTCGAGTCATATTCACGTTTAATCGATTGATATTGCTGCCATTTCAAAAATTGAAATGGCAAGTCTTGCCGTTGTCATGGAGCTTTGCGAGAAGAAGCGCGCTTCGGGCGGGAGGCACAGCGCAGTTTCAACGAGGAATGCCCATCCATGAACATGGCCCAAAACATCGCAGCCGGCCTCGATCGTATCCTCACCATGGAAGTGGTGCGTGTGACCGAAAGGGCCGCGGTCGCCGCTGCCAGGCTGCGCGGTCGCGGCGATGAGAAGGGGGCCGACCAGGTCGCGGTCGATGCGATGCGCCAGGAACTCAACCGGTTGGCCATCAAGGGTACCGTGGTCATCGGCGAGGGCGAGCGCGACGAGGCGCCGATGCTCTATATCGGCGAAGAGGTCGGCACCGGCAAAGGCCCAGCGGTCGACATCGCGCTCGATCCGCTCGAAGGCACGACGATCTGCGCCAAGAACCTTCCCAACGCGCTTGCCGTCATCGCCATCGCGGAAAAGGGCAGCCTGCTGTTCGCGCCCGACGTCTACATGGACAAGATCGCCATCGGGCCGGGATACCCGGACAGCCTGATCGACATCGACGCGCCGCCGGCCGAGAACATCGCCAATCTCGCCAAGGCCAAGGGCGTGGCGGTGCCCGACATCACCGCCTGCATCCTCGACCGGCCGCGCCATGCCAAGCTGATCGACGCGGTGCGGGCCACGGGCGCCGCCATCCGGCTGATCGGCGACGGCGACGTCGCCGGCGTCATCCACACCACCGATCCGGAAGAGACCGGCATCGACATCTATCTCGGCACCGGCGGCGCGCCGGAAGGGGTGCTGGCCGCGGCGGCGCTTCGCTGCACGGGCGGACAGATGCAGGGCCGGCTGATCCTCGACACGCCGGAGAAGATTGCACGGGCCGAAAAGATGGGCATTTCGGATCCGAAGCGGGTCTATCGCGCGCAGGACATGGCGCGCGGCGACGTGCTGTTCGCGGCGACCGGCGTCACCGACGGCAATCTGCTCGGCGGGGTGAAGTTCGGGCGCACCTTCATCACCACTCACACCATCGTGCTGCGCTCGTCCTCGCGCACAGTGCGCGAGATCAAGGCGCGTCACCAGGATCTGGAAAAGTTCTGATTTCGTCCTTGTAGACACTTTCGCGCAATTACGGTCGGAGCGACCTTCCACAGTTTTCCGGGGTGGTTCGCTTTCCCGCAATTGCTAGGGCTGTCGCATCTTGATATCTGCCGAAGGATGGTGTGCAGACGGCGCGTCTCATGATGGGCGAGAGACGCTTCTTCCTCGATGTCAGGCAGTCGGCGACCGGTGTTTCGTGGGAGCACCGGCTGACCGAGCGGCAGGACATGGCCGCTTTGGCCATCGCGCAGGGTCATGGCGTGCCGGACATCGTCGCAAGGGTGCTGGCTGGGCGCGGCGTGACGGTCGAGCAGACCGAGCGCTTCCTCGATCCGACCATTCGCGAGCTTTTGCCGAACCCGGCCTCGCTGACCGACATGGAGAAGGCGGCGGCGCGCATCGCGGATGCGGTCGTGGCCGGCGAGAAGGTCGCGATCTTCGGCGACTACGATGTCGACGGCGCCGCATCGTCGGCGCTGCTGAAGCGCTTTCTGGCGCATTTTTCGGTGTCGTCCGAGATCTATATCCCCGACCGCATCTTCGAAGGATACGGTCCGAATCCGGAAGCCATGCGCGAACTGATCTCGCGCGGCGCGAAGCTGATCGTCACCGTCGACTGCGGCACCAACAGCGCCGTGTCGATCGGGGCAGCGAAAGAAGCCGGCGCGGATGTCGTGGTGCTCGACCATCACCAAGTCGGCGGACCGCTGCCGGCGGCGGATGCGGTGGTCAATCCGAACCGGGAGGACGACCTTTCGGGGCAGGGGCATCTCTGCGCCGCCGGTGTGGTCTTCCTGTGCCTGGTGCAGACGGCGAAGGCGCTTCGCGAACGGTTACCAAACGTCGCGCCGGTCGATCTGCTTTCGCTGCTCGACCTCGCCGCGCTGGCGACCGTTTGCGACGTGGTGCCGCTCACCGGCGTCAACCGCGCTTTCGTAGTCAAGGGCCTGCAGGTGGCGCGCCAGCAGAAGAATGAGGGGCTGGCGGCGCTTGCGCGGGTCTCGCGCATCGGCGAGCCGATAAATACCTTCCATCTCGCCTATCTGATCGGGCCGCGCATCAATGCCGGCGGGCGCATCGGCGATGCCGCGCTCGGCAGCAGGCTGCTTGCCACCGAGGATCCCGTTGAAGCCGCAAGCATTGCCGAGACGCTCGACCGGCTGAACCAGGAACGGCAGCAGATGGAACTGGAGATGCTGGCGCAGGCGCGCGCCGAGGCCGACGCGGAGCTTGCCGGCGGCACCGGCCCTGGCATCGTCGTGACCGCCAGCAACAGCTGGCATCCCGGCATCGTCGGGCTGCTGGCCTCGCGGCTCAAGGAACATGCGCGCCGTCCCGCTTTCGCCATCGCCTTCAATGCCAATGGGATCGGCACCGGCTCGGGGCGCTCGGTCTCCGGTTTCGATCTCGGCCGGCTGGTGCGCGAGGCGGCGCAGGCCGGGCTGATCGCCAAGGGCGGCGGTCACGGCATGGCGGCAGGCATCACCGTGGAACGTGCCAAGCTCGGCGCGCTTCGGGCTTTCTTCGAGGAGCGCGCTGCGGCGGATGTGTTCCGGCTGCAGAGCGAGGAAAGCCTCGCGATTGACGGCGCCTTAGCCGCCGAGGGCGCGACGCTGGCGCTTCTCGACGCGCTGGAGAAAGCCGGCCCGTTCGGCGCCGGACACATCGCGCCGGTGTTTGTGCTGCCGCGCCACAGACTTATCGATGCGCGGCCGATCGGCACCAACCACATCCGCGCCGACCTGCAGTCGCAAAGCGGCGGCAACCTCCAGGCGATCGCGTTCCGCGCCGTCGACACCGCGCTCGGCGAATTCCTGTTCAAGAACAGGGGCAAGACCGTGCACATAGCCGGTTCGCTGTCGGGCAATTACTGGAACGGCAACCGCTCAGTGCAATTCCGCATCACAGATGCCGCGATTGCTTGACTGACGCTTCGGATCAGGCGAGCACCGTCTGCAGCCGCCGCAATTCGCTGATCTGGGACATGGTCGCCTGATAGCCGATGCGGATCGCCTCGTCGGCGCGGTGGAACTCGGTCAGTCCGATATGGCTGAGCTTCGGCTGCAGCGACATGTCGGGCGGATCGCCGGCGAGCCTGGCGCGCGAAATCCGGTCCTGGATGATGTTGAAGGCCTCGACCATGACGCCGGTGATGCCGAGGCGGGTCTGGTGCGGCGGGTGCTGGGGATTGACCTGACCGGGACGCGGCGCGTCGTTCTCGATGACGAGTTCGCCCGCGCTGTGCTTGATCACCGCGGCACGCCCAAACAGATCGTAGTGGAGGTTGACGGCAACGACCAGCGGCTGTTCGTAAGCACGGCAGACCGAGACCGGCACCGGATTGACCAGCGCGCCGTCGACCAGCACGCGCCCGTTGCAGTTTACGGGCTCGAAGACGCCGGGCAACGCGTAGGACGCGCGCATGGCGGTGATGAGCGAACCTTTCGACAGCCAGATTTCGTGGCCGGTGCGGATTTCGGAAGCGACGGCGACGAAGGGCTTCGACAGTTCCTCAAAACGGATACCGTCGACATGTTCGCGCAGCCGCGCATCGAGCTTCATGCCGCCGAACAGGCCGCTGCCGCGCAGATTGAGATCGAGCAGTCCGAAGAGGCGCCGCTTGGTCAGGCTTCTGGCGAACTCTTCCAGTTCGTCCAATTTGCCGGCAAGATAGCAGCCGCCGACCAGTGCGCCGATCGACGTGCCTGCGATCATCGAAACTTCGATGCCGGCTTCGTCCAGCGCGCGCAGCACGCCGATATGGGCCCAGCCACGCGCACAGCCGCCGCCGAGCGCCAGCGAGATGCCCATCTTCTTCGCCGATTTCGGATCGAGCACGCCGCCGGACGATGCAAGGCCGTTGGCCTCCTGAACGTCAGGTCTGCTGCGCAATGACGCCCATTCGAGCATCATGATCTCCCTTGTCCCGTGTCCCTTCTATCACAAGGATGTTTGAGAATAGTGAATATGAGTGGTTTGTGAATATCGAATGGTTCACACCGGCTTCCGATACGTTTCTTGCGCATCGAACAGCGGCTTGCTGCCATCGTCGGCAAGCACCGCCTTGCCGTCGGTGAGCCCCACCGTCCGATAAAAGCAGGAACGCCTACCGGTGTGACAAGTTGCGTCCTGGCCCAATACTTTCACGCTCAACCAAATCGCGTCCTGGTCACAATCCGTGCGCATCTCGACGACGCGCTGGACGTTGCCCGATGTCTCGCCCTTTTTCCACAGCGCGTTGCGGGAACGCGACCAGTAGTGGGCGATGCCGGTTTCGAGCGTCAGCGCCAGCGCCTCGGCATTCATATGCGCGACCATCAAAAGCATGCCGTCGCCGGCGTCGGTGACGACGACGGTCACGAGGCCGGCAGCATCGAAGCGCGGAGAAAGGACGGTGCCTTCCTCCAGCGCCTTCTTGTCTGCCGGGGCTTTGGGAAATTGCAGTGCCGACATTGCCGGTTCGTCTTTTTGTTGGACCATGATCTTATCCGAAAACCGGGTCCCGCTTTTCGGGACCATGGTCTGAAGGCCGGCAGCAGGCGGCGATCAGGCACGCACCATGGTGACGAAGCGCACCTGTTCCTCGGGCGTGTCCTTGAAGACGCCGGTGAAGGTCGAGGTGAGCGTGGTCGAGTCCTGCTTGCGGATGCCGCGCATGGCCATGCACATATGCTCGGCCTCGATCATGACGGCGACGCCGCGCGGGTTGAGCACGTCCTGGATGACGCCTGCGATCTGCGCCGTCATCGCTTCCTGCGTCTGCAGGCGATGGGCGAAGATGTCGACGACGCGCGCGATCTTGGACAGACCCACGACCTTGCCGTCCGGCAGGTAGCCGACATGCGCCTTGCCGATGATCGGCACCATGTGGTGCTCGCAATGGGAGTGGAACTTGATGTCCCTGACGATGACGAGATCGTCATAGCCGGCCACTTCCTCGAAAGTGCGGCCAAGCTCCTCGGCCGGGCACATGTCATAGCCGTTGAACATCTCGCGAAAAGCCTTGGTGACGCGCTTCGGCGTGTCGACCAGGCCCTCGCGATCAGGGTTGTCGCCGGTCCAGCGCAAAAGCGTGCGCACGGCGGCTTCGACCTCGGCCTCGCTTGGGCGATCGGTGACAGGCTTCTCCATATAGGAGGAAGGGGGCATGAGTTTCTTGATGACGGCATCCATAAAGGCGTCTCCCGTAGTCCCACTCAGAGGTGGGACGAGTTGAACGGACCACGACCTTTCGGGTGAAACTCGCCCGGTTTCCAGCCCGTAAGCGGCGTGAACAGATGAGCAATGACAATGGCTTGAGTTTGCCTTGTCGATGCCCGGCTGCCATCATTATATATGGTCGTGCACAGCGAAAGGAAGACGCAACAGCGGCAAAGCCTGTTCGCTTGGCGGCGACGGATTGGAAAAAAATGATCGACGACGTCTACAATGCGAAAATCCTGAGCTTCGCCGGAAACATCGCCAAGATCGGCCGGCTCGACCACCCCGATGCGACCGCCAGAGCGCATTCCAAACTGTGCGGCTCGACCGTCACCGTCGACCTCAAAATGGATGGCGACGTGGTGACCGATTTTGCTCATGACGTGAAGGCCTGCGCGCTTGGTCAGGCATCCTCCTCGATCATGGCCCAGCATGTCATCGGCGCAAACGCCGACGAGCTGCGCGCAGTGCGCGAGACCATGCTGAAGATGCTCAAGGAAAACGGCGCGCCGCCGGAAGGCCGGTTCGCCGATCTGAAATATCTGGAGCCGGTGCGCGACTACAAGGCACGTCACGCCTCGACCATGCTGACCTTCGATGCGGTGGTCGACGCGATCGGCCAGATCGAGAAGAAGCGCGCCGGAGAGGCTGCTTGAGGGCGATCTCCTGGGCTGCTTGCCTGTTATGGCGAACTCGCTTCGTTTCCCGGCGCTCTGCTGAGTGGACCGTCCGGCGTTCCCGGCGATGAGCGATAAAAGGTCGTTGCGTTCCCGGCTCGAAGCCCACATCTAACGCACAAGGAAGCTGGCTGCGGAGAAGTGCGGATGGGAGACCATCCAGGACATATCCATGGCGTCCGGCCGGTCCGGCATGGGCGAAACTGGCAGGGACCCTGGCGCAAGACGCCGGGCCGCGTCCTCGGCACGTCGTTCGTGCGCCTCTACCAGTTGACGCTTTCCGGCTTCGTCGGCAATAGCTGCCGGCATCTGCCGACCTGTTCCGAATACGCGCATGAGGCAATCGCCCGCCATGGATTGTGGACCGGGGGCTGGCTGGCGCTGTTCCGGGTCTCGCGTTGCGGGCCGTTCGGGACGCATGGCATCGACCGCGTGCCGGAGACGCTTGCGCCGCGCTATGTCTGGTTCATGCCGTGGCGCTATTGGCAAATCGGCAGGAAGCGCGATGACGCAGATGGCTGACTGCGGCAGCGTTTCGCAGCCCGTGTTTACGATTCGGTAGGGTTAACGTCAGCCTGCACAAACACTGCCAATTTGAGACAAAATCGAGACAAGACGCCTCGCTAAGCCGCTCCGCGTAATCCCTTTTCCGGAGTGAGCTTCGATGCGCCAGATGGACCGCTATCCGTTCTTCATTGCCATCATTCTGTTCCTGCTGGCCTGGATGCTCGGCCTGCCGATGCGGGCGCAATCGGCGCCGCTCAAAGACATCCACTGCACTTTGATCGAGGACTCGGCGAGCGGCTCGACGCTTTGCCAGGATGGCTTCCGCGACGAGCGCGTCAGCCCGGCGTCGATCTTGCCGAAGGGGCTCGCGACGCGGGCGGCTTCCTGAACGATCTTCCCGGGCTCATCAAATAGAACGGCTTGCGGCTTTACGGCGGCGGAAACTCCTCATAAAAGACTGCCGCCCGCCAGCGTCCAAGTGATTGGCGCCTCCGGCCAACCCTGCATGCTCCAGCACACTTCCTGCGACATGCATTCACCACCCGCGCTCGTTTGCGGGACTGGATAGGACAACTCTGATGCTGAATTCCGTCTCCCTGACATTTCCCGATGGTTCCGTCCGCGAGCACGACGCGGCCATGACCGGCGCCGCCCTTGCCGAATCGATCTCCAAATCGCTGGCGAAAAAGGCTGTTGCCTATAGCCTCGACGGCACCGTCCGCGATCTTTCCGATCCGCTCGGCAGGTCCGGCAAGGTCGAGATCATCACCCGCGAGGATCCGCGCGCGCTGGAACTCATCCGCCACGACGCGGCGCACGTGCTGGCCGAGGCGGTGCAGGAACTTTGGCCAGGAACGCAGGTGACCATCGGGCCGGTGATCGAGAACGGGTTCTATTACGACTTCGCGCGCAACGAGCCGTTCACCCCGGACGATTTCCCGGTGATCGAGAAGAAGATGCGCGAGATCATCGCCCGAAACAGGCCGTTCACCAAGGAAGTGTGGTCGCGCGAGAAGGCGAAGAAGGTCTTTGCCGACAAGGGCGAGCGCTACAAGGTCGAGCTGATCGACGCTATCCCCGAGGATCAGGATATCAAGATCTACGCGCAGGGCGACTGGTTCGATCTCTGCCGCGGTCCGCACATGGCTTCGACCGGGCAGATCGGCAACGCCTTCAAGTTGATGAAGGTGGCGGGCGCCTATTGGCGCGGCGATTCCAACAACCCGATGCTGACGCGCATCTACGGAACCGCCTTTGCCGACCAGGCGCAGCTCGAGGCATACCAGTTGCTGCTGGCGGAAGCCGAGAAGCGCGATCATCGCAAGCTCGGCCGCGAGATGGATTTGTTCCATTTTCAGGAGGAGGGACCGGGCGTCGTCTTCTGGCACGCCAAGGGCTGGAAGATGTTCCAGAACCTGGTCAACTACATGCGCCGCCGCCTCGACGAGCACGGCTACCAGGAAGTCAACGCGCCGCAGGTGCTGGACAAGAGCCTGTGGGAGACGTCCGGCCACTGGGGCTGGTATCGCGACGCGATGTTCAAGGTGACGGTTGCCGGTGACGACACCGACGACGACCGCGTCTTCGCGCTGAAGCCGATGAACTGCCCCGGCCATGTGCAGATCTTCAAGCATGGGTTGAAGTCTTACCGTGAACTGCCCGTAAAGCTTGCGGAGTTCGGCAATGTGCACCGCTACGAACCGTCGGGCGCGCTGCATGGGCTGATGCGTGTGCGCGGCTTCACGCAGGACGATGCGCATATCTTCTGCACCGAGGAGCAACTCGCCGCGGAATGCCTGCGCATCAACGATCTAATCTTGTCGACCTATGCCGATTTCGGCTTCGACGAGGTCGCGGTGAAGCTGTCGACGCGGCCCGACAAGCGCGTCGGCACAGACGAGGCCTGGGATCATGCCGAGGCGATCATGAGCAATGTGCTGGAGACGATCCGCACGCGCTCCGGCAATCGCATCAAGACCTCGGTCAATCCGGGCGAGGGTGCCTTCTACGGGCCGAAGTTCGAATATGTGCTGAAGGACGCCATCGGCCGCGAATGGCAGTGCGGCACCACCCAGGTCGACTTCAACCTGCCGGAACGCTTCGGCGCCTTCTATATCGGCTCGGATTCGGAGAAGAAGCAGCCGGTCATGGTGCATCGCGCGGTGTGCGGCTCGATGGAACGCTTCCTCGGCATCCTGATCGAGAACTATTCCGGCCATTTCCCGCTGTGGTTCGCGCCGCTGCAGGTGGTGGTGGCGACGATCACCTCCGACGCGGATGAGTATGCCACGAAAGTGGTCGAGCGGCTGAAGGCTGCGGGGCTGCTCGCCGAAACCGATCTGCGCAACGAGAAGATCAACTACAAGGTGCGCGAGCACAGCCTGGCCAAGGTTCCGGTCATTCTCGTTTGCGGCAAGCGGGAGGCGGAAGAGGAAACCGTCAATGTCCGCCGTCTCGGCTCCCGCGACCAGGAATCGCTGAAGCTCGGCGACGCCGTGAAATTGCTGGCGGACGAGGCCGTCTCTCCGGACCGCAAGCGCCGCGCGGCCTAAAATCGTTAAACTCCAATCGCTTCTCGAATGGCGGTGGCACATAGTCCACCGCCATCTTCACACGCCTGTCACGCCAACCTTGTAACCGAGCCGCCATGCTCAAGCTGAAACCGCGGGGAAGGCCGTTTCCCGAGCTCTCCTACGCCAACCGGCATCAGCCGGCGCTGACGCGGTGGTTCATCCATTCCGTCGAAGGCCTGTCGGGCCGCGACCGCTTTGCCGTGCTCTACGACTTGTGGCGGCGCCAGGTCGCTCCAACGGGCGAACGTGTGTTCAGCCGCATGCTGGACTTGATCGACGTCAGGGTGCACCACGCCGGCCGTTGGCCGCCGGCAAATGTGCCGGCTAGTCCGCTGGTGATCGTCGCCAACCATCCCTTCGGCATCGGCGACGGCATTGCAGTGCTGTCGCTCGCCGAGCAGCTCGGCCGTCCGTTCCGGGTCATGATCCACAAGGACCTGCTCAGGATCCGCGAGATGGAAGCCTATTCGCTGCCGATCGATTTTTCCGAGACCAAGGAAGCGCTGAAGAACAACATGGCCGTGCGCCACGAGGCGGTGCGGCTGTTGAAGGCAGGCGTCACCATCGTCGTTTTTCCGGCCGGCGGCGTCGCCACGGCGCCGAAGGGGTTCGGCCGGGCGATCGACCTGCCGTGGAAGATGTTTCCGGCCAAGCTCATCCAGGAGGCCAAGGCCTCGGTCATCCCTTTGCATTTCTCCGGCCAGAACGGCCGTCTGTTCCATCTCGTCAGTGGGCCGATGAACATGGCCGAGCGCGACAACCGCGTGGCGAAATTCGTCGGCAAGGCGTCGCTGACGCTGCGCACCTCCCTATTAATCCGCGAATTCGCCCGGCTGTCGGGCAAGGCGATCGAGGTGCGCATCGGCGATGTGCTGAAGTGGAGCGAGCTCGAACCGTTGCGCGACCGCAAGGCGCTGCTCGACAGGCTCTACCAAGCGGTTTTCGATCTCGCTCCGGCGGCGGCGCGGCGCGGACGCACGCCGTTTCTAACCAAGCGGATGCGCAAAGCCGCCTGAGCAGCTTAGTCCGCGCCCTCCTCGGGATCGATGGCGGACGATTCGTTGGCCACGACCTCGATTTCCTGGTTCTGGCCGGCCACGACGGTGAAATCCTTCTGGTAGATGCGGTCGCGGTTCTTGGCGATGATGGTGTATTGGCCTTCGGCCAGCACCATCGAGGCGAAGGCGCCGACGGCTTCCTTGATCGGATCGCCGGATTCATTGAGCAGCGACCAGGAGGTGTCGGCAATGGCTTCGCCGCCGGGCTCGCGCACCAGCTTCATCGTCATCTCAGCCGCGCGGTGCTCGACGGTGGCCTCGGTCAGCTTGCCGGCCTCGACGCGGATATCGGAGCGGATCACGGCGTTGACTGCGCCATAGGTGGAGACGACATGGTAGGTGCCTGCATTCAGCCGCACCACCGTGTTCGGCTCGACATCGGGGGCGATCAGCGCGCGGTCGCCATTGGTCTCGGCCTGGCCCTCATAGATCGCGAAGCGGAGCTTCTTTGGCGCGATGTGCGCGCCGCCGGACGTCACCGCATCGAGCTTCAAGCCGCCGGCATCGAGAACGAGGCTCTCTCGCTTTGCGTCCTTGCCGACGGTGATGCGCTTGGTGGCGCCGGCCCGTCCGTAAGAGGCGTGGACCAGGTAGCTGCCGGGGTCGAGCTGGAACACCGCCGTGCCGCCATGCGCGGACGCGACCATCGGCAGCTTGCCGTCGCTGGCCGGTTCCGGCTTGAAGACGCGCCAGACGATGCCGCGGGTGATGTCGGCGCCCTTGTCGGTCAGTTGCGCAGAAAGGGTGATCGCTCCGCCGCTGCCAAGCGCCAGCGACCGCTCGCTCTTCGGCGTCGCATAGCTCGAAATGCCCGGCAACTTGATATTGCCGACATCGTTGGCGTTCTGGGCCAGCGCGAACGAAACCGGCACCGCAAGCAACGCGGCGATGAGCCCGACCACGAAAAGGCGCAGAGTCCCCTCAAACATACCTTGCGTTGAAGCCCAAGGCGGTGGCAATTTCAAGGCTCAAGAGCCTGCCGCCCTCCGCCAGGGCTCTTTATCCGGCGTATAATTGCGCCATTGCCCGAGCCGCCCGACCTCCCGATGGCGCGCTTCAGCTCAAAATCGAATGCTAGGAGACTTGCGCCCATGGCGTCGCCGATCATCGACTTCCTGCTGACCCGCAATTCAGCGCCGATTCCCGACCTCAAGGAGCCGGCGCCGAGCGATGCGGAAATCGCCACGATGATCGCGGCGGCATCGCGGGTGCCAGACCATGGCCGCCTCGAGCCCTGGCGGTTTATCGTCTACCGCGGCGAGGCGCGGGTCGAGATCGGCAAGAAGCTCGCGGCGCTTGCCGAGCAGCGCGAAGGACCGTTGCCGGAGGGGCGCCGCAACCAGGAACTGGCGCGCTTCTCGCGCGCCCCGCTGGTGATCGGCGTCGTCTCCGTGCCGCGGGAGAACCCAAAGATCCCGCAATGGGAGATGTTCCTGTCGGGCGGAATGGCGGCTATGAATCTGATGATCGCGGCCAACGCGCTGGGCTATGGCACCAACATGATCAGCAACTGGTATTCCGACGTTGCGGAGGGCAGGGCGATCCTCGGGCTGTCGCCGCAGGAGCGCGTCATCGGCTTCGTCCATATCGGCTCGTACCAGGGACCGGCGCCGGAGCGGCCCCGACCCGATCCGGCGAAGCTCTATGCCGATTATGCCGGGCCGTGGGCCGGCTAAGATGTTCTACGAGCCATCCAAGGGGCACGGCCTGCCGCACGATCCGTCGAAGGCGATCGTTGCACCCCGCCCGATCGGATGGATCTCGACATTGAACAAGGCCGGTGAGATCAACCTGGCGCCCTATTCCTTCTTCAATGCCTTTTCGACGCGGCCTTTCATCGTCTGGTTCTCATCCGAAGGCGCGAAGGACAGCGCCACCTTCGCTGAAGAAACCGGCGAATTCGTCGCCAATCTCGTCAGCCGCGAGCTTGCCGAGAAGATGAACCGCACCGCCGTCGATGCGCCGCGCGGCGTCAGCGAGTTCGCCTATGCCGATCTCGCCATGGCGCCGTCGCGCCTCGTCGCGCCGCCGCGCGTGGCGGAAGCGCCCGCCGCCCTCGAATGCAAGGTGACCGAGATATTTCGGCCGCGGGCACTGGATGGCGCCGAGACCAGCGCCATCGTCGTCGCCGGCGAGGTCGTCGGGGTCCACATCGACGATGCTTATCTCAGGGACGGCCTGTTCGACATCGTCAGGGCCGGCAATGTCGCCCGGCTCGGCTATATGGACTATGCCAGCGTGAACGAGATTTTCTCGATGCGGCGGCCGCGCTGGAGCAAGGATTAACCGAAAGGGCTACACGGCTCACGTCCGCTACAAACTGATCCCCATGATGGTCTGGCAATTGGCGGTTCAGGCTGAAAGTCCCGCCGCTCTCGCGCGTGCCAGCAGCCGCTCCGCAAGCCGCAGGTGCGGCCGATCATACATCTTGCCGTCGATGCCGACGACGCCCGGATTTCCCGCCGCCGCGAAGGCGTCGACGATCGCCCGCGATCGTTCGACCGCTTCCGGCGAGGGCGTGAAGGCGGTGTTGATGACCGGCACCTGCGCTGGATGGATCGCCATCTTGCCGGTAAAGCCGTCGCGCTCGGCCTCTCTGCATTCGGCTTCGAAACCGGCCATGTCGCGGAAATCCGGAAAGACGGTATCGATCGCGGCGATTTCCGCCGCTCCGGCCGCCAGGATGGTCGTCGCGCGCGCCAGGCGGAAGACGTCGGTGTAGCGGCCGCTCTCGTCGCGCGCCGAACGCGCGCCGATTGCGGCTGACAGATCTTCTGCGCCCCAGGTAAGTCCGGCAAGCCGGCTGCTCGCTCCGGCGTAGCTCGCGGCAGCCAGCAGGCCGGATGCGGTTTCGGTGATGATCGGCAGGATCTTTATGCCGCCATCCGGCAAGCCGCTTTCGGCCTCGTGCACCCGAAGCTTGGCCGCGAGCTGCTGGACATCCTGTCCGCTGTTCGACTTCGGCAGCATGATGCCGTCGGGTTTCACCGGGACGAGCGCCGCAAGATCATCGTCGGTCAGGCCGGTCGACAGATCGTTGACGCGTACGTAGATGGCGGAGCTGGTCTGCCGTCGGTGGCCGGCGATGAGGTTCGCCGCGACTTTGCGGGCGGCCGCCTTGTTGCCGGCGGGGACCGAATCCTCAAGGTCGACGATGACCACGTCGGCGCCGGCGCCAAAGCCCTTTTCCAGCTTGCGCTCGGAATCGCCCGGCACGAAGAGCAGCGAGCGCATCAGGACGCCTTCTTCATCATCATCGCCTGCCTCGTGCATTTGGCGACAAGAACATCGTTCTGATTATAGGCGCGGTGCTCGAATTCGACGATGCCGCGATCGGGCTTCGACCTGGACTCGCGCACCGAAACGACCGTCGTCTCGACGCGAATGGTGTCGCCGTGGAAAACCGGGTGCGGGAAGACGGTCTCCTTCATGCCGAGATTGGCGACAGTGGTGCCGACGGTGATATCGTTCACCGAGATGCCGATCATCAGGCCGAGCGTGAACAGCGAATTGACCAAGGGCTTGCCCCATTCGCTCTTCGCGGCGAAGTCGAAGTCGATGTGGAGCGGCTGCGGGTTCAGCGTCATCACCGAGAACAGCATGTTGTCGCTTTCGGTGACGGTCTTGCGCAGCGTGTGCCGGAAGACGCGGCCGACGACGAACTCCTCCAGATAAAGCCCGGCCATGGTCGATCTCCTCCGCTATTCCTGTTTGATAAGCGTTGGTTGCAAAGCCATCAAGCCGGTTAAGAAACATGGTGAACCGTTCGTAAACCATTTCCAGCTTACCGTTCCCAACGGGGCCGAAACGTTTCGGCAAGGGCGTAGCTGATCGGCATGGTTGTTTCGCATTTTCTAAAGTGGATCGATAAGGCAAGGGTTTCCGAGCGCGCCGCCGCCGCGAGCGCGCTGGCCCGCGCCTACATCAATTCCGACCTGCCGTTCGAGGATCGCTGCGCCGCCGAGGCGGCGCTCACGCTGCTGCTCGACGACGTTTCCGCCAAGGTCCGGCAGGCGCTCGCCGAAGCGCTGTCGATGAGCCATCACGCCCCGCCGCAGGTGATCGCAGCACTCGCTTCCGACCAGCCGGAAGTGGCGGCGCTGGTGCTGGCGCGTTCGCCTTTGCTTACCGATGCCGATCTCATCGACCGCGTCGCCTGCGGCCAGAAGGCCACCCAAAAGCTGATAGCCAACCGTCCCGTCGTCTCGATGTCGCTGGCGGCAGCCATCGCCGAGATCGGCGAGCCGGAAGCCTGCGCCACGCTGATCGCCAACAGCGGCGCCGATATTGCATCGCTGAGTTTCCGCCGGATGGCCGAACGGCACGGCCACCTGCCGCTGGTGCGCGAGGCGCTGATCGCCGACGCGCGGCTTCCCGCGGACTGCCGGCACATGCTTCTGGTCAAGCTCGGCGAGACGCTGAAGGGATCGCCGCTGGTACTGGCACTGATGGGAGCGGCACGGGCAGACCGCGTGATGCGCGACGCCTGCGTGAAGGCTTCGGTGACGCTGATCGAGGGCACCCGCGCCGAGGAGCACGCCGCGCTGATCGAGCATCTCAGACTGCGCGGCGATCTCACCGCGAGCTTCATCATCCGCACCGTCGCGCATGGCAAGGTCGACTTCTTCGGCTCGGCCCTGGTGGCGCTTGCCCAACAATCCGAGCAGCGGGTGAGGGCGTTGCTGGCCGGCGGGCACGACGTTGCGCTGCAGGCGCTGTTCCGCAGCGCAGGCCTCGCCGCCGCCACGCACGGCATCATCCTGCGCGCGCTGAAGATCTGGCGCGAGGTCGCCAACGGCAAGCGTGTCGCCGGCGTGCAGGAGGTGAGCTGGCTGATGCTGAAGGAACTCGGCGGGCAATCGGCCGAGGGCGATCTCGCCGGACTGGTGAAGTCGATCCATCTCGACGCGCTGCGCGAGAACGCGCGCGGGCATGCGCTGGCAATTGCCGCCGCCTAGCGCACGTCGGTGCCAGGTGTGGCCGGCCTGGCGGCTTCCTGCTCGATGCTCACGTATCCCGGCCCGGCCCGTCTAAGGGTGCCCCTTCGCGAAAAAAATCCGGATAATCCTGCATCGCGGCAGCGATGATGCGCAGTGAGGCCGCGACCTGAAGCATTTCCGGCCGGTCGCTGCGACCGGCGATGCTCGCCGCATATTCCCGCGCCACGGCGATGGTCGAGGTCTGCGGCTCGCCATGCCTCCTGAACAGCAATTCCCGCGCCAGGCCGCGCAGGAAGTTGCCGATCGACTCGACCGTCTCGCGTGGCACGGTGGAGTTCAGTTGCGCCTGGCGCAGCCGGAGCACTTCGAGGCCGACGGTCACGGCGGCAATGCTGCCGCCAAGAATAGGGTCGCCTTTCCTCCCGGTCTGCTGCAGTTGCGGCATCAACTGGTTGATCCGGTCATAGGCCAGGCTTTCGAAGGCCGAACGCCTGGGGACGCGCTCATGCAGGCAAAGGCGCGCCAGGTCCTCGCGCATCGCCTTCGAGATGCGCTCAACAGTGGCCCAGGGATTGGCCGGCAGAACGACGA
This sequence comes from Mesorhizobium sp. AA23, assembly GCF_001672435.1. Taxonomy (NCBI): domain Bacteria; kingdom Pseudomonadati; phylum Pseudomonadota; class Alphaproteobacteria; order Hyphomicrobiales; family Phyllobacteriaceae; genus Mesorhizobium; species Mesorhizobium sp. AA23. The sequence continues at coordinate 23,976 of NZ_LYTP01000029.1, forward strand.
TGAAGACGCCGATGGCGATCAGGATGCCGACCAGGATCGATGCCGATCCGGCGAAGAACGGGCCGGGATCATAGGTCATCATCTGGTGCGGGCTGAGGAAAGCCAAGAAATTGATGGCGAAGGCGGTGGCCACGCCGACATGCCGCGGATTGGCCATGCCGAGCGCTGCCGGCACCAGGATCGGCACGACAAAGAGGGTGAACCAGCCGAAGCCGGGCAGCGCCGGCATTGCGATCTGGCCGAGGAAAGCGAAAGGCAAAGCGAGGAGCGTTCCGGTGAAGAAGCCCCAGGCCGACTGAACCGGATCGGGACGCGCCGCGAACAGGCTGGAGACGACGGCGACGAGAATGACGGTGCCCGCCGCCTCCGACCATTTGGTGGTCAGCCAGAAGGCGGCCACCAGAAGCGTGGCGAGCGCGGCGCGCACCGCATTGCGCCAGGCCGCATGATAGTCGCGGTGCACGACCAGGGCCGGTTGCTGCCGCTCACGAGACGTTCGGGAAACCGGCGAGCGAAGCGCATCCAAGCCGCGCATCACCTGCTTCAGCGCCTCCGCGAAATCGGCGGCAAGGGTGAGGCGGGTGATGGTGCCGACCTTGTCTTCACCGGGATCGGTGGCCACCGGCGCCGTTTCTCTTGCCCTGATCGCGATTGCCTCGAGCCGGGCCACCCATGGGCCGGTGTCGTCCAACGCGTCGCGCGTCGTAGCGAGTTCCCCGACGATTGCCTTCATCTCGCTGCGAACAGGGATGAGCGTCGCATTCTCCGGCGCGGCATGGGTATGCAGCGCGCGGGCCGCCGAGAGCGCCCACAGGAGCTGTCCGATCGTGCGCCGGACCGGATGGGCGCGGGTCGCGAAGCTCGGCGCTTCGAGGCGCGCATAGGTGCGCATTTCGGCAAGTGTCTGGGCATCGGTGATCAGCTTGCGCTGGAGAGCGGCAAGACCGGCCGGATCGCCGTCGGAAAAGGCGCCTGAGGCGTAGTCGGCGAGATCGAGAATGCTGCGTTTCAGCCTGGAGATGATGGCGTCCGCCGCGAGCTTCGGCAGGATCAGCCGGCTGGTGACGCCGGCGCAGACGATGCCGAGCACAATTTCCGCGCAGCGCGCGACAGCGAGATCGACGACGAGATGCGCCTGCCCGAATGCCGGCAGGCTGATGATCATCGCTGTATAGCCGGCAAGGGCGGCGCCATAGGCTTCCGGATTGCGCAGCAGCGAGGAAACGAGGGTGCTGACGCCGATCCATAGTGCCAGCACCGTCACCAAGAGCCAGGGATTGGTGCCGAACAGCGATGTGATGCCGATCGCCGCCAGGCCGCCGGCCAGCGTACCGAGCAGGCGGTAGAAGCCTTTCGCCAGCACCATGCCGGCGACCGGCTGCGCGACGATGAACACGGTCATCATCGCCCACTGCGGATGATCGAGCTTTAAGGCGTAAGCGGCAAGCAGCGCGATCAGCCCGGCAGAAACCGTTCGCAGCGCGAAGATCCAGTCCGAACGCGTCGGCTGGGTCAACTCACTTAACGGTGTCCCGACTAGATCCTTCAGCCGCGTCCAGGTCACATGCAAGTCTCCGTGCCGGAGCCTGTTATGGACCAGTCCGCGTTCAGATATCCAGCACGTCGGCCTCGGCGAATTCGGCACGTTCCTGGATGAAGCGGAAGCGGGCCTCGGGCTTGGTGCCCATCAGCGCGTCGACGGCGTCCTTGGTCGCCTGCTCGGCATCGATCACGTCGACCCTGAGAAGCGTGCGCTTCCTCGGGTCCATCGTGGTTTCCTTGAGCTGCGAGGCCATCATCTCGCCAAGGCCCTTGAAGCGGCCGATCTCGACCTTGCCGCGCCCGGTGAATTCGGTGCGCAGCAATTCGTCCTTGTGCGCGTCGTCACGCGCATAGGCCACCTTACCGCCCTGACGGATCGAATAGAGCGGCGGCACGGCCATATAGAGGTGGCCACCGCGGATCAGGTTCGGCATCTCCTGGTAGAAGAAGGTGATCAAAAGCGAAGCGATATGCGCGCCGTCAACGTCGGCGTCGGTCATGATGATCACGCGGTCGTAGCGCAGGTCCTCGTCGCGATATTTCGAGCGGGTGCCGCAGCCGAGCGCCTGGATCAGGTCGGAAATCTGCTGGTTGGCGGCAAGCTTGTCGTTGCCGGCGCTGGCGACGTTGAGGATCTTGCCGCGCAGCGGCAGCACCGCCTGGCTGGCGCGGTCGCGCGCCTGCTTGGCCGAGCCTCCGGCCGAGTCGCCCTCGACGATGAAGATCTCGGCGCCGGCCGCGGCGTTCTGCGTGCAGTCGGCGAGCTTGCCCGGCAGGCGCAGCTTGCGTACCGCGCTCTTGCGCGAGACTTCCTTTTCCTGGCGCCGGCGCACACGCTCGTCGGCGCGCGCGATCACCCATTCGAGAAGCTTCGAGGCTTCCTGCGGGTTGTCGGCCAGCCAGTGGTCGAACGGGTCGCGGATGGCGGTTTCGACGATGCGCATCGCCTCGATGGTGGCCAGCCTGTCCTTGGTCTGGCCGACGAATTCCGGCTCTCGGATGAATACCGACAGCATGCCGGCGGCCGAGATCATGACGTCCTCGGTCGTGATGATCGAGGCGCGCTTGTTGCCGATGAGGTCGGCATAAGCGCGAAGCCCGCGCGTCAGCACGTTGCGGAAGCCCGCCTCATGCGTGCCGCCCTCGGGAGTGGGAATCGTATTGCAGTAGGAGTTGAGGAAGCCGTCGCCGCCGAACCAGGTCACCGCCCACTCCAGCGAGCCGTGGCCGCCCTGCTTGTCGCTTTTGCCCGCGAAGACTTCGCGCGTGACCTGGAATTCGTCGCCGAGGGTGGCCTTGAGGTAGTCTTTGAGGCCGCCCGGGAAATGGAACTCGGCTTTGGCCGGAGTTTGATCCTTTTCCTTGATCAGCGAGGGATCGCAGGTCCAGCGGATCTCGACGCCGCCGAACAGATAGGCCTTCGAGCGAGTCATGCGGTAGAGCCGGGCCGGCTCGAAGGCGCCCTTGCCGAAGATCTGCTCGTCGGGATGGAAGCGGGTCCTGGTGCCGCGGCGGTTGTGCACCTCGCCGAGGTGCTCCAGCCCGCTCACCGGAACGCCGCGCGAGAAGCGCTGGCGATAGAGCTGGCGCCCGCGCGCGACCTCGACCTCGAGGTGATCGGACAGCGCGTTGACGACGGATACGCCGACGCCGTGCAGACCGCCGGAGGTCTCATAGACCTTGGAGTCGAACTTGCCGCCCGAATGCAGCGTCGTCATGATGACTTCGAGCGCCGGCTTCTTGAACTTCGGATGCGGGTCGATCGGAATGCCGCGGCCATTGTCGGTGACGGTAAGAAATCCGTCCGCCGAAAGCTCGACGTCGATGAAGGTCGCGTGGCCGGCCACCGCCTCGTCCATCGAATTGTCGATCACCTCGGCGAAGAGATGATGCATCGCCTTGTCGTCGGTGCCGCCGATATACATGCCTGGGCGCCGCCGCACCGGCTCCAGCCCCTCCAGAACCTCGATGTCGGCGGCGCTGTAGCTCTCGCTGCCGTCGCGGGCGGCGGCCGAGCGCTTCGCGGCCTGCACCAGCGGATCGGCCGGCCGCGAGGGCGCGCGTACTTGCTGGGGCTGCTTTTCCGGGTTGCCGAAAAGATCGCTGGTGTCGTCCATGCTAGCCATTAAGTCCGGTACTGCGAATCACTCCTCGATACTGCCACGCTTTTGGCGGGCGAACGAGTTCCTGTTCCGTTCAGGGATCAAACTGTCTCTTATTCCAAAACCATTCGATAACCAAGCCGCCGGAAATAGGGCGGGCTCCACCCCTTCGGATTCCTGATTCTTTAACATTAACGCCTAGCGTGAGCCTCAACGGCAAAAGACCACGGGGCGTCAGGGGTTTCGTTGTGAAGGGCAGGGCCATAACCATGATCGGCATCGCAGCCGTTTTCGGCGCGATCTCGATCTTTGCCGCGGACTTCTGGGTCAAAAGCCAGGCGAGGGCCCAGTCCGAGCAGAAGACGGCATCGATCGTGGTGCCGCACGAGCCCAAAGTCGAGTTCAAGACCATCGTCGTGGCGAATGCGCCGCTGCGCTACGGCATGCAGCTCGACCGGTCGCAACTCACCGAAATTCCGTGGCCGCAGGATTCTCTGCCGCAAGGCGCCTTCCCGACCGTCGACAAGCTGCTGGCCGAAGGCAGCCGCGTCGTGCTGTCGCCGATCGAGGTCAACGAGCCGGTGCTGCTCGCCAAGCTGTCGGGACCGAATGGCCGCGCCACACTTTCCAACATGCTGTCGCGGGGCATGCGGGCAGTCACCATCCGCACCGACGAGATCGCCGGCGTCGGCGGCTTCATCACGCCGGGCGACCGGGTCGACGTCGTGCTGACGCGCGATGCCGGCGAAATCCAGGAAGTGTCCAAGAACGCGCAAGGGGCAGCCGGCTCGACGGTCACGTCCGAAATCGTCGTGTCCGACGCCAAGGTGCTTTCGGTCGGGCAGGGCGCGGACGAGCGCAAGACCGAGCCGCAGGTCGCCAATTCCGTGACCCTCGAGGTCACCAACGAAGGGGCGCAGAAGGTAGCGCTCGCCCGCACCGTCGGCTCCTTGTCGCTGTCTTTGCGGTCCGCCGCCGATGCCAGCGCCAGCGGCAACGGGCTTACCACCATCTCTTCCTTCGGCGGTTCGGTTGCCGCGAGCGCCGAGGCAAGCGCCGCCTCGCTGGTCAAGGCGGTGGCGAAGGAGCCGGAGGAGCCAAAATTCAAGACGGTGATCGTGTCCCGTGGCACGAAGGTGGAGGAATACAAGGTTCCATCCAAGCCCGCCGACGGAGACGTCGTTCCTTCCAAGGAACAAGAACAATAGCCGGTGGGGACCGGCCGGGAACGGGACAATGCCTGTGTTGAACAAAGAACGGACGACGAGAGGGCGGCGCCTTCTGCGTGCTATGGTGGCGGGCGCCTTTCTGGCAGCCGCCGGAATGCTGGCCTTTGGAGCGCCGGCCCAGGCAAACAACGACGTCGTATACGTCTCGGCGACCAAGAACGCCTCGATCAAAGTCGCCAAGGGCAAGCCCAAGACGATCATGACGAACGCGGCCTTCTATCAGATCGTCATCGGCGATCCGGAGATCGCCAACGTCAATCCGCTGACCGACAAGTCCTTCTATGTGCTGGGCAACAATCTCGGCACCACCGGCATCGCGCTGTTCGATCAGAACAAGCAGCTCGTCGGCACCATCGACATCGAGGTGACGCTGGACACCGACCAACTGGCCAACACCATCCGCGCCAGCGTGCCGGATGCCAAGATCAAGGTCGGTTCGGCCAACGGCCGCGTGGTGCTTTCGGGCGAGGCGGAAGACGCGGTCGCGGCCGACAAGGCGAGCAAGATCGCGTCGCGCTTCTCCGGCAATGAGGAAGTGATCAACTCGGTCAACATCTCGTCCTCGCAGCAGGTTCAGCTCAATGTCCGTTTCGTCGAGATCAACCGGCAGGCGGGACAGGATCTCGGCGCCAAATACGGGGCCAACTTTGCCTTCGGCGTCGGCGGTCGCGACGTCATCATCGACCCGGGCACGGTACCGACCGCCGGGACCGGCGAGATCATCGGCCGGTTGCTTTCCAACGGGGTTTCGATCGACATCGCCATCAAGGCGCTGGAAGAGCGCGGTCTCGCCCGGCGGCTGGCCGAGCCCAACCTGATCGCCCGCTCGGGCCAGACCGCGAGCTTCCTTGCCGGCGGCGAGTTCCCGATCCCGGTGTCCGAGGACAACGGCAAGATCAGCGTCAGCTATAAGAAATACGGCGTCGGTCTTGATTTCACGCCGACCGTGCTCAAGGGTGGACTGGTCAGCCTCGATATCGCGCCCGAAGTTTCGTCGATCGATCCCTCCGCGTCGATCGAAGTCAGCAGCGGCATTTCCATTCCTGCCTTCATCGTGCGTCGCGCCAAGACGTCGGTCGACTTGAAAAACGGCCAGAGCTTCATGATCGCGGGCCTTCTGCAGTCGCAGAACGACATCACCACCTCGCGCCTGCCGGGGCTCGGCAAGCTGCCGGTTCTCGGTCCGCTGTTCTCCTCGAAATCCTATCAGCGGCGCGAGACCGATCTGGTGATCATCGTCACGCCCTACCTGGTCAAACCGGTTGACCCGTCGAAGAAGATGGTCGAGCCCACCGACGGAACGCGGCCGCCAAGCAATGCCGACTACTTCCTGAACAACACCGAGGAAGTCGACGCTTCCGCTCCCAAGCGCCCCTTGGCACTGGCCGACGGCAGCGGGGCCCGTCCGGTGACGGCGACCACGTCAGGCCATTTCCTCGATCTGCCGAAGGACTGAAGCCATGCGTCTGGCTCCTTGCATCGCTCTGCTGCTCGCCGGCGCGCTCTCCGGCTGCACCAGCGACGACTATGTGCGCACCGAAGGCGTGTCTCCGGCCGCCGGCAACGCCCAGGCGTCCAACACAGCCATGCAGATGGTCGACCCCTGGCAGTACGGCGTCCAGAACACCAGGCTCCTGGTGCCGGCTCCGAGCACGAGCTCCACGGCCAATGCCGCGGGCGCGAAGGCCGGCGCGGCGCCGGCTTCAACGACATCGGTATCAACGACAGCAGACTGATGGGCTGACGACCATGGCATCGGGCACCAAGACCAAGAAGATCCTGCTCGTTTCGACCGATCGGGCGTTTTCGCAGGATACGCGGACGGCTTTCGCTACATCCGAGGTCATCGAGCTTTTGACGGTCGAGAAAAGCGTCAACGAACTGCGCGGCGAGGTCCAGGAGACCGATTTCGGCGCCGTCATTGTCGACATGGACGCGGCCAAGCTCGAAGAGATCGAGTCGCTGCAGCGCATCATGCGCCGAATCGAAGGCCGCGTCCCGGTGGTCGTCGTCACGCAGGAATTCAATGCGGCGGCGGTGCGCATCCTGGTGCAGCTCCAAGTCGCCGACTTCCTGGTAAAGCCGATCACCACCGCCGATCTGGTGCGTTCCGTCATTCGCGCGCTTCAAGGGCCGGGGCGGGAGGAAAACACTGAATCGCAAATCTACACCTTCATGCCGGCCGCCGGCGGTGTCGGCACCACCACGCTTGCCCTGCAGACCGCCTTCCAGCTGCACCATTCGGTGACGCGCGGCGCCTCGACCTGCGTGGTCGACCTCAATTTCCAGCAAGGCGCCTGCGCCGAATATCTCGACCTCGAGCCGCGCTTCGACATCACCGAAATCGAGAACCAGCCCGAACGTCTCGACCGGCAGCTGCTGGACGTCATGCTGTCCAAGCATGCAAGCGGGCTCTGCGTGCTGGCGGCGCCGACGCGCCCTTCGGAAATGCGCTCGTTCAAGACCGATGTCGTGGTGCGCATGCTCGACCTCGTCTCGGCCTATTTCGACAATGTCGTCATCGACATGCCGCGCACCTGGTTCCCGTGGACCGAGACGGTGCTGCTCGGCTCCAACAAGCTCTATATCGTGGCCGAGATGACGGTGCCTTGCCTGCGCCACACGCAGCGTCTCATCCAGGCCATCTACGAGACGGCCGGCAAGGAAGTGAAGCCGAACGTCATCGTCAACCGTTTCGAGCAGAAGATGTTCGACAGCGGCATCAAGCAGGCCGACGTCCAGGATATCCTCGGCGAGCACTTCGTCGGCGGTATCTCCAACAACTACCGGCTGGTGCGCGAGGCCGTCGACCGCGGCGTGCCGCTGCACGACATCGATGCGAACGCCAATGTCGTGAATGACCTGAAGAAAATCATCCTGCCCGAGGAGGCCGTGGCGACGACGGCAAAATCGAAGTCGCTGTTCGGCCTCGGCAAGGGCCTCTTGAAGAGGAAATCAGGATGAGCAGTCGCTTCTCCAACCTGCAGAATCGCGATGTCCGTCCGCTGCGGGCGCCCGAACCCGCGCCCGTTGCGCATCACGCCGTGGTCATTCCGACGACCCGCAAGCCGGCGCCGCCGAAGCTGGAAGCAGCACCCGCAAAGAGCGCCAACAAGGTGCTCGACGCGCGCGTGCGCATCCACCGTATGCTGCTCGAAGAAATCAACCTCGTCGCGCTGGAGCGGCTGCCCAAGGACGAAATGCGCCGCCAGGTGCATGAGTTCGTCTCGGAAAAGACGCGTCAGGAGCGAATGGCGATCAACACCGCCGAGCTCGACGCGCTGGTGGACGACATCGTCGACGAGATGGTGGGCCTCGGCCCGTTGGAGCCGCTGCTCAAGGATCCGGAGATCAACGATATCCTGATCAACGGCCATCAGAACTGCTTCGTCGAAAAGCGAGGCAAGCTGCAGCAGGTCCATATCCCGTTCAAGGACGAGGCGCATCTGCTTCGGATCATTAATAAAATCGTCGCGGCCGTCGGCCGCCGCGTCGATGAATCGCAGCCGATGGTCGACGCCCGCATGCTCGACGGATCGCGTTTCAATGCCGCGATCAGGCCGGTCGGCGTCGACGGGCCGCTGGTATCGATCCGCAAATTCTCCAAGAACAAGCTCGGCCTGCACAAACTGGTAGAGTTCGGCGCCATCACCCAGAACATGGCCGAGGTGCTGGCGGCGGCCGTGCATGCGCGCAAGACGACGATCATCTCCGGCGGCACCGGCACCGGCAAGACGACGATGCTCAATGCCTTGTCAGCCTTCATTCCCGAGGACGAGCGCCTGATCACCATCGAGGACGCCGCCGAGTTGCAGCTGCAGCAGCCGCATGTCGCGCGCATGGAAACGCGCCCGGCAAACATCGAGGGTCATGGCGAGCTGAAGCAGCGCGATCTGGTCAAGAACGCGCTGCGCATGCGGCCCGACCGCGTCATCCTTGGCGAGTGCCGCGGCGAGGAGGCCTTCGACATGCTGCAGGCGATGAACACCGGCCATGAGGGGTCGATGGCGACCATCCACGCCAATACGCCGCGCGACGCCATATCGCGCCTCGAACAGATGCTCGGCATGACCGGCATGCCGATGACGGTGCAGTCAATCCGCAGCCAAATCGCGAGCGCCATCGACATCATCGTGCAGCTGACGCGCCTGTCCGACGGCAAGCGCAAGGTGACCAGCGTCGCCGAAGTGACGGGCATGGAAGGCGACGTCATCCAGATGCAGGAGATCTTCCGCTTCGTGCGCACCAGCATGGAGGCGGACGGCAAGATCGTCGGCCATTTCGAGGCGACGGGCATCCGACCGCGCTTCCTCGAGGACCTGCGCAACATGGGCATCGAATTTCCGGGCAAGTATTTCGAACCCGGCCGGCCGCAGGAGTAGCCGGTGCTCGAGGGATTCAGCCCGATCTACGCCGTCTACGCGGCGGCGGCGCTCACCGGCATCATGATCGCCGAAGGCTGCTACCTGCTCTATGCCGGCCGCAGCGACAAGCGCACGGCGATCAATCGCCGCATGAAGCTGGCGGAGAACAAGATCAGCCAGGAGCAGGTGCTGATCCAGCTGCGCAAGGAACGCGGCATGGAAGAGGGCACGCCCCTCCTTTCTTTCGATCGCTTTCGCGCCTTGCGCACGCAGTCCGGCATGATCATGCCGATGCCCAAATTCCTCACGATCACGTCGGGGACAGCGTTCACTCTGGCGCTTTTCGCCGTCTGGTACGGCCTGCCTTTGCTGTTCGGGCTGGTCCTGCTTCCTGTGCTGGTGCCGGTCTTGCCGGTTATGGCGATGCGTTTTCTGCGCAAGCGCCGGCTTAAGCGCTTCGGCATGCAATTGCCGGAAGCGCTGGAGCTGATCACGCGCGGCCTCAAGGCCGGCCACCCGGTGCCGGTGGCGATCGCGATGGTGGCGCGCGAGATGGCCGATCCGATCGGCACCGAGTTCGGCGTCGTGGCCGACGAAGTGACTTATGGCTCGGACCTGGTTTCAGCGCTCAACAACCTGTTCGATCGCGTCGGCCATGAGGACCTGCCGCTGTTCGTCACCGCAGTCTCGATCCAGAGCAGCTCCGGCGGCAATCTGCGCGAGATCCTCGACGGCCTGTCGTCGACCATCCGCGAGCGCGGCAAGCTGCGGCGCAAGGTGCGCGCCATTTCGACCGAAGGCCGCATGTCGGCCTATATCCTAACCGCCGTGCCGGTGCTTCTGTTCACCGCCATCATGGTGCTGATGCCGCAATTCTACCGCGAGGTGTGGGGGATACCGAAGACCTGGTACATGCTGGGCGGCTCGATCCTGTGGCTCCTGCTCGGCAATACCATCATGTTCAAGATGTCGAATTTCAGGTTCTGAAATGGACGAGGTCATCCGCTTCCTTGCCTCGCTAGCGCCGACATCGCTGATGCCGGTGGCTGTGCTGCTGCTGGTGATGGGCGGCGGCGCGGTGGCCTGGCCGCTGGTCGTCGCGCAGGGCGACCGCAACGAGGTCAAGCGCCGGCTGAAGGTCGAGGCGGCGCAGCCGATCGAGCAGCACGAGCCGGCACCCAGGAAAAACGCGAACGCCGTGCGCGAGAAGGCGGTGAGGCGGGCGCAGGAATTCTATGCCAAGAGCGATCCGGAGAATGTCGCGCGACTGCGCATGAAGCTCATCCAGGCCGGTTACATGGAGCCGCGCGCCGTCGGTACGTTCTTCCTGATCCGTTTTGCCGCGCTGGTCGGAATGGCGCTTGGGGCATTCCTGGTCAACCATTGGGCGGCCAGCGCCGAATCGACCGTGACCAGCCGCTGGACCTTCATCATCCTGTCGGGAGCGGCCGGCTATTTCCTGCCCGGCCTGGTGCTGACGCAGAAGGTGCGGGAAAAGATGCGCGAATACCGCAATGGCTTTCCCGACTTCATGGATTTGATGATCGTCTGCTCCGACGCGGGCATGAGCATGGAGGCCGGCATTGAGCGGGTCTCGAAGGAACTCGCCAGGACCTATCCGTCGCTCAGCCAAAACCTGCAGCTGGTGTCGCTGGAGTTGAGGGCCGGCCGCAGCCTCGACGATGCACTAAAGGCGCTCGCCGATCGCCTCAGCCTCGACGAAGTGCGCTCCTTCGCGACGCTCCTGCAGCAGTCCAAGGAGCTCGGCACCAGCCTGTCGGGAGCGCTGCGTGTCTTTTCCGACGAAATGCGCCACAAGCGCATGTCGCTTGCCGAGGAGAAGGCGCATGCCTTGCCGGCCAAGATGTCGGTCCCGGTGACGGTGTGCATCCTGCCGGTGGTGCTGATGGTCGCCATCATCCCGATCGTGGTAAGGCTGACGTCGCACTGAGGCCGGCGGTGCTGGTTAACGCATCCTTTGCAAGCAACTGAAATTTAGGCGCATTTCGGCACCGAAGCTTAATCGCTCTCCTGTATGGTCCTTGCTGAAGAACGACCCGGCAAATCGGGCGACGGGGCAGGGCATGCGTCACAGACTTTCCACGGCAGCGGCGGTATTGGCGGCCGTCTTGATGATCACCGGCTGTACTACGAACAGCAGCGTCGACACGACCAAGACCACCGCAATCCAGGCGACGGCCAAGGATATCAGCGCCGCCGACCTGAGGGAGGGCAAGGCGCAATTCCGGGAGGCGAATTTCGGTCTCGCAGAACAGCATTTCCGCAAAGCGGTGGAGCTCAAGGCAGACAATGCCGAAGCCTGGATGGGGCTTGCCGCCTCCTATGACGAGCTCGGCCGCTTCGACTTCGCCGACCGCGCCTATGCGCAATTGCTGAGGGTCGCCGGGCGCAAGCCGCAGATCGTCAACAATATGGGCTATTCGCAGCTCCTGCGCGGCAACAAGAAGAAGGCAAGGGCGCTGCTGCTCGAAGCCAAGGCCGGTCTCGCCGACCAGACCGTGGTCAACGCCAACCTAGCGCTGCTCGACAAGAGCTGATCCGCTTCCGGCTCGTCCCGCAGCGGAACCGGGCCGTAGTTTCAGCGGACATGTCGACGCTTTGTAAACCCTTTGTCGAGCGAGCAGCGGACACCGGCCGAAAAGGGTTTGCGCCACGCCTCTACAACCTACATTGAGGAAGCAACGAGTCTCCCCAACGGCAGATCTTCAGAGATGTTGGATTTCAGCTCGCTCCTGCTCGCGGCGGCGCTGTCGGGCACATGCCTCAGCGTCACGATGCTCGCGATCTGGCTCACCGCGCCGCAGGCGCGTTTCGTGCTTACGGTCGCCTGCGGCATACTCGTGCTCGTTGCCCATGTCGTCCTGTTCTGGCGCTATACCAAGGACGCCAACCCGTGGCTCTGCCAGATGGTGCTTGCCCTGCTCAGCCTGGGGTTCCTCGTCATCTGTTTGTCGGCGATGCAGTATCTCGGCATCCGCAGTTATCGCCGCGCCATCGTGCCGGCGCTGGCAGCGATGGCGGCCTGCGCCCTCGTCACCTATTTCGGCTTCGATGGCGTCGGCTTTCTGATCACCTATTCGACGGTGACGGCGCTGCTCGGCGCGATCGGAACGATGTTCTGGATGAAGGGCGATCACGACCGCCGGATACTGCTCGTCGTTTCGTTTCTCAGCGGCGCCTGCGGGATATCCTTCGCGCTGTGCGGCCTGGTGCTGCTGGTGCAAGGGCAATGGGTCCTAGGCGCCGCGCCCGACAACTGGGCGGAGCGGTTGAACTCCGTCGTCGCGGTCGCCTGCATGACCGGCTTCGGCGCGCTGACGCTTTCGCTGCACCATCTGCAGGCGCAGATCGAGCTCAAGGCCGCGACGATGACCGATCCGCTGACCGGCCTGATGAACCGCAGGGCGCTCAACGAGCTTTACGGCGGTCGCAGCTTCGGTCCGTTCATGGCGATCGCGATGTTCGACCTCGACCATTTCAAGACCACAAACGATGTCTTCGGCCATCCCGTCGGCGATCAGGTGCTTTGCCGCTTCGCGGCGGTGATCAAGAAATATGGCAGGGCCGGGGTCGATGCCTTCCGGCTAGGCGGTGAGGAGTTCGCGCTCGTCCTATCGCGCATGACGCCGGAAAAGGCGCACGATATGGCAAGCAGGATCGGGGTCGCTTTCGGCACCGAAATCGTTCCGACTCAACGTGGTCCGTTGCGCAGCAGCGTCAGCGGCGGCATGGGATTTGGCGCCCCCGATGGCCGGACCCTAGACGAGGTGCTGGCTGAGGCGGATGCCGCGCTCTACGCCGCAAAGCGCGCCGGGCGAAACCGCGTGATCGCCCAACGCCAGGAGGACCAGCCCGATAGCGGGCCAGCCCTGCGCTCGGCCTAACTTGCCCTACCGTCTACTCTGCGGCGCCGAGATATTCCGACAGCGGCGGGCAGGAGCAGACCAGGTTGCGGTCGCCGGCGACATTGTCGATGCGCGAAACCGGCGGCCAGTATTTTGCTGCCAGATCGACGTCACCCGCTGGGTAGGCTGCTTCCATCCGCGAGTATGGATGCGGCCATGCGCCTGCCAATGCCTCGGCGGCAGTGTGCGGGGCGTTGACCAGCGGGTTGTCGTCGAGCGGCCATTCGCCCTTCGCCACCTTCGCCGCCTCGCCGGCGATCGCAATCATCGCCTCGCAGAATCGGTCGAGTTCGCGCTTGGGTTCGGATTCCGTCGGCTCGACCATCAGCGTGCCGGCAACCGGGAACGACATGGTCGGGGCGTGGAAGCCGTAGTCAATGAGGCGCTTGGCGATGTCGTCGACGCTGATGCCGGCGCTCTCCTTGAGCACGCGCGTGTCGAGAATGCACTCATGGGCGATGCGATCGCTCCTGCCCTTGTAGAGGAGGGGGAAATGCGGCGCGAGCCGCGTCGCCACATAGTTGGCCGAAACGATCGCCGTCTCGGTGGCCTGCTTCAGCCCGGAGCCGCCCATCATGCGGATATACATCCAGGTGATCGGCAGGATCGAAGCGCTGCCGAAGGGCGCGGCGGCGACGGCATGCGCCGAACCTTCCGTGACATGGCCCGGCAGATAGGGTTTCAGATGCGCCCTGACGCCGATCGGGCCGACGCCCGGGCCACCGCCGCCATGCGGGATGCAGAAGGTCTTGTGCAGGTTCATGTGGCAGACGTCGGCGCCGATATCGCCGGGGCGGGCGAGACCGACCAGGGCGTTGAGGTTGGCGCCGTCGAAATAGACCTGGCCGCCATGCTCGTGGATGAGGGCGCAGAGATGGCGCGCGCCTTCCTCGTAGACGCCATGCGTCGAGGGATAGGTGAACATCAGCGCCGCGAGGTTCTTGGAATGCTCGTTGGCCTTGGCCCGCATGTCATCCATGTCGATGCTGCCGTCCTCGGCGCAGCGCACGACGACGACGCTCATTCCCGCCATCGCCGCGCTCGCCGGATTGGTGCCATGCGCGGAGGACGGGATAAGGCACACGGTGCGGTGGCCTTCGCCGCGCGCGCGGTGATAGGCGCGGATGGCGAGCAGGCCGGCATATTCGCCCTGGCTGCCGGCATTGGGCTGCAGGCTGACCGCGTCGAAACCGGTGATCTCCGACAGCCAGGCCTCCAGGTCGCCGACCATGGCCCGATAGCCGGCCGAATGGCTGGCCGGCGCGAAGGGATGCAGGTTGGCGACATTCACCCAACTCACGGGCATCATCTCGGCGGCGGCGTTGAGCTTCATGGTGCAGGATCCGAGCGGGATCATGGCGCGGTCCAGCGCGAGGTCCTTGTCGGCCAGCCGCCGCAGGAAGCGCATCATCTCGGTCTCGGAGTGGTTCTCGTGGAAAACCGGCTGGGTGAGGAACTCCTTGCCGCGCCGCTTACCGGGCATCGAGCCGGCTGCCACCGTGCCGGGCTTGGCGCCGAATAGCGCCGCGATCGCTTCGAGGTCGGCTTCGGTCGAGGTCTCGTCGAAGGCGATGCCGACGTGGTCGGCATCGATGACGCGCAGCAGCCGGCCAGTCTTCTCGGCGGCGGCGGCTATTGCCGCTGCCTTGCCCTTCACTTCCGCCGTCACAGTGTCGAAGCGATGTGCTCCGAGAACGGCCACGCCCGCTGTCTTCAGTCCCGCCGCAAGGCGGTTGGCGAGAGTGTGGACGCGCTCCGCGATCGCTTGCAAACCGGCGGGACCGTGCCAGATCGCATAGGCCGTCGCCATGTTGGCGAGCAGCGCCTGCGCGGTGCAGATATTGGAGGTCGCCTTGTCGCGGCGGATGTGCTGCTCGCGCGTCTGCAGCGCCAGGCGATAGCCTGGGCGGCCCTTGCTGTCGGTCGACTGGCCGACGAGGCGGCCGGGCATCAGACGGGTGAGCTTGTCGGAGACGGCGCAATAGGCTGCGTGCGGGCCGCCAAAGCCCATCGGCACGCCGAAGCGCTGCATCGGACCGACGGCGATGTCGGCACCGAGCTTGGCCGGCGCATCCGTCAACGTAAGCGCGAGCGGGTCGGCGATGAAGACGACCAGAGCGCCAGCGGCGCGGGCCTTCTCGATCGCCGCCTTGTGGTCGCCATAGACGCCGAAAGTGTCCGGCCAGGAGACGAGCAGGGCGGCGGTGTTGTCGTCGATGGTCTCGCCGTCGACCTCGGTGCCGAGCGGTTCGGCGCGGGTGCGCACGACATCGAGCGTCTGCGGATGCGGCGTGCCGGCAAGCGCCACCTTGGTGCGCTTGTCGCGGTGATGGCGCAGTGCGATGCCGACCGCTTCGGCAACGGCGGTGGCCTCGTCGAGCAGCGATGCCGACGCCACCGGCAGGCCGGTCAGCTCGGCAACCAGGGTCTGGAAATTGAACAGCATCTCCAGCCGGCCCTGACTGATCTCGGCTTGGTAAGGCGTGTAGGCCGTGTACCAGGCCGGGTTCTCGAACATGTTGCGCTGGATGACCGGCGGCACATGGACGCCGTGATAACCGGCGCCGATGAAGCTCTTCAGCACCGTGTTCTTCACCATCATCGCCGACAATTCGGCCAGTGCTTCGGCCTCGCTGGCCGGAGTGGGCAGGTTGAGCGGCAGGTCGAGGCGGATCGATCTCGGCACGGCCTGGCTGATCAGCGTTTCGACGGACGGAACGCCGATGGTGGCAAGCATGGCCCTGACATCGTTGACACTGGGGCCGATGTGACGGGCCGAGAAAGGAATGGGTGCTGCGGTCATTTCCAAGATCCTGGTATCAGCCGATATGGGCTTTGTAGGCGGCCTCGTCCATGAGGCTCTCGAGTTGGCTTGCGTTGGAAAGCTTCATCTTCCAGAGCCAGCCATCGCCGGTCGCCGCCGAATTGACCAATGAAGGGTCCGACGACAGTGCTGTGTTGGCTTCGGTGATCTCGCCGTCGACCGGCGCGTAGACGTCAGAGGCCGCCTTGACGGATTCGACGACTACGGCAGTGTCGCCCTTCGCGAGCTTGCGGCCGATTTCCGGCAGTTCGACGAAGACGAGATCGCCGAGCTGCTCCTGCGCATAGTCGGTGATGCCGACGGTGGCGACGCCGCCTTCGACGCGCAGCCATTCATGATCCTCAGTAAAATAGGTATTTGCCATCGGAATATCATCCTTTGCGGTAGCGATGTGGCGTGAAGGGCAGCGAAGTGACATCGATCGGGATCCTGGTCCCGCGGACGTCGGCGAATAGTCTGATGCCGGGCTTGGCCAGCGCATTGTCGACATAGCCCATGGCGACCGGGTGGCCCGTCGACGGGCCGAAGCCGCCCGAGGTCACGTGGCCGGCCGCATTGCCGTCGGCATCGACAAGCGCGGCGCCGGCGCGCACCGGCTGACGACCATCGGGCTTCAGGCCAACCCGCTTCTGAGACGGCCCGCGCTCGAGGATCGAGCGCAGCGCGTCGGCGCCGATGAAGTGACCGGAAGCGCGGAGCTCCTTAGGGATCGCCCACATCAAACCGCCGCTCGCCGGATCGATCTCGGGTGTCAGATCCTGGCCATGCAGGCAGAGCCCGGCCTCGAGCCGCAGGCTATCGCGGGCGGCAAGGCCGATCCATTGCACGCGCTCATCCTGCAGGAGCTTGCCGACGAGATCGCGGGCATCCGCTTCCGGCAGCCCGATCTCGAATCCATCCTCGCCGGTGTAGCCGGAGCGGCTCATGAACCAGTTTTGCCGGGGCTCGACACCATGCATGAACAGCAGCGAGCCCGTTTCGATACCGGCTCGCGAAAGGGCCGCCCAGGCATCCGGGCCCTGGATCGCCAGGAAGACGCGGTCGAGCGGCTCGACCTTGGCATCGAAATCCGCGGCCAACGCACGCAGATGCCTTTCATCCTCGGCCGCATTGCCGGCGTTGGCCACCACCATGAATCGGCCATCGTCAAGACGCGTGACGATCAAGTCGTCAATGACGCCGGCGGCCTCGTTGAGGAAGAAAGTGTATTTGGATTGGGCAATTTCCATCGCGCCGGCGTCGAGCGGGCAGGCGCGGTTGAGTAGGGCGGCGGCGCCCGGGCCGCCGACCTCGAACAGCTTCATATGCGAGATGTCGAACAGGCCGGCATGCTCGCGCGTGTGGAGGTGCTCCTTCATCACGCCGGCCGGATAGGTCAGCGGCATCGACCAGCCGGCAAAAGCGCCGAAACGCGCGCCCGCGGCGCTATGCAAATCCTCGAGGGGTAGATGTTTGGTGTCTTCGCCGGTCATGTCTTCTCCAGAGTCGCACGCAATCGACCGCCATTAGCGGTCTAGTCCGTGCCCCTCTGTCTGAAGCCTGAGAGACTCGCGCCCCGTAACTCTGTCGGCAGCGCTTACACCTTCGGCGCGGGAAGATTCCCGACTTTCCAGAGTTGTCTTTCCCGTCCACGGTTCTTTTGCCTGAGAGATTTCGGGCGATTTCCCCTTCGGCGACAGCTTGCGCTGTTCTCTCCCGCAAACAGGTAAGACTCAGTCACCTGAGCCCTCGACGCGCCATCCATAGCCCGTCGGCGACACCTTGTCACCTCCCAGCGACATATCTCTCGGCAGCCGACGCCGATGACAACACCCGATCTGGTCTGAACGGCGGCCCAGCAAGGCGGCCTAGTCGCCCGAGGCCATCGTCTTGCAAAGGATGATGTTGGAATGGCCGATTGTCGCCGTGAGGCTTTTCTCAATCGCGTTGAACTCGGCTGACGCAAGATCGTGCTCGGCCTGCAGGCGAAGCGCCATCAAATACCAGCATACCAGTCGTAGCCATTGTCTTCCCAATAGCCGCCGCGACCGCCGCCGACATTGGCGAAGCCGTCGACCAGCTCGATCTTGTAGAGATATTTCGGCATCTTGTAGCCGAGCTGGCGCTCGACCCGCACCCGCAGCGGCGCGCCGTTCTCGACCGGCAGCGGCTTGCCGTTCAAGCCGTAGGCCAGGATCGTTTGCGGATGGCGGGCATCGATCAGGTCGATGCTGCCGTAATATTTGATGTCGCCAGACAGGCTTTGGTCGATCGTGTCGAGGCAATGGAACATGACGTAGCTCGCCTGCGGCTTGACGATGGCCTGATCGAGCACCAGCGAGAGCGGCGTGCCGGTCCATTTGGCGATGCAGCTCCAGCCTTCAACGCAGTCGTGGCGGGTGATCTGGGTGCGGCTCGGCATGTTCTGCAACTGCTCGCGGGTGAGCGACAGCGGTTTTTCGACGAGGCCGGTCACCTCCAGGCGCCAGTCGGCGAAATTGTTGGCGAGAAGACCCTTATAGGTGTCGTCGTCAGGCGCGGTGACGCCGTTCGGCCGCTGCGGCTGGCGGATGTCGGCCTCGCTGAATTCCGGTGCCAGCGCGTCCCGGCCGGCAAGCAGGCGCTGCGCGCGGTATGTCAGCCCGTTGGCGTTTTCGAGGAAGCTGCGCAGCCCGCTGCCGACGCCCAGACCGCTGTCGAAGGCATCGCAGCCGGACAGCGCGATGCCTGACAGACCGAGGCTGGCGGAGGTCAAGAACTTCCGGCGGCTAATCTGGAATTTTGCCATGTCAGGCGCTCCTCTCGGTTGCCTGGTCGTGCTTTGCGGGCGGGTCGGTGCGATACCAGCCGGTGATGATCGAGCGCAGCTCGTTGATCGGGCCGGCCGCCACGATCATCAGCATATGGACGACGAAGAAGAGCACGAGCAGCACCATGACAATGAAGTGGATGGTGCGAGCCGTCTGCCGACCGCCCAGGATTTCATTGAGCCAGGGAAGCACCGAATTCATGCTCGGCGACATCGCAAGCCCGGTGATGATCATCAGCGGCAACAGCACGAAGAGCACGCCGCCATAGGCCATTTTCTGCAGCGTGTTGTATTCGCGCGCGTGGTGGAATTTCAGCCTCGCATGGTCGAGAATGTCGCGCGGCAGCTTGCGCAAGTCATCCAGGCGAGGGGCAAGATCGCGGCGGATATGGCCGTTGATCAGGCTCGCGATCAGCCAAATGAGCAGGGTTGCGCTCAGCACCCAGGCGAAGAAGAAATGCACGACGCGGGCCGTGCCGAGGTCGTAGTAGGACGGGATCGTCGCCCAGGACGGAAAGGCGCGCGGCGTTTCCTGTCCGGGAGGGCCGGACCAGCCGAGCACGCCGGTGGTGTCGAAGCGATGCCCGAAGATTTTGGTAAAGCCGCGCGGTCCGCCGTCTGTGTTTTCGGCGCCGATCTCGAGGATCGTATTGTTGTATTGGAAGCCCGATTCCTTGCCGATGTAGAGTTGCGGGCGCGCGTTGAAGATCTGCAGGCCCGAAAGCAGCATGAAGAACAGCGAGAACGCCCAGAGCCAATGGGTCAGGCGCGTCCAGCGCGATTGCCGGTAAATCAGCGTCGGGTCCTTCGGCGCGGATGCTTCCACCTCGGCGGAGGGTTCGCTTCTGGCGACGGTCTCCATATCTTGGTGTCCTCCCGGCTCGCTCGTCTGCGGCCTCTCAGAGCCTTGTTCTCCTCCCAATACGTCTCCGGCCCAAGCGTTGTTTCATCCGATCACGGATTTATTATGGACTGCCCAGGCTGACCGCGAGATTGACCGCGGCGGCGACGATCACCGTGTTGAAGAAAAAGCTCAGGATCGAATGGACGAGCACGACCTGGCGCATGCGCGAGGTCGTGATCCCAGTGTCGGCGGTTTGCGCAGTCATGCCGATGACGGTCGCGAAATACAGGAAATCCCAGCCTTCCGGGCGTTTGCCGCCGGGAAAATCGAGGCCGCCGACCGGATTCTTCTTCCTGGTTTTCTCGTCGATCTCGTCGCGTCCATCCAGTAGACATGCGCATAATGCAGCGCCGCCATGGCATGGATTGTGAACCAGCCAAGCGGGATCGACAGCATCGCGAACAGAACCTCCAGCGGATGCGCGGCAGCCTTTTGGTTGATGAGTTGAAACAGCGAGCCGATGGCGAGGCCGACGACCAGGAGCGTGACCGCAAAAATCAGCAGCACCGGCAGGTCCGTGGCACGCGCGTTCTTGCTCAGGTAACGGACGGTGAGCCTCGGCATCGCGACCAGCACCAGAAGAGTGTAAGCGGCGAAGAAGAGGTTGGCGCCGATGGAGTAGGGCAGCGGCGCCCCCAGCATCAGGGCGAGAAGCAGCGCGACAATGCCGATGGGCGCAGCCAAAGCGAACTGCACGTGCCGGTGGATCGGCGTGTTGAGGGATATGTCGTCGCCCATGGCCGGTTCTCAAAGGGCTTCGGGTCAGCCGGGTGTGGCGGATTTGAGCGCCCGCCGCAAGATGCGGTCGAGCTCGCCGAGAAAGTTTGACCTGTCCTTCGCCGTGAAGGCGGCGTTCAAGCCGCGGCTTTCGCCGGTCTCGCGCAGATGCTGCTTCAAATCCCGCATCGCCACCGCCATGCCGATGGTCTCGGGCGTGAGGGGACGGCCCGTGGGTCCCAGCACATGCGCGCCGAGCGCCACCGTGCGCGCGGCAAGCGGGATATCGGCCGTCACCACGACATCGTTGAGTTTGGCGTTCTCGACCATCCAGTCGTCCGCAGCGTCCGCGCCCTTGGAGACTACGACATTGCGGATCATCGGATCGCGCGACGGGCGCAGGCCGCCATTGGAGACATAGGTAACCACGACGCCGTGCCGCTCCGCCACCTTCTCGACCTCGGCCTTCACCGGACAGGCATCGGCATCGACATAGATGATGGGTGCTGGCATCGTCTCTCCAAATGTGCAAAGGGCCGGCGTTGGCCGGCCCTTTACCAGAAATCCCGCAATCGTCAGGCCGCCAAGGCTCCCGACTTCTTCGCCGTCCAGGTGGCGATGTAGTCCATCAGGGCGGGGTTGAGGCAGTCATAGGGTTCGAGCCCGATCGACTTCAGCTGGCCGCGGATGCCGTCCATGCGGCTCGGGTCGACGCCGGCTTCGATGATGGAGGAGACAAAGGCGGCAAAGCCGGGCGGCGACCAGCCGTCCTCCTCGAAACGCTCGGGATGGATGAAGGACAGACCCTTGAAGGGATGGTCGCGCTCGACCGGGCCGTACATGTGCACGCCGCAGCTGGTGCAGGCATGGCGCTGGATCAGCGCTGCCGGGTCGACCACCTTCAGCTTGTCGCCATTCTCGGCCACAGTGACGTCGCCGGTGCCGGCAACGGCCACGACCGAGAACACCGCGCCTTCCGGCTTCCAGCATTTGGTGCAGCCGCAGGCATGGTTGTGGGCGATCTGGCCCTTGACCTTCACCTTCACCGGGTTGCTGGTGCAGAGACAGACCAGCGTGCCGCCGGAAAAGGCAGCACTTTCCTTCGGCAGCCCGTTGTCGATCTTCGGATGCAATTTTTCCGCCATTCGTCCTTCCTCCCATGTTGAGCCGCAAAGGTTGCGGGCTCCAGCCCACGACCGATGCGGCATTGCTTCAGTAAACCACGACGCTGCGGATCGACTTGCCCTCATGCATGAGGTCAAAACCCTTGTTGATGTCGTCGAGCGTCAGCGTATGGGTGATCATCGGATCGATCTGGATCTTTTTCTCCATGTACCAGTCGACGATCTTCGGCACGTCGGTGCGGCCGCGCGCGCCGCCGAAGGCGGTGCCCATCCAGGTGCGGCCGGTGACCAGTTGGAAGGGCCGCGTCGCAATCTCCTGGCCGGCGCCGGCAACGCCAATGATGACCGACTTGCCCCAGCCGCGATGCGAGGCTTCCAGCGCCTGGCGCATCACCTTGGTGTTGCCGGTGCAGTCGAAAGTGTAGTCGGCGCCGCCGATCTGGTCGGCGCCGCGCTTGGTCAGGTTGACCAGGTAAGGCACGATGTCGCCGTCGATCTCCTGCGGATTGACGAAATGCGTCATGCCGAACTTCTCGCCCCAGGCCTTCTTGTCGTTGTTCAAGTCGACGCCGATGATCATGTCGGCGCCGGCCAGGCGAAGGCCCTGGATGACGTTGAGGCCAATGCCGCCGAGGCCGAAGACGACGGCCGTAGCGCCCTGCTCGACCTTGGCGGTGTTGATGACAGCGCCGATGCCGGTGGTCACGCCGCAGCCGATATAGCAGATCTTGTCGAAGGGGGCGTCGGGATTGACCTTGGCGATCGCGATCTCCGGCAGCACGGTGAAGTTGGAGAAGGTCGAGCAGCCCATATAGTGGAACAGCTTTTCACCGCCGACCGAAAAGCGCGAGGTGCCGTCGGGCATCAGGCCCTGTCCCTGCGTGGCGCGGATGGCGGTGCAGAGATTGGTCTTGCGCGACAGGCAGGACGGGCACTGCCGGCATTCGGGCGTGTAGAGCGGGATGACATGGTCGCCCTTCCTGACCGAGGTCACGCCCTTGCCGACATCGACGACGATGCCGGCGCCCTCATGGCCGAGGATCGCCGGAAAGATGCCTTCCGGATCGGCGCCCGAGAGCGTGAACTCGTCGGTGTGGCAGATGCCGGTCGCCTTGACCTCGACCAGCACCTCGCCCTCGCGCGGCCCCTCAAGATCCACCTCCATGATCTCCAGCGGCTTTCTGGCACCAACGGCAACTGCGGCACGCGTTTTCATGAGGCATTCCTCCCAAGGCAATCTTAAAAGTCTCAGCTTTATGGCAGGCCGTCGAGCCTGCCCGGCGAGGCGAATACCGCCTGCCATTTTCTTGCGCTCGCCACCACCTTACCGGGTTCGAAGGTGGCGGCCAACGTCTGTTGCGACGTTTTTCGACGCCGCTTCTGCAAAAGCATCGAGCGCCGAAGGGCAGGGGCTGCAGACACTTGAGGCGCGTCGGGATTGTCCATAGAACTGGACGGCTTCGCCGGAGGAACGACATCCGAATGTTCAAGAAGATCCTGATCGCCAATCGCGGCGAGATCGCCTGCCGCGTGATCAAGACGGCGCGCAAGATGGGGATCGCCACGGTCGCGGTTTATTCGGATGCCGACCGCGACGCCGTGCATGTCGAAATGGCCGACGAGGCCGTGCATATCGGCCCGTCGCCGGCGGCGCAGAGCTATCTAGTGCCTGAGAAGATCATCGCCGCCTGCAAGGAAACCGGCGCCAAAGCGGTGCACCCGGGTTATGGTTTCCTGTCGGAACGCGCCTCTTTCTGCGAAGCGCTGGAAAAGGAAGGCATCATCTTCATCGGACCGAAGCCCAAGGCGATCCGCGCAATGGGCGACAAGATCGAATCGAAGAAGTTCGCCAGCCAGGCCAAGGTTTCGACCGTGCCCGGCTGGCTGGGCGTCATCGAAAATGCCGACCACGCCGAAAGGATTGCCGGCGAGATCGGCTATCCGGTGATGATCAAGGCCTCGGCCGGCGGCGGCGGCAAGGGCATGCGCATCGCCTGGAGCAGCGCGGAAGTTCGCGACGGCTTCGAGCGCGCGCGTTCGGAAGCGAAAAGCTCCTTCGGCGATGACCGCGTCTTCATCGAGAAATTCGTCGTTGACCCGCGCCATATCGAGATCCAGGTGCTGGCCGACGCGCATGGCAATGCGCTCTATCTGGGTGAGCGCGAATGCTCGATCCAGCGCCGCAACCAGAAGGTGGTCGAGGAAGCGCCGTCGCCGTTCCTCGACGCCAAGACGCGCAAGGCCATGGGCGAGCAGGCTGTGGCGTTGGCGAAAGCCGTCGATTACCAGAGCGCCGGCACGGTCGAGTTCATCGTCGACAAGGACAGGAACTTCTATTTCCTTGAAATGAACACGCGATTACAGGTCGAGCATCCGGTGACGGAGCTCGTCACCGGCATCGATCTGGTCGAGCAGATGATCCGCATCGCCGCCGGCGAAAAGCTCGGCATCAGGCAAAACGAGGTGAAGCTGAACGGCTGGGCGGTGGAAAGCCGTCTCTATGCCGAGGACCCGTTCCGCAATTTCCTGCCCTCGATCGGCCGGCTGACGCGCTACCGGCCGCCGCAAGAGGGCATGTTCGGCGATGTGGTGATCCGCAACGACACCGGCGTTGCCGAAGGCGCCGAGATCTCGATGTTCTACGACCCGATGGTGGCAAAGCTCTGCACCTGGGCGCCGACGCGGCTCGAGGCTATCGATGCCATGTCCGAAGCACTGGACGGTTTTGTCGTCGACGGCATAGAGCACAACATTCCGTTCCTCGCTGCGTTGATGCAGCATCCGCGCTGGCGCGAGGGGCGGCTTTCCACCGGCTTCATCGCCGAGGAGTATCCGGACGGTTTCGCGCCGGTCGAACCGGACGGTGAGGAGAGGGCGGTATTCGCCGCGATCGCCACCGCGATTGAGCTGCTGCGGCGGGACCGGCTCGACCGGCTCAGCGGCCGGTTGGCACCGCATTCGGGCCATCTCAAGCGCGACTGGGTGGTGAAGATCGGCGCGGACTATCTTTGCGCCGGCATCCTCGACGGCATGGTCTCGATCCCGATGGAGATCGATCTCTCGATCAATGGCAGCGAGCCGCTGACGGTCGCTTCCGACTGGCGGCCGGGCGACCCGATTTGGCGCGGCAGGGTCGGCGGCAACCGGATCGCGGCGCAGGTCCGGCCGGTGCTGAACGGCCTTTGTATCGCCTGGAAGGGCATGTCGGTGACGGCTCAAGCCATGCTGCCGCGGACGGCGGAGGTGGAAAGGCTGATGCCGGAAAAGCTGCCGCCGGATACCTCGAAAATGCTGCTTTGCCCGATGCCAGGACTGGTGGTGTCGATCGCCGTCGCCGAGGGCCAAGACGTCAAGGCCGGCGAGACGCTGGCCGTGGTCGAGGCGATGAAGATGGAGAACGTGCTGCGCGCGGAGCGCGACCTCACCGTGGCGAAGCTTAACGCCAAACCGGGCGACAGCCTCGCGGTCGACGCTGTGATCATGGAGTTCGCCTGACCCAGGGCGACATAGGCCGCAAGCTTGTGGTTCGCGGTCGATTGTACTGGACTGGCATCGCGGCGTCCGGGACAATACATCTGCACGGATGAGTCCTTGAGATAGCGCGAAAAAACATGGCGGATGAACGACTTCCACGCGACCCTTTGCAGCGCGAAGCTGTCGTGAAGGCTACGCAGCCGGAGACGCCTGCGCGGAGGTTCATCCATCTGCGCGTGCATTCAGCCTATTCGCTGCTCGAGGGCGCCCTGCAGCTCGGCGCCATCGTCGGCCACGCGGTCAAGGATGAAGCGCCGGCGATCGCAGTGACCGACACCAACAATCTGTTCGGCGCGCTCGAATTCGCCCAGAAAGCGGTCAAGGACGGTATCCAGCCGATCATCGGCTGCCAGGTCGATCTGGTCTTTTCCGGCGAAACGAGCGACGCCCAACGCGACCGCCGCCGGCACGGTCCCGAGATGTCGCCGATCGTGCTGATCGCCGCCAGCGAGGCCGGCTATGCCAATCTGGTCCGGCTGATCAGCAAGGTTTATCTGGAAACGCCGCCCGGCGAGCCGGTGCACATGACCAGCGCCATGCTGGAGAGCCATCGCGATGGCCTGCTATGCCTGACCGGCGGCCCGCGCGGCCCCATCGGCAGCGCGCTGAAGGCGGACCGCCGCGACCTGGCCGAACAGCGGCTGCTGGTCCTCAAAGAGCTTTTCGGTGACCGTCTCTATGTCGAGCTGGAACGGGTCGCCGGCTATGACCGCATGGTCGAAAAGTCGACGCTCGACCTTGCCTATACCCACGAACTGCCGCTGGTCGCGACGAACGAGGCCTTCTTCTCCAAGCGCGAAGACTATGAGGCGCATGACGCGCTGATTGCGATCGCCGAAGGCTCGGTGGTGGCCGCCGACAATCGCCGGCGGCTTTCGCCCGACAATTTCCTGCGCGGCCAGGCCGAGATGGCACGGCTGTTCTCCGACCTGCCGGAAGCGATCGACAACACGGTCGAGATCGCCATGCGCTGCTCCTACTATCCGAAGAACCGCAGCCCGATCCTGCCGCGTTTCACCGGCGCCGACTCCGCCGACAAGGACGCCGCCGAGAAGGCGGAAGCCGCCGAGCTCGCGCGCCAGGCGCGCGAGGGCCTGGAGGCGCGGCTTGCCGCGCACGGACCGACGCCAGGCTACACGGTCGAGCAATATCGCGAGCGGCTCGAATTCGAGCTCGGCATCATCGAGAAGATGAAGTTTCCCGGCTACTTCCTGATCGTTGCCGACTTCATCAAATGGGCGAAGGCGCAAGGCATCCCGGTCGGACCGGGGCGCGGTTCGGGCGCCGGCTCGCTTGTCGCCTATTCGACCACCATCACCGACATCGACCCACTGCGCTTCTCGCTGCTGTTCGAGCGCTTCCTCAACCCGGACCGCGTCTCGATGCCGGACTTCGACATCGACTTCTGCCAGGACCGGCGCGAGGAGGTCATCCGCTACGTCCAGCAGAAATACGGCCGCGACCAGGTCGGGCAGATCATCACCTTCGGTACGCTGCAGGCGCGCGCCGTGCTGCGCGACGTCGGCCGCGTCCTGCAGATGCCCTATGGCCAGGTCGACAAGCTCTCCAAGATGGTGCCGCAGAACCCGGCCAACCCGGTCAAGCTGGCCGACGCCATCGCCAACGAGCCGCGCTTCGCCGAGGAGGCGGAAAAGGAGCCGATCGTGCAGACGCTGCTCGACACCGCGCAGAAGCTCGAGGGCCTCTACCGCCATGCCTCGACGCATGCCGCCGGCATCGTCATCGGCGACCGGCCGTTGTCGGAATTGGTCCCGATGTACCGCGATCCGCGCTCGGACATGCCGGTCACCCAGTTCAACATGAAATATGTGGAGCAGGCCGGGCTGGTGAAATTCGACTTCCTCGGCCTGAAGACGCTGACGGTGCTGGAAACGGCGGTGAAGCTGATCCGGCGGCGCGGTGTGGATATCGATCTTGCCCGCATCCCGCTCGACGACCCCGAGACGTACGCCATGCTGTCGCGCGGCGAGGTGGTCGGCGTGTTCCAGGTTGAAAGCGCGGGCATGCGCAAGGCGCTGATCGGCATGCGGCCGGACTGCATCGAGGACATCATCGCGCTGGTCGCGCTCTATCGCCCAGGCCCGATGGAGAACATCCCGACCTACAACGCCAGAAAGCATGGCGAGGAGGAGATGGCCTCGATCCACCCCAAGATCGACCACCTTGTGAAGGAAACTCAAGGCGTCATCGTCTACCAGGAACAGGTGATGCAGATCGCGCAGGAGCTTGCCGGCTATTCGCTCGGCGAAGCCGATCTTCTGCGCCGCGCCATGGGCAAGAAGATCCGCGCCGAGATGGACAAGCAGCGCGAGCGCTTCGTCACCGGCGCCGTCGAGCGCGGCGTCGGCAAGGCGCAGGCCGATTTCATCTTCGATCTGCTGGCGAAATTCGCCGACTACGGCTTCAACAAGTCGCACGCCGCGGCTTATGCGGTCGTTTCCTACCAGACCGCCTACCTCAAGGCGCACTATCCGGTCGAGTTCCTGGCGGCGTCGATGACGCTCGACATGAGCAACACCGACAAACTGGCGGATTTCCGCCAGGACGCGCTGCGCCTCGGCATCGAGGTGGTGGCGCCGTCGGTGATGACCAGCTTCCGACCCTTCGAGGTCGGCGAGAACAAGATCTTCTACTCGCTGGCTGCGCTCAAAGGCGTCGGCGACGCGGCGGTCGAGCACATTGTCGAGAAGCGCGGTGAGAGGCCGTTCAAGAGCCTAGCCGACTTCTGCGAGCGCGTGGATCCGAAGATCGTCGGCAAGCGCGTCTTCGAAAGCCTGATCATGGCGGGGGCCTTGGACTACTTCGGGCACGACCGCGCCGTGATGATGGCAGGCGTGGAGCGGATGATGGGGCTCGCGTCGCTAGCGCAGCAGAACGCCATCTCGGGCCAGACGGATATTTTCGGCGCCTCGCTCGGCGCGCAATCGCAGGCGCTCAACCTGCCGGCGGCCGAGCCATGGCTTGCCGCCGACCGGCTGCACCGCGAGTTCCAGGTGGTCGGCTTCTATCTCTCGGCGCATCCGCTCGACGAATACAAGGCCGCGCTGCAGAAGATGCGGGTGCAGAACTGGGCGGAATTCTCCGCTGCGGTCAAACGCGGCGCCGCGGCCGGCCGGCTCGCCGGCACCGTCACCACGAAGCAGGAGCGCAAGACCCGCACCGGCAACAAGATGGGCGTCGTGCAGTTTTCCGACACCACCGGCCAGTACGAGGCGGTGCTGTTCTCCGAAGGCCTGGCGCAGTATCGCGACATGCTGGAGCCCGGCCGTTCGGTGGTGATCACCGTCTCGGCCGAAGACCGGCCGGAGGGGATCAATCTGCGCATCCAGACGGTGCAGTCGCTGGAGGACGAAGCAAGCCGCATCCAAAAGGCGCTGCGCATCTTCGTGCGCGATGCTCAGCCCATCAACATCCTTGCCAACCAGCTTGCCGTGAAGGGCGAGGGGCAGGTGAGCTTCGTGCTGATCAAGGAAGCCGGCCAGGGCGAGGTGGAGATCGAACTCCCCAACCGCTATCGCATCTCGCCGCAGGTCGCGTCGGCCATGCGCGCGGTGCCGGGTGTCGTCGAAGTGGAACTGGTGTAAGCGTTCCAACGACTTGTTTTCGCGCAACTCCGAACAGAAACCGGGTAGCGCTTTCCTTGAATGCTTTGGCGCGAGGCGTGGCCACCAATTCAAGCCCCGCCGCCATCACCCGTACTGGCCAAACCACGTCATTCGCTCAGCGACGTATGGTTCTGTATATCTTTGCCTAACTTGTTCTTGCTAATGATGGCGTGAGCGGCAAACCAAGCTGACAATCTGGCACTTAAAAGTCGCCCGGCAAGAATCGTAACCCTCGTAGAGTTTTGTGTTCCGGTAACCAGGTAACCAAAAATAAAGTACTTGGCTTATGATGATGCAGGGCGTGGGGAGGCGATTTTGGCACTGAAACTGGTTATCCAGATTCCCTGTTACAATGAGGCAGCGAGTCTTGGGGCCACCGTTACCGCAATACCGCGCAAGATCGAGGGGATAGATAGCGTCGACATTCTTGTGATCGATGATGGTAGCACCGATGGGACTGCCGACGTTGCGAGAAGCCTCAATGTGGATCATGTGGTTAGCCATCGCCGCAATCGCGGCTTGGCGGCTGCGTTTCAGACGGGGATAGACGCCAGCCTTCGCGCGGGAGCCGATATCATTGTCAATACCGACGCCGACAACCAATATGACGCGTCGGACATAGAGCTGCTTGTCGGGCCTATTCTGCGTGGCGAAGCTGACATCGTCATTGGCGACCGCCAAGTGCGTACAAATTTCCATTTCTCGTCAGGCAAGCAGATCCTGCAGCGCGTCGGGACCCGCGTCGTTCGTCATTTGGCGGGGATAGACGTTCCCGATGCCGTCAGCGGATTTCGCGCAATAAGCCGCGATGCCGCGATGCAGATCAACATTGTGTCGCGCTTTTCCTATACAACCGAAATGCTGATCCTCGCTGGCAAGAGGCGATTGGCGGTGGCGTCGGTTCCCATTCGAACCAACGCGCCCATGCGGCGGTCTCGTTTATTTAAAAGCATACCTCATTTTATTTTCAACACCGGCATCACAATTGTACGCTCCTATGCGCTTTATAATCCTCTTAACGCGTTTCTGCTCATCGGCGGCATAATTTGTTTCGCTGGCTCCTTGCCGATACTTCGTTTTCTGTGGTTGTCTTTGGTAGGAGACAATAGAGGCCACATTCAATCGCTGGTCCTTGGCGGCGTGTTGATGATCGTAGGTTTTATCACTTTGCTTTTCGCACTTATTGCCGACCTAATCGGGCGCAACCGGCAAATGCTCGAGATGACGCTTTTCAAGCTACGGAAAATCGAAGAGCAGATGGATCGGGTCGAATAATGACGAGTTTGGCCGGATTCTTCGATGCGAGGCCTGAAGCTCCTGTCAGGGTTGGCCGAGGGACAATTCTTATTCTGTTCGGCGCTATCGCAGTACTGGAATTGACAACGGCACTCTTTCGGGAAGTTAACTGGGACGAATTCCATTTCCTATCACTGATTTTCGAATACAAGCGGGCTTCGCTTAGTCTTGCCTTGCAAACGTTTCACGTCCATCTATTTTCATGGCTGACATTGCTGCCTACCGACGAGATAGGCACGATCGTCATTGCGCGCTGCCTGATGTGGCTTCTTCATCTGGCCACGCTTTGGTTTCTCTTCAAAACGGCCGAGAGCCTCGTTTCCATTCGCGGGGCTTTATGGGCGACGGTGCTTTACGCCACACTGAGTTTTGTGATGCGGAACGCGACGAGCTTCCGTGCCGACCCGATCATCACTACACTTCTGATGGGTGCACTATTCGGGCTGACGCGCGACCGCCTTCCGCTCAGGCTACTTATCCTTTCTGCGCTGGCGGTGACGGTTGCGGGCCTGATCTCGATAAAATCGGTCTTTTATGTCCCGGCCATAACAATGGTCGCGACCCTGCAGCTGGCACGCACCCACGATAAGGTATTGCTCC
The DNA here is from genome assembly GCF_001672435.1 of Mesorhizobium sp. AA23. NCBI lineage: Bacteria > Pseudomonadati > Pseudomonadota > Alphaproteobacteria > Hyphomicrobiales > Phyllobacteriaceae > Mesorhizobium > Mesorhizobium sp. AA23. Next base: position 54,552 of record NZ_LYTP01000029.1, read on the forward strand.
GGAATATGGCCGTCGCACTCGTGATTGCCGCCACGGCGTTCGTCGGCCTATTTCTTTGTCACTCGGCAAGCTTGGCGCAGGCCGTATCTCAGGCCGGGAATACGCTGACCTCCGTTTACAACAAGCAGCTGGTTGATAGCAGCCTCTTCTACGGGGCGAGATTTCTGGCGTATTCGCTGGCGGTGAACGCGCTGCAATGGTCGGTGATCTGCGTCGGAATGGGCCTGGCTGTAGCTCGGACAATCAACAATAGCGGCGCGGAGAGGCTCCGCGCATTGACTATACTTAGTTTCGCCTCGCCGTTGTTATGCATTGCCTTCTATAGAAACAGCTTTCCCTACTTCTATGTGTTCATGATGGCACCCGTGGCGGTGGTCGGGGCGTTGGCCGCAGATAAGCTGTCTTCGCTGTCAAAAATTTCGGGGGCAATCCCCGTGATATTCGTCGCCCTGGCGGTGGGGCATGCGATTCCAGAATTTCAGCGAGACCAATCGGCTCAGCGATCACTGATTTCCGCCGTGCATCAGATCTTTCCGAACCCGGTACCTTATATCGCTCAAACGGGCATGGTTGCATCCTATCCCCACGCAGGATTTTTGATGAGCACCTGGGGAATCGAAGAGTATCGCGATCGAGGAGAACCGGTGCTTCTGCATGCGATCGAGAAAGAAAGACCGCCCTTCGTCATCGTCTCGGGCCCGGCGCTTTCGGCTGCGCTGGAACCCGGCACTGTATCGATCGATGCGGGCGAAGGATTGCTCCCTGCCGACATAGAGGCTCTGAAAGAGAACTATGTGCGCCATTGGGGTCCAATCTGGATCGCGGGAAAGCAGCTACCCGCCACAGGCGGGGTTGAAGCCACATTCGCGGTTCACATTCCTGGACCCTACACTATGACGGCCGATGCACCGGTTGAAATTGACCGGCGATCGATCCTGCCGGGCGATGTTGTCGAGCTAACTGAGGGAATGCATAGCTTTCGGGGCGGACTTGCCACGTTGCGCCATGGGCGAAACCCGCCTGTTCCCGCGCGCGAGCCGCCAATGGCGATCTTCACCGGGTTCTAGGCGAGGGCCTGCTGGTTTGCGCGTGCTGATTTCCACGTCCACTTTTCCTCGCTTTCATGGCGACAACGTCTCCCCCTTTATGTCCGATCTGATTTTCGCGCTCGCGGCCAGAGGAATAGAACTGGACGTGTTGGCCCCCCATTCGCCTGGCAGCAAGACGGTCGAGGACCTGGGCAACGGTGTCACCGTTCATCGGTTTCGCTATGCTTGGCCTGAAAAGCTGGAAAACGTCTTCTATGGCGCAGGAGCGCTCGAAAATATCAAGGCGAAACCATCAAAAGCGATAAAGCTGCCACTCATCGCGGTCGCGCAAGCTGCTGCTACCTATCAGCTAGCCAAGTCGCGTCGCCATCATCTGATCCATGCACATTGGGTGGTCCCGCAAGGAATCACTGCATTGCCTTCCTGTCTCGGTCGAACGGCTCTCGTCGTGAGTGCGCATGGCAGTGACGTTCTCGGTTTGGAGGGACGTCTACCGATGTGGGCGAAACAGCTTGCCGCGCGGCACGCATCATTCCTGACGGCCAACTCTGCCGCGACGGCGGCTGCGCTACGCAGGTTGGGCGCAAACCCCGATCGGGTCGAGATCGTTCCGATCGGAGCATCTTCTCGAACTCGTGAGGCAATGTTCCCGTCTTGGGAGTGTGGATTCGCCGAGGAAGCAAAGCCTCTCTTGCTGTTCGTCGGAAGGCTAATTGACTGCAAGGGAGCGGAGGATGCAGTCGCCGCTCTCGCATTGCTGCAAAGCCGTCTGCCAGGCGCACGACTCGTTGTCGTGGGCGATGGGCCGGACCGGCAAACCCTCGAGGCGAAGGCCACGTCTCTCGAGGTGCGCGACCGCATATTGTTTACGGGTTGGCTGCAGCCGGAAAACGTTAGCCATTGGATGCGCAGAAGCGATGTTCTGGTCATTCCCTCTCGCCGTGCGGCAGATGGCACAATGGAAGCGCAGGGCGTCGTGCCGCTGGAAGCGATGCTCCACGACCTGCCCGTGATCGCGTCGCGATGCGGTGGTCTCGTCGACATCATTCGCCATGAGGAGACAGGGCTTCTGGTCGCCGAGCGATCTCCAGGAGAAATCGCCGAGGCGGTGGAGAGAACGGTTACAAATAAACGCTTTGCAATCGGCCTCGCCGCCAATGCCAAGGAATGGGTTCTGTCCGAGGGCACGATCGCCAAGACCGCTGAACGATTCCACGAAATTTATCACCGCGTTTTATCGGCCGAGAGACGAACCCATTGATGCTTCACAAGTTGCCGGTCGAAAGAAGGGCGTCCAGAATTATGTCGTTGAAGAAATGGGCGAAGAAGAGTTGGTTTGCGGGGCCGCTCGTCCGAGAGGTATATTTTGCCTTGGCCGCGCTGAATTTTCGAAATTCTGCTGACTATTGGGAAAGGCGCTACAGGGATGGCGGCACGTCGGGTGCCGGTTCAGCCGACCGTCTCGCGCGGTTTAAGGCCGATTTTCTCAATCGCTTTGTAGAAAGTCACGAAATTCATTCGGTAGTTGAGTTCGGCTGCGGCGACGGGATGCAACTGGCCCTTGCAGAATATCCAAAATACTTAGGGCTCGACAATGCACCTTCGGCGGTCGCCCAGTGCCGAAAGCGGTTCGCGAATGATCCGACCAAACAATTCGAGCTTGTCCACAACTACCCGGGTGGTCAGCACGATCTCGCGCTGTCATTGGACGTGGTATATCACCTGGTGGAAGACACCGTATTTGATACGTATATGCGGGACCTGTTCTCTTCTTCAGAGCGGTTTGTCATTGTGTATTCAAGCAATTCAGCTGAATCGACCCCGGAACCGCACGTCAAGCATCGCATGTTTACGAAATGGATCGAGGTCAATCGACCGGATTGGAAACTTTGTTCGGTGACTCCGAACGCTTATCCGCTTAATCCGCGCGATCCCGACAACACGTCCTTTGCCGATTTCTACGTATACAGCCGGAATTAATCAGATAGGGATCTCAATCGCCTTGTCCCTACAAGAATGACCGCCAGCAAGAGCAAACCCAGCACTACGGCAATTCGGTTGGTTCCAGCAATCAGGAAACCTGCGACAGAATCGATATTGGCAAGCGGCGAGAGTAATGCCGTGATCGCCTCCGTGATCCCCAAGCCTGCCGGAACGAGAGAGGTTAGTGTTCCGATTATGGAGGCTATCGAAAAGGTTGAAGCCTGATTGAAGCCGAGGCCGATCCCGAGCGCGTTTGCCGCGAGGCAGAGCCGAAAGGCCTCGAGGATCAAGCCAGCGAGCTTTATGGCCAGCGCCGAAACAACCAGTCTCCAACCGGATCGGAGGCGAACCAGGAAGACAATGCTGGCGCCAGTGCACAGCAATCCGACAGTGGCAAAACCTGCACCGATTGTGATGTGGCCGAGCGCAAGAAGGAATAGGCCCGAATAGCCAAACGCTGCCCCAAACCACAACGCCATGAAAAAAAGAATCAGGCTGCCTCCAAAGCGCAGTCCGACTCCATGTGCCCGTAGCGCCGCAGCGCGCGACAAAAGGCCAGCCGGCAAAAACAGCATATTGGCGGCACTTGAAAAGACGCCGATTTCGAATGCGTTTGCCCAAGCCATGTTCTTCTTCGCCATTGCTGCCATGATCTGGAGCTCGAGCGCATTCAGCGCCGCCGTGGCCGGCACTGCGACCATGACGAGGAAGACAAAGGGAGTTGCGTTAAGCCGTTCAAACAGGCCAGGCATGCTTTGGATAGCCAACAGCAGGCCGCCAGCAAAAATCGAAATCGCCACTGTGAGCCCAAGATTGCGAATGGGCGCACGGTGGGAATGTCCCCAGTTAAAAACCTGGTCGCCCAGGACGGTTAGGCGGGACACCACAAATCTTGCTTTAGCCGAATTCAAACGCCGTCGCCCCGTACTGCCACAATATGATGGCTACGCGAATGATCCGATGGCGATCTATCCGGGATTCGGGTCACCTGATAACCAGCTTCTGTCAGCGATTTCATGGCCCGTTTCACTTCCTCGGGCGCAAAATCATGCATCTCGCAGATCACGACCGGATGTGTTTGCAACGTTGTCGCGGCCCCCTGCAGCGCGTCTGCCTCGCCTCCTTCGATATCAATCTTTATCACATCAGGGCGTGGATAGCCTTCAGCTATGAGGCTGTCGATGCACCTAACTTGCACGCTCACGGGAGCGACGGCATTTTCCCCGGGGCCAACCAGCTTCCCCGACATTGCGCCACCCCTGAGGTCGAACACCCTCACTTCGTCGGCAGCACCAATCGCGAATTCGTGCAGCGATACGTTGGGGATCCTGTTTTCCAGAGTCCGGCGGAAATACTTAAGGTTGATCTCACCGGGCTCGAACGCAAGCACTCGTCCCGTTGGGCCCACAATCTTCGACGCGATCAGCGAATGCAACCCGATATTGGCGCCAATGTCATAGAAAATGGCCCCTGGTTTTAGATAGCGGTGGAGCAGGGCGGTGACTTCTGGCTCGTGATTTTTTGGGTTGGTTGCATTCCAGTGTAGCATCGGGTTGAAGAAGAGGTCATAGCCGTTTGGCAGTTTGACCTGATCGATGCTCCCCTTGGACGCCCGCTGCAAAATCTTGCCCAATCCAAGCCTATCCAGCAAAAAGCGCCTGCCGGCATGGGGAACTATATTGCCAAGAACGTTCACTAGATGAAATGCATGCTTCATAGTATTCATCGAGGCCCTCCGGAGAACTCGTTCACGCCCGTTCAGACTGGAAAATTGCGGACAGCGAGGCAGTGGCGCTATCAAATTAAACGGCATTGCCTTTTTTTTAGTGAAGCCGACAAAAGGCGCCTTGCTCATCGCAAGGAGGGTTGAGAGCGGGTGCCGCCATGCCAATGAACGGCTGGCTGAAGGCGATTTGGCCCGGGCTAGGCAGCAATGGCGTAGTTGGCGGTGTTATGCGCTCCACCCGTGCTGATGAAATGCCCCATGGGCCCGGTGTCGACACCAGCCCGCGTGTCGGATCGCAGGCAACCCAACCGGGCGTCTGACCTCACAGCTAGGAGGTCGCGACTTCGGCAGGCTGAGGCGCCTTGCGCTGCAGGTTGAGCAGATTGCCGGTCAGGATCAGCAAGGCGCCGCCGGCGGTGAAGACATCGATCTGCTCGTTGTAAAGCAGCCATCCGATCAGCGCAGACAGCGGCACGCGCAGGAAGTCCATCGGCGAAATGACGGTCGCATCGGCGTGGCTGAGCGCGCGGGCCATGCAGAAATGGGAGGACATGCCGGTGAAGGCGACCACCAATATCGACGGCCACAGTTCGACTGCCGGGTTGCGCCAGACATAGAGCGCCGGGACGAGGCCGACCACGGACTGAATGATCAGCATCCAGAAGATGATGCGTACGACGCTGTCGGTTCGCGTCAGCGACTTGACCATGACCACCGAGACGCCGAAGCACATTGCGGCTCCCAGCACGACGAGATGCCCGGGATCGACCGAGCCGACGCCGGGACGCACGATTATCACCACGCCGATCAGACCCAGCACGATTGCCGTCAGCCTGGCCCGCGACAGCCTTTCGCCGAGAAAGGTCACCGCCAGGATCGCGGTCCAGATCGGGGTCGTGAACTCGATCGAGATCAGCACGGCCAGCGGAATCAAGGTCAGCGCATAGAGCCAGGCGGCCTGGCCGGCATAGTGGACGACGTTGCGGGCAATGTGGGCGAGCGGGCGCTGGGTGCGCATCGCCCTAAAGCCGCCCCCCATCAGCACCAGCGGCAGCAGGATGAAGAAGCCGATCACCGAGCGCAGCTCCAGCACCTGGAAGACATTGAGCGCGGCCGTCGCGGTACGGCCAGCGACCGACATCGCCAGGAACGAGGCGATCGACAGCGCCATCCAGAGCGCGGCCTTGGTGATCGAGGGAGCGGGTGCCATTGGCGCTATGTCGCAAGACCGTCGTTGTGCCGCAACCGGTAGTCGCGGCATTCGACTGGGCCAGACGGCCGCATTCCGGCTCAGCTTCCGGCGAGCGACAGTGCGCTGGCGCGCTCGCGCAGCAGCTCAAGCAACTGGTTGCGACGCGGCTCCGGCGTATCGACCGGCAGCACAAAGCAAAGCGTCGTGTTGATGGCGCCGTGGCTGTCGCGGATGGGAGCCGCCATGCACCAGGTGAAACGGTCGGCGAGCGCCGAGGTTTCGCTGAAGCCCTGCCGGCGAGCCAGGTCGACGTCGGCGAAGAATTCGTCGGGAGCAATGACCCGACCGTCGGGGAGTTCGTAGTCGGCGGCAGGAATGAAATCCTTGAGTTCCCTCTCCTGCATATGGCCGACCAGCAGCCGCCCCGACGCCGTCCAGGGGATCGGCACCTCGACGCCGACATCGCTCGAGATGCGGAAAGGGCCGGGAGAATCCCGGCAATCGAGAACGACATACTTGTTGCCGCGCAGACCACAGAGCTGAACGGTCTCACCGGTCTCGGCCGCCATCCTGTCCAGCGTTTCAAGGATGCGGCGATAGTGTGCGTTGTGATGCGAGTACGCCCATCCGAACAAGTGCACCGCCCGCCCGAAATAGACGTAGCCCTCGGACCCGACATTTTCGAGCATCTCGGCTTCGAGCAGGCTGTTGACGATCTCATAGGTCGTCGAACGGGGTGCGTTGATCATCTTTGCGATGTCGCCGATGCGCATCGGCGCGCGATGCTTCAGCAGGGCCTCGAGCAGCATGATGACGCGGTCGATGCCGCGGCGGCGCTCGCCGGCCTGCGGTTGTGCCCCGGCGCCTGCCTCGATCAAACCAGTTGCGCCTTCGCTCATGCCAGCCGCCCAAAAATCATTTTCGGCTCTCGTCTCAAGACGCTTGAAAGATGTCAAGGCTCAGTCTAGCATCCCGTTTGTCCGATATACAGACATGTTGTCTGGAATATCGGACAAACTAACGAGCCGGGCAGAAGAAGTCCAGACGACGAACAAGCGGTTTCCGCGACGCGGTGACCGCGGTGTTTCGCCGTCCCGACTCCGCGCGTCCGGACAAGAGCTACAGAAGGGGAACCGTCATGAAGAAGTCATCGTTTTTCGCATCCGCCAGCGCCTTTTGCCTCGGTCTCGTCCTGGCCGTCGGTGTCGGCTCGCAGGCCGATGCGGCCGCGAAGTGCATCAAGGGCGACCGCAAGGCGCCGTATACGATCGGCTGGGCCAACATCTATTCCGTGCCCACCTGGATGAAGCAGACCCAGGGCACGATCGAAGCCGAGGTCGAGGCGCTCAAGAAGCAGGGGCTGGTCGACAAGCTGGTCGTGACCGACGCCCAGGGCGACGCCAATGTGCAGATCCAGCAGATCCAGTCGATGATCGATTCCAATGTCGACGCCATCATTCTGATCGCCGGTTCCTCGACCGCGCCGGCGCGTGTGATCGCGGATGCCTGCGCCAAGGGCATTGCGATCATCAACTTCGACAGCCTGGTCGATACCGACCAGGTGACGGCCAAGGTCAACACGGATTCCTCGCAGTGGGGCGACCAGGCTGCGAAGTTCCTGATCGACGCCATCGGCGGCAAGGGCAAGATCCTCATCCTCAACGGCCCGGCCGGCGTTTCGGTCAGCGACGACCGCCGCAAGGGCGCCGATGCCGAGCTCAAGGCCCACCCCGACGTGAAAATCCTCGCCGAGACCAACACGCCGTACAATGTCGCGCCGGCCCAGGAAGCCGTCACCAGTCTGCTGTTCGCCAATCCCGAGATCGACGGCATCCTGTCGCTCGGCGGCGCGCTCTCGGCCGGTGCGGTGCTCGCGCTCGACAAGCAGGGCCGCGACCAGGTGCCGATCACCGGCGAGAATGCGCGCCAGTTCCTCGAGCTGTGGAAGGAAAAGGGCCTGAAGAGCTGGGCGACCATGCAGCCGAACTGGCTCGGCGCCTTTGCCACCTACACCGCGGTCCAGGCGCTGGAGGGCAAGGACGTGCCGGCCTTCGTCAAGATTCCGCTGCCGGTCATCGACAATTCCAACATCGATCAATACCTCGCCCGGGCGAAAGATTTCCCGGCTGACGGTTACATCTATTCGCCCTACGATGAGGAGCTGTTCAAGAAGCTGCTGGCGCAGAAGTAGGCGAAGGGTCGCAGCATTGACCATGGCTCCGCTCCTTGCCGCGCGGGGGGTGTCGAAGGCGTTCTTCGGCAACCCCGTCCTGCGCGACGTTTCCATCGCTCTCCAGCCGGGCCGCGTGCATGCGCTGCTCGGCGAGAACGGGGCCGGAAAGTCGACCTTGATCAACCTCCTGTCGGGCGCCTTGCGCCCGGACAGCGGGACCATTGAGGTCGATGGGCGTGCCGTGGCACGCATGACGCCAGCGCTCGCGCGACAGGCCGGCATCGCCGTCGTGCAGCAAGAGCTCAGCCTGACGGCCAGCCTTTCGATAGCCGAGAACATCGGCATCGGCGCCTATCCCAAGCGCTTCGGGCTGGTCGATTACAAGGAGCTTGCCGCGCGGGCGAAGGCGGCATGCAAACTTGTCGGCCTCGACGAGCCGCTGTCGACACCAGTTGGGAATCTATCCCTCGGGCGACGGCAGATGGTGGAGATCGCCAAGGCTCTCTATCGCCGGCCGCGCGTGCTCATCCTCGACGAGCCGACCTCGTCGCTCTCGGCGACGGAAACGAAAATCCTCACCGACCTGTTGGGACGGCTGCGTGGAGAAGGCGTCGCCATTCTCTACATCTCGCACCGGCTCAACGAGGTGATGGCGCTCTGCCAGCATGTGACGGTGCTGAAGGACGGCACCTGCACGGCCGACCGGCCGCTGGAGGGAACCGATGCGACTGGATTGGTGCGCCTGATGGTCGGTCGCGACCCCGGCGATCTCTTTCCGAAATGGCAGCCGTCGGTATCGCCCGGCGCCGCCGTCTCGATCCGCGGCTTCTCGGCCGGCCTGATGCAAGACGTCGACCTCGACATCGGGACCGGCGAGGTGCTGGGCATAGGCGGCCTGGTCGGTCAGGGGCAGGAGGATCTGCTGCTCGGTCTTTATGGGGCCATCCCGGCGAGGACGGTTTCGGCGACGGTAAACGGCGTGTCGGGCCTGCCGGGTAATGTGCCGAAAGCCAACGCGCTGGGGCTCGCCTATGTGCCAGCCGACCGTAAGCGCGAGGGCCTCCACCTTATTCATCCGATCATCACCAACATGATGTTGCCTTCCCTCGCAAGACTTCCGTCGTTGAAGCTGCGCAGCCGCAAGGCTGAACGCCAGAAGGGAAGGGATCTCGCCGCCCAGCTTTCCATCAAGGGCGACCTGCAGCGTCCGGCGCAGGCCTTGTCGGGCGGCAATCAGCAGAAGGTCGCGCTGGCGAAGTGGATGCCGCACGATCCGCTGGTGCTGCTGCTCAACGATCCGACGCGTGGCGTCGATGTCGAGACCAAGCGCGAAATCTATCTGATGCTTCGCGCCTTCGCCGCCGCTGGCAAGGCGGTCGTGCTGCTCAGTTCCGATACGCCGGAACTGGTGCATCTATGCGACCGCGTCGCGGTGGTTCGTGACGGCCGGGTCGCCAGGATGCTCGAGCGTGCCGCGCTGAGCGAGGAAGCCATCGTGTCGGCGGCGATGGGTGCAGAGAGGCGGAAGGTGGCGGCATGAGCATCATTCCATCCGCGAGAGCCGACGGCGCGCTCTACTGGCAGGTGCAGGCGCGCCGCAACATCGGCGTTCGCAGCCTCTTCCTGGTGGTGCTGGCGTTTCTCATCGCCTATGCCGTGCTTTTTCCGGGCCTGTTCACGGTCTCCGGCTTTGCCAAGTTCACCCAGAGCTGGTTCCCGCTAGCGCTGGTGGCGATGGCGCAGGCGATCCTCATGCTCACCGGCGGCATCAGCCTTGCGATCGGCGCGACCGTCAGCCTCGGCGCGGTCATTGCCGCGACCACCATGGGCGGACAGCTGGGCGTCGCCGGCGGCGCGGCCGCCGTGGCGCTTGCCGGGCTCGGCATTGGCGCCGCCACCGGCTTCATCGTGGTCAGGCTGCGCCTGCCGGCGATCGTGGTGACGCTCGCCGGCTCGTTCATCATCGGTGGCGCCGCACTGCTGATCCTGCCGAGGCCTGGCGGCTCCATCCCGGCTTGGCTATCCGACCTGCTTGCCGGCGACACGCCAGCGGCGTTCGTGCTGCTGGTGGTGGTCGTCCTGCTGTGGAAGCTCTATCTCGCCACGCCGCTTGGATTGAGCCTCTATGCCGCCGGCGAGAATCCGGTCGGGGCTTACCGTTCCGGTGTGCCGGTCGACGCGGCGCGTGTGGCCGCCTATGCTATCAGCGGCCTCTTGTCGACCGGCGCCGGGCTGTTCGTCGCCGCGCAAACGGGCTCTGGCGATCCGGTCATCGGCACCGCCTTCACGCTCAATTCCATTGCCGCTGCCGTGCTTGGCGGCATTGGCTTTCTCGGCGGGCAGGGCACCATGCGAGGCGCGCTCGCCGGCAGCCTGCTGCTCAGCCTGATGATTAGCGTGATGTTCTTCCTCGGCTTCACCCCGGTAGCGCAGTATGTCGCGCAAGGGCTGATCATCATCGGCGCGGTCGCCATCCCGCAATTCCGCAAGGTGCAGCAATGACAGCGTGGACCGACAGCCCCGGCGGCAGACGCGCCAGGGCGATCCTCACCAGCCGACCGTTCCTCACCCTTGCCATCGTCGTCGCAGTCTGGATTGCGGCGAGCATCGCATCGCGCGGCTTCGGCGCCTACGGACATCTGCGCTACCTGGTAGAACTTGGCGCGGTGATCGGCCTCGTGGCGGCCGGGCAGACCTTCGTGGTGATCGCCGGCGGGATCGATCTCTCGGTGGCAGCGATCGTCACCGTCAGCGCCATCAGCCTGCCGCTGCTGTCATTGCAGGCCGATCCGACCGGCCTTGCCTCCGTGCTCGCGGTGCTTGCGCTGACCACAGCTATCGGCGTGGTCAACGGGTTAGGGGTGGCGCTGCTGCGCGTCCATCCGATGATCATGACGCTGGCCATGGCGACATTCCTGCAGGGTCTGCTGATCATCATTGCCGGCGGCAGTGCCGTCACCGCCGAGAACCCGCTGGTTCATTGGCTTGGCAATGCGAGGCCGGCCGGCATTCCGGCCGGCATCCTGCTATGGATCGCGGTTTCCGTGCTCGTGCTGACACTGATGCATGCAACGCCTTTCGGCGCCCGCATCTTCGCCATGGGCGCCAATCCGCTTGCGGCGTCGTTGTCGGGCGTGCCGATCACTTCCACGACATTGGCTGTCTACGGCATCAGCGGATTCACGGCGGGGCTCGCGGGCGTGCTGGTGCTCGGCATGAACGGGCAGGGCTATGTCGGGATCGGCGATCCTTATCTGCTCGCCTCGATCGCCGCAGTGGTGCTTGGCGGCACCTCGATCCTCGGCGGGCTCGGCACCTATGCCGGCACCATCCCGGGAGCCATCCTGCTGGTGACGATCACTGCGCTGATCACCGTGGTCAATGCATCGCCCGGCTGGCGCAGCATCCTGTTCGGTTCGTTGATCCTCGGGCTGCTGCTGCTCTCAGGCAGGGAGCAAGCCCGGCGATGACCCGGCGTCCAGGCGATAGATGCGAGCGGCGTTGCCAAAGAACAGCGCCGCCTGCTCGTCCCGGGAAAGATCGGCGGTGATCACCTTGAAGCTGTCATATACCTCATTGAACGAGGCGTGCAGGCCGGCGACCGGGAAGTCGGAGCCGAACATGGCGCGCTTCATGCCGAAGCAGTCGATGCAATGCAGAACGATCGGCCGCAGACTTTCGAGCGTCCAGTCATGATCGTAAGCGACCAGGTCGGATATCTTGATGGCGACGTTGTCGCGCTCGGCCAGCCGCCGCAGCCCGTCTCGCCATCTCTGCAAGCCTTCGGGATCACGGTCGATCGGGCTGCCGCAATGGTTGAGGACGAATTGCTGGTCGGGAAAGGCCGCGGCGAGGTGCGCTGCCTCGGCCAGTTGGCGTGGAAACACCATCAGGTCGAAGGAGAGCCCGTACCGGGCGAGCGAGCCAAGGCCGGCGCGCCAGGCGGGATCGTCCATTATGCCGTCGCGAGCGGCGAAGCGCCGGGCGGGATCAGGGTCCCAGCTCAGAATGTCGCGTATGCCGATGACGCGGTCGAACGCGGCCTGCGCCTCGATCAACTCCGCCGCGTTGTGGCTCGCCAACGGCACATGGACGACGTAGCGCGCCGCTACGCCGCCGCACGACTTGTCGAGCGTCTCGAGCCAGCGGGTCTCGCCGACGCTGTCGTCGCTCGCCCAGCCGGCTTCGACATGGACGCTGGCGACGATATTGTGCCGCGCGGCGTCGCGCAGATAATCCTCGGGCAGATAGTTGCGGCGCAAGGCATCAAGCTCGCCGAGGCCGCCGCGTTCGCCGGCAGAGGCGGTCAGCCAGGGATGGCGGCCGAGGCTGAGATCCCAGAGATGGTGATGGGCGTCGATGATGGGTCCGGAGTAGGGATTTGGCACGCGGTTCCCTCAGGCCTTGGCCGGCAATCGGTTGAGCCATTGTTCGGCGACGGAAGGGTTAGCATCGGATGAGCGGGAACACACCGGCCCAATCGCTTGTCGTGCATGAAAATTTCATGCTCGACGATCGTATCCGTGGCGTGCCCCCCGGCACGTCCGGATTGGATTCCAGCCTGGCCGGACAGCAAGGCTGGCATCCGGCCGATGGCCGCATGTCGCTGCCGCTGCTCAGCCTTGACGAAGCGGCCTTCGCCTCAAATCGCGACTTGTTCCTGCGTTATGTGCGCGAGCAGGGCGCTGCGGTCGCGCCGCATGCCAAGACGCCGATGGCGCCGGATCTCGCCCATTCGCTTGTCAAGGCCGGTGCCTGGGGCACGACGGTCGCCGATATAAGGCAGGCAACGGTGATGCTGAAGGCGGGTCTCTCGAGACTGATCATTGCCAACGAGGTCGGCGGCGCCGGTGGTGCAGGCCGGCTCGCGAAACTGACTGGCGCGTGGCCGGATGCCGAGCTCTATGTCTTCGCCGACTCGGTCGCGGCCGTGCGGGCACTGGCGGATGCGTGGCGGGCAGCTGCCGATCTCCCGCCGTTGCGTGTCCTGGTCGAGCTCGGCGCGGCGAGGGCGGGCCCACGAACCACGGCCGAGGCCGAAGCAATCGCCGATGCCGTCGCTGCGACCGGCGGACGGCTGCGCATTGCCGGCGTCGGCACCTATGAAGGCGCTGCCGCTCAGCCTGATCCGCTGCGCACCGATGAAGCGGTCTCTGCGCTGCTGGCATCGGTGGGCGACATGTTCCTCAGGCTCCGCGCTCGCCTCGGCGGCGAGGCCTGGCGACGACATCGCGGTCGGCGACGTCATCGAATTCGGCATTTCGCATCCCTGCACCTGCCTCGACCGCTATCGCGTAATTTTCGGCGTGGATGAGACCGGTCGTGTGGCCCATGTCTTTCCGACGTATTTCGGCTGACCAGGCCTCCAAAAAGAACTCGAAAGGATCCGAGATGATCAAATACTTCCAGTCCGGCTCTCGCATGTCGCAGGCGGTGGTGTATGGCGGCATGGTGCATATAGCCGGCCAGGTCGCCAACGACCGCAAGGGGGGCATCGAAGCGCAGACCAGCGATGTTCTGGCCAAAGTCGAGGCGCTGCTGCATGAGGCCGGCAGCAGCAAGTCGAAGCTCGTGGCGGTCAACATCTTCCTGCCGCAGATCGGCGATTTCGACGCGATGAACAAGATCTACGATGCCTGGGTGGATCCCGAGCGCCTGCCGGCACGCGCCTGCGTCGAAGCGCGTCTGGCCGACCCGGACCTGCGCATCGAAGTCACCGCCGTCGCGGCCGTCTGAGAGGACAGCATGCATACCGGCCTTGTCCACACGCTCGATTTCGACCGCGAAGGCAAAACGCACGGCTATCTCAGCATTCCGTTCTCGGTCGACCGCTCACCCTATTTCCAGGTCAAGGTACCGATCTGCACCATTCGCAACGGGAAGGGTCCCTCACTGCTGCTGATGGCTGGCAACCACGGCGACGAGTATGAGGGCGAGCTGTCGCTGGCCAAGCTGATCCGCCGGCTCGATCCGGCCGCAATCAGCGGTCGCATCACAATCCTGCCGATGGCGAATGCGCCGGCGGTTATGGCCGCCAAGCGCTGCTCGCCGCTGGACGGCGGCAACCTCAACCGCGCGTTCCCGGGCGATCCGACGGGCACGCCGACCAGTCGGCTCGCCCATTTCCTGGAAACGGAACTGTTTCCCCGTCACGATGTCGTCTTCGACATCCATTCGGGCGGCACCTCGATGGAGCATCTGCCGACGGCGCTGGTCGAGCGCAATGCCGATGCCGAGCGCCATCGGCGGGGTGTCGAGCTAATGCGCGCGCTCGGGATGCCGTTCGGCTTCGTCGCAGACAACGGCCAGGCCTCGCCGACCTCGATGGGTGCCGCGCGCCGGGCTGGCGCCATCGGCGTCAGCGGCGAATTCGGCGGCGGCGGAACCGCTACCGTCGATTCGATGACGCTTACCGCTCGCGCGCTCGATCGCCTGATGGTCGAGCTGGGCGTGGTCGCGGCGCCGGTGCTCACATCGGACGCAGAGCCGGCGAAGCCGACGCGGTTGCTTTCGCTGTCGAGGCACAGCCAGGGCATCTACTCGACGCGGCGCGGCTGGTTCGAGCCTGCGGTCCGCCTCGGCGACAGCGTCAGTGCTGGCCAGCTGGCGGGATGGTATCACGATCTCGAACGGCTGGAGCTTGCCGAGGAGGCGATGCGTTTCTCCGAAAGCGGCATCGTGCTGTCGCGCCGGCTGCACACCATGTGCGAGGCGGGCGACTGCCTGATGCAAGTGGCCGAGCCGGTCGAAGGCTGACGCCGGCCCGGAAGGGACGAAGAACCGAGGATGAGCATGCAGCTTTCGATGTGGACCTATCCCTGGGACATTCAGGATCTCGGCCTGGAGACGGTCGAGCGCGATATTGTCCAGCGCGCCGGCCTCAACATGATCAGCCTGGCCACCTCCTATCATGCCGGTCGCTTCCTGCAGCCGCGTAGCCCGCGGCGAAAAGCCTATTTTCCAGAGGATGGCACCATCTATTTCAAGCCGTCAGCGGCGCGATGGGCCGACCTCGCCATCCAGCCCAAGGTCGCGGATGTGATCAGCGAAGGCGGCGACGTGCTTGGCCAACTCGTCCGCCGGCGGGAACAGGGCGGCCCCGGGGTCTCTTGCTGGACGGTGTGCCTGCACAACACCCGCCTCGGCATGCTTCATCCCGAGGCGGTCACTCGCAACGCCTTCGGCGATCCCAACTATTACAATCTCTGTCCCTCGCATCCCGACGCGCGCGCCTATGTCCGGGCGCTGGTTGCGGACATCTCGCACGGCTACAAACCGGACAGGATCGAACTCGAAAGCCCTTCCTTCATGGGATTTGCCCATGAGTACCATCACGAAAAGGACGGCGTCGGCCTCACGCCCGAGGAGGATTTCCTGCTGTCGCTGTGCTTCTGTCCCTCCTGTGTCGATCGCGCAGCCAAAGCCGGGGTCAACGCCGAACCGGCGCGAGCGCTCGTCCGGCAATGGATTGTCGAGACCTGCGAGCGCGCAGTGCCGGAGCGGCGCTTCCCCGGTTTTCCAGCGAGCGGACTCGAGGTTTTCGGGCCATGGCCGGAGCTACACGCCTATCTGGTCTGGCGCTTCGAGCCGGTGACCAGTCTGATCGCCGAGCTGCGCGAGGTGGCGCATCCGCTCACCAAGGTCCTCATCATCGACCTCAAGGAAGGCTGGCTGGGTGGCTGCGATCTGGCGGCTGTCGGCAAGGTCTGCGACGGGGCGATCTTCTGCGCCTATGACATGCAGGCCG
This sequence comes from Mesorhizobium sp. AA23, assembly GCF_001672435.1. Lineage (NCBI taxonomy): Bacteria > Pseudomonadati > Pseudomonadota > Alphaproteobacteria > Hyphomicrobiales > Phyllobacteriaceae > Mesorhizobium > Mesorhizobium sp. AA23. The sequence continues at coordinate 70,422 of NZ_LYTP01000029.1, forward strand.
AGGATGTCGCAAGCCTGGTGACGGACGGCCGCGCGCTCGGCGCCGGCAAATTTCTCGGCACCGGCTACCGGCTTTTTTACCCGGAAATGGCGGGTCCGCAGTTGCTAGCGGCGAAGGTCAGCCCGGCGCGGACAGCTGATGTCGATGGTCTCAACTTCTATAATTACGGGCTGGTGCCGGCAGCGCGGCTGGATTGGGTGAAGGCCGCGCTCTCGGCCTGAGCGCTGCCGGTCTTAAAATACCCTCACGCCAACCGGGTGATATCGGCAGGGGAACCTGCCAAGATCGCTTGCGTTCCTGAGTCTGTTTGCGCCTTCCGAGGCCAGGAGGCGCGTTTCGGCTCCAACGGGGGAGAATTTCGATGAGACCAGTGGTTCCGCTCGTTCTCGCCGGCTGCCTGATGACTGCCGCGAGCGCCTACGCCGACGATGCAGATTTCCTGCGCTCGTTCCAGGGCAGCTTCGCCGGCAACGGCACCTTCAAGGTGAGCGCGAATGCGCCGACGGTGAATATCTCCTGCGACTTCAAATCCGGCGCTACCTCGACCTCGCTGTCGCTCGACGGCAAATGCCGCGGGCTGATCTTGATGACGCGGGAGATCAGCGCGGATCTGAAGGCCACCGGCAGGGGCTATAGCGGCGTCTATATCGGCTCGCGTACCGGGCCGGCGCAATTGAACGGCAGCCGCTCGGGCAACGCGCTCAATCTCGGCATCCGTTGGGCAAAGGAGGTCAATGGCGACCACAAAGCGCAGTTGACCGTCGAAAAGACCGGCAGCGACAGCATGCGGCTGACGGTGACCGACACGGATCCAGAAACTGGCAAGACCATGGTGACGAGCCGGATCGACCTGCAGCGCACCTGATCAAGCCGCCCATGAATGCCAGCCGGTCTCAGTCCTCGAGCGGCTCGGGCGGGTTGGCAGCACGGCCCTTGCCGAAGGTGTAACCGGTCTCGACGGCCTTCCTGCCGAATTTGTCGCGCAGCTCGTCGATCGCGGTTTCGGCCATCGCGCGCTTGCGCGACTGGACGTCGACCAGATCCGGCGGATCGGCCTTCCCGTCGTCGGAAAGATCGCTGACGCCGATGCCGAGCAGGCGGAATTTCGTGCCGTCGGTCTCGCGACGCAACAAATCGAGCCCGGTTTGGAAGATGCGATCGGCCAGCCGTGTCGGATCGCCAAGCTGGCGGTTGCGTGTGCGCAGCTTGAAATCCTGCGTCTTCAGCTTCAGCACCACGGTGCGCCCGGCAATGCCGGATTTCTTCAGCCGCGCCGAGACTTTTTCCGACAGGCCGCGCAGCACCGGCACCAATTCTGCCAGCGAGCCGATGTCGTTGTCGAAGGTGGTTTCGGCCGACACGCTCTTGGCATCGCCGTCGGGGTCGACGCGGCGGTCGTCCTCGCCGCGCGAAAGCCGGTAGAGCCGGTCGCCCATGACACCGTAGCGCCGCATCAGTTCGCCGCGCTCCATGCGCTGCAGCTGGGCAATGGTGCGGATGCCGTCGCGCTCGAGCGTCGCGGCCAAGGCCTTGCCGACGCCCCAGATCAGCGTGACCGGCTGCCCGGCAAGAAAGCTTGGCGCTTCCGCTTCGCCGATGACCGAAAAGCCGCGCGGCTTGCGGAAGTCCGACGCGATCTTGGCGAGGAACTTGCAGTAAGAGAGACCGGCGGAAACGGTGATGCCGAGTTGCTTCTCGACGGTCTGTGCGAAGCGGGCCAGCACAAGCGCCGGCGGCATGCCATGCAGCCGCTCGGTACCGGCGAGGTCGAGAAAAGCTTCGTCGATCGACAGCGGCTCGACCAGCGGCGTCAGCGCCTGCATCAGCGCGCGCACCTCGCGGCCGACGCGGACATATTTTTCCATGTTCGGCGGAATCACCACGGCCTCGGGACAGGCCTCGAGCGCCTTGAACATCGGCATCGCCGAGCGCACGCCCTGGATGCGGGCGATGTAGCAGGCAGTGGAGACGACGCCGCGCCTGCCGCCGCCGACGATCAGCGGCTTGTCCTTCAGCGCCGGATTGTCGCGCTTTTCGATGGCGGCATAGAAAGCGTCGCAGTCGATGTGAGCGATGTCCAGCCGGTAGAGTTCCGGATGACGGACAAGGCGCGGGCTGCCGCAGCGCTCGCAACGGCGCGTCTCGCTGCGCTGAGAAGCCAGGCAGTCGCGACAAAAGCCGTGTTCGGGATTGTTGACAGGAGCCGTCATCGCTGCGAACATAAAGAGAACAACCGCAATGGTACGACAGTGCAGGGCCGGCAACAAGCTTGGCCTGGGGAGAACGTATGAGCACGACCATAGTACCGCTGAGTCCTGAGCGTTGGACCGATTTCGAGGATCTCTTCGGCAAGCAGGGCGCCTGTTACGGCTGCTGGTGCACGCATTTCCGGCTGACCCCGGCGGAGCGGCGGGCGAGCGACCGCGAGCGCAACAAGGATCACATCAAGGCGCGCATCGAAGCCGGCCCGCCGCCCGGGCTTCTGGCTTTCGAGGACGGCAAGGCCGTCGGCTGGATGCAGGTCGGCCCGCGCGCCGACGTGCCCGAATGGAACAATCAAGGCCGGGGCTCGGCGCCTGTCGATCCCGCGGATGCCCAAGACCCGAACGTCTGGGCGATCTCCTGCTTTTTCATTCGCGCCAAGGCGCGGGGCAGGGGCATCACTCATCGACTTGTCGACGGCGGCATCGCCTTTGCCCGCGAAAATGGCGCCAGGCTGCTGGAAGCCTGCCCGATCGATCTGTCGCGCGATTCGCGTTCGATCGGGCTGTTCGTCGGCTCGTCGCGCGTGTTCGAGAAGGCCGGGTTCGAGAGGCTTCTGGAGCGCAAGCCCGGTAGGCCGCTGATGCGGCTGGTGCTTTAGCCGCTTGAGGATTTGGCTTACAGTCATCGTCTTGCGGCTGTAATGCTTCTTTTCTACGAGAAGACGAAACGATTTGCCTTCCGAGACCGACGGAGACTGACGTGAAGCGTGTTTTGCCACTTGTTTTCATTCTTGCTTTCAGCGCGCCGGCCGTTGCACAGACCGTCGACAGCCAGGGCGCCAAACAGCTTTCGGACAATCTGGCGCGCTATTTCGGCAAGCAGGCGTTCGAGAAGGGCGTGCTCAAGGTCTCGGTCGAAGGCGACGCCTACAAGATCGCAGTGGACGTCAAGGCCCTGGTCAGCGCCCTGCCGGAGCAGAAGCCGTTCAAGATCGACCTCGCGCCCTATGCCTTGTTGGTGAAGCCGCGCAGCGATGGATTCTGGGACGTCACCTCGGATTTTTCCCACACCATGTCCTTCGAATTCAACGGACCCGAAGGCCCGCAAAGCATGCAAGTTTCGGTCAAGGACGGCAAGGGCTCCGCCGTCTACGATCCGAACCTGGCGGCGTTCACCAGCGGCGCCAGCTCGATGGCCGGCATGACGTTGACGTCTCGGGAAGCCAAGCAGCAGGCGGACGTCACCGCCGGTGCCGGCACCGCGACGATTGCCGCCACCAAGTCGGTCAATGGCGGCGTCGACTTCAAGGCAACGCAAAAGGTCTCGAGCTTCGTCGAGACGATCAAGATCGACGATCCCAACAGCGGAATGAATTTTCCGGTCACCCTGAAAACGCCCGAACTTTCCGTTGATGCGAATGGCAAGGGCGTACGGACGAAGCCGTTGCTCGACCTTCTTGCCTTTGCCGTCGCCAATGAGGACGAAGCCAAGCTCAAGGCTAACCAGGCGGAGCTCAAATCGCTCCTGTTGGCCGCGCTGCCCGTCTGGGAAAGGATCGACGGCAACTACAGCTTCAAGGATTTCGAGGTGGAGAGCCCCGTCGGCAAATTCGCGGCGAAGCAGTTCAGCACCGCGTTCGGGATGGACGGAATCTCACCGAACGGCAGAGTCGACTACGCGATCAAGGCCTCCGGCCTGACGATCCCGCAGCAAGCGCTGCCCGCCTGGAGCGTCGCGTTGCTGCCGACGGATATTGACCTCAACTTCGGTGGCGCCAATATTGATCTCGATACGATGGCAAGGAAGACGATCGAAGCCTTTGATCTCAATAAGAATCCGTCGCTGCCGGATGCATTCGGCAAGGCTTTGGTCGAGGATTTCAAGGCCAAGAAGCCCAAGATCGTGTTCGGGCACTCGACAGTGAAGAATGGCGATATCGAAGTCGCCGTGGAAGGCGAGGTGTATTTCCCGGATAGCAAGAAACCCGATGGGAGCGTGACCATCGACGTCGCCGGCTACGACAGGATCGTCGATGCCCTGAAGGAAGCGGCAAAGAGCGATGAGCAAATGGTGCAGGCCTTCCCGTTCGCGCTTGCCGTCAAGGGTTTTGGCAAGACACTGCCTGACGGTCGCCTGGAGTGGGTGATCAACACCAAGGCCGATGGGTCCATCGTCGTCAACGGCGCCATGCTGAAGGGCCCGGATAAAGTCCAGGACGACAGCGCGGGGCAGGACGACAATTCGAGCGGCGATGACGGCGCGAACGGAACGGACAATTCAACCGGCGGGGCCGATTCGGACGGCGGCGACAATGGCGGGGCTGGAGCGAAGCTGCAGCCCTGAGCGCCTGAATTATAGCCCGAGCGCGCCCGCAATCCTCGGCGCCGCCTCGCGCCAGTTGTCGACCGAGATGATGTCGTCCGGCGTCGGCGGCAGGAAAGCGCGCAGCGTGTTGTCGGCCTTCAGGTGGAAGAGGTGCGCGTCGACGACAGAGCTGCGCGCCGACAGCAGGTTGGAGGGCTGGTCGTCGACGAAGGCGACGGGCCGGCCCTTGGCGCCGCGCAGCTTGGCGATGGCTGGGCCCTTTGCCATTTCCGTGGTCAGCAGCGGGTAGTTCATGCCCAGCACGTCGAGATGCGCCCGGCGCACGGCGCGGTGCTTGTGCGGCATCGCGGTCAGGAGCACGATCTCGGCGCGCTGTCCGAGCGACGCCAGCGCCTCCGCGGCGCCGTCGGTGATGCTTTGCCAATCGGCCTGGGCATCGAAGAAATCGCCGAGAAGCGCCGTCACTTCCGCCTGCTCGATCAGCCGGCCGGACGCCATCTCGGCGATGTTGCCGGTGAGCCGGAAGGAGGCGAGAGTCAGCCCGAAGCCGCGCGACTTCAGGTAGCGCGGGAAGGGTCGGATGAATTCGAGCACGACATCATCGACATCGAGCACCAGCAGCGGCCGGTCGTCGGCCGCCAACTCCTCGATCTGGCGCGCGGTCTCGGGATCGTCGCTCATGTCGAGCGCTCATGATCGTCGTTGCCGAGCGGCAGCGCCCGCAAAGCCTTGTCGACGGCAGCCGGTGGCGTGCCCGTTTCCTCGGCAAAGCGCAAAAGCGTCGGCTCGTGGGCGAGGATGAACTGCAGCACGCCGGCAAGGAAGCCCGGCTCCGCGGCAGCGTGGCGGATCGACCGCGCCTCGATGCCGGTTATCGCCAGGAAGCGAGGCAACAGCTCCGGATCGCCGGCGACGAAGCCAAGCGCCCTGACGGCAAGGGTTTCCGCCTCCTCGCGCATTGACGCTGCGTTCGTCATCATTACCTTTTGCCGATGTGCATGTTGAGTCTTTCTTCCGCAGTAATGGCAAGCGTCGCTTGCGGCAAGTCTCAGCCGCTTCAGCCCTGCAGCCGCAAGTGGAATGGGTGTGCTTTTCCAACGGCAGGTTTGCGTTTCGTCAATCATATTGACGTAGGGTACAGGCGGGTTGGGTGCGATCCGGCAAGGACGCATGACGGCGGTCTTCGGCTCAGGGGACCGTCGGGACGGGAAATTGATGGCTAAGAAGGTCATGATCGTCGAGGACAATGAGCTCAACATGAAGCTCTTTCGGGACCTCATCGAAGCCAGCGGTTACGAAACGGTCCGCACGCGCAACGGCCTGGAGGCGCTGGATCTCGCGCGCCAGCACCGGCCGGACCTGATCCTGATGGACATCCAACTGCCCGAGGTTTCTGGCCTGGAAGTGACCAAGTGGCTGAAGGAAGACGACGAATTGCACTCGATCCCGGTCATCGCCGTCACCGCCTTCGCGATGAAGGGCGACGAGGAGCGCATCCGCCAGGGTGGCTGTGAGGCCTATATTTCCAAACCGATCTCGGTGCCGCGCTTCATCGAAACGATCAAATCCTATCTGGGCGATGCCTGAGCCGGAGCCTTTGAGATGACCGCGCGGATCCTCGTCGTCGATGACATCCCCGCCAATGTGCGGCTGCTGGAGGTGCGGCTGCTGGCCGAATATTTCGAGGTGCTGACGGCCGGCAACGGCCCGGATGCGATCGAGACCTGCGAAAACGGCAACGGCGATGTCGTGCTGCTCGACGTGATGATGCCGGGCATGGACGGCTTCGAGGTCTGCAAGCGGCTGAAGAGCGACCCGGCGACCTCGCATATTCCGGTGGTCATGATCACCGCGCTCGACCAGGTATCGGACCGGGTGCGCGGCCTTGAGGCGGGCGCCGACGATTTCCTCACCAAGCCGGTCAATGATCTGCAACTGATGACGCGGGTGAAGAGCCTGGTCAGGCTGAAGTCGCTGACCGACGAATTGCGGCTGCGCGCCTCGACCACGCGCAACATCGGCATCGAAGAGCTGCTCAGCCGCAACTTCGCGACGGAAGACACCAAGCCCAAGGTGCTTCTGGTGGACGAGCGCAAGTCGTCTATCGAGCGTATCCAGAAGATGCTTCGCGGCAGCGCCGATCTCGACGTCGCCACCGATCCGAATGCCGGATTCTTCCAGGCCGCCGAGACCGCCTATGAATGCGTGCTGATCTCGACGGCCTTCGCCGATTTCGATGCGCTCCGGCTTTGCTCGCAACTGCGCTCGCTCGACCGCACCCGCTTCCTGCCGATCATGCTCTTGGCCGATGAGGGCGAGGAGGGCCGCATCATCCGCGGCCTCGAACTCGGCATCAACGACTATCTGACGCGGCCGATCGATCAGCACGAGCTGACGGCGCGCCTGCGCACGCAGGTGCGGCGCAAGCGCTATAACGATCAACTGCGCGCCAGCGTCACCCAGACCATCGAGATGGCGGTGACCGACGCGCTGACCGGCCTGCACAACCGCCGCTACCTGGACAGCCATCTTGAGACGCTGTTCGACCGCGCCGTGGCGCGGCGGCGGCCGCTCTCGGTGATGATCACCGACCTCGACCGTTTCAAATCCATCAATGACGCGCATGGCCACGACGGCGGCGACGACGTCCTGCGCGAATTCGCCAGGCGGCTGCGCAAGAACGTGCGCGGCATCGATCTCGCCTGCCGCTTCGGCGGCGAGGAGTTCGTCGTGGTCATGCCGGATACCGACGGGCCCATCGCCGAGAAGGTGGCCGAGCGTATCCGCGCCGAGATCGCGCAGGCGCCCTTCGCAATCGGAAGCAGTGGCAAGACGATCGAGGTGACGGTCAGCGTCGGCGTGTCATCGGTGCTGAGGGGAGCCGATACGGTCGCGGGGTTGATGAAGCGAGCCGACCTTGCGCTCTACGAGGCCAAGAGCGGCGGCCGCAACCGGGTTGTCGCCAAGGCCGCCTAATCCATGCCACCCAATTGGTGCGCAGCAGTTTTGCCGCATCGACATGGACAAGACCAGAAGACTTAAGCGCGTTGCCTGAAATCGTTGCGCCGTGAAGCGGTTACGCACGGAAGCCCCAATTCCGCGTCAACCCGATAGGGTTAGGAATTTACCTTAATCCAAGCGATTCGGGAGCCGTGGTTAAGAAATGGTTGATTTTCATACGTTCTTGCGCAAATCTGCTTGGCATAGACCGAAGACTAAGCCGGCACGAGGGTAGACTGCCCGGCTCGATCCAAAAAATACCCCATGATGCTCAGGTCCGCCGCATCTCCTGGGTCCGTGGGGTCGGCCGGCCGGCGCTGGCACATAGTGGCCTCCTCGTACCGCTGCCAACCGCCGACCGGCCCCCTTTTTCTCATGCATGATTCAGCGTCAGGCAGCCGCGGGCTTTCTTGCTCGAGCGTCCGCCCGCTGAAAACAAAAACGCCGCCCCAAGGGGCGGCGTTCGGCATTTCAGGATAAACCGGATTACTTGATCTTGGTTTCCTTGAACTCGACGTGCTTCTTGGCAATCGGGTCGTACTTACGGAACGACAGCTTGTCCGTCTTGGTGCGGCTGTTCTTGCTGGTCACGTAGAAGAAACCGGTGTCGGCGGTCGACAGAAGCTTGATCTTGATGTTTGCGGCTTTGGCCATGATGTTCGTCCGTTAATGTTCGTGGAGTTTTGGCCGCTGGAGCACGGGGAAAACACCCGGACGCGGGAAACTTGGCGCGACACATAAAGAACGCGCCCGGAAAGTCAAGTCCAAGCGCCTTCTTGCCCCGTTTTGACGCGGCGGAACTCGCCGCGTCAGGCGTTCTCCCTGACCTGCAGATCGGCCTTCTTCCAGTCGCCGGTGGTGTTCCACCAGCGGTTCGGATTAGTATGGTCGTCGAGTCCCTTGGAACGGCTGGTCAGCAGCGGCTGAATGCGGATCACAGGCTCCTGGTAGGAATGGGCCTGGAATATCGCTTCGGCGACACGGGCGGCGAGCGCCTGATCGTCGGGCAGTTCGAACGACACCTCGACCGTGCCCGGCCGCCTGCGCAACTCGATCTCGGCGCCCGCGGCAGCGCCTTCGAGCGTCCGGTATCGCTCTATGCCTTGCGCCGACTGGTAGGCATTGCCGTCATACTTGCCCATGCGCAGCGGCGTGATCGCCACCACCGCCTCCATGATGCGCTCGACATCGGCTGCCGGCGCCTGGAAGGTGACGAGCAGAAGCAGTTCCATCCTGAGGGATTTGGTTTCAAAGCCGCTGTCGATCATCGCTATATCCTCGCTCTTCCTGCATCGGAGCGAGGGTATAGCAGGGGGCCTGCTGACACGGTGATGTCAGCATGCCCGGCGCTGGGCGACATTTCACTAGAGGATCTTTCGCACCAGCCTGACGAGGACCAGGAGCATGTACGCGGCAAAGAACAGCGCCAGCGACCAGCCGAAGCCCGAAGGGCCGAAGGCGTCCATGCCGATGCCGATCGCCTGCGGGCCGATCACCATGCCGACCCCATAGCAGAGCACGAAGGCGGCGTTGGCAGAGGCGAGCTCATGGCCGGAAAGCTGAGAACCCAGATGCGCAAGGCCGATCGTGTACATGGCCGCGACCACACCGCCCCAGACGAACAGAAGCGCCGCCATCAGGTGCCAGTCCTTGGCGAAGAAAGGCATGAACACGGTTCCGATGAGGCCGACCGTGGCGCAGGCCAGAAGCAGGTAGCGGCGGTCCGAGACTCGGTCGCTGATCATCCCGATCGGTATCTGCAGCAGAACGTTGCCGAGGCCGATCATCGTCAGCAACAGCGCAGCGTCGGCCTCGGAGTAGCCGATGCGGCTGCCATAGACCGGGAACAGTGAAAAGCCGCCGGTCTCGACGGCGCCGAACACCAGCACGGCGAAGGTTGCTGTGGGCACCATCCAGATATAGCGCAGGAAATGGCTGGTTTCGCCGTCGGCGACGATCGCCGGGCTCTCGTTACGAGCCGCCAGCACCGGAATGGCAGCAAGCGTTACCAACGCAATGGTGACGCCGAACGGCAGGAACCCACCGGAGCCGACATGGGCGAACAGCCACGGCCCGGCGGCGAAGCCCAGAGAAAGCACCGTAGCGTAGATGCCAAGCACAAGGCCGCGACGATGCGGGGGCGCCGAGGTGCTGATCCAGAATTCCGACAGAATGAAGAGCACTGTCAGCGAGATGTGCAGCGCGACGCGGAGCGGAAACCACATCCAGAAGGCCGGCGCGAAATGAAAGCCGACAAAAGCGAGCGCGCCAACGGCGATCATCAAAAGCATGGTCTGGGCGACGCCGAGGCGCATGGCCAGCGGCGTGGCGAGCGGCGCGCCGGCGATCGAGGCGAGCCCGGCGACCGCCGTGTTGAGGCCGATCATCGAGGCCGAGTGGCCGCGCGATTCGAGGATGACGCTGAGCAGCGGCATGCCGAGGCCGATGGCAATGCCGACCACGCTGATCGAGGAGATCGCCGCAGTCATCGGCAGCCAGTGTACGCGTTCGTCGCCCTGTTGCTGGGTATCGACCGTCATCGATGGGGATGCTCTGCTTCTAAAGGACTTCGCGAACGAAGCGGTTTCGGATGAGGCGGAAGAACGGCACTGCGCCGCCCGGACGCAGCAACGGATCGCGGGCGAGGCGCCTTTCCAGTTCTTCCAGGATCATGCGGGTGATGTCGGGTGTGTCGGCCTTGCGGGCGTCGCCAAGCGGCAGCCAGACGAGCTCCTCCAACTCGTTGGTTGGACCACCGTCGGGCAATTCGACGGCGACATCCTCACGCCAGGCGCTGAAGAAGCGGGTATCGAAGCGGCGCACGCGGTTGGGCGGCGTGATGGCGCGCGCAATAAAGCGCAGGGCGTCCAGCGACGGTGCGACGCTGTGTTCGACGAAACCCTGCCAATCGCGCTTGGCGGTCGCGAACGGGCCTTTACGGCCGATCAGCAGGCCGGCTTCCTCGTAAGTCTCACGAATTGCCGACATGGCGATGGCGCGCGCCCGTGCGGCGCTCGCGCGGCCGGGGCCGCTCACAAGTCTTGCCTCTTCCTCACGATGCAGCGGGGCAGCCACCGGAACGCGGCTGTCGGCGGGATCGGTGCGGCCGCCGGGGAAGACGATTTTTCCCGGCATGAAGGCGTGGCCGGCATGGCGCCGGCCCATCAGCACCAGAACGTCGCTGGCTCTCCTGTCGAGCAGGATCAAGGTTGCGGCATCGCGCGGGCGAAGCGGCCGACCGCCGTGCACGGCCAAGCCTTTATCGAGCTTGTCGACATCCGCCTTGGTCATTCCTTCCATGCGCTCGACCTAGCGGAAACTTCTCGAACGCGAAAGTGGCTTACGTGTTCGGGCCTTTGCACCAGCCCCGGACCAAACGTCGCTGCCGGAGCAATTCCAGGAAAAACGCGCAGCGGTTCTCGATCTGGAATTCCACTGCTCGGAGATGGTCGTTGTTTGTCTCAAGGGCAGAACCGCTGCAGGCTTAGGGATGCGGCTCGAACTCGTCCTTCTCGCCGCCGAAGCCGTGCATATAGAGCGCCCATTGCAGGCCGATGACGGCGCCTTTGACCGGCTGCAACAGCGCGATAGCCACAATAATGGTCAGCGGCACCCAGATCAGCGCGTGGTGCCAGGTCGAAAGCGTGGTGGCGGCCTCCACAGTCATGAAGGCGCCAACCACAATGTGGCCGACGATGACGATCACCAGATAGGCGGGAAGGTCGTCGGCGCGATGGTGATGAAGCTCCTCGCCGCAGACGCCGCATTTGTCGACGGGCTTTGTGAAGGCGCCGAACACCTTGCCTTCGCCGCAATGCGGGCACCGGCCAAGCATGCCGCGCTTGATTGCCGTCCACAGCGGACGCGCGACGCGGCCCGAATGGTGCTCGCCGCCGATAACCTGTTCTTCCATGCCCTTCGACATCATCTTCTCCTGCCGCGGGGACCCATGCGCGACTGCGACGCGCGGGCGCGGCCCTTGGCCTTGTGGAACGACCGTCGCGAGCCTGGCAGCGGCTTCGGGTCGCTCAGCATTTCGAAACGCATCGCGCCCGCCATCGGCGCAACCTCGAGCAGCCGCACCTCGACGCGGTCGGCTAGCTGGTAGCCCTTGCCGGTGCGCTCTCCGAACAGCGATCGAGCGGTTTCATCGTAGATATAGTAATCGCCGTCCAAACTTGACACCGGGATGAAACCATCGGCGCCATACTGCGGCAATTGGACAAAGAGTCCCGCCTTGGCGACGCCGGAGATGCGAGCGTCGAAGGTGTCGTTGATGCGCTCGGCGAGATAGGCCGCGATCAGCCGGTCGACCGTGTCGCGTTCGGCCGCCATGGCGCGGCGTTCGGTGGCCGAGATCAGCGCGCCGACCTCTTCCAGGCGATCCGCTTCCTGCTGCGTCAGGCCGCCGGGACCGAGGCCGAGCGCGGCAATCAGTCCGCGATGCACGATGAGATCCGCATAGCGCCGGATCGGCGAGGTGAAATGCGCGTAGCGTCTCAGGTTGAGACCGAAATGGCCGATGTTCTTCGGCGAGTATTCGGCCTGGCTCTGTGAGCGCAGCACCACTTCATTGACCAGCGCCTCGTTGTCGGCGCCGCGCACCCGCTCCAGAATGCCGTTGAACTGCCCGGGCCGCATCTGCGCGCCGCGCGCCAGCGACAGGCCAAGCGTGTGCAGGAACTCGCGCAGCGATTCCTGTTTCGCCAGCGACGGCGCGTCGTGGATGCGGTAGACGAGCGGCTCTTTCTTGCCTTCAAGCGTCTCCGCGGCCGCGACATTGGCCTGGATCATGAACTCCTCGATCAGCTTGTGGGCGTCGAGGCGCTCCGGCACGACGACCCGGTCGACGGTGCCGTCGGGCTTGAGCAGGATCTTGCGTTCCGGCAGCTCCAGTTCGAGCGGCTGGCGGCTGTCGCGGCCGCGCTTGAGCACGGCATAGGCATCCCAGAGGGGCTTCAGAACGCCTTCGAGGATCGGCCCCGTCTTGTCGTCGGGCACGCCATCGATCCCCGCCTGCGCCTGCGGGTAGGCGAGCTTGGCCGCCGATTTCATCATGATGCGGTGGAACGAGTGCCTGAGCTTGCGGCCTTCCGCCGAAAAGGTCATGCGCACGGCGATCGCCGGGCGGTCCTCCGCTTCGCGCAGCGAGCAGAGGTCGTTGGAGATGCGCTCGGGCAGCATCGGCACGACGCGGTCCGGGAAATAGACCGAATTGCCACGCTTTAGCGCCTCGCGGTCGAGCGGCGTGCCGTAGCGGACATAGGCCGCGACATCGGCGATTGCCACGGTGACGATGACGCCGCCGGGATTCTTCTTATCCGTATCGGGCGTGGCGAACACCGCGTCGTCATGGTCCTTGGCGTCGGCCGGATCGATGGTAACCAGCGGCAGATCGCGCCAGTCCTCGCGCCCGGCAAGCGAAACCGGCTTCACGGCGTCGGCTTCGGCGATCACATGGGCCGGAAAGACGTGGGGTATGTCGTGGGCGTGGATGGCGATCATCGAGACCGCCTTCTCGCTAGTCAGCGAGCCCAGCACCGCCAGCACCTTGGCCCGCGGCAGGCCGTAGCGCGAAGCGCGCGCCGGCTCGACCTCGACCAGATCGCCATTTTTGGCGCCGTTCTGGAATTCCTTGTCGACGATCAGCTCGGGCTGGCGGCGTTCCACCGGCTCGATGCGAAAGGTGCCGTCCTTCAGCACGCGGAAGACGCCGAGCACGGCTTCGCTGCGCTTCTCGAAAATCTTCATGACCCGCCCGGTATAGGCGGGGCCTGAGGGATCGTCGGTCGGGAAGGTCTTGGCGAGGACGCGGGCGCCGATGCCCGGAACCGGGCCGCTGGCGCCGCGCGAAATGCGGATGGCGATCACGGGCGGCGAGCCCGGGCCGGTGTATTCGCTCGGATGCGCCAGAAGCACACCATCGTTATCGCGGCCGAAAATGTCGAGCACGGCGACATGGGGCAGGGAGCCGGCGCGGGTGAGCCGCTTGCGGTTCCTGGTCAGCAGGCCCTCATCCTGCAGGTCGCGCAGCAGATCCTTGAGCCAGATGCGGTCCTCGCCGCGCAGCGCGAACGCCTTGGCGATGTCGCGCTTTCCGGAGCGGTCGGGGTTCTCAGCGATGTAGCGCAGGATTTCGTCGCGCGAGGGCCGGTAGTCATCCTTGACCACCTTCGCCCTGGTGTCGGCGCTGCGCGGATCGCCGTGACTTCTTCCGGAGATCCTGCGCGCCACGTCGTGCTATCCTTTCTTTGCCGCCCGGCGGAACGGCTTCTTGCCGCCTCCGCCCTTGGCTTCCTTCTCAGCAATCAGGGCGATTGCCTCGTCCATCGTCACCGATTGCGGATCCTTGCCCTTGGGCAGCGTGGCATTGACCTTGCCGTAATTGACGTAGGGTCCGTAGCGGCCGTCGCGCACGACGATCTTGCCGCCGCCGTCGGGATGCTCGCCCAGTTCCTTCAACGCAGCCGGCGTGCTCCCGTTGCGGCCGCCCTTGCCCTTCTGCTGCTTCTCGGCGATCACCGAAACGGCGCGGTTCAGGCCGATCGAGAACACGTCCTCGATGCTTTCGAGATTGGCGTAGGTGCCGTCGTGCAGCACGAAGGGTCCGTACCGCCCAAGACCGGCCGAGATCATCTTGCCGGTTTCCGGATGCTTACCGACATCGCGCGGCAATGCCAGCAGCGCCAGCGCCTTCTCATGGTCGATCGACTCGGCGGTCCAGCCCTTGGGCAGGCTCGAGCGCTTAGCGTCCTTGCCTTCGCCGCGCTGGATGTAGGGGCCGAAGCGGCCGCTCCGGAGCGTGATCTCCTCGGCGGTGTATGGATCCTTGCCGAGTAGCTTGACGCCGTCGTCGCCGTTGCCGTTCTCGCCGTTGGGATTGGCGGCGTCGCCAAGCTGGCGGGTATAGGAGCATTCCGGATAATTCGAGCAGCCGACAAAGGCGCCGAACTTACCGAGCTTCAGCGACAGGTTGCCGGTGCCGCATTTCGGGCAGACGCGCGGGTTTGAGCCGTCCTCCCGCGCGGGGAACACCAGCGGCGCCAGCTCGTCGTTGAGCGCATCGAGCACGTCTGAGACGCGCAGTTCCTTGATGTCGTCGACGGCGCCCGAAAAATCCTTCCAGAAGTCGCGCAGCACGTCCTTCCAGGCGAGCTTGCCGTCGGAGATCTCGTCGAGCTTTTCCTCGAGCGAGGCTGTGAAGTCATATTCGACATAGCGCTCGAAGAAGCTTTCGAGGAAGGCCGACAGCAGCCGGCCCTTGGCCTGCGGCACCAGCTTGCGCCGGTCGATGGCGACGTAGTCGCGGTCCTCGAGCGTCTTCAGGATCGCCGTGTAGGTCGACGGCCGGCCAATGCCGAGCTCTTCCAGCTTCTTGATCAGCGACGCCTCGGAATAGCGCGGCGGCGGCTCGGTCGTGTGCTGGGTGGCGTTGATCGCCTCGCGGGCAAGCTGCTCGCCGGCGCGGATCTCGGGCAGGCGGCGGCTTTCCTCGTCCTCCGCGTCCTCGTCCTTCTGGTCGGTGTAGGCGGCGATGAAGCCGTCGAAGCGGATGACCGAGCCGACCGCGCGAAGCTCGGCGGTGCGGGCGCCGTTGACCGCCTCGATCTCGACCGTGGTGCGCTCGATCTCGGCCGGCTGCATCTGGCTGGCGATCGCGCGCTTCCAGATCAGCTCATAGAGGCGCGCCTGATCGGCATCGAGATATTGCCTGACCGATGCCGGCGTGCGCTTGAAATCGGTAGGGCGGATCGCCTCATGCGCTTCCTGGGCGTTCTTGGCCTTGACCGAATAATAGCGTGGGTTTTCGGGCAGGTATTTCGCGCCGAACTCGCTGGCGATGGCATCGCGCGCCGCGGTGATCGCCTCCGGCGCCATCTGCACGCCGTCGGTTCGCATATAGGTGATGAGGCCGGCGGTCTCGCCGCCGACATCCATGCCTTCGTAAAGCTTCTGCGCCACCTGCATGGTGCGGTTGGCCGAGAAGCCGAGCCGCGAGGAGGCGGCCTGCTGCAGCGTCGAGGTGGTGAAGGGCGGGCCCGGATTGCGCTTGGTGGGCTTGGCTTCGACCGACAGCGCCTTGAAGGTCGCACCTTCGAGCATCGCCTTGATGTCGTCGGCCTGGGCCTTGTTGGCGATGTCGAGCTTCTGCAGCTTCTTGCCGGCATAGGCGGTCAGCCGCGCCTCGAAACTGTCGTTGCGCGGCGTGTTGAGGATGGCGGCGATCTGCCAGTATTCCTCGCGGACGAAGCGCTCGATCTCGGATTCGCGGTCGCAGACCAGCCGCAGCGCCACCGACTGCACGCGCCCGGCGGAACGGGCGCCCGGCAGCTTGCGCCACAGCACCGGCGAGAGGGTGAAGCCGACGAGATAGTCGAGCGCGCGGCGCGCGAGATAGGCGTCCACCAGCGGCGCATCGATCTGGCGCGGATTGGCCATGGCCTCCATTACCGAGGTCTTTGTTATGGCGTTGAAGACGACGCGGCTGACCGGCTTGTCCTTCAGCGCGCGCTTCTGCCTCAGCACTTCCAGCACATGCCAGGAAATCGCCTCGCCCTCGCGATCCGGGTCGGTGGCGAGGATCAGCCCGTCGGCGTCCTTGACCGCCTTGGCGATGTCGGCGAGGCGCTTGCCGGAGGCGGTGTCTACCGACCAGGACATGGCGAAGTCCTCGTCCGGGCGCACCGAGCCGTCCTTGGCCGGCAGATCGCGGACATGGCCGAACGAGGCCAGGACCTTATAGTTCTTGCCCAGATATTTGTTGATTGTCTTCGCCTTGGCCGGCGATTCGACGACGACGACGTCCATGAGGTCTCTTATCAGCTGTGAGGCGGCGGAAGAGCTCCGCGGCGCACGACGAAATCCCACTCTTTTCGTCGCTCACATGGCCGTGCTTTTGCAATCGGTCAAGGGGACAGGCCCAATTTGCGAACTGGCCGACAGCGATACACTCTTAGAGTGTATGGCGGAGAACACATTTTTTGGCGCACCGACGGATCGTGTCTTGGTTCGGTCTTTTACCGAGGGGAGTCGCCGACAGAACCAGCATCGGCCCGGCGGTACGCGGACGGCACGCGGCACTGGCGCGCCATCCATTGAACGCGCAGCGGCCGCCGCTTCTTCCTCGGCTAGCGACCACGCGCCACACAATGGTGATTGGCACGAGGGCGCCGGCATCGCTATATCGGCGCCAGCACAACCGGGGCATCGTGAAATGGCATTGGACATCGGCTATGTCAGCGCGGTCGGGGCAGGGGCGATCTCGTTCCTGTCGCCGTGCGTGCTGCCGCTGGTGCCGCCTTATCTTTGCTACATGGCCGGCGTTTCGGTCGACGATTTCCGCGGCAACGCCGGCGCGACGGCGCGCGAAGGCGCACGTGGCGCGCTGCTCTATGCCTCTGTTGCCTTCGTGCTCGGCTTCTCGACCGTCTTCGTCGCGCTTGGCGCCGGCGCCTCGACGATCGGCCGGCTGCTGCGCGTCTGGCAGGAACCGCTGGCGATGGTGGCCGGCGCGCTGATCATCATCATGGGCCTGAATTTCCTCGGCATCGTGCGCATCCCGCTCTTGTCGCGCGAGGCGCGCTTCCAGTCGCAGGGCAAGCCGGCCAGCATGATCGCCGCCTATGTCATGGGGCTGGCCTTTGCCTTCGGCTGGACGCCCTGCATCGGCCCGGTGCTGGGGCCGATCCTGACTTTAGCCGGCGGCCGCGAGACGGTGGGCGAGGGCGCGCTGCTGCTCGCCGCCTATTCGCTCGGGCTCGGCATCCCCTTCCTGATCGCGGCGCTGTTTTCCGGCGCCTTCATGCGCTTCTTGGGAAAATTCCGCGTCCATCTCGGTCGCGTGGAAAAAGCGATCGGCGCGCTGCTCGTCGTCGCCGGCGTGTTTTTTCTCACCGGTGGCGTGCAGAGCGCATCCTACTGGCTGCTGGAAAACTTCCCGGCGCTCGGGCGGCTCGGGTGATCTGCCACTTCGTGCACAGGATCGAATTGTGGACCCGCCGATCAAGAGTCCAGGTGATCCGCTGTCTCACCGGAATTTAACCGCATTGGTGCAGCATCACGCCGCTGCTAGCATGCGATGATTTGAATCCTTTCATACGGTTGCCCTATGAGCCAGAGATCCTGCCTGTCCGTCATCCTCGCCGCCGGCGAAGGTACGCGCATGAAGAGCGCGATGCCCAAGGTGCTGCACGCCATTGCCGGCCTGCCGATGGTGGCTCATGTGGTGAAGGCCGCTGAGGCCGCCGGGGCAACGGGTCTGGCGCTGGTGATCGGCCACGGCGCCGACGAGATGCGGAAGGCGGTGCAGAAATTCGCGCCGAAAGCCGAGACCTTCGTGCAGGAGAAGCGGCTCGGCACGGCCCATGCGGTGCTTGCCGCGCGCGAAGCGATAGCGAAGGGCTACGACGACATCCTCGTCATGTTCGGCGACACGCCGCTGATCGATGCGGCAGCGCTGGCTGCCGCGCGGCAGAAGCTGGCGGAGGGTGCTGCCGTTGCGGTGATCGGCTTCCGCCCGCCCAATCCGACGGGATACGGCCGGCTGATCGAGAAGGGCGGACGTCTCGTCGCCATCCGGGAGGAGAAGGACTGCTCCGAGGCGGAAAAAAAGATCGGCTTCTGCAATGCCGGGATGATGGCGGTGGCCGGCAACCAGGCACTTCGGCTGCTCGACAAGGTCGGCAACAACAACGCCAAGGGCGAGTTCTATCTCACCGACATCGTCGAGATCGCCGGCGCGGAGGGGCTCGATGTGGTGGCAACCGAGGCGAGCTTCGAAAGCGCGCTCGGTATCAACAACCGGGCGGAACTGGCCGAGGCGGAAGGCATCTGGCAGACGCGGCGTCGGCGCGAGGCGATGCTTGCGGGCGTAACGCTGATCGCGCCCGAAACCGTCTATTTCTCGCATGACACCGAGATCGGCGCCGATACGATCGTCGAGCCGAATGTCTGGTTCGGGCCGGGCGTCAAGATCGCTTCAGGGGCGAAAATCCACGCCTTCAGCCATATCGAAGGTGCCACCGTCGCTTCCTATTGCGATGTCGGGCC
This sequence comes from Mesorhizobium sp. AA23, assembly GCF_001672435.1. Lineage (NCBI taxonomy): Bacteria > Pseudomonadati > Pseudomonadota > Alphaproteobacteria > Hyphomicrobiales > Phyllobacteriaceae > Mesorhizobium > Mesorhizobium sp. AA23. The sequence goes on from NZ_LYTP01000029.1 coordinate 89,001, forward strand.
GTTCGCGCGGCTGCGGCCGGGCGCCGATCTGCGGCAAAGGGCCAAGGTCGGCAATTTCTGCGAGGTCAAGCAGGCGACGATCGAGGAAGGCGCCAAGGTCAACCACCTGACCTATATCGGCGACGCGCGGGTCGGTGCCGGGGCGAATATCGGCGCCGGCACCATCACCTGCAACTATGACGGCTTTTCCAAATTCTTCACCGATATCGGCGAGGGCGCGTTCGTTGGCTCGAACTCCGCCCTGGTGGCGCCGATCACGATCGGCAAGGGTGGCTACATCGCTTCGGGCAGCGTGATCACCGAGAGCGTGCCCGACGATGCGCTGGCCTTCGGCCGCGCCCGCCAAAAGACGCTGCCCGGAAAAGGCAAGGAATTGCGCGAGCGCTTCGCGTCGGCGGCCGCGGCGAAGAAAAGAGCCGCGGAATGATCGTCAAAGGACGTTTGCTGGGCCGGCGCCGCTGGCGCCAACCATAAATGATCGAGCACCGCGCCGCCAACCATTTGCAGTAACCGGATTGCAAGCGCGGCGTGTCATGGTGCATCAGTCGCAAAACCGTTCCGGGTGACACCGAACGAAACGCAAAGTGACTTTCGCGGCAGGCCGGCCATCCGTAAATAGCGCTGGGTTTTCGCGGGGAATCGGGGGCAGCGTATGTGCGGTATCGTTGGAATTGTCGGCCATTCACAGGTCGCGCCGCTGATCGTCGATGCGCTGAAGCGGCTCGAATATCGCGGCTATGACTCGGCCGGCGTCGCCACCATCGAGAATGGCACGCTCGGCCGCCGCCGCGCCGAAGGCAAGCTCATCAATCTCGAACGCCGGCTGAAAGAAGATCCGCTGGAAGGCACGATCGGCATCGGCCATACCCGCTGGGCGACCCATGGCGTGCCGAACGAGACCAATGCGCATCCGCATTTTTCCGAAGGCGTCGCGATTGTCCACAACGGCATCATCGAGAACTTCGCCGAGCTGCGCGACGAGCTCTCCCGCGATGGCTACAAATTCGCCTCTCAGACGGACACCGAGGTCGTCGCGCATCTGGTCGCGCGGGAGCTCGCCAAGGGGCTGAAGCCGGTCCAGGCAGCGCACCAGGCGCTGAAGCGGCTCTCAGGCGCGTTTGCGTTGGCGATCATGTTCAAGGGCGACGAGGATCTGATCGTCGGCGCCCGCAACGGTCCGCCGCTTGCCGTCGGCCATGGCGACGGCGAGATGTTTTTGGGCTCGGACGCGATCGCGCTGGCGCCTTTCACCACCGCAGTCACCTATCTCGAAGATGGCGACTGGGCGGAAGTGCGTCGCAACAGCGTCACCATCTATGACGCCGACGGCAACAAGGTCGACCGCAAGCGCCAGCAGTCGCTCTCGACCAGCTTCATGGTCGACAAGGGCAACCGCCGCCATTTCATGGAAAAGGAAATCCATGAGCAGCCGGAGGTGATCTCGCACACGCTGGCCCATTATGTCGATTTCGTCTCCGGCGTGTCGAGGCCGCTCGATCTGCCCTTCGACTTTGCCAAGATCGGCCGGTTGGCGCTCTCGGCCTGCGGCACCGCCTATCTGGCCGGGCTGATCAGCAAATACTGGTTCGAGCGCTATGCGCGGCTGCCGGTCGACATCGACGTCGCCTCGGAATTCCGTTACCGCGAGATGCCGTTGTCCGGGAACGACGCGGCGTTCTTCATATCGCAGTCGGGCGAGACCGCCGACACGCTGGCTTCCCTGCGCTACTGCCGCCAGGCCGGCATGAAGATCGGCGCGGTCGTCAATGTGCGCGAATCGACCATGGCGCGCGAATCCGACGTCGTGCTGCCGACGCTTGCCGGGCCGGAGATCGGAGTCGCCTCGACGAAGGCCTTCACCTGCCAGCTCTCCGTGCTGGCCTCGCTCGCAGTGCGGGCCGGCGTGGCGCGCGGGACGATCTCGCGCGATGAGGAGAAGCGGCTGGTGCGCGAGCTTTCCGAGGCGCCGCGCTTTGCCACACAGGTGCTGAAGCTCGACGAGCAGATCGAACGCATCTCGCGTGATCTGTCCCGCTACAAGGATGTGCTCTATCTCGGCCGCGACACCAATTTTCCACTAGCCATGGAAGGGGCGCTGAAGCTCAAGGAAATCTCCTACATCCACGCCGAAGGCTATGCCGGCGGCGAGCTGAAGCACGGACCGATCGCGCTGATCGACGAAAACATGCCGGTTATCGTGATCGCGCCGCATGACCGCATCTTCGAAAAGACGGTTTCCAACATGCAGGAAGTCGCGGCGCGCGGCGGCAAGATCATCCTGATCACCGACGCCAAGGGCGCGGCCCAGGCCGGCATCAAGTCGATGGAGACGATCATCCTGCCCGAAGTACCTGAGATCATTGCGCCGATCATCTACGCGCTGCCGATCCAGATGCTCGCCTATTTCACCGCGGTGTTCATGGGCACGGATGTCGACCAGCCGCGCAATCTGGCGAAATCGGTCACGGTGGAATAGCACTGTCACTGCTTCTTTTGGGCACCGTAGTTCGAAGTATGGCTTGCCGATGGCCCTCTCACTCCTCGGCGGGCGTCGCGGAATGGATCCTCGGGTCTACGCCGCGTCGCTTCGCTCTTTGCTCCGCGCGTGATGACGAAGGGAGGGGTGTTGCAGCCAGTCGCGAACGCAGGAGCTTCCATTTGGAACGCTGAAAGCCGCTTCATAGAGAGCGCTCTTTAAAAACTTCGCAGTTCCAAACCGAATTGCGGTTTACTAAAGTTCAACCGCAATCTGCGCCGCGGTGATCCTATGTCCGACGCCCTGAAGACCTCTGGCATGACCCGGCTCAGGAATTACTTCCTGACGGGCTTCATCGTCTGCGCGCCGCTGGCGATCACCGCCTATATCGCCTGGTCGCTCATCGGCTGGGTCGATTCCTGGGTGAAGCCCTACATTCCCGCCCGCTACAATCCGGACACCTATCTGCCGTTTCCGGTCCCCGGCTTCGGGCTGATCGTGGCGCTGGTGCTGATCACGTTCATCGGTTTCATGACGGCCAACATCGTCGGCCGCGCAATCGTCAATTTCGGCGAGCGGCTGCTTGGCCGCATGCCGCTGGTGCGCGGTATCTACCGCTCCCTGAAGCAGATTTTCGAGACGGTGCTGTCAAACAAGGGCGACATGTTCCGCCAGGTCGGGCTGGTCGAATATCCGCGCAAGGGAGTCTGGTCGCTGGTCTTCGTCGCCAGCGAGAAGGAAACCGAGATCAACCAGAAGCTCGACCAGGAAGGCGATCCGTTGATCGCGGTGTTCATGCCCTGCACGCCGAACCCGACCACAGGCTTCCTGATGTATGTTTACAAATCCGAGATCGTGCTGCTCGACATGACGATCGAGGACGGCGCCAAGCTGATCGTTTCGGCCGGCATGGTGGCGCCGGAGGTCAAGGCCAAGCTGGTGACGCTGAACGGCGAGCCGATCGAAGGGCCGCTTGCCAATCCGGCGCTGGGCGCGGCTCAGCCGGCGCGCAGCAGCCGCACCGCCTCGTCGCGCCCGAACAGGTAGAGCAACAGCCGCAGCGCCTCGCCGCGCCCAGACTGCAATTCGGGGTCGCGCGACAGGATCAGCCTTGCGTCGTCGCGGGCGGCTTCCAGCAGGTCGGCATGGAACTCGATGCGCGCGACCTGGAAACCTGGCGTGCCGGACTGGCGGGTGCCCAGCAGTTCGCCTTCGCCGCGCAGCTTCAGATCCTCCTCGGCTATGCGGAAGCCGTCCTCCGTCTCGCGCATCACTGACAGCCGGCGCTTCGCCGTCTCACCGAGCGGATCCTTGTAGAGCAGCACGCAGGACGAGGGCTTGTCGCCGCGCCCGACCCGGCCGCGCAACTGGTGCAACTGGGCAAGGCCGAAGCGCTCGGCATGCTCGATGACGATGATCGTGGCGTCCGGCACGTCGACGCCGACCTCGATGACGGTGGTGGCGATCAATATGCGCGTTTCGCCCTGCTTGAAGGCGCGCATCGCATCGTCCTTCTCTGCCCCTTTCATGCGGCCATGGACGAGGCCGATCTGTTCGCCGAAGAGCGGCTTCAGCGAAGCGAAGCGGTCTTCCGCCGACATCAGCTTGATCTCTTCGGATTCCTCGACCAGCGGACAGATCCAGTAGATCTTCTGACCCTCGGCGACGGCGTCGACCATGCGCCCGACCAACTCGTCCAGCCGCTCCATTGGCAAAGTGACGGTGCGTATCGGCTGGCGGCCCGCCGGCTTTTCGGTGAGCTTCGAGACATCCATGTCGCCGAAGGCGGTCAGCACCAGCGTGCGCGGAATGGGCGTCGCCGTCATCACCAGCATATCGGGCGCGTCGCCTTTGGCGGTGATGGCGAGACGCTGGTGGACACCGAAGCGGTGCTGCTCGTCGACGACGGCAAGCACGAGGTCGTGGAAGGTCACCGTCTCCTGGAACAGCGCGTGCGTGCCGACGACGATGTCGATCGCACCGCTGGCGAGGCCTTCCAGTGTTTCGGCGCGTTCGCGGCCCTTCTCGCGGCCGGTAAGGACGGCGACGCTGAGGCCGGCTTTTTCCGCCAGCGGGGCGATGGTCGCCAGATGCTGCCGCGCCAGGATTTCGGTCGGCGCCATCAGCGCAGCCTGGCCGCCTGCCTCGACCGCGCGCCCCATGGCAAGCAGCGCGACCACCGTCTTGCCGGAGCCGACATCGCCCTGCAGCAGACGCAGCATGCGTTCGGGGTCGGCCAGGTCGGCGTTGATTTCGCCGAGCGCGAATTCCTGGCTGAGGGTGAGCTTGTAGGGCAGGGCAGCGCGCAGTTTCTCGACAACGCGCCCGTCGCCGACCAGCGGCCGGCCCGAAAGGCGGCGGATTCTGGCGCGCACCAGCGCCAGCGACACCTGCCCTGCCAGGAGCTCGTCATAGGCCAGGCGCCGCCAGGCCGCACCCTCGACGGCAACGTCGATCGGGTCCTTGGGATAGTGGATGCGGGTGAGCGCATCGCCGAAGGACGGAAAGGTGTGGCGGCGCATGAAGGCGTCGTCCTGCCATTCCGGCAGTTCCGGCAAGCGGCCGAGCGCCTGTCCGATGGCGCGGCGCAGCACTTTTGCGGACAGGCCGGCGGTTAGCGGATAGACGGGCTCGACCAGCGGCAGGCCCTCGGCCTCGTCGAGCGGCGCGATATGGTCGGGATGAACCATGGTCGGGCGGCCGTTGAACCATTCCATGCGGCCGGAGATTACGACGCGCTCGCCCTCAGGCAGCATCTTCTGCAGATAGGCGGCATGGGCATGGAAGAAGGTCAAGGCGATCTCGCCGGTGTCGTCATGGGCGTAGATCCGGTAGGGCACGGACCTGTTGCCGCGCGGCGGCGGCTGGTGACGGTCGACCCGCACCTCGAGTGTTACGATCTGGCCTTCGGCCGCTAGCGCGATGCCAGGCCGATTGCGGCGGTCGATAACCGTGTTGGGCAGCACGAACAGAAGATCGGCGGCGCGCGCGGCGCGGTCGCCGAGATCGGCCGGCACGACACGTTCGATCATGGTCCCGACCTTCTGGCCGACGCCGGCGAGCGAGGTGATCGGGACGAACAGGGGATCGAGGATGGAAGGACGCATCTCGTCAGCTTATGTCGCGGAGGCCGCAGCGCAAAGGCTGACACCAATCGCTATCCACGCTATATGCGCCGCTTCGAACAGGGATGCAGCGCGATGACCGGAACACAGCGATCAAGCGAGGGACTGGACGTCCGCCGCCGCAAGCTGCTGTTCCGCTCCTGGCATCGCGGCATGCGCGAGATGGATCTCATCTTGGGATCCTTCGCCGATGCCGAGATCGGCGCCTTGACCGCCGACGAAATCGACCAATATGAAAAGCTCCTCGAAATCTCCGACACCGAATTCCTGCCGATGATCACCGGCGAGCGCCCGGTTCCGCCCGATATCGATTGCGCGGTGCTGCAGAAGATCCTGGCGTCGCGCCGGACCATGACATTTTGAAAGAAGCATGAGTCTCATTCCCTCCATTGGCCTGCCGAAGGGCCGCGCCGGCCAGTTCATCGTCGATGGCGTCGCCGACGGTTACGAAGCTTTCGCGCTGGCGCGGACGGCGCAGGAGATCGCGCCCGACAAGCCGGTGCTGTTCGTCGCGCGCGACGGCCAGCGGCTGCCGGCGATCATCGATGCGCTCGCCTTTGCCGCTCCCGGCCTGCCGGTTCTGGAACTGCCTGCCTGGGACTGCCTGCCTTACGATCGTGTCTCGCCGGGCGCGGATGCCGCCGCGCGGCGCCTCGACGCGCTCTCCGCAATCGTTGCGCTGGCGAAAAAGCCGCACCGCGCCGTTATCCTCACGACGGCCAATGCGCTCTTGCAGCGCATTCCGCCGGCCGAACTGATCGAGGCGCAGACCTTCCACGCCAAGCCCGGCAACCAGATCGACATGAACGTGCTGATCGCGCGGCTGGAGAATTCCGGTTTCGAGCGCGTGCCGACGGTGCGCGACGTCGGCGAGTTCGCGGTGCGCGGCGGCATTCTCGACCTCTTCGCGCCCGGCTGGAGCGAGGCGCTGAGGCTCGACTTCTTCGGCGACACGCTGGAATCGATCCGCGTCTTCGACGTGGCGACCCAGCGCACGACCGGCCAGCGCAAGTCGATGGCGCTGCAGGCGATGAGCGAGGTGGCGCTGACGCCGGAAACGATCAGCCGCTTCCGCCGCTCCTATATCGAAGCCTTCGGCGCGCCGTCGCGCGACGATGCGCTCTATGCAGCCGTCAGCGAAGGACGGCGCTTTGCCGGCATGGAGCACTGGCTGCCTTTCTTCTACGAGCAACTGGAGACGGTGTTCGACTATCTGCCGGACGCGCCTGTCATCTTCGATCATCTCGCGCATGAGGCGCTGGCCGAGCGCCATACGCTGATCCTCGATCACTATGAGGCGCGGCGGAAGCAGGCTGACGGCGCGCTGAAAGATGCCGTGCCCTACAAGCCGGTGGCGCCGGATCTGCTCTATCTCTCGCCGGAAAATCTCAAAGCCTCGCTCGGACCGCGCGAGGACATTGATTTCACCGTTTTCGACGCACCCGATGTCGGCGGCAAGAAGGTCTTCCATGCGGGCTCGCGGCAAGGCCGCAGCTTCGCCGAGGAGCGCGCCGACCCGAACAGCAATGTCTTCGACGTGGTGGTGAAGCATATTGCCGACGAGCGCGCCGCGCGCCGCCGCGTCATCGTCGCCGGCTGGACCGAGGGCTCGCTCGACCGCCTCGGCCAAATCCTCGCCGAGCATCATCTCGGCAACCTGAAACCGGTGGCGACTCTTTCCGAGGTCGAAAAGCTCGAGCCGGGGCAGGCCGGTCTTGCCGTGCTGCCGCTCGAATCCGGCTTCGAGACCGACGGGATGGTCGTCGTCGCCGAACAGGACATTCTAGGCGACAGGCTGATCCGCCGCTCCAAGCGCAAAAAGCGTGCCTCCGACTTCATTGCCGAAGCATCGTCGCTGTCATCCGGCGACATCGTCGTTCACGCGGACCACGGCATCGGCCGATTCATTGGTCTGCGCACCATCGAAGCGGTCGGCGCACCGCATGACTGTCTCGAAATCCACTATGCCGGCGACGACCGGCTGTTCCTGCCGGTCGAAAACATCGAGCTCCTCTCACGCTACGGTTCGGATTCGGCGGAAGCGCCACTCGACAAGCTCGGCGGCGGCGCCTGGCAGGCGCGCAAAGCGCGGCTGAAGAAGCGGCTGCTCGACATGGCCGGGCAATTGATCCGCATCGCCGCCGAGCGGCAGATGCGCGCAGCACCCGCCATGATTCCGGCCGACGGCCTTTATGGCGAGTTCGCGGCGCGCTTTCCCTATGAAGAAACCGACGACCAGCAGACGGCAATCGATTCCGTCATGGACGATCTCGGCGCCGGCAAGCCGATGGATCGGCTGGTTTGCGGCGACGTCGGCTTCGGCAAGACGGAAGTGGCGCTGCGCGCCGCCTTCATCGCGGCGATGGAAGGGTTCCAGGTCGCCGTCGTGGTGCCGACGACGCTGCTGTCGCGGCAGCATTTCAAGACCTTCTCGCAACGCTTTTCCGGCCTGCCGATCCGCGTCGCGCAGGCATCGCGCCTGGTCGGCTCCAAGGAACTGGCCGAGACCAAGAAGGGCGTCGCCGACGGCACGGTCGACATCGTCGTCGGCACGCACGCGCTGCTCGGTAGCTCGATCTCCTTCAAAAATCTCGGCCTGCTGATCATCGACGAGGAGCAGCATTTCGGCGTCAAGCACAAGGAGCGGCTGAAGGAGCTCAAGAACGACGTGCATGTGCTGACACTTTCGGCGACGCCGATTCCGCGCACGCTGCAGTTGGCGCTGACCGGTGTTCGCGAGCTGTCGCTGATCGCCACCCCTCCGGTCGACCGCATGGCGGTGCGCACTTTCATCTCGCCCTTCGATCCGCTGGTCATCCGCGAGACGCTGCTGCGCGAGCGCTACCGCGGCGGCCATTCCTTCTATGTCGTGCCGCGTATCAGCGATCTTGCCGAAATCCATGATTTCCTGAGAGAATCCGTGCCGGAGCTGAAAGTAGCGGTCGCCCACGGCCAGATGCCGGCCGGTGAACTCGACGACATCATGAATGCCTTCTATGACGGCCAGTACGACGTGCTTCTGTCGACGACCATCGTCGAATCCGGCCTCGACATTCCGACCGCCAACACGCTGATCATCCACCGAGCCGATATGTTCGGTCTGGCCCAACTCTATCAGTTGCGCGGCCGCGTCGGCCGCTCGAAGGTGCGAGCCTATGCGCTGTTCACGCTGCCGGCCAACCGCAAGCTCACCGATACGGCCGAGCGCAGGCTCAAGGTGCTGCAGTCGCTCGATACGCTCGGCGCTGGTTTCCAACTTGCCAGCCACGACCTCGATATCCGCGGCGCAGGCAATCTCCTCGGCGAGGAACAATCCGGCCACATCAAGGAGGTCGGTTTCGAGCTCTACCAGCAGATGCTGGAGGAAGCGGTGGCCGAAGTGAAGGATTCCGGCGAAGTGCTGGATGGCGGCTGGTCGCCGCAGATCGCGGTGGGCACCGCGGTGATGATCCCGGAGAGCTATGTGCCGGACCTGCAGCTCAGGATGGCGCTCTACCGCCGCCTTGGCGACTTGGAGACCACCGAGGAGATCGACGGCTTCGGCGCCGAGCTGATCGACCGCTTCGGGCCGCTGCCGGAAGAAGTGACGCATCTGTTGAAGATCGTCTTCATCAAGGCGCTTTGCCGCAAGGCCAATGTCGAGAAGCTCGATGCCGGCCCCAAGGGCGTCGTCATCCACTTCCGCAAGCGCGAATTCCCCAATCCGGTCGGACTGGTCAAATTCATCGGCGAGCAGGGCTCGCTGGCCAAGATCAGGGCCGACCACAGCGTCGTCTTCATGCGTGACTGGCCGAATGCCGAGAAGCGGCTGGCCGGCTCGGCTGTTGTCATGACTCAATTGGCGCGGCTGGTCGACAAAGCTGCCTGACGCCTTCACACCGGCATCCGAGCAGTTCAAGGCATTCGCCACTGCTGAAATTCCCGGCTAGAATAGAAAATCGGCTTCGTGTAAGGAGCCGCGACCTCTGATTGGGGTGGGAATGGCGGGCGAGACCGCTCGCCAGTTTGTTTTGACGCAATTCCGGACGTAAACCGTTCACAGTTTTCCTGGAATTGCTCTGAAGAGTTTTGGGTGCAGCGATGACAAAATGGTCGCCGAATTCGTGGAGAGCAAAGCCGATCAAGCAGGTTCCGGCCTATCCGGACCTTGCGGCGCTGGAGGCCACGGAAGCCCGGCTCACCACCTATCCGCCGCTGGTGTTTGCCGGTGAAGCGCGCAAGCTGAAGAAGCAACTGGCGGCGGTCGCCGCCGGCGAGGCCTTCCTGCTCCAGGGCGGCGACTGCGCCGAGAGCTTTGCCGAGCATGGCGCCGACAACATCCGCGACTTCTTTCGCGTCTTCCTGCAGATGTCGGTGGTGCTCACCTTCGCTGGCGCGCAGCCGGTGGTGAAGGTCGGCCGCGTCGCCGGCCAGTTCGCCAAGCCGCGCTCCTCCGACAGCGAGACCAAGGCCGGCGTGACGCTGCCGAGCTATCGCGGCGACATCATCAACGGCATCGAGTTCGACGCCGCGTCGCGCATCCCGGATCCCGCAAGGCAGGAGATGGCGTATCGCCAGTCGGCGGCGACCCTCAATCTCCTGCGCGCCTTCGCGCAAGGCGGCTATGCCAGCCTGGAGAACGTGCATCGCTGGATGCTGGGCTTCGTTGCCGACAGCCCGCAGGGCGAGAAATACGAATCGCTCGCCAACCGCATCACCGAGACGATGGATTTCATGCGCGCGGTGGGCATCACGTCGGAAACCAATTTCGCGCTGCGCGAGACCGATTTCTACACCAGCCACGAGGCGCTGCTGCTCGGCTACGAGGAGGCGCTGACCCGCGTCGATTCGACTTCCGGCGATTGGTACGCGACTTCGGGCCATATGATCTGGATCGGCGACCGCACCCGCCAGCCCGACCATGCGCATGTCGAATATTGCCGCGGCATCGAGAATCCGCTCGGCCTGAAATGCGGTCCGTCGCTGACGCCGGACGGCCTGCTGGAGCTTATCGACCTGCTCAACCCCGAGAATGAGCCCGGACGGCTGACGCTCATCGCGCGGTTCGGCTCCGACAAGGTCGCCGAGCATCTGCCGAAGCTGGTGCGGGCGGTGAAGAAGGAGGGCCGCAACGTGGTGTGGTCTTCCGACCCGATGCATGGCAACACGATCGAGGCGGCCGGCTACAAGACGCGGCCGTTCGACCGTATCCTGAAGGAAGTGCAGACCTTCTTCGAGGTGCACCGCGCCGAAGGCACGCATCCGGGCGGCATCCATGTCGAGATGACCGGCAAGAACGTCACCGAGTGCACCGGCGGCGCCCGGGCCATCACGGCGGAAGACCTGCAGGACCGCTATCACACCCATTGCGATCCGCGCCTCAATGCCGACCAGGCGATCGAACTGGCCTTCCTGGTTTCGGATCTGCTCAAGAAAAGCCATACGATCCAGCACAAGCAAGCCGCCAACGCCTAAGCCGCTTGCCAGCGATCGAACCGGGGCGTCGGACAAAGTCCGACGCCCTTTTCGTTTGGGCCGATCCTGCGAGGCGCCGGCCGCCGAAACCTTACGAAAATTTATAGTTACGCGACCATCGCAAGACCAAGATTGAGGTGGAGGTGTCGCCCGCGGTCGAAAACCGCGCACACGACACAGGTCCCCCATGCGCCACGAGCATGCCATCGTTCATCACCGCGCGATCGACTTCTGGTCGGCGCGGGCGGCGGTGCTTGTCGTCATCTGCCTGCAGCTTCTGGTCATCAACGACCTGTCCTTCGGTCCGCGCTGGCTCGCGCCCGCGATCGAGGCGGCGCTGCTCGTGCCTTTGTCGATCGCAACGGCCTGGACGCAAATGGCGACTCAGAAGGCCGTCGATCACGAGCATTGGTATGCGATCGGCCGGTTTCGCGTCTTCATCCGCCGTACCGCCTTGGTCATGACCGGCGTCATCAGCATCATGAATTGCGGCTCGCTGGTCTTTCTGGTCCAGAAGCTGCTGGCAGGCCATGCCGGCGCCGGCACGACGCTGCTTGTCGACGCGCTCAACATCTGGGTCACCAACGTCATCGTCTTCGCGCTGTGGTTCTGGAGCACCGACCGCGGCGGCCCGCCGACCTGCGGCCTGGTCAAGCGCGCGCATGCCGATTTCCTGTTCCCGCAGATGACGCTGTCCGATCGCGAGATCCGCGACTGGCTGCCCGGCTTTGTCGATTACGTGTTCCTGGCCTTCACCAATGCGACGGCGTTCTCGCCGACCGACACATTACCGCTCACTCAGCGCGCCAAGCTCCTGATGATGGCCGAGGCAATGATCTCGCTGCTGACGATCGCGCTGGTCGCCGCGCGTGCGGTCAACATTCTGGCTTAACTAGCGCCCGCGCTCCCAGCGCATATTCGCCAGCCTCGGATCGACAAAGCTCGTCCTTGAGAATTCCAGCCGCCTGTCTGGAAATTCGCAGATTGCCTGGACCCCGAACGAGCCGATGCGGATGCGCCAGGTATGAGGCTCCAGCGGCTTGGCCTTGGCAAAACCGCTGCACGTCAAGAGCGCGATGTTGGCGCCCTTCGGATCGCGCGCCGAGCGGTAGCGGATGGCCTGCATCCCCGCCTCGCGCGCCACGTCGGCGATGGCCTGGCAGGCGGCATAGTCAGTCGGATCCGTCCACGCCTTCTCGTCGCGGTCGAGCGGCGGCCGCGTGAGGTCGACGGCCTTCTCGCATCTGATGGCCGCGGCAAAGGCGGTATATTCGGCCGCGTCGTTCGGCCATTGCGTTTGCGGCGATTCCGCAAAGAACAGCAAGCGGTAGAAGGCCATTTCCGCCACTGCCGTCAGCACCGTCTCGGCGGCGTAGTAGACGCCCTTGGTCTTGCCGGCGCGGCGGAAGCGCGAGCCGTACGGATAAATCGAGCCGTAGCGGAAGGGCGTCGCCAGAAGATAGTGAAGATGGCGGCATTCCAGCGGGATCCGCGGCTTGCTTTCCTGGATGAGGTCTTCGAGCAGGCCCTGCTCGTCGAGCCTGTCGACGAGCTTCAGGGTCGAGACGCGATGCTGCGCCTCGACCATCCGCCAATATTTGCCTTCGAGCCTGAGGGCCTCAGACGAGAGCGCGTCGGGAATCCAGGTAGGCAATGACATCGACAAGTCCGGCAATGGTCAGGATTTTTTCGAGCGGCGTGCCGTCGAGCGCCGTGTTCGGGTTCTTCAGCCATGCCCGGGCGACCGTCTCGTCGCCGCCGACGATGGCGTCGAGCGAGCGGAACAGCCGCACGAACAGCACCGCAAGCTCGAACGGCTTGGTGCCGCGCTCGAGCAGGAACTCCTGCTTGCGCATGCGCGAGACCGTCGCCTCAGAGACGCCGATGACCAGAGCAAGCGTTCGCGCCGTGATCTCGAGCAGGTCGGCCGCGCGCAGCGTGGCCTTGGTGATGACGGCATTTTCTGCCGCCGTCGCGGCAGCGACTGGACGTGGCATGAGCGCACCCTTTCATTTCCGTGGAAAATATAGTCCACAGAAATTCATTTGGAAAGGGTGTCCAATGTGCCCTCAGTCCTTCTTGTAGAGCAGCCAGCCCTTGCCGGCACGGCCGGCCATTGTGGAATGCCTGGTGACGCGGTTGCGGCCGCCGATCTTGGAGCGGTAGAGCGCGCGGTCGGCCTTGGTGTAGAGGTCTTCGGGGGTGTCGGCCTCGGAAGCCATGCAAATGCCCATCGAGACAGTCACCGTGCCATAGTTCATCCCGGTCTGGCTGCTTGTGAACGGCGTCTGTTCGATCAGCACGCGGATGCGCTCGGCGATTTCATAGGTGGTGTCCTCGCTGGCGCCTTCGACGATCAGCGCGAACTCCTCGCCGCCGGTGCGCGCCACGAACATGTCGGCGCGGATGCTGGACTGGAAGATGTCGGCGATGATCTGGATGATCCTGTCGCCGACCGGATGGCCGTAACGGTCGTTGATATCCTTGAAGCGATCGATGTCGGCAAGGATGAGCGCGTTGAAGAGGATACCGCGGTTGCTGTTGTAGATGCGCGTGATTTCCTTGTCGAAGGCGCGGCGATTCCAGATCTGCGTCAGCGGATCGGTATTGGCGAGCCGCTTGTATTCCTCCAACTTCGATTTGACGCTCTCGAGCTCGGCCGTCTTTTCGCTGAGCGTGCTCGCGATCTGGCGGTTGTGATCCAGCGTCGAGCTGGTGGCGGCAGACATCGCGCCGGCGATCTTTTGCAGCAGATCCTGGGAAAGCAGGCTGCGATTGCTCAGGCCGCTCGACGTCTCGTCGAGGATGCGGCCGTACTTTTCGATATGGCTGCGCTCGCTGCGCAGCAGCGCGGCGACGTCCTCAAGCTCCTTGGCGACCACCTCGCGGGCGTGTTCGACGATCGCAGGCCCGTGGTGCTGCGGGAAGAAGGTGCGTCCGATGCGATCGAGATCCTCTTGCGTCGGGCGGTTGCTCAACGAGACGACAGCGAGGCTGAGCTCGTGATTGCTGCCGCTCAGCGCTTCATAGAAGATTTCGTAGTTGCGCGGCAGGCCGAGCAGGCCGAGCTGGCGCATGGTCGCCACAACGGTGCTGGCGATGTCGCCATTTCTGTCGCTCGGGACGGCTGCCGGCTGCATAGTCTATTCACTACCCCCTTCAGTGCGCGACCGGAGACCTGCCACCGCCGGGAGCCGCCAATGCGGGGATCGAATCAGAATTGCGATGCTAAGCCGCGTCCCCAACACGACCATCGCCTGCAGGAACCATAAATGCAGCTGCGCTAAAGTTTCCTTAATGGCGGGCGTTTCCAGACCGTTTTTGCTGCTTCAGGTTGCACTGCGGTGCAGGCGCAGCTTTTGAAACGCGCCGCTTCGGTGTCGCATTTGCCTGCGCCGGAAGAGCGCAAAACTGGAATCTTGTGTGGCGCGATCGAGGCGTATGGCGTTGAAGGAGGCCGGGGATGGGCGAAAATCACACGGGATCGTGCCTGTGCGGAGCGGTGCGCTTCACGACGAGAGGAGCGTTGCGCGGGGTGGTCTATTGCCACTGCTCGCAGTGCCGCAAGCAAACAGGCCATTTCGTTGCAGCGACTTCTTCGAGGGACGCCGACATCGACATCGAGGGGGCCGACGCGCTTGCTTGGTACGGCGCGTCCGACATAGCGAAACGCGGTTTTTGCCGCAGCTGCGGCTCGGTGCTGTTCTGGAAGCACAACGAGCTCGACACGATCTCCATCATGGCCGGCTCGTTCGACAAGCCGACCGGGCTTTCGGCCGAAAGCCACATCTTCGTCGGCGACAAGGGCGACTATTATGCAATCGACGACGGCCTGCCGCAGTTCGACAAGTCGACGCCGTCGATAAAGGTCGCGGACGAGTGACTTTTGGGCCGCCTGCCTTATTCCCTTGACCCGGCTGTTGCGATATCCCCTCACGGTGATTCGAAACGGGGCTGGGCATGCAGCGGCTGATCGACGCTTTCATCAACTCGGTGCGGGCTTTCCGCAAGCTGGCTGCTCACGAAAAGGCGTTCCAGCAGGAGTTGATGCTGCTTGCGCTCGCTCTGCCGGCCGGCTGGTTCATCTCGGTATCCTGGCGCGGCTACGCCTTGCTGATCGGCGCGGTTCTGCTGATGATTCTGGTCGAGGTGCTCAACACAGGCATCGAGGCTGCGTGCGACGCGATCTCCCGCGAGTTCCACATCGACATCCAGCTCGCCAAGGACTGCGGCTCGCTGGCGGTGCTGATTTCGATCGTGATCGCGGGGGGCGTCTGGGGCATTGCCATCATCGAGCGCATCATCGGCGCGCCGATCTGACCGGGAGGCATCGGTCCGACAGCTTAGGATTCGGCCTGATCCTCTTTTGCGTCCTTTGCGCGCTCCCTTCCGGCAAAATGGCGGGCAACCAGTCCGGCCAGGACGGCCACAGCGATGCCGACGGCGAGGGCTACGAGCACGCGCTCATGGCGGGCAAATGCCTGGCCGACCATGCGCTCCGCTCCCAGCCCGAAGACATAGCCGACCGTGCCGAAGAGGGCTGCCCAGACTGCCGACGAGATGGCGTTCAGGATGACGAAGCGCGGCACCGACACGGTCGACAGCCCGGCGGCGATGCCGCCGACAAGCCGCATTCCGTAGATGTAGCGGTTCGTCAGCACGAAGATGTTGGGATGGGTGTTGAGCAGCCGGTAGGCGCGGCGAAAACCCGGCCGCCTGCGCAGCCTGACGACATAGGGATGATCGGCAAAGCTGCGGCCGAGGGTGAAGAAAGCCGTGTCGCCGGCGAAGGCGCCGAGAAACGCGGCCAGGAAAGCCTGCCAGAGCACGAATATGTGCTGATGGGCGAAGAAGCCGCCGAGGATGGCAGCGCTTTCGCCCTCGGCGACGCAGCCAAGGAAGACCGCGATCAGCCCGTATTGCTCGATGAGACGATGGATGGCCTCGGTCATCAGCCCGCCGACCGCGCCGACAGCTTCTCGTCGATCCGCCTGATCTGCTCGGCCATGCGCAGGATCTCGTCGCGCATGCCGATGAGCTCACTGTGGCGCAGTTCGTCGAGCTTCTCATGCAGCGCCATGATCTCGATCTCGGCCTTCAGGTTGACCTCATAGTCATGGGCGGCGTCGATGCGGTCACGCTCGGTCTGGCGGTTCTGCGACATCATGATCACCGGTGCTTGCAAGGCGGCGACCATCGAGAGCACGAGGTTGAGGAAGATGAAGGGATAGGGATCGAAGGCGTTCCGCGACAAGAGCCAGACATTGCCAAAGGTCCACAGCACCAGAAAGGCGATGAAGCCCAGAATGAAGGACCATGAGCCGCCGATACGGGCGATCGTGTCGGCAACGCGATCGCCATAGCTCTGATGAAAGGCGACTGCCTTGTTGGTGTCCCTGGTGATGGTGGTGCGTTCCAGCGTCGACTTCAGCACGCGGCTCTCGAGAGGAGAGAGACCGTCCGGCTTTCGCTTCAGCCAGCGGTTCGACAGATCCTCGACCGTCTTGTTCATCGTCCTCTCCGTCGTCAGGCCCGGGTTCCAAGAATCCGGATGGAAACCGCTGCGCACTTTTTCCTGAGATTGCTTACTTAGCTCACTCAATTCCGGACGGAAAACCGCTGCGCACTTTTCCTGGAATTCTCACTTATCTCACGCAATTCCGGACGGAAAACCGCTTCGCACTTTTCCTAGAATTGCGTATAGAGGTAGAGGCTACCGAGCCTGACGGGAAGTGATAGATTGGTCGGCACAGGCGAGGGCGGAAATGGCCGATTTCCAGCGAATTCGTGCCCGGGCGGCAAAACGCAAGGGCGGTGAAGAGGCGCTGGCGTCGCTGCTCGGACCTATGCCCGACAACGCTGCCGTGGCGAAAGTTCATGATGACCGCATCCTCTCCACGATGGCCGAGCGCATCTTTGCCGCCGGTTTCGTCTGGCGTGTGATCGAGCAGAAATGGCCTGGTTTCGAGGAGGCGTTCCTTGGCTTCGAGCCGAAGCGGCTCCTGTTCCAGCCGGACGACTTCTGGCACGAGCTGGCGTCCGACAAGCGCATCGTGCGCAACCCGCAAAAGATCAAATCCGTGCGCGACAACGCGGCTTTCGTCGACCGCGTCTCGAAGGAACATGGCGGCTTCGGCAAGTTCCTGGCCGACTGGCCGGCCGACGACCAGGTCGGGCTAACCGCCTATCTCGGCAAGCATGGCAGCCGGCTCGGCGGCAACACCGGCCAGTATTTTCTGCGCTGGCTGGAGTGGGACACCTTCATTGTTTCCGCCGACATGGCGGCGGCGCTGCGCGACGCCGGTCTCGACATCGCCGAAAGCCCGACTTCGAAGCGGGATCTCGACAAGATCCAGGCGCAGATCAACCGATGGTCCGCCGCGACCGGGCTGCCGCGCCGGCACATCTCGCGCATTCTGGCGATGTCGATCGGCGAGAACCATTCGCCGGAGACGCTGCGCGAATACATGGGCGAGCAGGCCTGATCGCCTCCGGCTGAGGCGGGACATGACCGGCATTCGCCGGCCAGTCCTGGGTGGCACAAGCAATCGCCATTGCCCGGCGATTGCCGCCACGCTAAATCCAATTCATGACCCAGACCGCTCCCGACCTACTGCGCATTGCCGTCGCCCAGCTCAACCCGACCGTCGGCGATGTCGCCGGCAATCTCGCCAAGGCGCGCGAGGCAAGGGCGGATGCGGCCCGCCAGGGCGCCGATCTGGTGCTCTACAGCGAGCTCTTCCTCGCCGGCTATCCGCCGGAAGACCTGGTGCTGAAGCCGGCCTTCCTGAAGGCTTGCGAAAAGGCGGCGCAGGATTTCGCCGCCGACACCGCCGATGGCGGTCCTGGCGTCATCATCGGCACACCGCTGAAGCGCCGGACCGGCACGCATAACTCCATCGTCTTCGCCGATCGCGGCAAGATCATCGCCGAGCGCTACAAGCTCGACCTGCCGAACTATGGCGAGTTCGACGAGAAGCGCGTTTTCCAGGCCGGGCCGGAGCTGCAAGGGCCGGTGAATTTCCGCGGGGTGCGCATCGGTGTCCCGATCTGCGAGGACATCTGGGGCGACATCGCCGTCTGCGAGACGCTGGCCGAGAGCGGCGCCGAGATCCTGCTTGTGCCGAACGGCTCGCCCTACTACCGCGCCAAGATCGACGTCCGCCACCAGGTGGTGATCCGTCAGGTCATCGAATGCGGATTGCCGATGATCTACGCCAATCAGCTTGGTGGCCAAGACGAACTCATCTTCGACGGCGCCTCCTTCGCCATCGGCGCGGACAAGACGCTTGCCTTCCAGATGAGCCAGTTCGAGGAAGCGGTCGACGTCACCACCTGGAAGCGAAGGGATGGCATCTGGGTCTGTTCCGAAGGCCCAATGTCGAAGATTCCGGAGCGGGAGGAGGCCGACTACCGGGCCTGCATGCTGGGCCTGCGCGACTACGTGAACAAGAACGGCTTCAAGAACGTGGTGCTCGGCCTCTCCGGCGGCATCGACTCCGCGATCTGCGCTGCACTGGCGGTCGACGCGCTTGGCGAGGAGCGGCTGCGCACCGTCATGATGCCCTATCGCTATACCTCGAAGGACTCGCTGAAGGACGCCGAGGATTGCGCCCGCGCGCTCGGCTGCCGTTACGACATCGTGCCGATCTCCGAGCCGGTCGAAGGTTTCCGGCATGCGCTGACCCAGCTCTTCGAGGGCACTCAGGAAGGTATTACCGAGGAAAACCTGCAGAGCCGTGCGCGTGGCACGATCCTGATGGCGATCTCGAACAAGTTCGGTTCGATGGTCGTCACCACCGGCAACAAGAGTGAGATGTCGGTCGGCTACGCCACCCTCTATGGCGACATGAATGGCGGCTTCAACCCGATCAAGGACCTCTACAAGATGCAGGTCTATGCGCTGGCGCGCTGGCGCAACGCGCATGTGCCGCCGGGGGCGCTCGGCCCATCGGGCGAGGTCATTCCGAAGAACATCATCGATAAGGCGCCGTCGGCGGAGCTGCGCGAAAACCAGACCGACCAGGATTCGCTGCCGCCTTACCCGGTGCTGGACGACATTCTCGAATGCCTGGTCGAGCACGAGATGGGCGTCGACGACATCGTCGCGCGCGGCCACGACCGGGCGACGGTGACGCGCGTCGAGCATCTGCTCTACATTGCTGAGTACAAGCGCCGGCAGGCGGCCCCAGGCGTGAAGATCACGAAGAAGAATTTCGGCCGCGACCGCCGCTACCCGATCACCAATCGGTTCCGGGATCGCAGCTAGTCCGCTGAAACGCAAAGCTGTTCGCCTGAACCGGCGCTGTTGGCAGCGCAACCCACCATTGTTGCAAAATCGTCTCAGTGGCCGGACAAGACGCCCTCCTGGCGCCGCCCTGCCTTGGCGAGATGGTGAGCCGCCTCTATAAGAGCGCTTCCGCGATTCCCTTTCGGGAGGACCGTATGGCAGGATTTGACATCGTTATGCGAGGCCGCGAAGCCTAGATCTGCACCGGCCGTCCGAACTCCGTTCGGAAGGCCATCCGCAGGCAGGCATCTGGCTCTGCCGGTCGCCACCGAGGGCGCGCGACCAGCCATACTGAACCTCCCCGTTCTAAGGGCGCCATAGGGCGCCGGCGCGGGTTTCCAATTTGATTTTAGCGGGACCGGGCCTCTCTGCGCCCGGATGACATCATGGCTCGTTTCAGAATAGATCTGCGCGCCAGCGCCTTTCGCAGCGTGCTCGGCTTCACGCTTGGCCACTGGCGCCGCCAGCCGTGGCGCCTGTCGCTCATCATGGGCGCATTCCTGCTCTCGACGCTGGCCGACGTGCTGACGCCGCTCTATTCCGGCCGGCTGGTCGACGCGGTCGCCAGCAGCGCCGGCGCCGACGAGGTTGCGTGGCACGCCGCAATGACGGCGTTCTCCATCCTGATGGCGCTGGCGTTGGCGGCCGTGGTGCTGCGCAACGCCGCCTTCATGGGGATTGTCGAACTGACGTTGAAGATGATGTCGGACATCGCCGCCGACGCGTTCCACCGCGTCCAGCGCTTCTCGACGGACTGGCACGCCAACAGCTTCGCCGGCTCGACGGTGCGCAAGATAACGCGTGGCATGTGGGCGCTCGACCTGCTGAACGACACGATCCTGATCGCGCTGCTGCCGTCGTTCGTCATGCTGGTCGGCTCGACGCTGCTGCTCGGCTGGTTCTGGCCGATGATGGGGTTGGTGGTCGCGATCGGCTCGGTGCTGTTCATCGCCGTCACCGCCATGCTGTCGCTTGGCTACGTCGCGCCGGCGGCACGCCTCGCCAACAGCTGGGATACACGCCTCGGCGGCGCGCTGGCCGACGCGGTGAGCTGCAATGCCGTGGTCAAGGGTTTTGGCGCCGAGGCGCGCGAGGAAGCGCGGCTTGCCCGCGTGGTCGCCAAATGGCGTCTGCGCACGGGCCGTACCTGGGTGCGCGGCACGTTCAACGGCACCGCGCAAGGCACGATGCTGCTCTTGATGAGGGCGGCCGTGATCGGCCTTGCGCTCATGCTTTGGGCCTGGGGCGAGGCGAGTGCCGGCGACATCGCTTTTGTTTTGACGTCGTTCTTTGTCCTGCAGGGCTATCTGCGCGATATCGGCACGCATATCCGCAACCTGCAGCGCTCGATCAACGACATGGAGGAATTGGTCGACTTCCAGTCCGAACCGCTCGGCATCGAGGACCGGCCCGGTGCCGCTCCGATCCGGATCACCGACGGCAGCATTGCGTTCGACAAGGTGACGTTCCATTACGGCAATCACCGGCTGCCGCTCTATCGCGACTTCTCGGTCGAGATCGCCGCGGGTGAACGCGTCGGGCTGGTCGGGCATTCGGGATCGGGCAAGACAACTTTCGTCAAGCTGATCCAGCGCCTCTATGACGTGAACGGGGGCCGGATCCTGATCGACGGCCAGGACATCTCGAAGGTTGCGCAATCATCGTTGCGCAGCCAGATCGCCATCGTGCAGCAGGAGCCGATCCTGTTTCACCGGTCGCTGGCCGAGAACATCGCCTATGCCAGGCCGGGCGCAACGCAGGCCGAGATCGAGCATGCCGCGAAGCTCGCCAGCGCGCACGACTTCATTGCCGATCTGCCCAAGGGTTACGGAACCCTGGTCGGCGAGCGCGGTGTGAAACTGTCGGGCGGCGAGCGCCAGCGCGTGGCGATCGCGCGCGCTTTCCTGGCCGATGCGCGCATCCTGATCCTGGACGAGGCGACATCGAGCCTGGATTCCGAATCGGAGGTGCTCATCCAGAAGGCGATGGAGCGGCTGATGGTCGGGCGCACTACATTGGTCATCGCACACCGGCTTTCGACCGTGCGGGCACTCGACCGGCTGCTGGTTTTCGACCGCGGCCGCATCATCGAGGAAGGCTCGCATGACGAGCTTATCCGGCTGAACGGCGGTATCTACCGGCGGCTGTTCGAGCGCCAGGCGCTCGAACTCACCAAAGGCCTGGTCGCCTGAGGAAAGGCATCCGGCTTCGGCCGGGTGCCTTCCCGCCTTGCGGACCGACCGTCAGCCGTAGTGCAACTTGGGCTTGGCCTCGGTACCGGTGAACTTGACGCCCACGCGGTCGTTGCGGCGCCAGCGGACTTCCGCGCGATAAGCCACGCCATCGAGCGGGACGTAGAGCAGGAAACGATCGGGAACGCGTGATTCCGGTGCGACTTTCAGCTCGGCGCCACCGGCATTCTGATTGCGCAACGTGCAACTGACCTCGGAATTCTGGATACCGGTGATGATCGTCCCGCCCTTGAGCACGCGCTGGCGGTGCTCGCGCCGGTGTTCGCCGGAGTTTTCTTCAAGTGGTTGCGCGGAGTTCGTCATCGATCGACGCCATTAGCCGAATCGGCACTGCATTAACCACACAAAGCACCGCTGTTCGCGCACCGCAACGCGCGGCATGCTCGTCGGGTCACATATGCGTTATGTGAGCGATGACTCAGGCGAATTTTCGCGGATCGGCGCAGAAATAGGCAATGATCTGGCAAAGATCGGGCTCGTTGACCATGCGGGCGGCCTCGGCGGAGCCGACCCATCTGCGCGTGCGAGCGCGCTTTTCCTTCCAGCGGTCCGCGACGCGGTCCACCTTGAGCGGGAACACCAGGACCTCGCAAGGCACTTCCTCGCCGGATGCCAGGACCTTGCCGTAGAAATAGCGGCCGGCTTCGAGATGCGAGACCGTGCCGTGCAACCCCGCTTCCTCGCCCGCTTCGCGGGCGGCAGCTACGCAAAGCGGCTCCCTGGCTTTCGGCCAGCCTTTCGGCAGCACCCAGCGCCCGGTATCGCGGCTGGTGATCAGCATGATCTCGACGCCGTTTTCGTTCTCACGCCAAGGCAGGGCTGCAACCTGCAGGCGGCAAGGCACTGAGCCGAAGAGTCGTCGGACTCTTTCGGCCATCTGGTTGTGCGTCGTTGGCCTCGTCAACATCGTAGAAGCTGCCCCGAGCCTCTAGAATCATTTGCCATCAAACGAATCTTACGACGTATTGTGGACGATAAAAGTAAAAAACTTCACTCGGGTTGGTTAACCCGGACAGGGCAGGCAATTGCGAAATCATCGCCCCCGAGAGCCTTCTCCCCGAGAGCCTTCTCTATACAGCAAACAGTGATTTGGGCGGGCGCTGGACGGAAACAGCAGCTTCCAACGATCAGCCGGCGTGATCGTCGGCAATCGGCTTCTGATAGGTGAAGCCCATGTCCCACGGGAAGTAGATCCAGGTGTCCTGGCTGACCTCGGTGACGAATGTATCGACCAGAGGCCTTCCCTTCGGCTTGGCATAGACGGTGGCGAAATGCGCCTTCGGCATCATGGCGCGCACGATGCCGGCCGTCTTGCCGGTATCGGTGAGGTCGTCGATGATGAGCACACCGGCGCCGTCATCGGCAAGAAGCGAAGGCGAGATCTCCTTCAGCACCTGCAACTGACCTTGGCTCGTGTAGTCGTGATAGGAGGCGACGCAGACCGTTTCGATGACGCGGATGCCAAGCTCGCGCGAAATGATCGCGGCGGGCACCAGGCCTCCTCGGGTGATGCAGACGATCGCCTTCCACTGGCCTTTGTTGGTGCCGGAAAGCCGCCAGGCGAGCGCGCGGGCATCGCGGTGGAACTGGTCCCAGGAGACCGGAAAGGCTTTTTCGGGAAGGGACATGGTTCGTGCACTCCGCAAGCGCGCGCCGCAGCGCGCAGATACGATGGAATGCAGCCGGAATTAGCCGGAAAGCGCCAGCCTTGGCAAGGTGGCAGCCAGGGATGGCTGTGTACTTATGCCGCGTCGCGCTGTTCAGGCGACGCGGTGCAAGTTCCCTGTTTGATACATGTCCTTGTCCCCCGAACCCGATTCCCACTTCGCGGAGACAGGCTTATCTCGACAGGAAGGCTGCCACGTTTGCCGTGCGCAGCACGGTGCGGGTGACGCCGCCGAACAGGAGCTGTCGCAGCCAGGAGTGGCTGTAGGCGCCGAGCACCAGCAGATCGGCGCCGGATTCGGCGATCCTCTCCTGGATGATGTCGTCGACCGAGCTTGCCCCCGATTTCTGCACGGAAACGCTGACATTGGCGCCGTGGCGTGACAAGGCAGCCGCGATCTCGGCGCCCGCCGCCTCGGGAGCCTCGTCGAGCGTTTCCGGCGGATCGATGACGAGAATGTCGGTCTTGTCCGCCTCGCTGATGAAGGGCAAGGCATCGAATGCTGCACGAGCCGCCTCCTTACTGCCGTTCCAGGCCAGCAGTACACGCCTGAAGGTGGTGACGAGCGGCCCGGCATGCGGAACGACAAGCACCGGCCGGCCGGCATCGTAGACCAGCGTATCGACATCGGCGCCCGGATCGCCCCCGGTGTCGCGCTGCGCGGCGATAATCAGGTCAGCCGCCCGCACGCTCGAAATGCCGGTCAGCGCGCTGTCGCCGGAGAAGCTTTCGAGGCTCCGCCACTCGAAGGACAGGTCGGAATCCTCGACGCGCCTGAGAAAGACCGCCTGCAGCTTCTCGGCGCGCTCCTTGTTCATCTCGGCCGAGACCTGCAGGAATTCGGTGTCGGGGAAACCGGTTGCCGACGTATAGGGGACCGGAAGCGCTTCGGCGTGGATGCCGACGAGGTGGCTTTCGAACCGCTCGGCAAGCGGGATGGCGCAATCGAGCACGCGCTCGGCGTCCTGTTCGTTCTGCAGAATGGCGACGATCGTCTTGAAGCGCATGGCAGATCCCTCAAATTTATCGGCGCAAGATCGCCACCGGCATCAATGGCCGCAACGAAAGTGCCGTGCCAGAAACGTCGGCGCGCGCCTTCTGGTTCCGGGGTCAGCTCGCAGCCGACAGGCCCGCCACCATGGCCGCAACGTCCTGGCGCGCGGCCTCGAGAGCCGCTTCGTCGCGGGCACGTACCACGAGCTCGGTCCAGAATTTGCCGTCGCCATATTTCGGGTAGGAGCCGATAATGGTGTCGGGATGCGCCTTCTGGATGTCGGCGAGCGGTCCGCCGATCAGGCCTTCGCCGAAGGGGCAGTGCACGGTGGCCGACAGCATCCTGGTGCCGGTCTTCAGCGTCGGCACGACATTGTCGAGCATCGCCTGGAAGATCGACGGCACACCGGCCATCACGTGAACGTTGCCGATACGGAAGCCTGGCGCGATCGACACCGGATTATCGATGTGGTCGGCGCCGCGCGGCATGCGCGCCATGCGCTTGCGCGCCTCGGTGAATTCGATACCGCGCTCGGCATAGCTTGCCTCCAACATGGCGTAAGCCCTGGCATCGTATTCGCAAGGCACGCTGAAGGCCTTGGCTATCGAATCGGCGGTGATGTCGTCATGCGTGGGGCCGATGCCGCCGGTGGTGAAGACATAAGTGTAGCGGGCGCGCAGCGCGTTGGCGGCGGCGACAATCTCGTCCTCCTCGTCGGGAACGATGCGCACTTCCTTCAGGTCGATGCCGATCGCGGTCATGATATCGGCGAGATGGCCGATATTCTTGTCCTTGGTCCTGCCGGAGAGGATCTCGTCGCCGATGACGAGCATGGCGGCTGTGACGATTTCGGGCATGGCTCACTCCGGCTGCAGGTGGCCTGAAATAACGCGGCGGATAGCCGGCCGCAATGCGCACGCGAGGCGGGGCTCTTGTGGCAGACACGGTTGCGAGTAAGGTGCGTCGGTAGGGCTCGGATGCAAGATGCTGATATCGATTTTGCCGTGGCTGATCGGTGGCCTGCTCGTTGCGGCCGCCGCGGTCGTGCTCGGCTTCATGCTCGCAACATGGTGGATTGCGACCAAGGCCGAGAGGCTGGTACCGGCGTGCGGCAGGTTCATCGAGATCGGCGGCAGCCGCATCCACTATGTCGAAGCAGGCGAGGGCAGGCCGATCGTGTTCCTGCACGGGCTCGGCGCGCAACTCCACCATTTCCGGCACACGCTGTTCGGCCGCTTCGGCGCCGGCTACCGGCTGATCGCTCTCGACCGGCCGGGCTCGGGATACTCGGTGCGGGCGGGCGGGGCGAGCGGCCGTCTGCCCGAACAGGCGGAAGTGGTGCGGCGCTTCATCGAGGAGCTTGGGCTCGAACGGCCTTTGATCGTCGGTCATTCGCTGGGCGGCGCCATCGCGCTTGCACTTGCGATCGAGCATCCGACGTCGATTTCCGGCATCGCGCTCATCGCGCCGCTGACGCATCTGGAGGCGAGGGTGCGCCAGAAATTCGACCTGCTCTATGTTCCCTCGCGCCTGAAGCGCTGGATCTTGGCCCATACTTTAGCGATACCGTACAGCCTGAAATATGCGGAGCCGACGATGAAGTTCATCTTTGCGCCGCAAGCCGTGCCGGGGGACTACATGATCGCCGGAGGTGGTTGGCTCGGGTTGCGGCCCGCCCATTTCCAGGCGACCTCCACCGATATCGTGGCGGTGGAAGAGGATCTCGGCCGCCTCGAACAGCGCTATGGCGAGATCCTGATGCCGGCCGGCATTCTGTTCGGCGCGGATGACCGGGTGATCGGCATCGCGGCTCATGGCGAACCGATGCCGGGCAGGATCAGGGAGCTCGATTTCGAACGCGTCCAAGGGCTCGGGCACATGCCGCAATTCGTGGAACCGGAATGCGTCGTAGCCTTCATCGAGCGCATCGCCGCGCGTGCATTCCCAGCGTGAGGATCCCGTTCGAGTCAAAGGCCGAGAGGGATCGCGTCCGTTCACGAACCGTCACACAAAAGTGTCGGACATTCCGCCTCACCTACACTTTCAACGGGAATTTCGGCTCCAACCCTCGGTTTTAATCCGTGTCGGCTGGCGGATTTCCGGCCAGCAAGAATGCGGCAAATCACCAGATGGAGACCAATCATGCTTACGAAGATTTTTGCAGCCTCGGCGCTTGTCCTGGCCATGGGCGCCTCGGCTATGGCACAATCGTCGGACGCTTGGTGGTGGTGGCATCGTGATCGCCCGGTCCATAGCAAGCAAGTGCCGGTTGATCGCGACGCCAGCGCGCTAAACAGCTTCGGCGACGGTGCTGTCGGCCCATGCGCCTCGGATACGGCCGGCCCCGACGCGAATGCCGGCCCGAACGTCAACGACCAGTATTGCGGCAAGTAGTCCGTTCGCCAGCGAGCGACCGACGTGAAGCTTTTACAGCGTCGGTCGCAGCAAGGTCGAGCGACGGAAATTAATCTGAGACTTCGGTCTGCGGCCGGTCGCGGCCATCGGCCAGTTCGTCATGCCAGACACCCTCGGAATCCTCATACTGGATGCCATCCGTGGTGCCGGCGACCTGCTGCTCGGCCGAAGCAATTTCAGCCGCGCGCAGCGCGTCCTGGCGGGTGGGAAATGTTTCTGAAAAAGTCGAGCCGACCATGTAGGCCCAGCCGCCGTCATGCTCGACGATCTTGTAGGTCAGTTTCGCCATGGAATCCTCCGGTCGAGAAGCCCTTTGCCTGCTCAATGCAGCTTTCCGTCGGACAGCCTTTCTTCGGGAACCAGCACTTCAGATTCCTCGGCTGCCTCGATCAGCGCGCGGCGCGCGTCCGCCGTCGAACGATACCCCTCCAGCGCTTTCAGGCAAGTATCGAGAGCATCACGATGCCGCTGGCCGCGATTGAGCGGCCATACGGTCATCAGGCACTCGGCCGCTTCGCGGGTGCTGCTTATTTGGCGATATTTGCCGACATGGCCGAGTTCGACCACCACCGGCTTCTCAAATGGCTTGCTGTCTGTCATGGCCGCCAACGTAAAACGGCCAATTTGGTTGCAATGGTGGCGGAAGGCTGCGCCCAAAGGTCTCAGCCAATCGTCACCTGTGCAAGCCGTTCAGCCCGCGGCCTTCATCCAGTGCTGCATCGTCGTGACCGAGCGTGCCAGCTGCGGCGCCGGACGGATTTCCTCGCCGAACGTCGCCGCCGCGCGCCAGCCCCAGCGCGGATCGGCAAGGAAGGCGCGCGCCAGAGCCACCATGTCGGCGCGGCCGTCGGCCACGATCGCCTCGGCCTGCTGCGGATCGTCGATCAGGCCGACGGCGCGCGTCGGAATGCCGGCGCCCTTGCGCACAGCCTCGGCCAGATGCACCTGGTAGCCGGGGCCGCTGGGCAGCTTCTGCAACGGCGAATTGCCGCCGCTGGAACAGCACAGATAGGCGACGCCTTCCGCCTTCAGCGCCTTGGCCACTTCGATCGCCTCCTCGATCTCGAAGCCGCCGTCGACCCATTCCTTCACCGAAAGGCGGGCCCCCAGCATCAGGCCCGGCGCTGCCTTCTTCACCGCTCTGGCGATCTCCACGGCGAAGCGCATGCGGTTTTCCAGCTGGCCACCCCAGCGGTCGGTGCGCTGGTTGGAAAGCGGCGACAGGAACTGGAAGATCAGATAGCCGTGAGCGGCGTGCAGCTCGATGAAGTCGAAGCCGGCGCGCTCGGCCCGCTTGGCCGCATCGGCGAAATGTTGGATGACTTGCCGGATCTCTTCCTCGCCCAATGCGTGCGGTATATTCCACCCTGTGTCATAGGCGATGGCCGAAGCCGAAACGGTCTGCCAGGGATCCTCGCCCGCTTGCAGGGGGCCGCCGCCTTCCCAAGGCCTTCTGTTGGATGCCTTGCGGCCGGCATGGGCGAGCTGGACGCCGAATTTGGTGCCGGGCGCAGCGACGCGCCTGGCCGCATCGAGCGTGCGCTTGGCCGCCGCCTCGTTGTCGTCGGAGTAGAGGCCAAGGCAGCCATGCGAGATGCGGCCGCGCCGCTCGACGTCGGTCATCTCGACGGTCACCATGCCGGCGCCGGACATGGCCAGGTTCATCCAGTGGTGCAGATGCCAGTCGCTGGCGGAACCGTCCTCGGCCGAATACTGGCACATCGGCGCTACCGCAATACGGTTTGGAAAGGTCAGGCCGCCGAGGGTGATCGGCTGGAAAAGCGATGGTGTCATGGAAACGGCTCCTGGGAGAGATATCGCTATCTAGGCAGCCGCGGCACTTCGCGCCAGTGAAAGTCTCGCTGGACCAGTCGGTTTCCAGGATTGCGCCCGCGCCTGTTCGCCGATAACGCTTGCCGACAGCACGGAGCCA
Organism: Mesorhizobium sp. AA23; assembly: GCF_001672435.1. Lineage (NCBI taxonomy): Bacteria > Pseudomonadati > Pseudomonadota > Alphaproteobacteria > Hyphomicrobiales > Phyllobacteriaceae > Mesorhizobium > Mesorhizobium sp. AA23. The sequence goes on from NZ_LYTP01000029.1 coordinate 117,606, forward strand.
ATCATGGAAGATCGCGTCCGCATCCAGTCTGAAGAAGTCCTGTCCGACGATTGGGCGGTGCTCAAGAAGACGGTGCTCGACTATCGCCGCCGTGATGGGCGCTGGGAGACGCAGATCCGCCAAACCTACGATCGCGGCGACGGCGCGGTGATCCTGCCTTTCGATCCGCAGCGCTCGACGGTGCTGCTGGTGCGGCAGTTCCGCTATCCGGCCTATGTCACCGGTCATCGCGAGCCGCTGATCGAGGCCTGTGCCGGTCTGCTCGACGAAAACGATCCGGAAACCTGCATCCGCAAGGAAGCGGAAGAGGAGCTCGGCTATCATTTGAAGAACGTTGAGCGGCTGTTCGCGCCCTACATGAGCCCCGGCAGCGTGACCGAACGGCTCTGGTTCTTTACCGCGCGCTATTCGCCGGCCGACCGTATTTCCGACGGCGGCGGAGCTCCGGAAGAGGGCGAGGACATCGAGGTGCTGGAAATGCCGCTCGACGAGGCACTGGCCGGCATCGCCGACGGCCGTATCGTCGACGCCAAGACCATCATTCTGATCCAGCACCTGAAGCTCAATCCGATCAAGGTTTGAGTGGCCTGCCACCCGAAGCTCGAGGAGCGAAGGGTGGTGCGGACGACGGGAATCGAACCCGTACGATCAGAGATCGAGGGATTTTAAGTCCCTTGCGTCTACCAATTCCGCCACGTCCGCGCGCCGCGATTTCAAGCACTTGGGCCGACACGAGTCCAGCCTTGTGGGCGGGATGGCACCGTATTGCCACCGAATATTGCTCTTCCGCATCGGTTCTCATCGCAACTGGACCGGCTATGGCTCGCCTTCCGGGCCGCAGAAGACCAGCGCAGGGCGCGCTGTTAACCCTTCTCCACGACGGTGAGAGCGTCAGTCTCGCTGTTCCCGTTCCACGGGAACGTCTGCTGTTCGATGACGGTCAGCCCTGCACGCGCGCTGACATGCTCGACAAATCCCTTTGGCATGAAATTCCGCCAATCGGGATTTTCCTTGAAGGATGCGGTTGGATTATCCGAGTAGTTCGAATGATGAAGGAGAGCTCGTCCCCCCGGTTTCAAGACGGAGGCGACTTCCATGATGTAGGACGCCACGGTCAGCGGTTCGAAATGAACCATCGAGTCGTAGCTGAAAACGGAGGAAAAGCGCCCCTTTTCAAACGGTAGACTCTTGCCGTCCGGTGAAAGCGTCACGGTCACATGAGAAGCGCTTGAAAACCGTTTCCTAGCCAATGCAGTGGCATCGACCGAAGTATCGATCAACGTCAGTCGCCTGCAACGGCCGACGATCTGCGCCGAATGACGTCCGGCACCGCTGGCTATTTCGAGCACATCATCCAAGTTCAAATATCGCTCAAAAGCTTTGCGAAAGCGGCTCGCCGGTGCCCAAAACCAAGCCACCAACTCAGGGTTTTCGTATTTCTCAAAGTACTCATAATCAGAGGCGCCAAAACTACGCCACGTATCGACGATTGCTTCGTGCGCAGCGTCAGGCTCAGTCATAAGCCTTCCCCCCTCTTTCTTCTTGGCCGCACATTTTAGAGGGATTGGCCGTCAAAGGCAAAGGAGGCGCACGCAAGCTGGCTTGCCAAGGGGAGCAGCTATCCGCTTCATGGCTTCCGCAGTTCTCACCCCGGCACCGCCGCCGTACTCGGGAATGAAGTCGGCGCCGGCCGCTTCGAGAGCTGCTTATAGGGCGGACATCAAATAACCCGGTGGGTCGACTCTGTTTTGATCCCGCGGTCGCCGGCCACCTTCGTTCCGTGCTGCTCCGCAAATCAGAATTTGTAGCTGAAGCTTACGCCCAGGGTATGGAGCTTCAGGTCCTGATCACGATCGGAGAAGTCGTCCGGGACGTCGAAATGCTCCTTGCCGAAATCGTAGTAACGGTATTGGGCGCCGACGACGATGTTGCTGCTCAGCGCATAGTCGACCCCGGCGCCGATCGTCCAGCCGGTGCCGGTGCGTGTCTTGGCGAAGCCGCTGCCGCCGACGTCTTGCGAGGTCTCGATACCGGCGAAGGCGACGCCCCCGACGCCATAGATCAGCCAGCGATCGACCGCCAAGCCGGCTTCGGCATTGATCGATCCCAGCCATTTGACCTCGGTGCCGACGGCATTGCCAGGGTCGAGCAAGGCCGAAGCGTCGATCGAGGCATAGTTGAGCTCAGCGCGCGCGCCGATCACCGCCTGATTGAACTGCCAGAGGCCGGCGACATGGCCGCCGACGAAGCCGCCGTCGACATCGGGAGAAGCGGCGAACGGCTCGCCTTCCGTGCCGGAGATGTCAGATGAGCCCCAGCCATAGTCGGCCTGCAGGCCGGCATAATAGCCTGTCCAATCGAAGCCCGGCGCAGTCATGGGCAGGTCGGCGATCGCGTCCGCGGCCAAGGCCGGCCCGGACAGCAGGGCGAAAAAGCCGGCACTGGCAAGTGTCAGGCGACCCATCGAGCGCTCCGAAATGGCGGTTTCGAAAACTTCTCGGTGCAACCTAGCGTTATTCGCCCGAAAACGGAATTGTATTCCTGCAACAGTGGTTTACTTCGGCGGGTTGCGCACGCGATCCTCCAGGTCGCGCTGGTTCTCCTCGGGAGTGGCCAGCCGCGTGAAAGCATATTCGGCTAGTAACGAACCGGCGATGAAGATGGCGATCGGCGCGGCCCATGCCCAGAATGAATGCAAGGTGAAGAAGGCCAGACCGGCGCTACATGCCGACAGCATGAAAATTGCGAACCGGATCGTTTTTGCCATCTCTTCTGCAACCCAGATAGCCGGAGATCCAGTCTAGGCGAGATTTCGCCCTGCCGCAGGAGAGATCTGTCGGGAACCGGTCCTGCCTTAAAAACAAAGCAGTTTTGCCAACTGGTCAAAACCGCGCCAGCTTGGCACAGTCGGGCAAACAGGAGTTTCTTCATGGCGAGCCGCACCAATCCGACGAAACCCAAGCCCTGGACCGAAGTGGCGACGCAACTGGTCGACGTCGCGATGGGGCGCCGGGCTGCCGATCTCGTGATCCGCAACGGACGCTGGGTGAATGTCCATTCGGGCGAGATCATTCCGGGCACCGACATCGCCGTCGCGGCCGGACGTTTCGCCTATTGCGGGCCGAATGCCGGCCACACGATCGGGCAGGGGACCAAGGTGGTCGATGCGGGCGGCCGCTATCTGGTGCCCGGCCTCTGCGATGCGCACATGCACGTCGAAAGCGGCATGGTCACGGTGACGGAATTCTGCCGCGCGGTGATCCCGCACGGCACCACCTCGATGTTCATCGATCCGCACGAGATCGCCAACGTTCTGGGCCTGCCGGGCGTTCGGCTGATGCATGACGAGGCGGTCGCGATGCCGATCAACGTCCATGTGCAAATGCCGTCCTGCGTGCCTTCGGCGCCCGGCCTGGAGCATGCCGGCGCGGAGCTTACGGTCGCAGACGTCGCCGAGGCGATGACCTGGGAGAATATCATCGGCCTTGGCGAAGTGATGAATTTCCCGGGAGTCGCCGCCAACGATCCGGTGATGTCGGGCGAGATCGCCGAGACGGTGAAGGCCGGCAAAACCGTCGGTGGCCACTATGCCTCGCGCGATCTCGGGTTGCCGTTCCACGGCTATGTCGCCGGCGGCGCCGAAGATGACCACGAGGGCACGCGCGCCGAGGATGCGATCGCCCGCGTGCGCCAGGGCATGAAGGCGATGCTGAGGCTGGGGTCCGCCTGGTACGACGTCGCTGCGCAGATCAAGGCGGTCACCGAAGTCGGCATCGACCCGCGCAACTTCATCCTGTGCACCGACGACAGCCATTCCGGCACGCTGGTGCACGCAGGCCATATGGATCGTGTGGTGCGGCACGCCATCAGCCAGGGCCTGAAGCCGGTGACGGCGATCCAGATGGCGACGCTCAACACCGCCCAGCATTTCAGGCTGGAACGCGAGGTCGGTTCGATCGCGCCGGGGCGGCTGGCGGATCTTTTGATCGTCTCCGATCTTGCCCAGATGACGATAGACGAGGTCTATGGCCGCGGCGTCAGGCTGGCGAAAGCCGGCAAGCTCGAGATCGACATTCCGGCCTATGATTATCCCGGGACGGCGAAAAACACGGTCAAGCTCGGCAAAAGGCTCAAGGCGTCTGACTTTGACATCGCCGCGCCACAGGGTGCCAACGAGGTGCGGGCGCGGGTGATCGGCGTGATCGAGAACCAGGCGCCGACCAGAGCGCTCGAGGCCGACCTGCCCGTCGAGGACGGGCTGGTCGCCATGGATCGCCGCAACGACATTTGCCAGATCGCCCTGGTCGAACGCCACAGGGGCACGGGCGGCGTCACCAACGCCTTCGTGTCGGGCTTCGGCTATGTGGAAGACTGCGCGATGGCCTCGAGCGTGGCGCATGATGCGCACCACATCATCGCCGTCGGAACCAACAAGGAGGACATGGCTTTAGCCGTCAACCGGCTGAGCGAGGTCGGCGGCGGCGTCGTGCTTTACTCCAAGGGCAAGGAACTGGCGCTGGTGGAAATGCCGATCGCTGGGCTGATGTCGGACGAGCGCGCCGAGATCGTCGCGGCCAAAGCCGAGCAGTTGACGGAAGCGATGCGCAAGGTCGGCTGTTCGCTCAACAACGCCTACATGCAGCATTCGCTGCTGGCGCTGGTCGTTATCCCGGAGCTCAGGATTTCCGATGTCGGACTTGTCGATGTGACGTCGTTCCAGAAGGTCAATCTGTTCGTCTAGCATGTGCCGATGTTCGGGTGAGGTCAGCCTGACCGAACCTCGACCACGCCCTAACCGGTGCTCAGCCGCCGGTGGCGATCGTCAGCACCCTGAACGGCGTGGTGATGACCACCTCGGCGACCGAGCCGACCGCCTTGCCGAGACCCTGACCGATATTGTTGAGCTGCGTTGGATCCGGCTCGTCGGAGGCAAGACCGGCAGGCGTGTGCAGCCGATTGCCGAGCAACTGCACCAGGATCGGATTGTCGGCGAATTTGGCATGGTTCAACCGGTCTCCGCCCTTGGTTCGGGTCAGATCGACAACCGTCACGCCGTAGTTGGCGAGATCAGCCGCGTTGTCGTAATCGCCAACGCGCGGCTTTTCGCCGGAAATGAAGCTGGACAGCTTCAGCGCCCGGTCGTCGCCCGAGAGCAGGATGGCGAAAGGCTTGTCGGGCTTGCCGTAGCGGATCATCTGCTTCTTGAAGACATCGACGTCGATGTCAGGCGAGGCGAGGATGACGTAGCCGAGCTTGCCGTTGAGATCGCGGTCGCCGGTGATGGCGAGCTGGCGCAAAGCTTCCATCGTCAGCCAGGTCCCCATCGAATGGGCAATGATGTCAATGCTTTTGGCGCGTGACTTGGCAAGCATCCTCAGTGTCGCTTCCAGGTCGTCGCGCGCGGCGGTGGAGCTGTCCTTGTCATAAATGTAGCCGGTTGTCTTGCCGCTCGACGCCCACGAGAACAGCACCGGTGTGCCCGGATAATTCGTGTCGTGCGCGATCTGCGTCAGGCGGTAAACGCCATCGTCGAAGCCGTTGTTGAAGCCGTGCACGAAGACCAGGGCGCGGTCGCCGCGTATGGCAATATCGGTGCCGACCGCCTTGGCGAATTGCGAAGCGTTCCCATAGTGGACGACATCGGTTGCGGTGAACTGCCTGGCCGGAATGCTGTCGGCCGAACCCTTGGCGCGCTCGATCGCGCCAACCTGGTGGGTCTTTGGAACCGTGACATCGACGCGCGCGTAGCTGGTGGTCAGCGAACGGTCGCCGTCGAAAACCTGCCGCGGGTCCTTGGTCGCCTGCTGCCGGGTCGTGGCGACGAAGATCTCGTGCTTGGCCGCAATTTCGGATGCAGGCGCGGTAACGGCCTTCCGATTGAGCAGGTCATGCGCGTTCTGCCCGGCGCAGCCCGTCAGGGCGAGCGTGAAGGCAAGGCCAGGGACGATCTTCCAACGCACGATCACCCGGGATCCCCCAAGGGCGGCAAACCTCTCGGGCTCCTTCGATAAAGCCAGCGAGCGGTCTGGTCCAGTTCAAAGTCCGTGCAGGGCGGCAACCGCGTGAACACGGTTATTGAGTGGCGAGCTGGCTGATCCGGTCGGTGACGTCGCGGTCGCTGGCAAAGCCGTCGTCCTCGCGCAGCCGCTGGCCGATCATCTTCACCAGCATCGGGTTGTCGGCGAATTTGGTGTGGTTGAAGCTGTCGTTGCCCTTCACCTTGGAGAGGTCGACCACCGTGACGCCGTAGGAGGCGAGGTCGGCCGCGTCTCTGTAGTCGCCGACGCGCGGCCGTGCACCGGCAATCAGGCCGGAGAGCCGGAGAGCGCGGTCATCGTCCGACAGGAGCAGGATGAACGGCTTGTCGGGCTTGCCGTAGCGGCGCATCTGGCTCTTGAAGACATCGACGTCGATGTCGGGCGAGGCCAGGAGAACATCGCCGAGCTTGCCGCCGAGGTCGCGGTCACCGGTGATGGCGAGCTGTCGCAGTGTTTCCATCGTCACCCACGTCCCCATCGAATGGGCGACGATGTCGATGCGGCGCGCACCGGTCTGCGCCAGCATTCTCAGCGTCACTTCCAACTGGTCGCGGGCGGCGGCGGCACTTTCCTTGTCATAGACATAGTCGGTGGTCTTGGCGCCCGAAGCCCATGAAAAAAGCACCGGCGTGCCGGGATAGCCGGAATCATGGACGATCTGGGTCAGACGGTAGACGGCATCGTCGAAGCCGGTGTTGTAGCCGTGGACGAAGACCATGACGCGGCCGCCGCGGGCGTCGATGTCGGCATTGAGCGCGCTGGAGAATTTCGGCTGCGTGTCGTAGCCGACGACCTCGGAAGCCATGAAATATTTGGTCGGATCGTTCGACGTCCCGCGCGAGCGACGCTCGATCTGACCGGTCTCATGAGCCGGCGGGACGGTGACGTTGACGCGGGCGTAATTGAGCGTCGCCGAGCGCTCGCCGTCGAAAACCTTGTTCGGGTCGTCTGAGCGCTTGCGGGTGGTGGCGATGAAGATCGAATGGTTGCCGGCGATCTCGGTCGCCGTCGTCGGCACCACGACGCTGCCCAGGATTTCCTGTGACGGTCGTCCCGCGCAGCCTACAACCAGCAAGGCCAGGGCAATGATGCAAATCGTCTTCAAATGCACGTCGAAACTTCCATTCCGGCCGCAATTGGCCATCTGCCTCCGCGAAATCTCCCGGACAGGGGAAGTGCGGCGGAAGTAAGTCGTGTCCAGCGGAATTTGATCGGCGGGTGCCAACGGCCTTGGCACTGTTGCGCGAAAACCAAAGTGGCGGCAGCAGGCCGGCGAGCGGCTGCATCGGTGGCCGCGAAAACCAAACTATGCAATAGGCTTGGGCTGCGAACCACATGGTCTCGGAGCCGGTTGCCTCATGAACAGTTTTTCTTCCCGCGTCGCAGGCGCCGCGGAGGCGATCCGCGGGATCTTTCCGGAAACGCCGCTGCAGGAGAACGACTACCTGTCGAAAAAGACCGGCGCCCGCATCCTCCTGAAGCGCGAGGACCTGACGCCGGTCCGCTCCTACAAGATCAGGGGCGCCTTCAACTTCTTCCGCAAGGCGCTCGCCGCCGGCAACAATGCCGAGCTGTTCGTCTGCGCCTCGGCGGGCAACCACGCGCAGGGCTTTGCCTTCGTCTGCCGCCATTTCGGCAAAAAGGGCGTGGTGTTCATGCCCGTGACGACGCCGCAGCAGAAGATCGACAAGACGCGCCTTTTCGGCGGCGATTTCGTCGAGATCAGGCTGGTCGGCGACTTCTTCGACGATTGCTATCGCGCCGCCTTCGAGTTCACCGAAGCCGCCGGCGCGCATATGGTGCCGCCCTTCGACCACAAGGACATCATCGAGGGGCAGGCGACCGTTGCCTATGAGATCGCAGCCCAGATGCCGGGCGGACGCATGCCCGACATCGTCATGCTGCCTGTGGGCGGAGGCGGCCTGGCTGCAGGCGTCACCCACTATTTCGCCGACCAGCAGCGTGAATTGCGCTTCGTATTCTGCGAGCCGGCGGGCGCGCCTAGCCTTAGCGAGAGTCTCGCCGGCGGCAAGCGGATCAGGCTCGCCAAGGTCGACAACTTCGTCGATGGGGCGGCGGTGGCTGAAATCGGCCGCGAGCCGCTGCGCCATCTCAAGGAATTCACCGCCGACGCGGTGCGCCTTGTCCCGGAAAACCGGCTTTGCGCGACGATGATCGAGATGCTCAATGTCGAGGGCGTGGTGCTGGAGCCAGCCGGCGCATTGGCGATCGACGCGCTCAAGGATTTTTCCCGCAAGGAGATGAGGGGCAAGACCATCGTCGCGATCGTCTCGGGGGGCAATTTCGATTTCGAGCGCCTGCCGGACGTCAAGGAACGAGCGCTGCGTTTCGAAGGGCTAAAGAAGTACTTCATCATCCGCTTCCCGCAGCGGCCGGGCGCATTGCGCGATTTCCTCGAAATGCTCGGCCCGGACGACGACATCACGCGCTTCGAGTATCTCAAGAAGTCGGCGCGCAATTTCGGCTCGGTGCTGATCGGCATCGAGACCAAGGACCGGCGCAATTTCGATCTGCTGAAGGCCAATTTCGACGCCGAGGGCGTGCAGTATCAGGACATCACCGACAACGAGACGCTCGCGGGGTTCATCATATGAGCGGGCCAAAAACGGGCGACAAAGGAACGGTGTTCGTAGCCCTGTTTTCCGGCATCAATGTCGGTGGCAACCGCATCGTCAAGATGGCGGAGCTGAGGTCGTTCTTCGAAGACCTCGGCTTCACGGATGTATCGACCTACGTGCAAAGCGGCAACGTCGTGTTTCGTGCCAACAACAACGACGCTGCGGCGCTGACCAAAGCACTCGAAGCGGCCTTCGAGAAGAAATGGGAGTTCAATTCCCGCATCATGGTGCGCAATGCCGGCTGGTTCGAGCGCCTGGTGAAGGACAATCCCTATCCGGAGGTTGCCGGCGAGCCGACCAAGCTGCATGCCTATGCGCTGGAGCGAGAGCCGACCGCGGAAGAGGCGAAGCGGCTGGCGGAAAAGTGTGCCGGCCCAGAGCGCTTCGAGATCAAAGGCGACGTGCTTTACCTGCATGCGCCGGAAGGGCTTGGCAAATCGGTGTTTGCCAATCTTATTGGGCGAACGCTCAAGGTGCCGGGCACGGCGCGCAACTGGCGCAGCGTGCTTGCGCTGCTCGAAATGGCCAGCAAGGCCGCCGGCTGACGCTCAATTCTTTCAGGCAGCCTTCTGCCAGTCGAAGGTCAGCTCCTCGCGGAAGGCGAAGCGCTTGATGTGGTCGGCGACCACGGTTTCCAGCCGCTCGAGCGAGGCGGCGTCGTCAGCGGCGACCGCGATGTGGAGAGCCTTGTCGTCTGCATCCATCACGGTGCGGCCGAGCGAGAGCTGGATGGCGCCGTGATGCGGGTCGAATTCGACCGGGAACTTGTGCGCCCAGTGCTTGCAGAGCTGCTGCAGATAGCGGCTGGCGTTTTCAGTGGCGACGTCGGCGCGGCTGGTCGGCATGAAATTCTCCCGGCGGATCAAGAAAAGCGCCAGCCTGATCTGGCTGGCGCCACAAGCGCTTAGATAGGCGCGATCCGGCAAAACGCCATAGACCGGCCGGTCAAATCCCCGGGAGGGGCAGGCGCCTACCAGCTTCCCGTATTCGACATCGAGGCCCATGGCTCCGCCTTTGCCTTGGCCGGGCCTTTCTGCAGCAGCTCGATGGAGATGCCGTCCGGGGAGCGGATGAAGGCCATGTTGCCGTCGCGCGGCGGCCGGTTGATGGTCACGCCATTGTCCATCAGCTTCTGGCAGGTCGCGTAGATGTCGTCGACCTCATAGGCGAGGTGGCCGAAGTTGCGGCCGCCTTTGTACTCCTCCGGATCCCAATTGTAGGTCAGCTCGACCAGCGGCGCCTTCTCGGCAATGCCGCTTTGCTCGTCATCGGGCGCGGCGAGGAAGATCAGCGTGTAGCGTCCCTGCTCGTTCTCGTAGCGACGCACTTCCTTGAGGCCGAGCTTATTGCAGTAGAAATCGAGAGATTGATCGATGTCGGCGACGCGGACCATTGTGTGAAGATAGCGCATATCGGATTCCTCGCGGCGTTACGTTTGCGGCGCACCATAGGAGCCGCTCCGCCAAAGGGCAATCGTCCGACAAAACCGATGGAGTGATCGATTTCAGCCGCGCCTTTGCGCTTCAGGCCGCACCGGTAAACAACAATTGAGGCTTTCCGGTGCTCAACGGTGAAAAAAGGCACGTCAGGTCTTGCACACCCCGGAAGCCGCAGTGTTAATCTGATGGCAAGAATCACTAGCGGTTGCAGTTGGAAAAGGGGGCGTTCTTATGGGGGAAAAAGCCTCTTTTACGAGGCGGGACGGAAGCCTTGACGACGCCTTGACGCGAGACAGTGGCGGCGACTCCGCCGGGCTTGTCGAAATCGCCGGCGCTATCAAATGGTTCGACGTGGCCAAGGGCTACGGCTTCATTCTTCCGGACGACGGCGTCTCGGGTGATATTCTCCTCCATGTGACATGTCTTCGAAGAGACGGCTTTCAGACCGCGCTGGAGGGCGCGCGCGTCGTCTGTCTCGTCAAGCAGGGCGAGCGTGGCCTGCAGGCTTTCCGGGTTCTTTCCATGGACGCCTCGACAGCGGTGCATCCGGCCGAGCAGGAGCAACGCACGCATGTCACCGTGACTGCCGAGAGCGGGCTCGAGCGGGCGCTGGTGAAGTGGTTCAACCGCACCAAAGGCTTCGGCTTCCTGACTCGGGGCGAGGGCACCGAGGACATCTTCGTCCATATGGAGACGCTGCGCCGCTACGGCATCACCGAGCTGAGGCCCGGCCAGGTCGTACTGGTTCGCTTCGGACGCGGCGACAAAGGCCTTATGGCCGCCGAAATACACCCCGATATGGGCACCTTGCCGGTCTCGCATTAAAGCGCGGCCCGACGCGCCTTAATTTTTTGCTTGATGCATGTCCGCCAAAACCGCTTCGCAGTTTTGGGCGACGTGCATAGGGCTCTCAGAATACGATCAGGATGCCCTGCCAGGTGCAAGGCCGTTCCTGTCCAAAAAAACCGGTTCCACTCGCTCGGATCCTGGTCTAGGACAGGGCCTGGACGAGGTATCACATGGCTCATCGCAACTGGCTGACCGCAGGAGCGCTTTGCGCCGCCATCGCTCTGGCCGCCATTTTCAGCGCCTTGAAACCGAGTTCGGCGGACGGTCAGGCGATGATGCTGCCTGCCGATCCGACGCCGCTCGTCGCGATCACCGGCTCCGGCAAGCATTCCTTCTCCATCGAGATCGCCGACAGCTCGGAAGAACGCGAGGCCGGGCTGATGTTCCGCAAGGACATGGCCGACGATCACGGCATGCTGTTCGTGTTCGAGCGGCCCGCTGAGGTGAATTTCTGGATGAAGAATACGCCGATGCCGCTCGACCTGGTCTTTATCGGTCAGGACGGCAGGATCAAGGCCGTCAAGCGTGGCGAACCGGAATCGGAGGCGATCATCTCGCCCGGACAGCCGGTAAGCTTCGTGCTTGAGCTGAAGGCGGGAACGGCCGCCAAGGACGGTCTGAAGGACGGCGATCTCCTGCGTCACCCAGCGATCGATAAGGCCTCGGGCGCCGGCTCCAACTGACCGCGGCTGCGCCAGATGCAATATTTTTCCCATGACGGCTTCGAACTCGCTTACCTCGACCGCCGACCGGCGTCCGGTCAGGGCGATCCGGTGCTGATGATCCACGGCTTCGCCTCCAGCCACTACGTCAATTGGGTCTCGCCGGGCTGGTTCAAGACGCTGAACGACGCGGGGTACCGCGCCATCGCCGTCGACAATCGCGGCCACGGTGCGTCGACGAAGAGCTACCAGGAGGCGGACTACACGCCGGCCAAGATGGCCTCGGACGCGGCCGCGCTGCTCGATCACCTCGGCATCGAGCACGCCCATGTCATGGGCTATTCGATGGGCGCGCGGGTATCCGCCTTCATGGCGTTGTCCAATCCGGACAAGGTGGCGACGCTGGTGTTCGGCGGCCTCGGCATCGGTCTTGTCGACGGCGTCGGCGACTGGGATCCAATCGCCGATGCGCTTCTGGCCGAGGATCCTGGTACGATCAGCCATGCGCGCGGCGGCTCGTTTCGCGCCTTCGCCGACCAGACGCGCAGCGACCGCCGGGCGCTGGCCGTCTGCATAGTCGGCTCACGCGCGTCAATGAGCGAGGACGATGTCGCGCGGATCGCCCAGCCGACCCTGATTGCCGTCGGGACCAAGGACGACATCGCCGGCTCGCCCGACGAGCTTGCCGCGCTGATGCCCCACGCAGAGGCTTTTCGCATCGAGGCCCGCGACCACATGCTCGCCGTCGGCGACAAGAGCTTCAAGCAGCGCGTGCTGGAGTTCTACGCCGAAAATCCGCTCTGACCCATACCGCCCGCTGCGGGCGACGACGCGTCTAAAGCAGGTTGCGCGAAACGCGACCTGCTTTTGACCTTTGCGATGTCCTTTTCCCGAAACTGGAAGCACTTCGGGGAGAATGCTTTAGACTAGCCGCGCGTTCTCCTCTCGGCGATGGATTTCGCCATGACGCAAAGCAGCTCGAACATCATGGTCGCGCCGGCAAGCGCCGTCATGCCGCCAATATCAAAAGGAGGCGCGACCTCGACGACGTCGGCTCCGGCGAAATTCAATCCGTCGAGCAATCGAACCAGCTCCTGCACCTCGCGGGTGGTGAAGCCGCCGAGCTCCGGCGTGCCGGTGCCAGGGGCCATCGACGGATCGATGCAATCGATGTCGAAGGTCACGTAAGTGAGGCTGTCGCCGACAAGATCGCGTGCTTCCTGCATGACGGAAGCGGTGCCGCGTTTGACGAACTCTTCCATATATACGATGCGCACGCCCTGAGCGGTCGCCCAGTCGTGTTCGCCCGGCTCATAGATCGAGCCTCGAATTCCGATCTGAATAACCCGCTTCGGGTCGAGCAGCCCTTCCTCGATCGCGCGGCGAAAGGGCGTCCCGTGTGTATAGGGATTGTCGCCGAAGTAGCGGTCGTTCGTGTCGGAATGCGCGTCGAAGTGAATCATGCCGACGGGTTCCTTGCGGGCGATGGCGCGCAGCACCGGCAAGGTCGTCAGATGATCGCCGCCGGCGGCCAAAGGAAGAGCGCCGTCAGCAACGATGGCGGCAATGCCGTCCTCGATGCGCTTCAATCCGTCGAGCAAGTTGATCGGATTGACCGAGAGGTCTCCCACATCGGCGACATTGGCAATGCTGAACGGCTCGGTTCCCGACACGTGGTGGACGCGGCGCATCAGGCTCGACTGGTTCCTGATTTCGCGTGGACCGTGGCGGGCGCCGGCCCGATTGGTCGTGCCGCCATCCCAAGGAATCCCGACAAGGGCAATATCGAGCCCCTTCGCGTTCGGCACCGCCGGCAGCCGCATGAAGGTGGAAAGCCCGGCAAATCGCGGCACCTGGGCGGCGTCGACGGGTTGGAAGAAGTTGTTTTCCATGGTTTCGGTCATCCCAGAGGCGTTCACGTTCGGCGTGGCGATCAGGTCTGTTGAGACTGGTCTTGCAGGACCTGCAGCGATCGGACCAGATTTTCCCTGGCCCGAGCCTCGAACCGATCGCGAAACGATTGTGTGTTGAAAATATGCGGACGGGCCAGGAAGCTCGTCAGGACAGCCGTGCGGCCGGCGCGCCAGATCGGTTCCTCGACCCAGCCATATTCGCGCCGGACCGCCTTCTCGTAGGCGTCGAAGCGGTTCGGGTCGGCACCGAGGATCGCGAGGTCCATGTCGAGGAAAAGGGCGGCATCACTCGCGGCACCCTCATCTTCGAGCGGCGGCAACTGGTGCGTGGCGGTGGCGCTGATCATGGCCAGAATCCGGGCAAGCCGGGCCGGGTCGGTGCGGCCGGAGAGCTTCCTTTCTGCCAGCACCGCGCTCTTTGCCTCGTTGTCCTTGGCGCGGCTGTCATAGACCGCGTCATGGAACCAGATCGCCGCTTCGACTGCTTCTGGATCGTCAAGAAGGTGCCGGTGTTCGGCTGCCAACGCCAGCATCGCTTCGATGTGAGGCAAGCCGTGATAGTCGCGATCCGCGGTCTGATAGAGCGCGGCAAGCTCGCTTTTCAGCGCATCGTCGATCAAGGGTTCGTTTTCCATCGCCGCTTGAATCTCGGTGAACCAAGTTCATTTGACAAAGCACTAAGGAAAATTGAGTTCAACCGTGTTATGATCTGGCCTATATGTGCCGCCGGATGAATGAGCAGGCCGGAGACCGTCGATGAACAGCGTTACGATAGCCCGCCCCAGCATGGTGCAGCCAGTCGACCCGATCTGGCGCGCGATCAGGGATGAGGCGATGGAAGCGGTAAACCGCGATCCGTTGCTGGCTGCTTTCCTCTATTCCACCATCCTCAACCAGGAGAGCCTGGAAGAAGCGGTCATTCACCGCCTGGCCGAGCGCCTGGCGCATCAGGATATCGGCTCCGACCTCATCCGGCAGACCTTCAAGGCCATGCTTGCCGACGATCCGGAGTGGAGCACGACGGTCCGCGTCGACATCCAAGCCTATTACGATCGCGACCCTGCATGCGACCGCTTCATCATGCCGGTGCTTTATTTCAAGGGTTTTCATGCCATCCAGACGCACCGTTTGGCGCACTGGCTGTGGAACCAGGGCCGCAGAGACTTCGCGCTCTACCTGCAGAGCCGCTCGTCCTCGGTGTTCCAGACCGATATCAACCCGGCCGCCCGCATCGGCAAGGGCATTTTCCTCGATCACGCCACCGGCCTGGTGGTCGGCCAGACCGCCGTCATTGAGGACGACGTCTCGATCCTGCACGGCGTGACGCTGGGCGGCACCGGCAAGGCCAGCGGCGACCGCCATCCGAAGATCCGCCGCGGCGTGCTGATCGGCGCCGGCGCCAAGATCCTCGGCAACATAGAGATCGGCCATTGCTCGAAGATCGCGGCCGGTTCGGTGGTGCTTTCGCCCGTGCCGCATAACAAGACGGTTGCCGGCGTGCCGGCGCGTGTCGTCGGAGAGACCGGCTGCGACCAGCCCTCGCGACAGATGGACCAGCTCCTGCCCTCGCAGACGATGGACCACGTCGTCAGCTTCGACATCTGATTCTGCGGTCATCGCCAGTGGCCGGAGTCCGGTCGCCACTCAAGGCTCGGTTGTAATGCTGCCGGCTTGCCTTTACATCGCCATCGTCGGCGTGTCAGAAGCGCGTTCCAACGAACAGCCGCATTCGGAGAAGACTTTTGAAGCCAGACGAAATCAGAAAGCTGGACGCCTACTTCAAGCGCGTCTTCCAGAATCCCAAGCTGCAGGTGAAGGCGCGCCCGCGCAAGGAAGACTCTGCCGAGGTCTATGTCGGCGACGAATTCCTCGGCATCGTCTTCAAGGACGAGGACGACGGCGACTATAATTTCTCGATGGCGATCCTCGACGTCGACCTGGCCTAAGCCGGCTTTCCGGCCGGGCTCGCCATGCCGCCCCGGTCGGAAACACCCCTGCGTGATTTTCCGGCTAGTCCACGCAGTGCCGCGGGATATGCACCCGCCGCCAGTCGGTCGAGCCTTCCCGCACCACCACCCGCCGCGCAACCCTCCGGTATGAGGGCGCGATTTCGGTGATGCGCCGCTCTCCTGGCCGCACCAACACTTCGCGGGCGACGCCTTCGTATTCGGCCGGAAGGACGACGCGCCGGACGCGCTCCGGCTCGACGATGACCGTTTTGGCAACCCGCGCGTAGCGCGCCTTACGCCACACCTTGCACAGCACCTTGCGGCCGTGGATGACCCGCCATTCCCAGGCATAGCCGCCGTCATCCACCTTGACCGTGTGATAGACGGTGCGCGTCACGGCCGGCACGACTTCATAGCTGATGCGAGGCGTGGCGATCTGTTCGATGCTCTCGGTCGTGCCGTAGATCGGCGGGTCATAGTGGACGAGCTGGCCGCCGGGGCTCACCATCACGTCTTCATAGACCGTGTCGTAGATCGCCGGCCGATGCACCGGCTCGTAGCATTCGAACGTGCGGCCGCCGGCCGCGGCCTGCGACACGGCGGCAAGCATTGCGAGGCTGGTCGAGGCGAGCGATGCGGCACCCTTGCGAAGGGAGCTCTTGCAAAAGGAACTCGTGCAAAAGGAACTCTGGCTGAACATGACGTTCCCCCGTTGAAAAAAAAACGCCGGTTCAACGCGGGAGCGTATCGGAAGGTCCGCCATGGACGGGGATTTCACGGCTTGTCGTTAAGCAGCACGGTTAAGAAACTGCTACCGTGGCGGCCGGGTAGCGCCCTCGCATTTCGGGCAAAGGGCCATCTCCGGCGCAACCCGCAGCATTTCCTTGGGCCGAGCCGCTTGCTTCGACTTAACCAGATGGCTAGGAGGGGCGGCCTTGCGCTAGGGTGAGCCGGCATCCTATTTAGGATTCAACGATCCAGAACCGATTCCGCCCGATTGCTCAGGTCTACGGCGCCGGAATCCATCCAACAAGGGTAGTCCATGAAGAACCCCGTCGAAACCTACATGAACCTCGTTCCGATGGTGGTCGAGCAGACCAATCGCGGCGAGCGTGCCTACGACATCTTCTCCCGCCTGTTGAAGGAACGCATCATCTTCATCACCGGCCCGGTCGAGGACGGGATGGCGACGCTGGTTTGTGCACAGCTTTTGTTCCTCGAGGCGGAGAACCCCAAGAAGGAAATCAACCTGTACATCAACTCGCCGGGCGGTGTGGTGACATCGGGCATGGCGATCTATGACACCATGCAGTTCATCAAGCCGGCGGTATCGACGCTCTGCATCGGCCAGGCAGCCTCGATGGGCTCGTTGCTGCTTTGCGCCGGCCACAAGGATATGCGGTTTGCCACGCCGAACGCCCGTGTCATGGTCCATCAGCCGTCCGGTGGCTTCCAGGGCCAGGCGTCGGACATCGAACGTCATGCGCAGGACATCATCAAGCTGAAGCGCCGCTTGAACGAGGTCTATGTGAAGCACACCGGCAAGAGCTATGACGAGATCGAGCGGACGCTCGACCGCGACCATTTCATGACCGCCGACGAGGCCAAGGAGTTTGGTTTGATCGACAAGGTCATTACGACGCGCGAACTTGGCGAAACCCCCGCCGCATAGGCTCTGATTGGGGGCTGAATGGCGGGATAACGCGCTTTTGGCGCGGCTTGCGGCATTTCGGCCACAATTGCCTGTTCCCTCAAGGTTCGGGATTGCCTACGTTAAGGCTATGTTGATTTTCGACGGCTTAGCTTTGCATGGGGTTGCTGCGAATCATTGTCGCGTTTTCTGATTGTGTTTCGGACGGAATGCGCTGTGTGAGCCGGGACACTGGCGCCGGCGGATTCCTGCGATAGATTGATGAGACGCCAATGCGGCCAGACCATCGGCTGGCAGGCGGTGAAAGGACAGAAAAATGAGCAAAGTTAGCAACAACGGCGGCGATTCAAAGAACACGCTCTATTGCTCGTTTTGCGGCAAAAGCCAGCACGAAGTGCGCAAGCTGATCGCCGGTCCGACCGTCTTCATCTGCGACGAGTGCGTCGAACTCTGCATGGACATCATCCGCGAGGAGAACAAGACCTCGATGGTGAAGTCGCGCGAGGGCGTGCCGACCCCGCAAGAGATCCTCAAGGTTCTCGACGACTATGTCATCGGCCAGCCCTACGCCAAGCGGGTGCTGTCGGTGGCGGTCCACAACCACTACAAGCGCCTCGCGCATGCCGGCAAGAACAACGACGTCGAATTGGCAAAGTCGAACATCCTGCTGATCGGGCCGACCGGCTGCGGCAAGACGCTGCTCGCCCAGACGCTCGCCCGCATCATCGACGTGCCTTTCACCATGGCCGACGCCACGACGCTGACCGAAGCCGGTTACGTCGGCGAGGACGTCGAGAACATCATCCTGAAGCTCTTGCAGTCGGCCGACTACAATGTCGAACGTGCGCAGCGCGGCATCGTCTATATCGATGAGATCGACAAGATCTCGCGCAAGTCGGACAACCCGTCGATCACCCGCGACGTGTCGGGCGAGGGCGTGCAGCAGGCGCTGTTGAAGATCATGGAAGGCACGGTGGCCTCCGTGCCGCCGCAGGGCGGCCGCAAGCACCCGCAGCAGGAATTCCTGCAGGTCGACACCGCCAATATCCTGTTCATCTGCGGCGGCGCCTTTGCCGGACTGGACAAGATCATCTCGGATCGCGGCCGCAAGACCTCGATCGGCTTCGGCGCAACCGTGGCGTCGCCCGAGGATCGCCGCACGGGCGACCTGTTCCGCCAGGTCGAGCCGGAGGATCTTTTGAAATTCGGCCTGATCCCGGAATTCGTCGGCCGTCTGCCGGTTCTGGCGACGCTCGAGGACCTCGACGAGCCGGCGCTGATCCAGATCCTGACGGAGCCGAAAAACGCGCTGGTCAAGCAGTATCAGCGGCTGTTCGAGATGGAGAATGTGGATCTCACCTTCCACGAGAACGCGCTGTCGGCGATCGCCAAGCGCGCCATCGAGCGCAAGACCGGCGCGCGCGGCCTGCGTTCCATCATGGAAGCGATCCTGCTCGATACGATGTTCGAGCTCCCGGCGCTGGAAGGCGTGCGCGAGGTGGTGATCTCGGAAGAGGTGGTCTCGGGTAACGCCCGGCCGCTTTACATCTATTCCGAGCAGAAGGAAAAGAAGGGCAATGTCAGCGCCTGAAATGGCACTGATCCGGCAAATTTTCATGGAACGGCGCCCGTGTGGCGCCGTTTTGCTGTGAGGGGCTTACCTGTAGGTGATGGAGTGGCTGATCAAAGCATGCTAACCCTTGATCTTTGCACCGCCCGCATCCACCTAACAGCGGAAGGCCGAGGGCCCGAATTCTGCGCTGTAAAATTCCCGTCACAAACGGTGGTAGGCGGAACGACGCTCGGTCGTTAATATAAGATTCGCGGTTGGCTCAATTAGCGGCCGCGACATGAAAGGTTGGACAATGGCCAAAATATCCAGGGCTTCCGGCGACGGCGTGTTTGCAGTCCTCCCACTGCGCGACATCGTCGTGTTCCCGCACATGATCGTCCCGCTCTTTGTCGGGCGTGAGAAGTCGATCAAGGCGCTGGAAGAAGTGATGGGTCAGGAAAAGCAGATCCTGCTTGCCACCCAGATGAACGCAGCCGACGATGATCCTGAACCCGATGCGATTTTCGACATCGGCACGCTCGCCAATGTGCTGCAGCTCCTGAAGCTTCCCGATGGCACTGTGAAGGTGCTGGTCGAGGGCGCCTCGCGCGCCAAGATCGTCTCGTTCACCGAACGTGCCGACTTCCACGAGGCCCGCGCGACCGCGTTGGTCGAGCCGGAGGAGGAAGAGGTCGAAATCGAGGCGCTGGCCCGCTCGGTCGTCACCGACTTCGAAAACTACGTCAAGCTGAACAAGAAGATTTCGCCCGAAGTGGTAGGTGCCGCCAGTCAGATCGACGACTATTCCAAGCTCGCCGACACCGTTGCCTCGCACCTGGCCATCAAGATCCCCGAGAAGCAGGAGATGCTCGCCACGCTCTCCGTCAAGGAGCGTCTCGAGAAGGCGATGGGCTTCATGGAAGCCGAGATTTCCGTGCTGCAAGTGGAGAAGCGCATCCGCAGCAGAGTCAAGCGCCAGATGGAGAAGACGCAGCGCGAGTACTACCTCAACGAGCAGATGAAGGCGATCCAGAAGGAGCTCGGCGAGGGCGAGGACGGCCGCGACGAGGCTGCCGAGATCGAGGCGCGCATCAAGAAGACCAAGCTTTCCAAGGAAGCCCGCGAGAAGGCGGAAGCCGAGTTGAAGAAGCTGCGGTCGATGTCGCCGATGTCGGCTGAATCGACGGTCGTGCGCAACTATCTCGATTGGCTGCTGTCGATCCCGTGGGGCAAGAACTCCAAGGTCAAGCAGGATCTCGGCTACGCCCAGGACGTGCTCGACGCCGATCACTTCGGCCTCGACAAGGTCAAGGAGCGCATCGTCGAGTATCTCGCCGTGCAGAGCCGTCAGAAGAAGATCAAGGGTCCGATCCTGTGCCTCGTCGGCCCGCCCGGCGTCGGCAAAACCTCGCTCGGCAAGTCGATTGCCAAGGCCACGGGGCGTGAGTTCATCCGAATGGCGCTCGGCGGCGTGCGCGACGAGGCCGAGATCCGCGGTCACAGGCGGACCTATATCGGCTCGATGCCCGGCAAGGTCATCCAGTCGATGAAGAAGGCCAAGAAGTCCAACCCCCTCTTCCTGCTCGACGAAATCGACAAGATGGGCCAGGACTTCCGCGGCGATCCGTCGTCAGCCCTGCTCGAGGTGCTCGATCCGGAGCAGAACTCGACGTTCATGGACCATTACCTCGAAGTCGAATACGACCTGTCGAGCGTGATGTTCGTGACGACGGCGAACACGCTGAACATCCCTGCGCCCCTGATGGACCGCATGGAGATCATCCGCATCGCCGGCTACACCGAGGACGAGAAGATCGAGATCGCCAAGCGGCACCTGATGCCGAAGGTGATCCGCGATCACGCGCTGCAGCCGAACGAGTTCTCGGTCGGCGAGGACGCGATCCGCGGCATCATCCAGACCTACACCCGTGAAGCGGGCGTCAGAAGCCTCGAGCGCGAGCTGATGAAGCTCGGGCGCAAGGCGGTGACCGAGATCCTGAAGACGAAGAAGAAGACGGTGAAGATCACGGCCGATAACCTCGCCGATTATCTCGGCGTGCCGCGCTTCCGCTTCGGTCAGGTCGAGGCCGACGATCAGGTCGGCGTCGTCACGGGTCTTGCCTGGACGGAAGTCGGCGGCGAGCTGCTGACGGTCGAGGGCGTCATGATGCCCGGCAAGGGACGCATGACGGTGACCGGCAACCTGCGCGACGTGATGAAGGAATCGATCTCTGCAGCGGCCTCTTACGTCCGCTCGCGGGCCATCGATTTCGGCATCGAGCCGCCGCTGTTCGACAAGCGCGACATCCACGTCCACGTGCCGGAGGGCGCGACCCCCAAGGACGGCCCGTCGGCGGGTGTGGCGATGGTGACGGCGATCGTGTCCGTGCTCACGGGTATTCCGGTCCGCGCCGATGTGGCAATGACCGGCGAGGTGACGCTGCGGGGCAGGGTGCTGCCGATCGGCGGCCTGAAGGAGAAGCTGCTTGCCGCGCTGCGCGGCGGCATCAAGAAGGTGCTGATCCCGGAAGACAATGCCAAGGACCTGGCGGAGATCCCGGACAACGTGAAGAACAACATGGAGATCATTCCGGTGTCGCGGGTCGGCGAGGTGCTGAGGCACGCGCTGGTCAGGATGCCGGAGCCGATCGAATGGGTCGAGCCGGTCAATCCGCCGGCCGGCGCGGACGCCGGCGACGACGCCGGCAAGTCGCTTGCGCATTAGTTTCTTCTAAGGTTGCAATGCACAAAGAGAGAGCCGGGCTTTCAGCCCGGCTTTTTCATGTGAAAAATCTCCGAAAAAGTGGAAAAAAGCCCGGAATTCTGCGGTTTTCGGCTTGGGTTCCGGAACGCTTCTTTCTAAAGTCCGTTTCCTGCCGGATGAGTCGTAGTTCCGGTTTTCTCATGGAAGGGAATTTTTATGAACAAGAACGAACTGGTGTCCGCCGTCGCCGACTCCGCAAGCATTTCGAAGGCTGATGCGCAGTCCGCCGTCGATGCGGTGTTCTCTGTGATCACTGGCGAACTGAAGAAGGGCGGCGATGTCCGGCTTGTCGGCTTCGGAAATTTCACCGTGTCAAAACGTGCTGCTTCGACCGGCCGCAACCCGCAGACCGGCGCGGAAGTGAAGATTCCGGCGCGCACCGTGCCGAAGTTCTCGGCCGGCAAGGGCCTCAAGGACGCGGTCAACTAAGACCTTTTCTTTTTAAGATCAGATGAGCCGGGCTTGCCCGGCTCTTCCTTTTTGTGACCCGCGGCAGGGGCACATGTGTGGCATCAGCCGGTAGGCGCGTCGGCGCGCATCAGGCCTTCTTGCTTGAGATCCGCCCACAAGGCTGCCGGGATCTTGACGTCGAGCAGCGCACGGTTGCTTTCGACTTCGGCCGGCCGTTGGCCGCCGGGTATTACCGACATGACGGAAGGGTGCCGCAGCGGGAACTGCAACGCCGCCTCGATCAGACGCACGCCATGGCGCTTGCAGACCGCCTCGATGCGTGCCACGCGATCGAGCACGTCTTTTGGCGCCTCTGTGTAGTTGTAGAAGGCGCCGGGCTTCGGCCCTGTCGCCAGGATGCCGGAATTGTAGGGCCCGCCAAGAACGATGCCGATGCCGCGCTTCTCGCAGATCGGCAGGAAGCTCGCAAGCGCATCCTGCTCGAGCAGCGTGTAGCGGCCGGCGAGCAGAAAGAGGTCGAAATCGCCGCGCTCGGCGAGCGCCTGGCAAACCTGCCACTCGTTGATACCGCCTCCGAAGGCCTTGATCACGCCCTGGTCACGCAGCGCGAGCAGCGCGTAATAGCCCGAAGACATGAACTCCTCGATGCGCCGGTCGGAAGCCTCCTTGCTGCCATGGGTGAAGATGTCGACATCGTGCACATAAAGGATGTCGATGCGGTCGACGCCGAGACGCTCCAGCGAGGCCTCGAAGGAACGCATCACGCCGTCGTAACTGTAATCGTAAACTTCCCGGCGCGAGGGCGTCTCGAAGAACTTGCCGATGCCGGTTCGCTGGTCGGGCGCAGAGACGCGCATGAGGCGGCCGACCTTGCTCGACAGCACATAGTCGTCGCGTTTCTTGCCGCGCAGGAAGGGGTTGAGCCGGGTTTCGGAAAGGCCAAGGCCATAGAGCGGAGCGGTGTCGAAATAGCGGCAGCCGGTTTTCCATGCCGCCTCCAGCGTGGCATTGGCATCCTCGTCCGAGACGGCGCGGTAGAGATTGCCGAGCGGCGCGGTGCCGAAACCAAGCTCGGTGAAGGTGATGCCGCCATTGCCGATGCGGTCGAAATGCCGTGTCTTCATATCCGCACGATGTCCTGGATTGATTTGTCTGACATGACACTATCACGCCGGTGGCACAGCAAAAGCGCCGAGGCTCGTTGGACACGAATTTTCGCGGTGATAGCATGAACGAAAACAAGCGTTTCGCGCCGAACGCGACCGCAAAGCCGCATGCCTATCAAGACATCGGCAGACAGGATTAGGCAGCCATGACGCAAGCCGGATCGGAGTTGTTTGCGACAGCGCTGGGCGAGCTCGGCGCCGTGTTGGGGCGCATCGATGACGGTCGGGTTGACGCCGCCTGCGCAATGCTCGCCGGCGCTGGCAAGATCGTCGTCTATGGCTGCGGCCGCGAAGCGCTGCAGGTCAAGGGTTTCGCAATGCGGCTCTTCCATCTCGGCCTGCCGGTTTCGGTGGTCGGCGATATGACCACGCCGCCACTCGGCCAGGGCGATGTATTCCTGGCGAGTTCCGGACCGGGCGAGACCGCCACCGTTCTCACCTTGATGCGCGTGGCCAGGGCGGCCGGCACCAAGGTGGTGTTGCTCACGGCCGAACCGGCGGGCAGCGCGGCAAAGCTTTCGGACTTCACGCTGCTCGTTCCGGCCCAGACCATGGCGAGCGACCAAGGCGCCGCCAGAAGCTCGGTGCTGCCGATGGGCTCGCTGTTCGAGGCAGCGCTTTTCCTGTTGTTCGAGGTGATGGTGCTGAAACTCGAGGCGCTCACCGGCGCAACGCCGGAGACGATGCGCGCCCGGCACACCAACATGGAGTAGGGGCATGCGCTACGAACTGATGCTGCCGCACCAGATCCGCAAGGCGATCGAGGAGAACTGGCCGGTCGCGCTGCCGCTCGGCGTGCTCGAATACCATGGCGAGCACATGGCGGTCGGCATGGACACGCTGGCCGTCATCAAGACGCTCGAGCTTATCGAGAAGGAGCGGGACATCGTCATCCTGCCGCCCTTCTATTATGGCGCGGCGAGTTATGCCGTGGCGCCGCCGGAAGGCAGCGGCTCGGTGCAGGTCGGCGGTCCGGTGCTGGCGCCCTTTGCGGAGGAATTGTTCTACGGCCTGCTGCGCATCGGCTTCCGCAACATCCACGCCATCATCCATCACCAGACCGAGAATTTCGTTGCCGGCATGCCGACCGATCTCGCCTTCAAGACCGCCGGCCGGCAGGCGATTTTCCGCTTCCTGGAGAAGGAACGCGGCGAGGGCTGGTGGGGCTCGGACACGATGGTCGATTACTATGCCGGCCATGCCCAGGGCGAGAACGTCTTCAACTGGGTGCAGGTGCACCCGCTGATGCCGGCCACAATGACCGGCAAATATCCGTTCGACCATGCCGGCATCGGCGAGACATCGCTGATGCAGGCGCTATGTCCCGAAGCGGTGGATGCCGGTCATTTCGCGGATAATACCGGCTGGTACACAAAAGGCGCATCGGATGCGTCGGCCGAGCTGGGCCGGAAGGGTGTGGCGATGATCCTCGAGCATTTGCGGGCGATATTGCGGGTCTAGCTCAACTTCTCCCCACAAGAAGGGGGAAGGGCACGGCGCCTACTTCACCGAACCGGCCGTCATGCCCATGATCAGATAGCGTTCGAGCGCGATGCCGATGATCGCCAGCGGCGTGATGGCTGCCGTCGCCAGGGCTGCCATCGACCACCAGTTGATACCTTGCGAGCCGGTCTGGCTCGCCACCATCACGGGGATGGTCTTGGCATCCGTCGACGTCAGAAGGGCGGCGAAGAAATATTCGTTCCAGCAGAGCACCATCGCCAGGATGAAGGCGGCGACCATGCCGGGGAGCGCGATCGGCATGACAATGCGGAAGAAGGCGCCCCAGATCGACAGGCCGTCGACGAGTGCCGCCTCCTCGAGCTCGACGGGAATGGAGTTGAACTGGTCGCGCATGATCCAGATGACGATCGGCAGCACCATCAGCGTGTAGAGGAGCACAAGGCCGATGCGGGTGTCGAGCAGGGCCACTTCGCGGTAAAGCACCAGGAAGGGCAGCGCCAGCACCACGGGCGGCAGGATCAGCTGCGAGAGGAAGAAGAAGGAGATATCCTCGTTCTTGAACCAGGCGAACTTGTAGCGGTAACGCGTCAGGCCATAGGCGGCCAGGCTGCCGATAATGATGGCGAGGCTCGACGCGCCGACAGAGGTAATGACCGAGTTCATGAAGCGTTTCAGGAACTCGTCGCGCACCGTCGAGGTCTGGACGATCGAATCCGGCGACAGGCCGAGTGAGCGCCAGCCCTTCCAGTCTGGCTGGAAGTCGACGAAGGGGATGAGGTGCCCCTGCGTGACATCGACCGCCGACTTGAACGAAGTGGTGATCGTCCAATAGATCGGGAACAGGCAGACGAAGGACCAGAACACCAGGGCGCCATAGATGAAGACGCGGCTGGCGAGGAAGGCCGCCGGGGAGCGGATTTCGGAAACGGTATATTCGGTGGTCTGGACGCTCATATGGACGCTCAGTTGACGTTGCGCACGAAGCGACTGGCGAGCTTCAGCAGCCAGGTGACAAACACGACGATGATGATCAGATAGACCATGGCGAGCATGGTGCCGTAGCCGACATTCGAACGGTCGCGATATTCGCGGTAGATGAAGCTCGAAACGGAATCGGTCGCGCCGCCGGGCCCGCCGGACGTCACCGTAATGATGATGTCGGCGAGCTTCAGCTTGAAGATGATGCGCAGGATCACCGCCGTCACGGACACGGGCAGCATCAGCGGGAAGGTAACCTGCCAGAAGGTCTGCCATGTCGTCGCGCCGTCGACGCGCGCCGCCTCGATCACCTCACGCGACATGGCCTGCAGGCCGGCGAGCAGCATGATCATCATGAACGGAATGAAGGTCCAGGCGTCGAGCACCATGATCGAGATGCGCGCGATGATCGGGTCGGAGAAGAAGGCGGGATTGTCCCAGCCGAGATGGCGCGCCAGCGTCGATGCCGGTCCGAACCGGTATTCCATCAGCGACTTGCCAACCATCCAGGAGACCGCCACCGGCGACAGCATGAGCGGCAGCAGGAAGACCACACGGAAGAATTTTCTGGCGCGGATCTGCGCGTTGAGCAGCAGCGCCAGTCCGAAGGCGATGACATATTCGACCAGCACCGCCAGCACATAGAGGACCATGTTGAAGAGCGCGTTGCGGTAGTAGGGGTCGGCCAGCATCTGCCAGAAATTGTCGAGACCGTTGAACCTGCGGCCAGCGAAGGAGCTGAGGTTCCAGTCGGTCAGCGCGATATAGAAGCCGAACAGCGTCGGGAAGATCACCATGGCGACGGTGAAGAGCAGCGCCGGCAGCAGGAACAGCGCGCGCTGGCCGTCCTCGCCGCGCGTCAGCACTTGCCAGGCGCCGAGCGCCACGCCCCACAGCACATAGGCGTAGACCACCGGACGCCAGGTATAGAAGCCGATCGTGTCGACCTCAGTCTTGTAAAGGATCTGCATGACGATCGTCGCCAGCAGCACGAGCGTCGCGGCGATCATCAGGGCCCAGCCGAGGCGCTTGCGGCCGGGAGGGATCAGATCGGCCGCTGCGGAGTTAGCCGGCCATGCATTGGCGGTTGAAGTCTGCTCAGCCACGCCTCTCGCCTCTACCTTGCTTTGATGCAATTCCGGAGGAAAACCGCTTCACGCTTTTCCTGGAATTGCTGGAAGTCCAAATGACCGGCCATTGCCGGTCAACATGCGGCCCGGCGACGAGGTCGCCGGGCCGCGACTTCTCACGGGACAGCCTACATGCCGAGCGAGGCTTTGTAGAGCTTGATTTGGTTCTCGCGGCCGATCTGGTCGGTCAGCTTCTCCCAGGCGGCGGCGATGGCATCCGCACCTTCCTGCGCCTTCATCTTGCCGGCGAAGGTGTTGGCCAGGATGTCCTCGGCGGCGCTGTAGTACTGGAAGATGCCGGGGATGCGCGGCTCGATCGCGGCGTTCGGATGGTTGTAGGAGTCGCCCTCCGACTTCAGATAGGAGGTGATGAAGGCCTCGTCATAGCCGGCCGCCACCCATTCCGGAATGTTGAAATGGGAGTTGCGGTAGGGCTGGAAGCCGGAAGGATAGGCCGCGCACCACAGCGACAGATCCTTGCCGCCGAGATGGGCCGCCGCCGACCACGCCGCCTTCTTCTTCTTCTCGTCGCTGTCGACGCGGGCCATGACATAGACGCCCCAGCCGAGATAGGCGCAGTTCGGCGCATAGTTCGGGCCGCTGGCCAGCTTGTCCCACTTGCCGGTCTTCGAATTGTAGACGTCGTCCGAGCCCGGCAGGATCGAGAAGCCGGTGACGTCGCCGATGACCGAGGAGTCGTTGGTCTTGACGTTGGAGCCGATATCGCCCCACCACGGGATCATCGAGCCAGTGCCGGCCAGGAACTGCTGGAAGCCGGTGGTGTTCGGATCGGCGTTGATCTGATCCGGCGGCTCCGAGGGCAGGGCGTCGATGACGTCCTGGATGGCCCGCACCCAAGCCGGGTTGTTGATGCGCGGCTTCATCGTATCCGGATCGAACAGCCAGGCCTTGTCGTCGGGGTGCTTGGCATAGGCAGAGGCGCGGCTGCCGAGGAAGTAGAAACCGAAGCCGCCCCAGGGCTTGGGCGCGTCGAGATAGCCATAGACGTCCTGGCCCTTGAACTGCTTGCCCTTGAGGAACTTGGTGACGGCCTGCACTTCCTGCCAAGTCTTGGGCACGCCCCATTCGGTCGTCGCGCCGCTCTCCTTCCAGGCCTTGGCGAGGTCGGGATCGGAGAATACGTCGGTGCGGTAGTTGAAGTTGTGCGTATCGCCGTCGATGGTCACGCGATACTGCTTGCCGTCCCAGGTGCCGACCGGCGGCTTGAGGTAGTTGACGAGATCGTCCATGTCGATCTGCTTCTTGACCCAGTCGGGCATCTCCGAGGTGAGGCCCTTGCCGCAGACGTCGCCCTCGAAGGGCGCACCCATCTCGATGATGTCGAAGTCGACGGTTTTGGTCGCGATCGACTGTTGCAGACGGGCGTTGTAGTCGGCCTGGGCGAGGTCGATCCAGCTGATCTTGGCGCCGGTATAGGCCTCCCAAGGCTTCAGGAAGCCGCGGAACAGCACGTTGTGCAGGTTCTGGTTGTTGAGGCCCATGAAGGTGAGCTCGACACCGGCGAACTCGCCTTGCTTGACGTTGGCCTTGGTCGCTTCCAGGCAGAGCTCACCGACTTTCTGGAAGTCGGCGTCCGTCGGCTGGCCTTTGCCGACGCCGGGTATCTGCAGGATTTTCGCGCGCAGGTCGTCGGCGGCAGCCGCCGGCCTGGTCAGCGCGCCAAGCCCCGTGCCGGACGCCGCTGCGAGCGCCGCCATGCTGGCCGCGCCCTTCAGCAAATCGCGGCGGGTCGCCCCGGCACGCACCAGTTTTTCGTAAAGATCGACTCTCATCTCAAGGTTCCTCCCAGAACTTCAGTCGTGAATTGATTCTGCCAATCTCTCGACGTCGAAACGTCTGCGGTTCTCCTATATCATAGGGCAGCGTGGGACCCCACCCTGCGTCGCCTGGAGATCCGATTTTCGGGACAAGGACCGGCATTCGGATTGGCACTCGTCACTATTCGCGTAATCGATTACCTTGTCAACAAGATTGACTTTTTATCTATAAGATACCGACTTGCCCTTGCCGTTGGCAATGGCTAGCTTCACCGAAAAAGATAGGGGAGACAATGGCTCAAGTCGCGATCGCCAATGTGGCCAAGGCTTTCGGAACCGTCAAGGTTCTACATGAGGTCAGCGTCGATATCGCCGACGGTCAATTCGTCGTCCTGGTCGGCCCTTCGGGCTGCGGCAAGTCCACGCTGCTGCGGATGGTGGCGGGGCTGGAAACGGTTTCCGGCGGAACGATTTCGATCGGCGACCGCATCGTCAACAACCTGCCGCCGGCCAAGCGCGACATCGCCATGGTGTTCCAGAACTACGCGCTCTATCCGCACAAGACGGTGGAGCAGAACATGGCTTTCGCGCTGAAGCTGCGCGGCACCGATCCGGCCATCGTCGCCGAGCGGGTGAAGCGTGCGGCCGACATCCTCGACCTCAATCCCTATCTCAAGCGCTATCCGCGCCAGCTTTCCGGCGGCCAGCGCCAGCGCGTCGCCATGGGCCGCGCGATCGTGCGCAACCCGCAGGTGTTTCTGTTCGACGAGCCGCTCTCAAACCTCGATGCCAAGCTGCGCGTGCAGATGCGCACCGAGATCAAGGAACTGCATCAGCGGCTGAAGACCACCACCATCTACGTCACACACGACCAGATCGAGGCCATGACCATGGCCGACAAGATCGTGGTGATGCGCGACGGCCGCATCGAGCAGATCGGCGCGCCGCTGCAACTGTTCGACCGGCCGGCCAACCTGTTCGTCGCGGGCTTCATCGGCTCGCCGGCGATGAACCTGCTCAAGGGCACGGTGAAGAAGGGTGAAAGGTCCGAGGTCGACATAGCAGGCTCGGCCTTTCCGATGCCTGCCAGCATCGCCGCGGCGGACGGCCAGGCCGTCGTCTATGGCGTCCGTCCCGAGCATCTGGAGATCCATCCCGACGGTGTGGCGTCCACGATTTCGGTGGTCGAGCCGACCGGCTCGGAAACGCTGGTGTTCGTGCGCTTCGGCGAGGGCGAGATGGTGGCGCTGTTCCGCGAGCGTCACGACTTCAAGCCTGGCGATACGCTGAAGCTCAGGCCGCGGCTCGACCATGTCCATCTCTTCGACGCAGGGACCGGCAAGCGTCTCTGACCGCAAACACACATCGAGGAAAACATGCTCAAAGGGATCAATCCGCTGCTCAACGCCGACGTGCTCCAGGCACTGCGGGCGATGGGGCACGGCGACGACCTGATCATCGCCGACACCAATTTCCCATCCGACTCCGTCGCCAAGCAGACGGTGCTCGGCAAGCTGCTGCGCATCGATGCGCCGGCGGCCGAAGTGGTGAAGGCGGTGCTGTCGCTCTATCCGCTGGACAGCTTCGTCAACGACGCGGCCGCGCGCATGGAGATCGTCGGCAAGCCGAACGAGATCCCGCCGGTGCAGAAGGAGGTGCAGCAGGAAATCGACGCGGCCGAGGGCAAACCCTGGCCGATGATCTCGATCGAGCGCTACGCCTTCTACGAGCGGGCGAAGAAGGCGTATTGCGTCATCCAGACCGGTGAGCGCCGCTTCTATGGCTGCTTTGCCTTCCGCAAGGGCGTCATTCCGCCGGATGCGGAGTAAGGAGATGTCCGCCAGCAAGCCAGTCGTCATCCTGGGTGTCTTCGTCGCCGACACCGCCTATCGCGCCGACCGCCAGCCGCGCATGGGCGAGACGATCCTCGGCAATTCGTTCAAGCTCGGACCCGGCGGCAAGGGCTCGAACCAGGCGGTCGCAGCAGGCAAACTCGGCGCCGACATCACCTTCCTGACCCGGCTCGGCATCGATGCCTTCGCCGACATGGCCAAGCAGACGTGGAAGGATGCGGGGGTCAAGAGCGCGGTCATCGACACGCCGGACAGCTACACCGGGGCGGCTTATATCTTTGTCGAGGAGGGCAGCGGCAACAACGCCATCATCGTCAGCCCGGGTGCTGCGATGCTGATCTCGTCCGCTGACATCGAGGCGCATGCTGACCTGATCCGCTCGGCGGGCGTCTTTGTCACCCAGCTCGAGCAGCCGATTGACGCGGCGCTGAAAGCTTTGCAAATCGCGCGCGGGGCAGGGGTGACTACCATTCTTAACCCGGCGCCGGCCGCCACCCTGCCGGACAGCATCTACGCGCTTTGCGACTACGTCACACCCAACGAGTCCGAGGCCGAGGGGCTGACCGGCATCGCCGTCTCTTCGGTCGACGATGCCCGCCGCGCCGCCGACAGCCTGCTGGCAAAGGGCGTCGGCGCCGTTATCGTGACGCTTGGCGAGAAGGGCGCGCTGCTGCACACCAGGGAGCGATCCGATCACGTCGGCGCCGTCACTGCCGGCCCTGTAATCGAAACCACGGGGGCGGGCGACGCCTTCAATGGCGGACTGGCGGCAGCGCTTGCCAAGGGCGTCGAGCCGCTGGAGGCGGTGCGCTTCGCCTGTGCCGTCGCAGGCATTTCGGTGACCCGGCCGGGTACCGCGCCTTCGATGCCGACGCTCCAGGAAGTCGAGGCGCTGCTGGCGCGCGGTTGAAGCCGCCAAATCTCGCGTGGCGTTTCAGCGGCGCTAGCCGGCCATCGGCTTGACCACAACTCACAGAAGTTGGTCTCTCACGGCCCCCAGGGTTGCATATTAGCCACGGTTAATATTAATCGGCGCCAACGCCTTGCATCAACGGCATAGGTGTCCCGTAATGGGCCACCGTGTCTGGCATCGCAATTGCACTGTCAGCAATGCCGGGGTGGACCGTGCCTCGGTAGCCGGGCGGCTATTTTGGGGGGCCCGCCGCTCCGCGATGGAGCGGCGGCGCTTTAAGGGTCGAGGGTACTGGCGATGTATTTTCCGCAATTTCTGGTGGGCATGTTCGCGACGTCGTTCACCGTCGCAATCTGGGTCGGGTTGCAAACCGGCTCCGCCTGGAAAGCGCTCGGCTGCGCTATGCTTGCAATGATCATTCTCCAGATTGGATATGCCGGACTGGTCATGCGGCTCATCTACAAGCGGGGATCGCAAGGCACTGGAGCTGACTTTATATCGGCAAATGCGGCGCCACCGGTGCAGCGAGCGCGTCCACACTAGAGGGCTCACCCTCCCGAGCGAGTGCAGACCGTAAACCCTTGGCGACGACCAAACCGTCCCGCCCTTCTCCTGGAACTGCGGGACCGGGCAGCAGTTCGAGCCGACAAGGCTTTCAAGACCTGGGTTTTCGGAACGCAAAGCCGTTGCGATTACGTGCCATGGCTTGATGACCGGGGCCGGCCAAGGCTGGCTCAACCCGCCAAACGCGCCTGCGGAACGCAAGCAGTGCCAGCGCGTTCACCGTCTTGATCAGCACAGGCAGCCTGGTTTCCCGGAACGGTGAGATGAAAAAGCCCTATAAAAAGCCCACGCTTGTAAAGCGCGAGAAGCTCACCGCCCGAACCGCGCAGATTGTCGCCTCCGGTGTGATATTGGGCGAGTGAATAGGGGCGCCCACGCGCAGCTGAAGAATTTTGCTGCTCAGAGCAGGCTGGCCGGTCGGTGACTTGCTCTAGAGGGCCGGGCCCGGCCGAATGGCGCTTCCGTCAGAAAAGCGCGACAGGCGAAAGCGGGTGAGATCGTGCCCGATCTGGTTTCCCTGGATCATGTCGGCGACGACGCGGCCGATTCCGGGTCCGATACCGAAGCCGTGGCCGCTCATGCCCGTCGCGACAACGAGGCCAACGAGCGCCTGCACTTTGTCCACAATGGGAACGACATCCGGCATCGCGTCGATCATGCCAGCCCAGCTTGCCTTTAGGCGCACCGCGTCGAGCTGTGGGAACAGGTGCCTGAAATTGCGCTCGATGGAACGCAGACCAGAGCGTTCGGGAGCCGGATTTAGCACCCGCATTCTTTCGAAAGGACTTTGCGAATCCGGCGCCCAGTGCCGCGGCGTCGACCAGCCATCCGGGTAGCCCGCCGGCGCAGCCGGCGAATAGCGAGAGCCGAAAGGATTGGCCATAAGCGCGGGAAGGTATTTCATCGCATGCCGGAATGCGTCCGGGCCAATGTCGAGCAAATGACTGCCTCCGGCAGCGAGCGTGTATCCGCCATCCTGTCGGCGTCTGAAAGCGATATGCTCTCCTGCCGCGGCTCCTGCATAGACTTCAGGCATCGGCTCGGTTGCCGCGACGGTCGACCTTACACTGAGCTGGGGAATGGAAACGCCATGTCTTCTCAGGAACAGGGAAGACCACGCACCGCCGGCGAGCAGAACGCTCGACGTCTCGATGTGACCCGCCTCTGTCCACACACCGCTGATCCTCCCGGCCGAGATTTCCAGGGCTCGCGCCGCGCAATTCTCCACAATCTTGACGCCCTTGCGGGCGGCAAGCCTGGCGAGTGCGGGCACGGCCAGCCAAGGCTCCGCCCGCATGTCGGAAGGCGTTGTCATCGCGCCCTTGAAACTGCGCGACATGCCTTTGATGAGACCGGCGGTTTCCCGTGCGTTCAGCAGGCGCGTGTCGATCTCATGGGCGGCAGCGATCTTCATGAATTTTTCGAAGCGGGCCATTTCGCGGTCGGAGCCTGCCAGGTAAGTCACGCCTGTCTGCTTCAAGCCGATGTCTTCGCCGCATTCCTCAGCCAGTTGCCGCCAATGACGCGACGCCTCGATCACGATCGGCAGTTCGTCCGCATCGCGTCCCTGTTTGCGGATCCATCCCCAATTGCGCGAGGACTGTTCGGCAGCGATGCGTCCCTTTTCCAACAGCGTCACCGAGATGTTGCGCCGCGCAAGAAAAAGCGCTGTCGCAACGCCGATAACGCCGCCACCGATAATGACCACGTCAGCGCTATTTGGTGGAGGGCCGGGAAATTGAACCGGATCTGCTTCGGAGAACGGGAAAGTAGGCAAGGGGAGAATCCTGAAAAGGCTGCGTCAGCTATGGCCCACCGGCAGCCAACCTTTCTTGAGGCAGTTCTGGGGAAGGTGGAGCACAGGCGCCTGACGAGCGGCTCCCGTAGTCGCCCATTCAGACGCGGTGGATCGCGAATGTTGGCCGTAGCGAATACAAAAAGTTGAAACTCTCCGGAAAATGAAAGTTCAAGCTTTTGAGCAGGGCTTAAACCCTTGAAAAGTCTGGCGCGAGTGACGGGGCTCGAACCCGCGACCTCCGGCGTGACAGGCCGGCACTCTAACCGACTGAGCTACACCCGCGCACTGACGAGCACGTGTCAGGCGTGTTCGTCGTTGGGGCGCTGGATAAGGGGTTCGTTTGCGGGTGTCAAGCGCGGCATGTGAGCATAACAGCAATCAGCAGAAGGTTTTTTGACAAGTGCGCTGGCATTGGCGAAATCCATCCGATAGTGAGTGCGCCGGCTGTTCATTGGGCCTTGCGAATAGAGCTCTAACTGCTTAAAGGTCCGGCCCGGAGCGGGCGATTAGCTCAGTTGGTAGAGCGCTTCGTTTACACCGAAGATGTCGGCGGTTCGAGCCCGTCATCGCCCACCACTTTCCCGGCACAATCAAGAACTCACGGCGGCGTCAGGCGGAAATCCTGGCCTTCGGGCAGGAGCTGGCCGCCATCGACGACGATCGTCGTGCCGGTGATGTAGCTGGCGTCGTCGGAGGCCAGGAACAGGAAGGCGTTGGCGACGTCGCGCGGCGTGCCGAGACGTCCGAGCGGCACGGCGTCCTCCATGCTCTTGATGAAGGCGGCATCGCGGTGAAGCTTCATGCCTTCGGTCAGGATGTTGCCAGGCTCGACGCCGTTAACGGTGATGCCATAGCCGGAAAACTCCAGCGCCGCCGAGCGGATGAAGCCGTTGATCCCGGCCTTGCTTGCCGAATAATGGCCGTGGCCGGGGCTGCTCACCTGCGGGCCGGTAATGGAAGAGGTGAAGAGCATGCGACCGCTGCCCTGAGCCTTCATCGGTGGAAGCGCTGCCCGGGCGGCGTTGAAGCTGCCGCGCAGATTGACCGCCATGACCCGGTCCCAATCTTCCGGGCTGGTGTTCTCGATCAGTTGCCAGGGATAGATGCCGGCGTTCTGGACGATGATGTCGAGGCGGCCGTGACGCTGCAGCGCCAATGCCACCACCGCTTCGGCGTCGGCCATCTTGGAAATATCGGTGCGGATGAAGGCGGCACCAAGTTCGTCGGCGCTCGCTCTGCCGGCTTCGGCTTCACTGTCGGCCAGCACAAGGCTGGCGCCTTCCTCGGTGAAGCGCTGGGCTATGCCCCTGCCGATGCCACGCGCGGCCCCGACGATCACCGCCACCTTGCCTTCGATGCTTCCGGTCATGCCAGCCGTCCTGTCATGCGAGTCTTTGGCGAATGGTTTGCTTGAAAGCGTCGAGAAGCACGGCCGCCAGCACCAGCAAGCCGTGGATGACCTGGGTGAAGTTGGCCGGCAGGGCCATGAGGTTGATGGCGGTGTTGATGGCCGACAGAAGCAGCACGCCGGCATAGACGCCGGGCAGGGTGCCGACGCCGCCTTTCAGGCTGACGCCGCCAATGACGACGGCGGCGAAGGCGTTGAAGAGCAGGCCGACGCCGAGATTGGCGGTGGCGCCGGAGGTGCGGATGGCGAGCAGCCAGCCGGCGAGGCCGGCGATGGCGCCGGCAAGGACGAAGGCGATGATCAGGTTGCGATTGACGCGGATGCCGGCACGGAAGGTCGCGGTCTCGTTGCCACCGATCATCACCAGATGCCGGCCGAACGGCGTCTTGGCGAGAATCAGCGAGAAGACGACGAAGCAGCCGACAGCGATCCAGGCGGTGAGCGGCAGGCCGGCGAGCCGCTGGATACCGAACCAGCGGATGGCCGGCGCCAAATCCTGCGCCGAGCGTCCGCCGGAAACGACAAGCACGAGGCCGCGCACCCAGATATAGGAGGCAAGCGTGATGATGAAGGCGCTCATCTGCAGCCTGACGATGAGGAAACCGTTGATGACGCCGATAATGGCTCCCACCGCCAGGGCTGCGGCGAGCGAGACCGGCACCATCAGCCAGTCCGGATGCAACTGGAGGCCGAGGCCTATGCCTGACGAGCAGAACATGATGCCCACTGCCATGGCGCTGAGCGCCGCGACCGATTCAACCGACAGGTCCATGTGACCGGCAATGATGACCAGCGCCAGGCCGATCGACATCACGCCCAGCACGCTCGATGCCTCGACGATGTTGGCGAAGATGCCGAGCTGGAAGAAGTTCGGAATGAGGGTCGAGAACACGGCCAGCACGAAGACCAGCATGAACCAGACGAGATTGTCGAGCACAAGCTCGAGACTGTGGCGGGTGCGTGGGCTCATCGGCCGATCCGGTTAGCGTCGGATTTGAATGTGCGGCTGCCGCGGGGCGGGCCCGCGAGGCTCCGGGCCGGGAGGCCCGGAGCTCGATGGAAAAGGCCTACTCGACGGGCTTAACGGTGTCCGTCGGCGGCTTCAGGTTGCCCCAGAAAGCGGGGTTGTCGACATTCTCCTTGGTGATCGCCGCGCCTGGGATCTTGATGTTCGGGCCCCAGGCTTCTTTGGTCACCACCGACTTCAGGCCGAGCACGTCGTACTCGCCGGGGTTGATCTCCTGCTTGTTGACGACCTTGTCCATGAACATGGCGACGGCCGCGGCCTGGGCGTAGAGCGGCTGTTCGACTTCGACGTTGAGCCAACCCTTGCGGATCAGGTCGAGGCCGACCGGCGCGCCGTTCGAGCTCATCATCATCACATCGCCCGGCTTCTTACCGGCGGCCTCCAGCGAGGCAACGCCCGCGACCGAAAGATGCGCAGCGTGGCTGAAGATCAGGTCGATGTCGGGATTGGCCAAGATCTGGTCGGCGACGATGGTGCCGGCGTTGCTCGCCTCCCACTGCATGGCGGGCAGCGAGATGATCTTGACGTCCGGAAACGCCTTCATCTTCTCCTCGAAACCCTTCTGGATGTCGAGCGTGTAGGGATCGCCGGGATCGCCGAGCACCTGCAGGATCTTGCCCTTGACCGAGCCATGCTTGGCCTTCAGCAGCGCTTCGGCCTGCTCCGCCGCAATGTGGCCGATCTCGACCGTGCCGGCGACCGATGTGAAGTCGGACGGCGTGGCGGTGATTTGGCGGTCGAACTCGACCACAGGGATGCCGGCCGCGCGGGCGGCTTCAACGGATGGCTTCAACGCATTGAAATCGACCGCGGCGAGGATGATCGCCTTCGGCTTAAGCGCAATCACGTCGTTCATCTGCGATTGCTGAGCGTCGGTCTTGTTGTCGGCGTTCAGCGTCTTCATCTCGTAGCCGACCTGTTTCAGAAACAGTTCCAGCGCGCTCACCGAGCCGGTCTGGAATTCGTCGAGCAAGGTCGGCACCAGGTAGTAGACGGTACCCTTGGACTGGGCGAATGCCGGCGTGAGCGTGGCAATGGCCAGGGCCAGGATACCGAAGACAGAAAGTAGCATTCGCTTCATGTCGTTCGCTCCTCTTTTCGCCGGACCCCTCATTTGTCCCTCAGCCCGCCGGTCCGGCACCGGCGAGCGTTTCCCCGGTGATCATGTTGATCACCGCATCGGGACTTGTCTTGTTGCGGGCAACGTCGCCCGCCACGACGCCCTGGCGGATCACCACGATCCGGTCGGCGACCTGGAAGGCCTGCTGCATGATGTGGGTGATGATGACGACGCCGATGCCTTGGCTCGCCACCTTGCGGATCATGTCGAGGCCGCGGCGCGTCTGCTCGACGCCGAGCGCGGCGAAGGGCTCGTCGAGCAGCACCAGCTTGCCGCCCCAATGAACGAAACGGTTGAGCTCGATCGCCTGCCGCTGGCCGCCCGAGAGATGCTCGACCTTGGTGCGCAGCGAGGGAATGCGAGTGCCGGCATTGGCCAGCGCCTTCGCCACTACTGACTCCATCGCGCGCTCGTCGAGCACCGGAACGCCCAGCACCCTGCGGGTGATCTCGCGGCCCATGAAGAAGTTGGCCACCACGTCGACATTGGTGCAGAGCGAGAGGTCCTGGTAGACGGTCTCGATGCCGGCGGCCTTGGCCTCGGCGGGGGTTTTGGCGAGGAACTCCTTGCCTTCGAACAGCATGCGACCCGAGGTCGGCTCGAGTCCGCCGGCGATGATCTTGACCAGCGTCGACTTGCCGGCGCCGTTGTCGCCGAGCAGCGCCACCACCTCGCCGCGCGCGATCGAGAAGCTGATGCCCCTCAGCGCCCGGATGGCGCCGTAATTCTTGGTGACGTTGTCGAGGACCAGCAGGGGTTCGCTCATGCCGCGATGTCTCCGCCGTTCAGAAGGTCGCCTTCGCGCTGCCGCTTGGCGGTGAAGATCTGGCCGAAGCGTGGCGAAAGCACGCCGGAAACGGCAAGTGCCGCGGCGCCGCGCAACACGGCATGCTGCCCGCCCTGCGCCACGAGGATGCGCGGCGCGGCGCGATCCTTGCGAGCCGAAACCGAATTGTGCAGCGGCTCCGCCAATGCAGCCAGGCGTTCGAGCAACTGAGGCGAGGCGAGGCCCCCAAGCACGATCGTCTCGGGATCGAAAAGATTTTCAATCACGGCGATGGCATTGCGGAAGATCGGAGCGACTTCAGCCACCCATCCGGCGTCGTTGCCGTTCCAGCGGCCGCGCGCCTCGAGCGACAGATAGCGTTCGAGGCAGCCCCGGTTGCCGCAGGGGCAAAACTCGCCTTCCGGAACGACGGGGATGTGTCCGATCTCGCCGGCATTGCCCCAGGCCCCGCGCAGCACGCCGCCGTCATGCACCATGGCGCCGCCAAGCCCGACGCTGAAGTAGAGATAGTAGTAGTCGGAACGCTGGAGGCCGAGGCCGTAGAGGCGTTCCCCCATGGCCGCCGCCGCCATATCGGTCTCGAAGAAGGCGGGCAGGCCCGTCGCGGCGGCAAGGCGCTCGCGCAACGGCACGCCTTTCCAGCCGGCCATTGTGGTCGGTCCGACGAAGCTCATGGACTCGACGCCGAACGGGCCGGGAAGCGCCATGCCGACGCCGATGACCCGTCCTCCGGCGCGGCGCCCGGTCAGATCGGCAACCATGGCGCCGATCGCCTCGAAGGCGAGATCGGGTGTCGGGCTCGGCGCTTCGCGATGGACGCTCTCGATCACGTCGCCGCTCAGGTTGATGAGTGCGGCGTCTATCCCCAGCGGGGTGAGGTGGATGCCGACGGCATAGCCGCCTTCCGGGTTGATGCGCAGCGTGGCCGGCGGCTGGCCGCGGCCCTTCGGTTCCTCGCGGACCGACAGTATGTAAGCCTGTTCCTCCAACTCGCGCACGATGGTCGAGACCGTCTGAACGGTGAGCCCGACGTGCTGCGCGATGTCGCCGCGGGCGATCGGACCGAAGCGGCGGATGGATTCGAGCACGATGCGCCGGTTGTATGGCCGCCCGAACTCCTGATTGGTTCCCCGCAACGCCATGGCTTGCGCTCCTGACGGACACAAGGTTCGCAGAGAAGATTTATTCAGTCAAATGGAATTCAAAAATAATTTGCCCGGCTCCCGAGGAGAGCAACTTTCCCTGCGGCCCCCGCGCTTGCCACCCGGACAATGTGCGGAAAGCTAGTATCTGATGACGCGACGCTCGATCAGCACGACGATGCAGAAAAGCGCGATCGACAGCGACGACGACAGCACGATCGCGGCGTAGAGCCGGTCGGATTGATAGTTGAACGTCGCCTGGATGATCAGCGCGCCGAGGCCTTTGTCCGAGCCGAT
Source organism: Mesorhizobium sp. AA23 (assembly GCF_001672435.1). NCBI lineage: Bacteria > Pseudomonadati > Pseudomonadota > Alphaproteobacteria > Hyphomicrobiales > Phyllobacteriaceae > Mesorhizobium > Mesorhizobium sp. AA23. Next base: position 156,898 of record NZ_LYTP01000029.1, read on the forward strand.
CCATTCGCCGACGATGGCGCCGATCACCGCAGTGGCCGAGGCGATGCGCAGCGAGGAGAACAGCATCGGCAGGGCGCGGGGCAGGCGCAGAGCCCAGAAGATCTCCGAGCGTGTCGCCGACAGCACGCGGAACAGCTCGTGCTCGTTGTCGCTAGCCGAATCCAGGCCCCGGATCATGTTCACCAGGGTCGGGAAGAAGCAGATCACCGCGGCGATGACGATCTTTGGCGTCATGCCGAGGCCGAAGATCAGGATGATGATCGGCGACAGCGCCAGGATCGGAATGGTGTTGAAGAACAGGACGATCGGGAAATAGGCGGCCTGCAGGATGCGGCTGTGCACGAAGACCACGGCAAGCAGCACGGCGGCGAGATTGCCGATGACGAAGCCCGCCAGCGCCTCGATCAGCGTCGGTCTGAGATTGTCGATGAGCAGGGCGAAATTCTTCTGGAAGACGCCGAAGATCGCCGTCGGCGTCGGCACGATATAGGCCGGCACGCCGAGCAGCGGCAGGAGATACTGCCAGGCAATCAGGATCGACGCCGCGCCCAGAACCGGAAGTGCAATCGCCATTTGCGGGGCAAGCGGCGCCGGTCTCACGATGCGCGCTCCAGCGCTGCACGCAACTCGGCCATGGCGCCGACGATCGCCGCATCCTCGCGCTTGCAGCGGTTGCCTTCCTGCTTGAAGGACCGCAGGTCGAGGTCCTTCACCACCCGTCCCGGATTGGCAGCCAGCACAATGACGCGCTCGCCGAGATAGGCGGCTTCGGCGATCGAATGGGTGACGAAAAGGATCGTTGTGCCGGTGCGCCGCCAGAGCGTCAGCAATTCGTCGTTGAGGCGATCGCGCGTGATCTCGTCCAGCGCGCCGAACGGCTCGTCCATCAGAAGCAGCCTGGGCTCGCCAAGCAGGGCGCGCGCGATGGCGACGCGCTGGCGCTGGCCCCCCGAAAGCTGATGCGGCAGGCGTTCACCGAGTCCGCCAAGCCCCATCAGCTCCAGCAGTTCGCTGCTGCGGTCATCGATCTTGCGTGTGAGGCTGCGCTGGCCGACGCCGAGCGGCAGGCGCACATTGTCGCGCACCGTGCGCCAGGGCAGCAGGGTGGAATCCTGGAAGACGAAGCCGACGTCGCGGCGCGAGCGCACCGCGTGCGGTGTGGCCCCAAGCACGCTGATCGTGCCGTCCAGCGGGTCGAGCAGGTCCGCCACCACGCGAAGTAAGGTCGACTTGCCGCAGCCCGACGGGCCGAGGATCGACAGGAAGGAGCCGGCCGCGACCGTGAGGTCGAGGCCGGACAGCACCTTGACGACCTTCTGCCGGCCGCCATAGCCGACATCGAGCTTCTGCGCTTCGATGGCGTTCGGCATCAGGCCGCGGGCGCGTCGAGCTTGGGCCGGTCCGCGGCCGAAAGCTCCAGGATCTTCGTGGTGTAGACATCTTTGGCGGCCGGGCGTCCGTTCGGGTACTGGCCGACCTTGTCGAGCAGCGTCAATTGCTCCTCGATGGAGGCAGGGTCGAACGTGCCCCAGCCATCTTTGGCGGTCGCGCCGTCGAAGGAGAGTTTCAGCACCAGGTTGACGGTCTTCTCTTCCCAGCCGAGATCCATCTCCGGATACGCGGCGACCATCTTCTTCACCGCTTCCTGGGGGTTGGCGTGAACCCAGCCCCAGCCCTTGCCGACCGCGCCGACGAACTTCGCCAGTGTGTCGGGGTCCTTCTCGATCGCCGCGTCGGTCGCGAAATAGACGTCGGCGTAGGAAGCGAGGCCGAGGTCGCGCACCAGGAGATCGATGCGGTCCTCGCCGACCGCGCTCAGCGCCTGGGTGTTGGTGATCCAGCCGCCGATGGCGTCGACGTCGCCGCGCACCAGAGGCGCCTTGTCGAAGCCGACATTGACGATGGTGACTTCCGAGGGGTCGATACCGTTCTTGGCCAGGATCTCATCGATGACGAAGCGCGCGGTCGGCTGGATGCCGATCTTCTTGCCCTTGAGGTCGGCAACATTGCGGATTGGCTTTCCCGGTTTCGAGGTCAGCGCATAGGGGCCGGTGCGGAAGCCGCAGGCGATGATTCTGATCGGCACGCCGCTGGCGCGCGCCGCATAAAGCTGCGGCGTTTCCGAGAACTGGCCGAGCTGCGCGGCGCCGGAGATCACCGGCGGCACGGTCGAGGCATTGGGGCCGCCAGGGCTGAACTCCACCTCGAGCCCGGCATCCTTGAAATAGCCGTTGGCGACGGCCGCGATGTCACCGATCTGGCCATTGGACATCAGCCAGTCATACTGGATGACGACCTTGCCGGCGGCCCTGGCGCCCGGCGTCAACACCAATTGCATACCGGCTGACGCGGCTGCGACCGCTGCGAGGCCGCCCTTCACGAAAGCGCGGCGGTTCAATTCGTAGTCTTGGTTCCCACTCATTTTTCGCTCCTGTTGCAGACTTCTTGTCTCTTCTTTCCAAGCGCCGCTCCCTCGGCGCGGCGTCGCTACGGCTGTTGGTCGTGGTAGTCGCCAGGGCCGCCGTCGAGCCAGGCGTAAAGCTCCCAAAGCGTGTCGTCCGGATCGGTGAAATAGGCGCAGCGCGCATTCCAGACGTAGTTTTCGGGCGGTCCATAGAAGGGCACGCCCTTGGCGCTCAATTCGCCGTGCAGCCGGTCGATCTCGGCCGGCGATCCGAGCTGGACGGCGACGCAAACCTTGTGCGCTTGGCGCGGCGATCTCTGGTTCGAGACGCCGGTGTGTCGGTTGATGTGGTCGAGCTCCCAGGCGGCGAGCGTCACGCCCTCGCCATGGAAATCGGCAAACCCTTCGGCACGCCGACGCAGCCGGAAGCCGAGTTTCCCGACATAGAAGTCGACCGTACGCTCGATATTTTCCACCAGCAGGCAGACGTCGGAGATGCGGGTGAGGTTGGCCGGCATGATTATTTCGTCCCGCCGGTCTTGGAGAGTGGCAGCTTCACGCCGACGCGGTTCGCAGCGCCGATGATGTGCGTACGCATTGCTGCTTCTGCCGCCGCCGGATCGCCCGCCACTAGCGCCTCATAGATGCGCACATGTTCGCCGACATTGATCTCGACGAGATCGTGCAGCGGGTTGGTTAAGCGGGCATAGTGGATCGACTGGCGGATCTGCTCGCAGACAAAAGAGATGAAGGTGTGGATGTAGCTGTTGCCGGTCGCCCGCGCGATCTCGCGGTGGAATAGCAGGTCGGCGTCGATGCTGCCTTCTTCCCAGCGCTCCTCGCCGCCCATGCGGTCGAGCGCCGCCTTGATCGAATCGAGATGCTCCTGCCCGCGCCGCGCCGCGGCGAGCGCCGCCGACTCGGCCTCGAGGATGCAACGCAGCTCGAACAGCCGCTCCATATTGTGGGTGTCCTTGAGCGCCTCGCGGTCGATGCGGATCGCCGCCCTTTGCTGGGGCGCCAGCACGAAGGCGCCGATGCCTTGCCGCGCCTCGATCATGCCGTCCGCCCTCAACTGGGCAATCGCCTCGCGCACCACATTGCGGCTGACGCCGAACTTCTCGGAAAGCTCCTGCTCGGTCGGCAGCCGCGCGCCGGGATTCAACTCGCCGGATTCGATCTCGCGGCTGAGGAAGGCCGCGACCCGGTGCGGCAGGGTCTCGACGGTGCCGATGGCGGCCAGTCTCTGCTTCATAAAAAACGCTCCGTCGAGGGCAGCAGGCAGCCGGGGTTCATCACCCCTTTAGGGTCGAGCGCAGTCTTCAGCGCGGCAGCCATGCGGCGATGCGCCGGCGAAAGCCCGGCCCAGAATTCTCGGGCACGGCTGCGGCCGATGCCGTGCTCGGCGCTGATCGAGCCGCCGAGCCTGACGGCGATGTCGTAGAGTCCCGCCGTGATTTCCTCGCCGCGCGCCCGGGCTTCGCCATCAGCGAGATCGAGCGGCGGCAGCACATTGAAATGGATGTTGCCGTCGCCGGCATGGCCATAGGCCAGTGCAATCCAGCCCGGATGTTCGGTGGCGACGAAGCGGCGGGCGCGCTCGACAAGGGCAGGGATATCGGAAATGCGCACCGAGAGATCGGTGCGCACGTGGTAGCCGCGCTTCGCCTGGCCCTCGACCAGTCCCTCGCGGATCGCCCAGAAGGCCTTAGCCTGCGCGTTGCTGGTCGCGAGGACTGCGTCGGCTACCAGGCCGCCTTCGAGTGCATCGGTTAGAAAACTGGCGAGCACGCCGTTGAGGTCGATGGTCGGTCCGGAGGACAATTCGATCAGCGCATGGACGGGTGCTGCGACAGGCGCCGTCATTCCAGGATCGACCAGCCGGGCCAAATCGATGCATTCCGAGCCGATGATCTCGAAGGCGGAAATCAGATCGGAGCAGGCGCGTCGCGCTCGGTTGAAGAGGCCGATGGCCGCTTCGAACGAGATGAGGCCGAGATAGGCGGTCTCGACACGGGCAGGCTTCGGGAACAGCTTGACCTCCACACCGGTAATGATGCCGAGCGTGCCCTCGGAGCCGATGAACAGCTGCTTCAGGTCATAACCGCTGTTGTTCTTGCGCAGCCCGGAAAAGCCGTTCCACAGCTCGCCATCGGCCAGAACAACCTCCAGCCCCAGGATCAGGTCGCGCGCCATGCCGTAGCGCAGCACGTTGACGCCGCCGGCATTGGTCGCGGCATTGCCGCCGATCTGGCAACTGCCTTGTGCGCCGAGCGCCAGTGGGAACAGGCAATCTTCGGCCTCGCTTGCCTCTTTGATCGTCTGCAGCACGCAGCCTGCGTCCGCCTGAAGTGTGAAGTTCGCGCGATCGATCCGGCGGATGGCGTTCAGCCGCTCCAGGCTGACGACTACACCGCCGGTGGTGGTGCCATCGATGGCGCCCGAAACCAAGCCGGTGTTGCCGCCCTGTGGAATGACGCCGAGTCCCAACTCGCTGCACAGACGCATCAGCACCTGCACCTCCGCAACCGACGCGGGGCGCAGTACGGCCAGCGCGCTGCCTCGATAGTCGCCGGCCCAATCGCCGAGATACTTCGCCATTCCAGCAGTGTCGGCAGTGAGACCGCTCGGCCCCACTGCGTCTTCGAGGACGCTGAGGATATCCGGTGAGAGGCTGCGAACGGTCATCAGCGGCGCAATCGGTGAGGCGATAGGGTGATGTATATCATCCTACAACTTGGATTGAGTCAATCCGAAGCGAGGCGCTGCCCAGGCAAAACGGTGGATAAATCTGGAGGGACCTCGGGTCGGCCGCGAGGCGTGCGCTAAATGTACTGCGCGACCTTCTTGCCGACGGCGAGGAAGCGCAGCGGGTCGACCGCCTCGCCGTTGTGGCGCACCTCGTAGTGGAGATGCGGACCGGTCGAGCGGCCGCTGCTGCCGGTCTTGCCGATCACGTCGCCGGCGGCGAGCTTCTGGCCGACAGTCACGTCGATCTCGCTGAGGTGGCCATAGCGCGTCGCAAAGCCGTTGCCGTGGTCGACCTCGACCATGCGGCCGTAGCCGCCGTTCCAGCCGGCCTTGGTGACGACGCCGGCAGCGGTGACCTTCGCCGGCATGCCGATCGGCGCCCTGAAATCCATTCCCGTATGCAGGGCGGCCGTGCCGAGGATCGGGTCGGTGCGCACTCCGAACGGGCTGGTCACAGTATGACCCGGCGCGGGATTGCTGAGCGGCAGCTTGCGCGCCTCTTTCTTGACTTGATCCAGCGCATCAAGCGCTTCATCCAGCTCTTTGACTTTGCTGTCGAAGATCATTGAGGAATCGAGCGGCACCAGCGGCCCGCCGACATCGTTCTTGTCGAGCTCCGTGTCGACCGGCAGCCCGGCGGCTTGCAGTGCCTGCGAGATCGCGTCCGCGTTGCGATAAGCGTTGTCCGCAAGCGTGGTGATGCGGGTGAGCTGCTGGTTCTCGATGGCCTTGAGCGAAGCGTTGATCGACACGAAGAGCTTGTCGGCGCGATCCGCTGACGTTTCGTTGTCGAGCGGGTCCGAGCGTGTCGACCACAGGGAGAATGGCCTCGTGTCGCCGGCGCCCAACGACGCGACGGAGTAGGTCGGGACCTGCGAAAGGCCGCCGGTGATCTCGGCGTGCTCGTCGGGTTTCGTCGCTGCGGCATTGGCTGCGGCGGGCACATCGCCGACCTCGCTCTCGGCGCGTTCGAGGATCGGCCCGAGCCGGCCGTGGCGCTGGCTGAGCTGGGTCTGCCTGGCCAGCAACTCGCCGACCTTGGTCTCCATGAGCTGCTGGTCGAGAAGCTGGCGGCTGGTGATGCGATCGACCTGGGCGCGAAGCGCGGAGATGCGATCCTCATAGGCCTGCTGCATGCGCGCCTGCCTGGCCGTGGTGGCGCCGATCAGGTCATCGCGCAGCACCAGGTAGGAGGTGGCGAGCAGATAGCCGATGGCGATCGCCGCAAGCGCCGACCCGATGAAGGCGGCGAGCCACGGGCGGATGGTGAAATGCCGGATCTCGTTGCCCCGGGCGATAATGACCGTATGGGGCTCCTTGCGCCTGCCGAAGACCGCTGACTGACCGTTTGAATTCACGGGACCAAGCTTTCGTTACGACTCCAACGACAGCTCGATTACACATTATTAGGGTTAACAAAGCTTTGCTGGCCCCGATGTCGGCATAACCAAATCCCGCAACGCGGGTGGCAGGTTGCAGGGAAGGAGGCCAGCAAAATCGCGGAAGCTTTTGGTCTGCCCCGCTTCAGAGCGCGCGCACCGCCTCCAGCACCTCTTCGGCATGGCCCTTGACGCGCACCTTGCGCCAGATGCGGGCGATGCGTCCGTCCTGGCCGATCAGGAAGGTGGCGCGCTCGACACCCATGTACTTGCGGCCGTACATCGTCTTCTCGACCCACAGATGATAGGCCTCGATCGCCTTGCGCTGCTCGTCGGCGACGAGATCGAGGGTGAGATCGTATTTCGCCTTGAATTTGTCGTGTTTCTTGACGCTATCGGGGGACAGCCCGATGACCACGGCGCCGGCCTTCTCGAATTCCGGCTTCAGCTGCGAGAAGCCGATCGCCTCGTTGGTGCAGCTTGTGGTGTCGTCCTGCGGATAAAAGTAGAGTACGACAGGTTTTCCCCGGATCGCGGCGAGGCTGAGGGAGCCGCCGCCGTCGCGCGGAAGATCGAATTGCGGCGCAACGTCGCCCACGTCGAGTTCAGCCATGTCGATGCCCTTGTTTGCGGTTACGCGCGGATCGAGCATCGATATAACGTGAGGCGGGGATTCGTCCACGACGAGTACGTTTACAACGGAATATTGCTTGGATCAGGAGCAACCGCAGCACGAGAAGATCAGGTTCAGGCGTGACGAGATCACCGACCTGGCGGCCTTTCCGTCCGCGTGCAGCGTGCCGCCGCTCGGCCGTGCTTCGGTGCGCCGGCGCTTCCGCATCCTCGGTCGGGTGTTCGCCGGGCTCTGCGCGCTGGTGCTTCTGGCGGCAATTGGCGTCTATGTGCTTGGCACGTCAGGCATCGGCACCGAGCGACTTCGCGCCGAAGCCGAGACGGCCATCGAGAAGCTCGCTGGCGTCGATCTCAACGTCACCGTTGGGCCGGCGCGGTTGACGCTCGATGGGTCGAGCTTCGTCGCTCTGCAGGTCAGCGACGTCAGCTTGAAGACGGCCGACGGCAAGCCGATGGCCGATGTCGGGCGCGTCCGCTTCGGCATGCGCCTGCTGCCGCTGCTATCCGGCGAGGTCAAGCTCACCAGCGCCCGGTTCTCCGATGCTCGCATCATGGTCGCCGCCATGCCGTCCGGGAGCGGTGATTGGACTGCGGCTTTGCGCAACGAGGATGGCCTGGTCGATCCGGAGAAAGTATCGGCGGCGGTGTTTGGCGGCGTCAACGCGGCGCTGGATACGGTGCGCGCGGAATCGATGCGCCAGATCGACCTCCGCAACGTCGAGTTCGAATTGCCGCCGGGCGGATCGGTCAGGCGTGTGACCGTCGCCGAGGCCACTGTTGGGCAGACGGGCACAGGCAGCATGGAACTGTCTTCAAATGCCGATGTCGACGGCCGGCATGTCAGCCTGAGCGCCTCCGCGGCGCGCGATCCGAGCGCCAGGCGGATAGCATCGCTGGACGCCGCCGTCGCGATAGCCGACGTCGGCGTAGCGCCCGCTCAGGGAAGCTCCAGCGGCGGGAACTTCGCCGCCCAGGGCGGCAAGCTTGGTTCTGTTGCGCTGAAGCTTTCGGGCGCCGAGGCGTCCGGCGACACGCCGTCGCGGCTGACGGCGTCGCTGTCGCTCGGCGGCTCGGTGCTCGATCTCGGCTCGCGCGGGCTGCTGCCGGCCGACGTCGATGCCAGGGCCACATTGGTCGCGGGATCAAACAAGGTCTCGGTCGACAAATTGCTGATCAGGACCGGCCGCTCGACATTCGATTTCTCAGGCTCGATCGGGCCGAAACCGGCAGCCGCGGGCGAGGAGCCGTCCTACCGCTATGACCTTGTCAGCGACGGCTCGACGCTCGCGCCTTCGGAATCGCCGGAGCCGGCGCTTCAGTTTCTTGCCCGGGTCGCCGGCGTCTACCAGACCAAGAGCCGCAAGCTCGTCGCCGAGCAGATCGGCGTCCGCTCCGGGGGTTCGAGCGACGTGCTGGGCACGGCGTCGCTCGCCTTCATCGACAATGGCCCGCCGGGTGTGTCGCTGTCGCTCAATGTACACGACATGCCGGTTTCGCATGTGAAGCAGTTGTGGCCCTGGTTCTCTGCCCGCAACGCGCGGCTTTGGGTGCTGGACAACCTGTTCGGCGGCCGTGTGGTCGACGCCAACCTGCAGTTCCAGGTCGTTCCTGGGCGGCTCGGCAACGGCGTTCCGCTTTCCGGCGACGAGGTGTTCGGCCGCTTCCAAGTCGAGGGCTCGCGCTTCGATACTGCGGGGCGCATTCCGCCGATCCGCGATGCGGTCGGTGTCGTTGCCTTCCACGGCAACGATGTCGATATCACGCTGTCCTCGGGCAGCGTTTTTATGCCGAGCGGCCGCACCGTGGCGGCAAGCGGGGGCACACTGACGATCAAGCAGGCGAATGTTTCGCCCGTGATCGGCTCTCTCGACATCGATGTCGCCGGCGAAGCCCCGGCGATCGCCGAACTCGCCTCCTTTGAGCCGATCAACGCCATGCGCCATGTCGGGCTTGCGCCTGAGGATTTGAGCGGCACCGTCACCGGGCATGTGCGGGCCGACATTCCGCTGACTTCCGGCGTCGATACCTCGAGGCTCGACTGGCTGGTGGCGCTGGACTACCAGGATCTTTCCTTAGCCAAGCCGTTCGAGGACCAGATGGTGACCGAGGCCGACGGGTCGATCACCGTGAGCCCCGACCGTGCGGTGATATCGGCCAAGGCGAAGCTGAACGGCATTCCGGCCGAGCTCGACCTGGTCGAGCCGCTCGAGGACAGTGGCCCGCCGCGCAGCCGTAAGGTCGCGCTGGTGATCGACGACAAGACGCGCGCTGCAGCAATGCCCGGCCTGTCGCCGCTGCTTTCCGGAACCATCAAGGTGGCGATCGACAAGAGCGGCGAGGGTGTCCAGAACGTGTCGGCCGACCTGACCAACGCAAGGCTCGACATCCCCTGGGCAGGATGGAGCAAGGGTGCCGGCATTCCGGCCAAGGTCACCTTCACGATGGCAAAGTCCGGCAGCACGACCACGCTGTCCGACTTCGATCTCGATGGGAAGAGCTTTTCGATCGACGGCGACGTGATACTGGTCAACGGGGCGCTGTCCTCGGCCCGCTTCAGCAAGGTCGCGCTCAACAGGGGAGACGACGTCGCGGTCTCGGTCAAACGGTCGGGCAAAAGCTATGCGGTCAATGTCAGCGGCGACTCTCTCGACGCCCGCTCGCTGATCAAACAGTTCACCTCAGACGTTGATACAGCCACAAAAGGCGCCGGCGCCGACGCGATCTCGGTCAGCGCCGACGTGAAGTCGCTGACCGGCTTTCACGACGAGGTGCTGTCGAACCTCAAGCTGAATTACAGCGCTGCCGGCTCCCGGGTGAATGGTCTCGATGTCAGTGCGACGGCGAGTTCGGGTGCCGCCATTGCCGTCCGAAACACCACCGGCGACGGCGGCCGGTCCCTCAGGATGAAATCGGCCGATGCCGGCGCTATCCTGCGCTTCCTCAACATTTACGAGCATATGGAGGGCGGAGCCATCACGCTGTCGCTGGCGGGCGACGCCGACGGGCCAATGAAGGGCCAGGTCGACGCCAGCAATTTCTATGTCGTCAACGAGCCGAAGCTTGCGTCGATCGTGTCGACCAGGCCGGCCGGCGATACGCGCAGCCTCAACCAGGCGGTCAAGGCCAACATCGACACCTCAAGGGTGCAGTTCGAGCGCGGCTATGCCGAGATCGACAAAGGCTCCGGCTATCTCAGACTGGCAAACGGTCTGTTGCGCGGTCCGCGCATCGGCACCACCTTCCAGGGCACGCTCTACGACCAGGACAACAATATGGACATGACCGGCACCTTCATGCCGGTCTATGGGCTGAATCGCATCTTCGGCGAACTGCCGCTGTTCGGCCCGCTGCTCGGCAACGGCCGCGACCGCGGCCTGATCGGCGTCACCTACCGGCTGCGCGGCAACGCCAACAAGCCGACGCTCAACATCAATCCGCTGTCGGTGGTGGCGCCGGGAATTTTTCGCTCAATCTTCGAATATCGGTGATCAGCCCGACTAAATCGGCCGCACCAGAACGTGCTTCTTCCTGCCGAACGAGAGCTTCACCACACCTTCCGCGCCCAGGTCCTCAAGCGTCACCACGCGCCGGTCGTCGGTCACCACCTGGTCGTTGAGGCGCACGGCACCGCCCTGGACATGCCGGCGCGCTTCGCCATTGGAGCCGGCGAGCCCGGCGGTGACGAACAGCGACAGGATGCCGATGCCGGCCTCGAGATCAGCCTTGGCGACGTCGATGCTGGGCAGCGTGTCGGCGAGCGCGCCTTCCTCGAAAGTCTTGCGCGCGGTCTCTGCAGCCGTTTCGGCCGCCTCGCGGCCATGCAGCATGGCGGTGATCTCGGTGGCGAGAATCTTCTTCGCCTCGTTGATCTCCGAGCCGCCGAGCTTTTCGAGCCGCGCGACCTCGGCGAGCGGCAGTGTCGTGTAGAGCTTCAGGAAGCGCCCGACATCGGCATCCTCGGTGTTGCGCCAGTACTGCCAGAACTCGTAAGGCGACAGCATATCGCCGTCGAGCCAGACAGCGCCGGAGGCCGACTTGCCCATCTTGGCGCCCGACGAGGTGGTGAGCAGCGGCGTCGTCATCGCAAACAGCTGCACGCCTTCCATGCGATGACCGAGATCGATGCCGTTGACGATGTTGCCCCACTGGTCGGAGCCGCCCATCTGCAGCCGGCAGCCGACGCGCTTGTAGAGCTCGACGAAGTCGTAAGCCTGCAGGATCATGTAGTTGAACTCGAGGAACGACAGCGACTGCTCGCGGTCGAGCCTGAGCTTCACGGAATCGAAGGCCAGCATGCGGTTTACGGAGAAATGCCGGCCGACATCGCGCAGGAAACTGACGTAGTTGATCTCCATCAGCCAATCGGCATTGTTAACCATCACCGCGTCGCCCGCGCCGCTGCCGAATTTGAGATAAGGCGCGAAATTGCGGCGGATGCCGACGAGATTGCTCTCAATGTCCCCAGGCGTCAGCAGCTTGCGCGCCTCGTCCTTGAAAGAAGGATCGCCGATCATCGAGGTGCCGCCGCCCATCAGCGCGATCGGCCGGTGGCCGGCCTGCTGCAGCCAGTGAAGCATCATGATCTGGATCAGCGATCCGGCATGCAGGCTCTTCGCCGTCGCATCGAAGCCGATATAAGCGCTCACCGTTTCCTTGGCGAAAAGCTGGTCGAGGCCGGTTTCATCCGAAATCTGGTGGATGAAGCCGCGCTCGCTCATGATGCGCAGGAAATCGGACTTGAAGGCGGACATCTTTTCTTCCCGGAGATCGCACGGCATTTGGCCGAGCTTGACGTGAAGGGGCGCGTTTAGCATCCAAGCGCGATCAGCAAAAGTGGTTTCCGGTTTTGCGTAGGATCGCGCTTCAAGAGGCAAACAGGTGATCAGCAAAAGTGGTTTCCGGTTTGCGTGGGATCGCGCTTCAACGGGCAAATGGGCGATCAGCGAAAGTGGCTTGGGGCTTTGCCTGCTATCGCCGCATCCTTGCTTCGCCTCTTTTGCTGGCGTAATGAGGCGCCCGCGCAAGGGCAGCACGCCCCGACACGCCGCGACGGGGCTATCCCGCAGATCAGATCGGACAAGCTCCCGCGATGAACAGGAACTATCTCCTCCTCTTTCTGTTCAGCATCCTGATGACCGTCAGCGGGCTGGCAAGCCTGCCGCCGATCGACCGCGACGAATCCCGCTTCGTCCAGTCGACCAAGCAGATGGTCGAGACCGGCGACTACATCGACATCCGCCTGCAGGATGTGACGCGCTACAAGAAACCGATCGGCATCTATTGGCTGCAATCGGCGGCTGTCGCATTGAGCGGTGAGGGGGCCGAAGCGCCGATCTGGGTTTATCGACTGGTTTCGATGCTCGGCATCGCGCTCGCCGTCGTGGGCATCGGCTGGACCGGTACAAAACTCTTCGGCGCCAATGCCGGCCTTGCCGCCGGCCTGATGATGGCCGCCATCTTCGCCACCGCCTTCGAAGGCCGCGACGCCAAGACCGACGCCATGTTGCTCGCCTGCTGCGTGGCCGCGCAAGGCGCGCTGGCGCAGGTCTATCTGGCCGCGCGCCGCAAGGAGCCGGTTGCCGGCCACCTGCCATGGATCTTCTGGATCGCGCAGGGTCTGGGTATTCTGATCAAGGGTCCGGTCGCTCCGCTGTTGTCGCTGCTGACGGCCGGCGCGCTGTTCGCCTTCGAACGCGACTGGCGCTGGCTTTTGAAGCTGAAGCTGGTGCGCGGCGTCGCAATCGTGCTCGTCATCGTGCTGCCCTGGATCATCCTCATCAGCTGGAAGAGCGGCGGCGCCTTCTTCCAGGAGGCGGTCGGCAAGGACATGCTGAACAAGGTGGCGCAAGGCGAGGAATCGCATGGCCTGCCGCCGGGCTTCTATATGCTCACCTATTCGCTGTTCATGTGGCCTTTCGGCCTGATCGCGGTCGGTGCCGGGCTGCAGGCCATCAACCGCTTCTGGGACGACCCGCGCCTGCGCTTCTGTCTCGCCTGGTATATCCCCTTCTGGCTGGTGTTCGAGGCGATCCCGACCAAGCTGCCGCATTATGTGCTGCCGGCCTATCCCGGCATGGCGCTGCTGATCGGCTGGCTGCTCACCTTGCCGGAGGACAAGGCCAATGCGCCGCTCAAGCGCTGGCAGAACTGGCTGTGGTGGTCGACCGCCTTCGGCGTCGTCGTCGTGTCGATCGGGCTAGCCGCAGTATGCATAGGCGCGCCGCTCTATCTCGCAAAAGCCTTTTCCTGGTGGAGCATTCCGGCGGCGATCGCCGCGCTCGTGACCGGCTATCTGGCTTTCCCGCGCCAATTGCAGGTGCCGCTCGAACGCATCGCGGCGATCGCGATCGGCGCGGGCGTAACGTTCAGCCTGCTGTTCGGCGTGATTGCGCCGTCGCTGAGGCCGATCTGGCTGAGCCCGGCCATCAGGGCAGCCGTCGATGCCAACCGTCCTTGCGACACCACGGTGCTCGCCTCGTCCCCCTATCACGAGCCGAGCCTGGTGTTCCTGGTCGGGACCAAGACCGTGCTGACCGACGTCGATGGCGTGGCAAGGCACCTGCTGGCCGATCCGACCTGTGCGCTGGGACTGGCGCCGGTCAAGGAGGAGCAAAAGCTCAACGAGCTGCTTGCCGGGCAGGGCAAGTCGGCGAAGCGACTGACCGAGATCGACGGGCTCAACTATTCGTCAGGAGACAAGCTGGCGCTCGGCCTTTATCGAGTGGCCCAGTGAGGAATAATGTCGGAGCTCGAAGACCCCTATAGAGCCATGTCCGCCGTTTCTCTTTACCGCCGTTCGCTCGGCAACTTCCTCGACACGACGCGCATCGTGCAGCGGCGTTTTGCAGTGCGTCCCGCGCGCTATCCCGAGATTCCCTGGCTCGTCTGGGTCTCTGCATGGCTTCTGCTGGCCATAGCCATTGGCCTCACCCTGGACAGCGCCGCCGGCAGGATGCGCGGCGGGTGGACGCCAGGCTTCGTCCGTTTCACCGACTTCTTAACGGATTTCGGCCTGGGCGGCTGGTATCTCATCCCCGCGGTTCTCTGCCTCGTCGCCGCCAACCTGACGGACTGGCGACGGCTTTCCAGGTCGTCGCGTCTGCTCGTCTACAATTGGACCTGCTTCGCTTTCCTGGTGCTTTGCGCGGTTGGTCTTTCCGGGCTGGCCGTCAACTTACTGAAATACGGCATCGGCCGGGCCCGGCCGCTCTATTTCAACGATTACGGGGTGCTGTCGCTGCATCCCTTCGCCATGGATGCGCGCTTCGCCGGCTTTCCGTCCGGCCATGCCACGACGATGGGGGCGGTGTTCGGCGTCCTCTTGCTGCTGTTTCCAAGGCGCTGGCACATCGCGCTTGCGGCCACGGCCTTGATCGCTTCGACGCGCGTCTTCGTCGGCGCGCATTATCCGAGCGACACAGTGGCCGGCTTTGGGCTCGGCCTTGCCTTTGCGATCGCCGCAGGGCTGGTCTTCGCGCGGCTCGGTTTCATCTTCCGACGGCCGTCGTCGACCAGACCCGTGCCCAAGCGCACGTTCCGGCTGCTGTCTTCCAGCGGATCCAAGGACAAAACATCGCTGGCGAGGCGGAGCCGCGAGCAATTGTCGGCTGACCGCCCGTAGAGCTATTTGGTCTAAGGATCGCCCGAAATCTACCTCAGCCGCTTCGGCCGTGGATCGGCGAGCTCGCCGGCCAGCCGCCGGTCGAGGTAGTCGGCGCATTCGTCGATCAGCAGTTCGGCGTGGTTGGCGAAGAAATGGTTGGCGCCGGAGATAGTCTTCTGCGTGATGGTTATGCCCTTTTGCGTGTGCAGCTTGTCGACCAGCGTCTGGACGTCCTTGGGCGGCGCCACCTTATCGGCATCGCCATGGATGATGAGGCCGGACGACGGGCAGGGTGCCAGGAACGAAAAATCGTAGGTGTTGGGCTGCGGGGCGACCGAGATGAAGCCCTCGATCTCGGGCCGGCGCATGAGCAGCTGCATGCCGATCCATGAGCCGAAGGAATAGCCCGCGACCCAGCAGCTCTTGGAATCCGGATGCAGCGACTGCACCCAGTCGAGCGCAGCGGCCGCGTCCGACAATTCGCCGGTACCGTGGTCGAACTCGCCCTGGCTGCGGCCGATGCCGCGGAAATTGAAGCGAAGCGTGGTGAAATCGCGCTTCTGGAACATGTAGAAGAGGTCGTAGACGATCTTGTTGTTCATCGTGCCGCCGAATTGCGGGTGCGGATGCAGCACAATGGCGATCGGCGCGCTCTTTTCCTTGGAAGGCTGGTAACGGCCCTCCAGGCGACCAGCCGGACCGGCGAAAATGACCTCAGGCATAAAATACTCCACGTGGCATACGAAGGCGCGAGCCCGGACTCTTCCTTTGGCCCATTCTGTGGCCTTGACGCCGGGCAAGCGTCTTCCTAGAAGCTAGTTTAGAATTGTTCAAAACTGGGTGCCGAGAACGCATTTTCTCGGCCGCCCGCGCCGCAAGCCGGGTAAATAGGACGGCTCGCCTTGCAATTTCAAGGAAATAACGCGCTGTCCTCGCGGAATGGCTGCTGACAGGATCGACTGAAGGAAAATGGCCGCAACTCGCGCCTATCTCGACTACAACGCCAGCGCACCTCTCATGGCAGAGGCGCGGTCGGCGGCGGTCGCGGCGCTCGATGCCGCCAATCCGTCGTCGGTTCACAGCGAGGGCCGCGCGGCGCGGCGGCTGATCGAGGATGCCAGGCGTGACGTGGCAGGGCTGGTCAATGCCAGGCCCGAGCACGTCGTGTTCACCTCCGGCGCGACGGAGGCCGCATCGACGCTGCTTGCTCCCGACTGGCAGATGGGGCGCGGCTCTGTCCGCATCAGCCACCTCTATGTCTCGGCCGCCGATCATCCCTGCATTCTGAATGGCGGGCGGTTCTCGGCGCCGCAGGTGACGAGGATCGGCGTCGATCGAGACGGCATTGCCGATCTCGAGGCGCTGACTACGGCGCTCTCCGCGCATGACAAGGCTGCCGGCCTGCCGCTGGTGGCGATCCATGCCGCCAACAACGAGACGGGGGTGATCCAGCCGATCGGACGCATCGCCGAGATCGTCAAGGAAGCGGGCGGCGTGCTGGTCGTCGATGCCGTGCAGGCGGCAGGACGGATTCCGATCGACATGTCAGCCGGTTATGCCGATCATCTGATCCTTTCCTCGCACAAGATCGGCGGCCCGAAGGGCGTCGGCGCCATCGTCGCCCGGGCCGATCTGATGATGCCGAAGCCGCTGATCAAAGGCGGCGGCCAGGAAAAGGGCCATCGCGCCGGCACGGAGAATCTTCCCGGCATTGCCGGTTTTGGTGCCGCGGCGCGGGCAGCACTCGCCGGCCTGGAAGACATGGAAGCGGTCGCGCGCCGTCGCGACAAGGTCGAAGCCATCGTCCGGGAGCTCGTCCCTGATACGGAAATCTTTGGAGCGGCAGCGCCAAGGCTTGCCAATACGACATTCTTCGCTATTCCCGGCGTCAAGGCCGAGACGGCGCAGATCGCCTTCGATCTCGCCGGTGTTGCGCTGTCGGCCGGTTCCGCCTGCTCGTCGGGGAAAGTCGGGCCAAGCCATGTGCTGAAGGCGATGGGCCACGGCGAGAGCCTTGGCGCCTTGCGCGTCTCGATTGGCCGCGCCACCGGCGCCGAGGAGATCGAGGCGTTCCGGGCGGCTCTGGCGGGCATAGCCGCGCGTCGGGCTGGAAAAGAAAAGGCTGCCTGACGGCGGCAGGGCATCGGACAAGAGATCCCGGGCGGCTCTTGAAATCCGGTGTTCGAAAGACGAATTCAGGCCATCCGGCCTGGTAAAGCCGTGCGTTTCGTTTGGACGGGTGAATTTCCGGCCGGAACGCACTATATGGAGCTTACTCCGCAGCCGAGTCCTTCCCGGGGCGCGTTTCTGCGGTGCCATAGTTTGAAAACTGCCGGGCCTTGACCCCGGCGTGGATGGAGAACGCTTATGCCTGCTGTGCAGGAGACGATCGATCGAGTCCGAAAGATCGACGTCGACCAGTATAAATATGGATTCCAGACAGAGATCGAGATGGACAAGGCCCCCAAGGGCCTGAGCGAAGACATCATTCGCTTGATCTCTGAGAAGAAGGGCGAGCCGGACTGGATGCTGGAATGGCGTCTGGGCGCCTATAGGCGCTGGCTGACGCTGGAAGAGCCGACCTGGGCGCGCGTCCACTATCCGAAGATCGACTTCCAGGACATCCACTATTACGCGGCGCCGAAGAGCACGCCGGGACCGAAGTCGCTGGACGAGGTCGATCCCGAATTGCTCAAGGTCTACGAGAAGCTTGGCATTCCTTTGAAGGAGCAGGAGATCCTCGCCGGCGTGCAGAAGACCGACGCTTCGGAGCTGGAGGAGGCCAACGACAACGTCTACAAGTCCGGCCGCGTCGCGGTCGACGCCGTGTTCGATTCCGTCTCGGTCGTCACCACCTTCAAGAAGGAGCTGGCTCAGGCCGGCGTCATCTTCTGCTCGATTTCGGAAGCGATCCGCGAGCACCCTGAACTGGTGCAGAAATATCTGGGCTCGGTCGTGCCCACTTCCGACAATTTCTACGCCACGCTGAACTCGGCCGTGTTCACCGACGGCTCCTTCGTCTTCGTGCCGAAGGGCGTGCGCTGCCCGATGGAGCTGTCGACCTATTTCCGCATCAACGAGAAGAATACCGGCCAGTTCGAGCGCACGCTGATCATCGCCGAGGAGGGGGCCTATGTGTCCTATCTCGAAGGCTGCACGGCGCCGCAGCGCGACGAGAACCAGCTGCATGCCGCGGTGGTCGAGCTGATTGCGCTCGACGATGCCGAGATCAAATATTCGACGGTGCAGAACTGGTATCCGGGCGACGCCGAGGGCAAGGGCGGCATCTATAATTTCGTCACCAAGCGCGGCGACTGCCGCGGCCACCGTTCGAAGATCTCGTGGACGCAGGTCGAGACCGGCTCGGCGATCACCTGGAAATATCCGAGCTGCATCCTTCGCGGCGACGATTCCAGCGGCGAGTTCTATTCGATCGCGGTTTCGAACGGCTATCAGCAGGTCGACAGCGGCACCAAGATGATCCATCTCGGCAAGAACACGTCGAGCCGCATCATCTCCAAGGGTATTGCCGCCGGCTTCTCGCAGAACACCTATCGCGGCCAAGTCTCGGCGCACCGCAAGGCGACCAACGCCCGCAACTTCACCAACTGCGATTCGCTGCTGATCGGCGACCAGTGCGGCGCGCACACCGTGCCCTACATGGAAGCCAAGAACGCGACGGCGAAGTTCGAGCACGAGGCGACGACGTCGAAGATATCCGAGGACCAGAAGTTCTACGTGATGCAGCGCGGCATCCCCGAGGAAGAGGCGATCGCGCTGATCGTCAACGGCTTTGTCAAGGACGTCATCCAACAGCTGCCGATGGAGTTCGCCGTAGAGGCGCAGAAGCTGATCGGCATCAGCCTCGAGGGTTCGGTCGGCTGACCGCAGAAGATATTCAGGAAAAAAATATGCTTGAGATCAAGAATTTGCATGCCCGCATCGTCGAGGACGGCACGGAGATCATCCGTGGCCTGAACCTGACGGTCAAAGCCGGCGAGGTCGCCGCCATCATGGGCCCGAACGGTTCGGGCAAGTCGACGCTGTCCTACATCCTCGCCGGCCGCGAGGACTACGAGGTCACCGAAGGCGACATCCTCTATAACGGCCAGTCGATCCTCGAAATGGATCCGGCCGAACGTGCTACCGCCGGCATCTTCCTTGCCTTCCAGTATCCGATGGAGATACCGGGCGTCGCGACCATGGAATTCCTGAAAGTGGCCATGAACGAGCAGCGCAAGGCGCGCGGCGAGGAGCCCCTGAAGGTTCCGGAATTCCTGAAGCGCGTGAAGGACGCCGCCGCTTCGCTCAACATGGACATGAACATGCTGAAGCGGCCGCTCAATGTCGGCTTCTCCGGCGGCGAAAAGAAGCGCGCCGAGATCCTGCAGATGAAGCTGCTCGAGCCGAAGCTCTGCGTGCTCGACGAGACCGATTCAGGCCTCGACATCGACGCCCTCAAGATCGTCGCCGATGGCGTCAACGCGCTGCGCTCGCCCGAACGCGCGATCGTCGTCATCACCCACTACCAGCGCCTGCTCGAGCACATCGTGCCGGACAGCGTGCACGTGCTCTACAAGGGCCAGGTCATCAAGTCTGGCGACAAGTCGCTTGCGCTCGATCTTGAAACCAACGGCTATGCCGGCGTGATCGGGCAAGCCGCGTGAGATGGGGCCAAGTGAGGCAAGAGCAATGAACATGCACGCACAGCCCCAGCGGACATTGGCCGAAACGGCGCTGATCGACGCCTTCGGCGAGCGGCTATCGCTGCTGCCCGGCGACGGCGCAGTGATGGTCAAGCGCGACGACGCGATCGAGGCGATCAAGCACGGCCTGCCGACGCGCCGCGTCGAATCCTGGCACTATACGGACCTGCGCCGGCTGCTGACCTCGGTGCCGGTCTTCGAGGCCGGGGACATCGCAAAGGCGCTCGATCCGGTCCTCGACGGTTCGGCCGTTCTGCCGGTGCTGAACGGTGTTTCGAGCGCCAAGGCGCCTGCGATCGAAGGCGTCACGGTGCAGCGCCTGTCGGAGAAGCTCACCGACGGCAGTGTCGCGCCGGGGCTCGATCGCTATGGCGCCGATGACGCAATCGGCGCGCTGAACACGGCCTTCGTCGCCGACGGCTATTTCGTCGATATCGCCGACGGCACCGAGCTGGAAAAGCCGATCGAGCTGCAGAACCTGCAGGGCGGCGGCCAGACGCATGTGCGGCTCCTGGCACGTGTCGGTGCCGGCGCCAAGGCAATCATCGTCGAGCGCCAGACGGGCGAGGGCGGCGAAGCCGCGCTCGTCAGTTCGGTCAGCCAGCTCGTGGTCGGCGACGGTGCCGAGGTGACCTGGCTGATCGTGCAGGAGCAGCCGGACACGGCGACGCACCTTGCTCAGTTCAAGGCGCATATCGGGAAGGACGCGAAGCTGACGCTGTTCGTGATGAACGCCGGCGGCAAGCTGGTGCGCCAGGAAGTCGTGGTCAGGACGACTGGTGAGGGCGCCGATTTCAAGCTGCGCGGCATCAACCTTCTGGCCGGCGACACGCATACCGACACCACCATGGTGCTCGACCATGCCGTGCCGCACACCGCTTCAACCGAAGTGATCCGCAACGTTGTGACCGGCAAGGCGCGGGGTGTCTTCCAGGGTCGCATCAACGTCCACCAATACGCGCAGAAGACCAACGCTAAGATGGCGTGCAACACGCTGCTCCTGTCGGACGAGGGTGAGTTCTCGACCAAGCCGGAACTGGAAATCTTCGCCGACGACGTCGTCTGCGGTCACGGCGCGACGGTCACCGAGATCGACCACAACCATCTGTTCTATCTGATGGCGCGCGGCATTGACGAGAAAGCGGCTCGCGGCCTTCTGGTGAAGGCTTTCGTCGCCGAAGTGATCGAGGAACTGGACGACGAGGCGCTAGTCGATGCGCTCGAAGCGCGGCTCGACGCCTGGTTTTCGACGCACGGATAGCGCTTTCCCCTTCTCCTACTTGGGAGAAGGTGAATTGGCGCGGAGCGCCAAGACGGATGAGGGGTGCTGGACGGAGTGAGGCGAAGCCTCGAAAGACCTTGTGATGGACCAGAAGATCGAAACCGCTCCCTACGACGTCGAGGCGATCCGCCGCGACTTCCCGATCCTGTCGCGGCAGGTCTATGGCAAGCCGCTGGTCTATCTCGACAACGGCGCCTCGGCGCAGAAGCCGCAGGTGGTGCTCGACACGATCCAGCACGCCTATTCCCAGGACTACGCCAATGTCCATCGCGGCCTGCATTTCCTGTCGAACGCCGCGACCGATGCTTATGAGAAAGCACGCGAGACGGTACGCCGCTTCCTCAATGCGCCGAGCACCGACAACATCGTCTTCACCTCCAACACCACCTCGGCGATCAACACGGTCGCCTATGGCTACGGCATGCCGAGGATCGGCGAGGGCGACGAGATCGTGCTCTCGATCATGGAGCACCACTCCAACATCGTGCCCTGGCATTTCATCCGCGAGCGGCAGGGCGCGAAGCTTGTCTGGGTGCCCGTCGACGATCTCGGCGCCTTCCATATCGAGGAATTCGAGAAGCGGCTGACGAACCGCACAAAACTCGTCGCCATCACCCACATGTCGAACGCGCTGGGCACGGTGACGCCGATCAAGGAGATCGTGCGCATCGCGCATCCGCGTGGAATTCCCGTGCTCGTCGACGGCAGCCAGAGCGCTGTGCATATGCCGATCGACGTGCAGGACCTCGATTGCGACTTCTTCGTCTTCACCGGCCACAAGGTTTACGGTCCGTCCGGCATCGGCGTGCTCTACGGCAAGAAGCACATGCTGGAAGCGATGCGGCCCTTCATGGGTGGCGGCGAGATGATCGAGGAGGTGACGGAAGACATCGTCACCTACAACGAGCCGCCGCACCGTTTCGAGGCCGGCACGCCGCCGATCGTGCAGGCGATCGGGCTGGGCGCCGCGCTCGAATATATGGAAAAGGTCGGCCGCGAGCGCATCGCGGCGCATGAGGCGGACCTCAAGAATTACGCGCACGAGCGGCTGCGCGCCATCAATTCGCTGCGCATCTTCGGCGACGCGCCCGGCAAGGGCGCCATCATCTCGTTCGAATTGCAGGGCATCCACGCCCATGACGTGTCGATGCTTATAGACAGGCAAGGCGTCGCGGTCCGCGCCGGCACGCATTGCGCCCAGCCGCTGTTGAAACGCTTCGGCGTAACCTCCACATGCAGGGCATCGTTCGGCATGTATAACACCAGGGCCGAAGTCGACGCTTTGGCCGATGCGCTGGAAAAGGCGCGAAAGTTCTTCGGGTGACGACCATGGAAGATGCGAGCACCACCGCAGAGACCGCGCCGGAAACGGCCGGTAACGGCCTCGTCTCGGCCTCGGCGATCCCCGCCGATGAGCTGGCGAGGCTGACCGACGATATCGTCTCGGCGCTGAAGACGGTCTACGATCCGGAAATCCCGGCCGACATCTACGAGCTCGGCCTCGTCTACAGGATCGACATCGAGGACGACCGGACGGTCAAGATCGACATGACGCTGACCGCGCCGGGCTGCCCGGTGGCCGGCGAAATGCCGGGCTGGGTCGAGAACGCCGTCGGCGCCGTGGAGGGGGTTTCGGGCGTCGAGGTCAACATGGTGTTCGACCCGCCTTGGACACCCGACCGGATGTCGGAAGAGGCGCAGGTCGCGGTTGGATGGTACTAGCCAGCGACCCCACTAAGGTTGGCTGGCTTGCAGCAAAGGTGAAACTTCACCATCTTAAAGGCAGACTCATTCCGCGGGCCTTGAACCCGCGCGAACGTGGAGAATGACATGGGACGCTTCGCCGTCATCACGATGACCAACAAGGCCGCGGACCGCGTGCGTGAGATCGTCGCTACGCGCGACAACGCGCATGGGATCCGCCTTGGCATCAAGAAGGGCGGCTGCGCCGGGATGGAATACACGGTCGATCTGGTCACCGAGCCGAACCCCAAGGACGATCATATCGAGCGCGACGGCGCGCACGTCTATGTCGCGCCGGAAGCGGCGCTTTTCCTGCTCGGAACCGAGATGGATTTCGAGCAGACGACGCTGCGAACCGGCTTCACCTTCAGGAACCCGAACCAGAGCTCGGCCTGCGGCTGCGGCGAATCCGTCGAGCTGAAGCCGGCCGATCTCAAGGCGCTGGCGGAGGCGCGCGCTTCAAGCGCTGCTTAGGTGAGCGCCGAGGCATATCGCTGGCGATGTGCCTGCTGTGACCAGGAGTTCACCGGACTTCCCACCGATATAGCCTTTGGCGCACCGGTGAATCCAGACGCGCTTGACGAGGTAGCTCGGTCGACTTTCCGCAGGAACGACGATTTTTGCGTGGTGAGCTACGCCACGGGGCAAACAGACCGCTTCATTCGTTGCCTGCTGCCCTTGCCGGTACCTCAGTTGTCCGAAGAGTTCTGTTTCGGTGTTTGGATGTCGGTCTCGGAAAGAAGCTGGAATGTCTATCGAGCCGGGTATGATAGCGGCCAATATGAGGACGAGCTCTGCTTCGGGTATTTGATGCACGACATTCCTGAGTATCCGAGCTCGATGCACCTGCATGCCAATGTTGTGTTTCAGCCCGGCAATCTGCGTCCCAGGGTTTTTCTGCATGATGCAGACCACCCCTTGGTCGCCGCGCAGCGCGAAGGGGTAGATGTGAGGCAGATCGAGCGCTGGGTTGCGCTAACCCATCGCTCTTAGATTCAGGCTTAGTCCATCCACAAGCCGGTGCGCTTGTGCCAGTCGGCGATCGATTCTTCGGGATAGAGCTCGAACACCTTGTCGTTCTTGCCGATCGCCGGTTCGACCCAGCTCGCCTTGTATTTCAGCATCAGATGCACCTTTTCCGGCGGCTTCGGCAGGTCGCTGTCGATCGCCGAGGCGAAGGGGTGGACGAGGTCCGGCCAAGTCGGGTCGTAGAGCCAGAGCGCGGCGCCGCATGTCTTGCAGAAATTGCGCTCGCCGGTCGAGACCTCGCAGTGCGGATGCTCGTCGTCCTCGATCTCAGCGCGGTAGACGCCGAGATTGGGCTTGCCGGTGACCTTGAGCGTTTCGTTGTCGGCGCCGAGATTGATGGCAAAACCGCCGCCGCCCTGCTGCTTGCGGCAGATCGAGCAGTAGCAGAGCATGAACGGCACGGGCGTGTGACTTTCCACCTCGAAGCGGACGGCGCCGCAGCGGCAGGAGCCTTTGAGCAGGACAGGCATGGCGCGAAACTCCATTTCATGTCTCAACCTGTCAGCATGCTGTTGGTTGCTGCGATGACAAGGCCCATGCCGGATGAGATGATTGCGGCATGGACAATGACCGCCTCGAAGAATTGTTCGAGAGCCTGGGGCCGATCAGCATCCGAAAACTGTTCGGCGGCAAGGGCATCTATTGCGACGGCGTCATCGTCGCGGTGGTCGTGCGCGGCGAACTGATGCTGAAGGCCGACGAGGAGACGATCCCCGAATTCGAAGCCGCCGGCTGTAGCCAATGGACCTATACCGGCTCGCGGCACGGCAAGGAGGTGGCGATGCCCTATTGGAGCGTTCCCGACAGCGCCTTCGACGATCCCGACGAAATGGCGGTCTGGGCGCGGCGCGCTTATGAAGCGGGGCGGCGCGCGGGCAGATAAGGCTTACAGCGCCTTCGCGATCTCCGCCGCCAGCCGCGCATTGTTTTCGACCAGCGCGATATTGGTCTTGAGGCTGCGGCCGCCGGTGAGCTCCAAAATCCACGACAGGAGGAACGGCGTTACCGCCTTGCCGGTGATGTTCTGCGCTTCGGCCGCCTTCTGCGCGGCCTGGATGTAGCCGTCCATCTCGGCTGCCGGGATCTCATCGTTCTGCGGCACCGGATTGGCGACCAGGATGCCGCCGCCGAGGCCGAGCGCCTGCCGGATATGATAGAAATGCGCGATATCTTCAGGCGCATGCAACGTCAGCGGCGCGCGGAAGGGCGATTGCCTGGACCAGAAGGCCGGCATGGTCTCGCAGCCATGGCCGATGACTGGCACGCCGCGCGTCTCCAGCACTTCCAGCGTCTTTTCGATGTCGAGGATCGCCTTGGCGCCGGCCGAGACGACGACGACCGGCGTGCGCGCCAGCTCGTCGAGGTCGGCCGAGATGTCAAAACTCTTTTCGGCGCCCTTGTGCACCCCGCCGATGCCGCCGGTGGCGAAGACCTTTATGCCAGCCATGTGCGCGGCGATCATGGTGGCGGCCACGGTGGTGCCGCCGGTGCGCTTTTGGGCGACGGCAAAGCCGATATCGGCACGCGACAGCTTCATGGCGTCGCCGGTCATGGCAAGCGATTCGCGCTCGCCATCGGAAAGGCCAATCTTGATGCGGCCATCGACCACGGCGATCGTCGCCGGCACGGCGCCGCCATCGGCGATGATCTGCTCGACCTTGGCGGCCATCGCGCCATTGTCGGGGTATGGCATGCCGTGCGTGATGATGGTGCTTTCCAGCGCCACCACAGGCCGCCCGGCGGCAAGCGCCTCCGCCACTGGCGGATGAATGTCGATGAAGGGGCGGGCGGTTTCGGGCGTCATGTCCGTTCTCCACTCCGGAGAAAACACTCCGGCAAGATAGTTTGTGGCCCTATGCCACCACCCGTGCCTCGGGCACAAGGGCAAGCGCCTGGCCAAAACTGCCGGCGGTGAAAGACGGTACCGCCTCAGCGCTCTCGATGGCGAGCATCGCCGCGGCAACACCTTCGCGCAGTGCCCTCCGCAAAGGCAGCCCGCGCAGCAGCGCGGCAACCGTTGCTCCGGTCAGGGCGTCGCCGGCGCCGGTTACGTCGGCAACTCGTCGCGGGGAGGGCGGGTCGATGGCGAAGACGCCCGATTGGTCGAAGCCGAGCACCGGAGCACTGCCGGCCGTGATCACGCCTGCCGTCAAGCTCAGCCGCCTGAGTTCCCCGACAAGATCGCGGCCGGAAATATCCGCACCAGCCAGCGCCGCCGCCTCTCGGCGGTTCATGAACAGCAGCGAAAGATTGCCGAGCAGCGGCGCCAGCCGCACCACCTTGGCCGGCGAGATGGCGATGGCGAAAATCGGCCTGTCGCCGGCTTGCGCAACCAGACGCTCGAGGGCCGCCGTCGGCAGGTTCGCGTCGCAGAGGATCGCGTCTGCCTCGGCGATCGCCTCGCGCACCTTGGCGCGGCGGATCTGCTTGGGGAAGGCGAGGTCGTAAAGGCCCATATCGGCAAAGCCGACGATCAGCTCCCCCTCGCTGTCGATCAGCGCAGTGTAGCTCGGCGTCGTGCGGTCGAGGAACACCGCCGAAAGGTCGGCAATGCCGGCCTCGTCGATCGCCGATGCGACGGTCTCACCCGCCGCATCGCCGCCGCGCACCGAAAGCAGCGAGGCCGAGACGCCGCGCTTCACAATGCTGCGCAGCGCGTTGAAGACGCCGCCGCCGACATCCTCGCGCATGATGCCGGGATTGGATGCGGCGGGCACGTAAGGGCCCGAGACCTGGCCGCGCCGGTCGATATGGGCGCCGCCCAGCGCCAGGATGTTTGGGGATGTCGGCATGCCGCGGAGGTGACCTCGTTGATTGTTTGCGTGCGCACACTAGGTTTCCGCGCATCGCCCCGCAATCGGGTCGCGATTCGGGCCGCCCGGATAACGAGATCTCGCTTGGATCAGCAGCACTGGTTCACGCCATCTCTAATGAGACAAAAATAGAACAAATCCAGATATTGTTTGTTTTCCAGTCATTTGCTGCCTCTTGCCAGATGAGAACAAAAAAGGTACAAACTGGCAGGGATCACGGATTGTCCGGCCTTCATTGACGACCAAGGGGTGATGTATCATGGCTCAGAATAGTTTGCGGCTTGTAGAGGATAAGGCAGTGGACAAATCAAAGGCTCTGGATGCGGCGCTGTCGCAAATCGAGCGCGCTTTCGGCAAGGGCTCGATCATGCGGCTCGGCGCCAATGAGCAGGTGGTCGAGATCGAAACCGTGCCGACGGGATCGCTCGGGCTGGACATCGCGCTCGGCGTCGGCGGGCTGCCGCGCGGCCGCATCATCGAAATCTACGGGCCGGAAAGCTCGGGCAAGACGACGCTGGCGCTGCACACGGTTGCGGAAGCCCAGAAGAAGGGCGGTATCTGCGCCTTCGTCGATGCCGAGCACGCGCTCGATCCGGTCTATGCCCGCAAGCTCGGCGTAGACCTCGAAAACCTCCTGATCTCGCAGCCCGACACGGGTGAGCAGGCGCTGGAGATCTGCGACACGCTGGTGCGCTCCGGCGCAATCGACGTTCTGGTGGTCGATTCGGTGGCGGCGCTGACGCCGCGCGCCGAAATCGAGGGCGAGATGGGCGACGCGCTGCCCGGCCTGCAGGCCCGTCTGATGAGCCAGGCGCTGCGCAAGCTGACCGCATCGATCTCGCGCTCCAACACCATGGTCATCTTCATCAACCAGATCCGTATGAAGATCGGCGTCATGTTCGGCTCGCCGGAAACCACGACCGGCGGCAATGCGCTGAAATTCTACGCCTCGGTGCGCCTCGACATCCGCCGCATCGGCTCGGTCAAGGATCGCGACGAAGTGGTCGGCAACCAGACCCGCGTCAAGGTGGTGAAGAACAAGCTGGCTCCGCCCTTCAAGGTGGTCGAGTTCGACATCATGTATGGCGAGGGCGTGTCGAAGACCGGCGAGCTCGTCGATCTCGGGGTCAAGGCCGGCGTGGTCGAGAAGTCGGGCGCCTGGTTCTCCTACAATTCGCAGCGTCTCGGTCAGGGCCGTGAGAACGCCAAGCTTTTCCTGCGCGACAATCCGGACACGGCGCGCGAGATCGAGCTGGCGCTGAGGCAGAATGCCGGGCTGATCGCCGAAAAATTCCTCGAGAACGGCGGCTCCGAAGGCGGTGGTGACGACAGCTTCGAGGACGAGGCTGGCGCGATGTAGGCACTGCCGGAGTTCGGCCATAATCCGGATCCATTATCTAAAGCTGATGTAATCGAGTTCCCTAGTACTGCGTTCGAACCGCCGGCCTTCGTGCCGGCGGTTTGCGTTTGGGGGCGAGGGCACAGGCCGCCCAGCCTGAGGATTGGCCTTGGTTCCGTGTTTCTGGACAGGGTCAAGAGCTACGGCTAAAAGGCCAATCTATCTTCTGACACACGAAAGCCCATTTGCCGCCGGCCTGGCCGGCGGTTTTCGCGAAAAGGCAGTATCCATGAGTGGCGTGAACGAGATCCGGTCGACATTCCTCGACTACTTCCGCAAGGAGGGCCATGAGATCGTCGCCTCCAGCCCGCTGGTGCCGCGCAACGATCCGACGCTGATGTTCACCAAC
This sequence comes from Mesorhizobium sp. AA23, assembly GCF_001672435.1. Classification (NCBI taxonomy): domain Bacteria; kingdom Pseudomonadati; phylum Pseudomonadota; class Alphaproteobacteria; order Hyphomicrobiales; family Phyllobacteriaceae; genus Mesorhizobium; species Mesorhizobium sp. AA23. Next base: position 184,989 of record NZ_LYTP01000029.1, read on the forward strand.
GCCGGCATGGTGCAATTCAAGAACGTGTTCACCGGCCTGGAGAAGCTGTCCTATTCGCGCGCCGCGACCGCGCAGAAGAGCGTGCGCGCCGGCGGCAAGCACAACGATCTCGACAATGTCGGCTACACCGCGCGCCATCTCACCTTCTTCGAGATGCTCGGCAATTTCTCGTTCGGCGATTATTTCAAGGAGCACGCGATCGAGCTTGCCTGGAACCTGATCACCAAGGAATTCGGCCTGCCGAAGGACAAGCTTCTGGTCACCGTCTATCACACCGACGACGAGGCGGCCGGCTACTGGAAGAAGATCGCCGGCTTCTCAGACGATCACATCATCCGCATTCCGACCTCTGACAATTTCTGGGCGATGGGCGACACCGGTCCCTGCGGTCCGTGCTCGGAGATATTCATCGATCGCGGCGAGCATATCTGGGGCGGTCCGCCCGGCAGCCCGGAGGAGGACGGCGACCGGTTCCTCGAATTCTGGAACCTGGTGTTCATGCAATATGAGCAGGTGACGAAAGACGAGCGCATCGACCTGCCGCGCCCGTCGATCGACACCGGCATGGGCCTGGAGCGCATGGCTTCGATCCTTCAGGGAGTGGAGAGCGTCTTTGAGACCGACCTGTTCCGGCATTTGATCGATGCGGCATGCTCGGCGCTAGGGCACGGTCACAACCAGGAGAACGCAGCATCCTTCCGCGTGATCGCGGATCATTTGCGCTCGTCATCCTTCCTGGTGGCCGACGGCGTGCTGCCCTCCAATGAAGGCCGCGGCTATGTGCTGCGTCGCATCATGCGTCGCGCCATGCGCCACGCGCAGCTGCTCGGCGCCAAGGAGCCGCTGATGTGGAAGCTGGTGCCCGCGCTGGTGCGCGAGATGGGCCAGGCCTATCCGGAACTGGTGCGTGGCGAAGCGCTGATCACAGAGACGCTGAAGCTCGAGGAGACGCGCTTCCGCAAGACGCTGGTCCGCGGTCTCGGCCTGCTTTCGGAGGCGACGGAACAGCTGCACGCCGGCGACATGCTGGATGGCGAGACGGCCTTCAAACTCTACGACACCTATGGCTTCCCGCTCGACCTGACGCAGGATGCGCTGCGCCAACGCGACATCTCGGTCGATCTTGCCGGCTTCACCGCTGCGATGGAGCGGCAGAAGGCGGAAGCGCGCGCGCACTGGGCGGGGTCGGGCGAAGCGGCGACCGAGACGGTCTGGTTCCCGGTGCGCGAGCAGACCGGCGCCACCGATTTCCTCGGTTACGAGACGGAAGAGGCGGAAGGCCTGATCCAGGCCTTGGTCAAGGATGGCAAGATCGTCGACAGCGCCGGGCAGGGCGACGCGGTTGCCGTCGTCGTCAACCAGACGCCGTTCTATGGCGAATCCGGTGGCCAGATGGGCGATACCGGCATGATGTCCGGCGACGGCTTCTCGATCGAGGTCACCGACACGCAAAAGAAGGCCGACGGGCTCTTCGTGCATTTGGGCAAGGTGACGGGCGGTACGATCAAGACCGGCGCTGCCGTGGAGCTAAAGGTCGATCACGCGCGCCGTTCGAAGCTGCGCGCCAATCACTCCGCGACGCATCTCATCCACGAGGCGCTGCGTGAGGTGCTGGGCACCCATGTCGCGCAGAAGGGTTCGCTGGTCGCGCCTGATCGCCTCCGCTTCGACATCTCGCACAACAAGCCGATCTCGGCCGAGGAGATCGAGGATGTCGAGCGCATGGCCAACGAGATCGTTGTGCAGAACAGTCCGGTGACGACGCGGCTGATGTCGGTGGACGATGCTATTGCCGAGGGCGCGATGGCGCTGTTCGGCGAGAAATACGGCGACGAGGTGCGCGTCGTTTCGATGGGCACCGGCCTGCACGGCGCCAAGGCCAACCGTCCCTATTCGGTCGAGCTCTGCGGCGGCACGCATGTCAGGTCGACCGGCGATATCGGCCTTGTGCGCATCCTGTCGGACAGCGCGGTCGCCGCCGGCGTGCGCCGCATCGAGGCGCTGACCGGCGAGGCGGCGCGCAAGCATCTCGACGAGCAGGACAAGCGCCTGAAGGCAGCCGCGGCGACCTTGAGGATCTCGCCGGCCGACGTTCCGGCGCGTGTCGAGACTTTGCTCGAGGAGCGCAAGAAACTCGAGAAAGAGCTCACCGAGGCGCGCAAGAAACTGGCCCTTGGCGGCGGCGCGGCCGTTGCCGATGCTCCGGCCACCAACGAGACGGTTGCGGGTGTCGGCTTCCTCGGCAAAGCGGTCAGCGGTGTCGCGCCGAAGGACCTGAAGCCGCTTGCGGATGCCGGCAAGAAGACGCTGGGCTCCGGCGTGGTCGTCTTTATCGGCGCCGGCGAGGACAACAAGGCGAGCGTGGTGGTCGGCGTCACCGACGACTTGACCGGCCGCTTCAGCGCTGTCGATCTCGTCCGTGTTGCGTCCGCCGCGCTTGGCGGGCAGGGCGGCGGCGGGCGTCCCGATATGGCGCAAGCCGGCGGCCCCGACGCCTCCAAGGCGGACGACGCCATCGCGGCGGTAAAGGCGGCGCTCGAAGCCGCTTAGTGTTCCTGTGTCAGGAAGGCTTTGCCGCTTTCAGGGCGCGCGCCATTCTGACAGAGTCGCCCCAGGTGGACAGCCAGATGAGGCAATCCGTGGCGACGGCGATCGCCCCGCGCAGGAGGAGAAGCAGCGGGCCTGGTGCCAGCAGATGCTCCTCGGCGTGACGCAGATGGGCCAGCTCTTCCTCGCGGATCGACAGGATGATGGCGTGCAGTCCGGGATCGCGCCCGGCTAGATAGTAGAGCTGGTCGTCAAGATGGCGGTGCACGGTCGCTTCGACAGCGGCGGTTCATGCCCAGATGCCTTGTGGGCCGAGCAGGGCGGTGAGAAAGCCCAACAGCCAGCCGCCCCAGCTCCAGAACTGCATGACGCGACATGGACGCGAGTTTCGCATTGGCATGGCGGCACGGAAGAAGGCGCAATGCTGGCGCTCGTGTCCAAGCATCTCCGACAAAGACGGCACGCAATCGCGCCAAAAGTGCCGGGCGACAAAGATTTGCGCTGAATAGATCCTGATCGCTCCAAACTCGCCTGCGTGGTTGACCCGGACTATCCTGGCTGTGGTCAGCGCTTCGCGACCGGAAAGCTCATGCATTGGAGAAGCTTGCCCGCCTGACGATGCGATCCCACCGGTCCTGCAAGTCTGGAAAGCGGGCAAGCAGCTTTCGCCCTTCGGCGACCTTGAGGAAATAGCCGATAATTGACGCCCTTTCGGCCGTGAAGATGTCGAGAGGGACGAGCTCGTAGTCGACGCCCTTTTGATTGAGCGCCATTCGCGCGATGCGGACATAGACGCTGTAGTGGGCGCCGTAGAGAAGAGGCTTTGCCACTTCATTCCTCTTTGGCTTGGCTGTCCCGTATCCAGACGCGCAGCGTGCCGGTGGTCTGAAAGCCGCAGTCCAGTGCGTCATCCAGCCCGCCGCCGCGTTCATACCCGACCAGCGCGCGACTTTCAGCAAACGTATTGGCTGCGGCTTGCACAGCATCTCGATAGGTCGAATTGCCATCCGTGGCAAAGACATTTGACAACCCGATCACGAGCTCGGATCTATTGGCTATGCAGCCGGCGGTGAAGCCGTCGGCCGTCCGTCGGCCAAGGATGGCGATGGCAGGGTCGGCCAGAACTGCGGTCGGAAAGACACGGCCGCTGGAGGAACCTGCGCCATCCGTCCAGGCAAGTTCCCACATCTCCAAGCTGGCTGCGTCCCCAACACGTTCCCAACCGGAGGGGGTCGTCGTTGGACGCCTTAGGTCCATCCAGATCCAGCTTGCTTCGAAGAGTTGGCTGAACCCGAGCGGTCGGAGATCCAGACGGCAGAAGCAATCCTTGACCGAAAAGCTGGTGGCAAGAACAGATGTCAGTCTGGCTATTTCTGCAAGTTGGATCGGTATGGCATCGGCATCCAAAGTGGCGGCATTGGGGTAGTAAGGAGGTGCTTGCTCATCGCTGGACCAGACGGAGCGGCTCCTCCGGCCGCTTAGCCCGTGCACCTTGAAAATAGCCTGGCAGAGGTCGGCATTGTTGCCAGCGCAAAGGCGGACCCTTTCGCTGGCAACAAGGCTCGGCACTTCTTACCCCATCGCCTTCTGCAGGTTCTCGTCGATCTTGTCGAGAAAGCCGGTGGTCGACAGCCAGGGCTGGTCGGGGCCGATCAGCAGCGACAGGTCCTTGGTCATGAAGCCGCCCTCGACGGTCTGGATGCAGACCTTTTCCAGCGTCTCGGCAAAGCGCTTGAGCTCGGCATTGCCGTCGAGCTTGGCGCGGTGGGCCAAGCCACGCGTCCAGGCGAAGATCGAGGCGATCGAGTTGGTCGAGGTTTCCTCGCCCTTCTGATGCTGGCGGTAGTGGCGGGTGACGGTGCCGTGGGCGGCTTCCGCTTCCACGGTCTTGCCGTCCGGCGTCATCAGCACCGAGGTCATCAGGCCGAGCGAGCCGAAGCCCTGCGCCACGGTGTCGGATTGCACGTCGCCGTCATAATTCTTGCAGGCCCAGACATAGCCGCCCGACCATTTCAGGCTGGAGGCGACCATGTCGTCGATCAGGCGGTGCTCGTACCAGAGTTTTCTCGCCTTGAACTCGGCCTCGAATTCCTTCTCGTAGACCTCCTGGAAGATGTCCTTGAAGCGCCCGTCATAGGCTTTGAGAATGGTATTCTTGGTCGAGAGATAGACCGGGAAGTTGCGCAGCAGGCCATAGTTCAGCGAGGCGCGAGCGAATTCGCGGATCGACTCGTCGAGATTGTACATGGCCATGGCGACGCCGGCGCCCGGCGCATCGAAGACGTCATGCTCGATCATCTGGCCGTCCTCGCCGACGAATTTGATTGTCAGCTTCCCCTTGCCCGGGAAGCGGAAGTCGGTGGCGCGGTATTGGTCGCCGAAGGCGTGACGGCCGACGACGATCGGCTTGGTCCAGCCGGGCACCAGGCGCGGCACGTTCTTCATGATGATCGGCTCGCGAAAGATGGTGCCGCCGAGGATGTTGCGGATGGTGCCGTTGGGCGACTTCCACATTTTCTTCAGCTTGAATTCCTCGACGCGCTGCTCGTCGGGCGTGATCGTCGCGCATTTCACGCCGACGCCGTATTTCTTGATGGCGTTGGCCGAGTCGACGGTCACCTGGTCATTGGTGGCGTCCCGGTTCTCGATCCCTAGATCGAAATAGTCCAGCTTGATGTCGAGATAGGGGTGGATCAGCTTGTCCTTGATGAACTGCCAGATGATGCGGGTCATCTCGTCGCCGTCGAGCTCGACGACCGGGTTCGCCACCTTGATCTTCGCCATGGAAAAATGCCTCGTTGCTGGGGATCTGAACGGCCTTGCCCGTGGCTTCGGCCGAGGTTGGGCAGCGTATATCAAAGCCTTTTTGAGCGCGCAAACCGCGATCAGCCGATCGCAGACCGGTGTCGCGCTTGTGAATGCTTCATTTTCAGGCCCGGATGTGGCAGGGGACGCCGAAACGCCGCAAACCTCATGTACGGAGAGCCATGCCAGCCGCAAACGACACCGCCAAGACCGCCGGACCGGCGATCATCCTTGTCGAGCCGCAACTCGGCGAGAATATCGGCATGGTCGCGCGCGCCATGGCGAATTTCGGCCTTTCTGAGCTGCGCCTGGTCAATCCGCGCGACGGCTGGCCGAGCGAGAAGGCGCGCGCCGCCGCCAGCCGCGCCGACCACGTCATCGATGCGACAACGGTGTTCGACGACCTTGCCTCGGCAGTGGCCGACCTCAACTTCGTCTTCGCCACCACCGCCCGCGAGCGTGACGGCTTCAAGCCGGTGCGCGGTCCGGTGGATGCGGGCAGGGCGCTCCGGGCCCGCGAGCAGGCGGGGCTGCGCACCGGAATTCTGTTCGGCCGTGAACGTTTTGGCCTCTACAATGAAGAGGTTGGTCTGGCTGACGAGATCGTCACCTTTCCCGTCGATCCCGGCTTCTCCTCGCTCAACATCGCACAGGCCGTGCTTTTGATGTCCTATGAATGGATGAAATCCGGCCTTGCCGAAGAGACCGCGACCAACTTCGCCGGACCGGAGCTCGTTCCGGCGACCAAGGAACAGCTGCACAGCCTGTTCACCTATCTCGAAGGCGCTCTCGAGGCGCGCGGCTATTTCCGCCCGGAAGAGAAGAGGCCTAAGATGGTCGACAATCTGCGCGCCGTGCTGACGCGGGCGGGATTCGCTGAGCCCGAGTTGAAGGTGCTGCGCGGCATCATCTCGTCGCTCGACAGGTTCTCGCCGGCAATGCCGCGCGGCGACGGCTCACCGGGGGATGATCCGAGGCGGGCGCCGGCTACGCGCAAACGAACAACGGACAAAGAAAGTTAAAATCCGTAAGCTCCGAACCTTCAAGGTAACCGAATATTATGCGGTTTGGTTCATCGTTCTCGAAACGATGGGGCAGCAGATGTTTACGTCCAATATTGGCCGTCTGCATTTCTTCTTCTATTCGCTAGGTTTGTTCATAGCGGAAGCGGTAGCGATCGTGCTCTGCATTGCCGCAACGACCGGCTTCGCGGGATTGATCAATTCGATGCCGGGTCCGTCGCGGCAAAGCCTGGCCGGCGCCGCGCGTGTTGTGTCGCTCGTCTTCGTCGCGCTGCGCGGCAACATCGCATGGCGCCGCAGCCGCGATGCCGATGGTTCAGGCTGGATCCTCTGGTCCTATATCGTCTTTTCCGGCATCTATGGCTTGCTGCAGGCGGGCACGCTTCTGGTTATCGATTTTGGCAATCCTGAGAGCGCGCCCGGTGGCCTGAACCTGCTCGGCCTTGCCATATTCGGCCTCTGGTGCACGATCCTGTGGGCAAAGCCTGTGGCCGGCAGCAACATCGATGAGCTGACCGAGGCTTTCGACTTTGAAGGCTCGTTGCCGGCGGAGGCGCGCCCCGCGAGGGCGACAGCGAGCGTCGCTCCAGCTGCGCCACGGACTGCTGCGCAACCCGCGCGTCCGGCGCCGGCGCCGGCGCCGCAGCCGTTTGGCCGGGCGCGACCCGCCGGCTTCGGCAAGCGGGGGCTCTGAGTTGCGCAAAAGCTGCTGGCATCTGCCACTTCAAGACCATGATCGTTCAGGATAGAAGCGCGGTTGGCCAAATCTCGGGTCAGCTTCTTCCTGTAGTCGGATGACAATGAACGATCGATCAAACCAGCGTCCGATCCTGATGTTCGATTCCGGTGTCGGCGGACTGACGGTGCTGCGCGAGGCGCGCGTCCTGATGCCGGATCGGCGCTTCGTCTATGTCGCCGACGACGCGGCTTTTCCTTACGGCGCATGGGAAGAGCCGGCGCTCAAGGAGCACATACTCGCCCTGTTCGGCAAATTGCTCGACCGTCTGCAGCCGGCGATCTCAGTGATCGCCTGCAACACCGCCTCGACCCTGGTGATCGATGCGCTGCGGGAAAAATTTCCCGGTCATCTGTTTGTCGGAACGGTGCCCGCGATCAAGCCGGCGGCCGAGCGCACGCGGTCCGGCCTGGTTTCGGTGCTGGCGACCCCGGGCACGGTTAAGCGTCAGTACACGCGTGACCTGATCAGCAAATGGGCGCAGAAATGCCATGTCCGGCTCGTCGGCAGCGACAGGCTTGCCGCATTGGCCGAGATCTATATGCGCGAAGGTTTTGTCGACGAGGAAGCCGTGCGCGCCGAGATCGCGCCCTGCTTCATCGAGCACGACGGGCAGCGCACCGACATCGTCGTGCTCGCCTGCACGCATTATCCGTTCCTGGCCAACCGCATGCGCAAGACCGCTCCGTGGCCGGTCGACTGGATCGATCCGGCGGAAGCCATTGCCCGGCGCGCCATGTCGCTGCTGCAGCCTATCGGCGAACCGTCGGGCGAGACCGAGCCCGATATCGCCCTCTTCACCTCTGGTAAGGTGGATTTCGCCACGCGCAGGCTCATCCAGGGCTTTGGGCTGACCTCGCGCTAGCTGGAACTGCGATAGCGCCGCAGCGTTTCTCTTCCCACTACCGCACAGGGGAGAAATCGCATGCCAGCCAAATCGCAAGCCCAACAGAAGGCAGCCGGCGCAGCCCTTTCGGCCAAGCGCGGCGAGACCAAGAAAACCGAGCTTAAGGGTGCTTCGCGCGAGATGTACGAGTCCATGAGCGAGAAGCAACTCGAGGAGTTCGCCGAGACCAAACGCAAGGGACTGCCTAGCAAGAAGTCATGAACTCCTGCCTGGCTCTCAAGTTGGTGCCTGGATAGGAAACCGCGGCATGCCATGACGTGGCGGATCTGCTTTCGGCCATGCCAGTGCCTTCGCCGGGCTGCGGCTTTCTGACGGCAGAATAGTGGAGCCGGTGCGTCGCCGATCACGAGCTTGACACCGGTTAAATCTCTGTTTAACAGGGCCACCAACACCGGGCGGCGACGTCCGGTGGTTTCTTTTGCATGGGCAAGACCTCACCGGAAGCCAGTCTGTCGGCGGTCTTGTTCGAACTGACGTGTCCCGTGGGTTTTCCGTCGCGTTGCGTGGGAAAACCCTGTCAGGCCTCGAAAACGGAGGCCAGAGGAGGGCGCGTTTCCTTCACCCGGAGCCATGGGGCCCCGGGTCATATCGTTTTGAAAGGGAATGCGATGAGCAAGCGCGAATCCGCGAAATACAAGATCGACCGCCGTCTCGGCGAAAATATCTGGGGCCGTCCGAAGTCCCCGGTCAACAAGCGCGAATACGGCCCCGGACAGCATGGCCAGCGCCGCAAGGGCAAGCTTTCCGACTTCGGCCTGCAGCTGCGCGCCAAGCAGAAGCTCAAGGGCCACTATGGCGACGTTTCGGAAAAGCAGTTCCGCAAGGTCTATGAGGAAGCCAACCGCCGCAAGGGCGACACCTCCGAGAACCTGATCGGCCTGCTCGAGTCGCGTCTCGACGCGATCGTCTATCGCGCCAAGTTCGTGCCGACCATCTTCGCGGCCCGCCAGTTCGTCAACCACGGCCACGTCAACGTCAACGGCAAGCGCACCAATATCGGTTCGTACCGCTGCAAGCCGGGCGACGTCATCGAGGTGCGCGAGAAGTCGAAGCAGCTCGTCATCGTGCTGGAATCGGTAGGCTTGGCCGAGCGTGACGTGCCGGACTATATCGAGGCCGACCACAACAAGATGACCGCGACCTACAACCGCGTTCCCGGCCTGGCGGATGTTCCGTTCGCCGTCCAGATGGAACCGAACCTGGTCGTCGAATTCTATTCGCGCTGATCCGACCAATCGGCGACACCCATCCAAGGCCGCCCTCGAGGCGGCCTTTTCTTTGTTTGTCGCGTCGGCCACGGCGGCAATTCCACCCTGGTCATTTTTTTAGCCGCAATTCCGCGACGGCTAGTGATTCCACTTGGCTGCAAAATGCTCTAAGCGAAGCGGCAACAGAACCGTGGGCACCTGCGCCATGAATATGCTGCCAAACGTCAAATCGCTTGAGCCGATCGCCGACGAGCCGGAAGGCGGATTCCATCCGCTGTTCCGCGACGTGCCATCCTCGGTCGAGTTCAACAAACTGCGCAAGCGGCTGCTGCGGCTCACGCGCCAGGCGATCGAAGACTTCGCCATGGTCAAGCCCGGCGAGCGCTGGCTGGTGGCGCTCTCCGGCGGCAAGGATTCTTATGGCCTGCTTGCCTTGCTGCTCGATCTCAAATGGCGCGGGCTGCTGCCGGTCGAGCTGCTTGCCTGCAATCTCGACCAAGGTCAGCCGAATTTCCCGAAGCACATCCTGCCGGACTACCTCGGCGCCAACGGCATTGCGCATCGCATCGAGTACCAGGACACCTATTCGGTGGTCACCGACAAGCTGCCCGAGGGCAGCACCTATTGCTCGCTCTGCTCGCGGCTGAGACGCGGCCACCTCTACCGCATCGCGCGCGAGGAGGGTTGCACCGCGCTTGTGCTCGGCCACCACCGGGAGGACATCCTCGAAACCTTTTTCATGAACCTCTTCCATGGCGGGCGTCTCGCCGCCATGCCGCCGAAGCTTCTCAATGACGAGGGCGACGTCATGGTTCTGCGCCCGCTCGCCTATTGCGCCGAGGCGGATCTCGAGAAATTCGCCAATGCACTGAAGTTCCCAATCATCCCGTGCGATCTCTGCGGCAGCCAGGAAGGGCTGCAGCGCAACGCCATGAAGGCGATGCTCGACGATATCGAGAAGCGTATGCCTGGCCGCAAGGACACGATGATCCGCGCGATGACCAATGTGCGACCCTCGCATCTGCTCGACCGAAAACTGTTCGACTTCGCCGCGCTCGATGTGCGCCTTACCATGGGAAAAGACATTTCCGATGACGTTTGACATGCAAGCGATCGACTGGCTGGCCGAGCTTCTAGCCGACGCAGCCAAGGCCGAAATCATGCCGCGCTTCCGCCGATTGGGCGAGGGCGACGTTCGCCAGAAGACTTCGGCCGCCGATCTGGTGACGGAGGCGGACGTCAACGCCGAAAGGCTGATCACTGCCAGGCTGCGCGAGCGTTACCCTTCAGCGATGATCCTCGGCGAGGAGGCCTGTTCCGACAATCCGGCCTTGCTCAAAGGGCTCGGCGATGCCGAACTCGCCTTCGTCATCGATCCGGTCGACGGCACCTTCAACTTCGCCTCCGGCGTGCCGCTGTTCGGCGTCATGCTGGGCGTCGTGGTCAACGGCGAGACGGTTGCCGGCATCATCCACGATCCGGTCGGCAACGACTGGCTGATCGGCGCCAAGGGGGCGGGCAGCCATATCCGCCACGCACATGGCGCGCTGGAGAGGGTGCGGGTCGCCGAGCCGGTGCCGATCGCCGAGATGACCGGCGCGATCTCGTGGCAGTATCTGAAGGAACCGGAGCGCTCGCGGCTCGCCCGCAACCACACAAAGGCGCTGTCGCAGTTCGGCTATCGTTGCGCCGCGCACGAATACCGGCTGCTGGCGAGCGGCCATGCGCATTTCGTCGTCTACAACAAGCTGATGCCGTGGGACCATCTGGCCGGCGTGCTGATCCATCAGGAGGCCGGTGGTTATGCGGCGCGGATCGACGGCGATGCCTATCTGCCGTCGCATGTCGACGGCGGGTTGTTGGTTGCGCCAGACAAGGATAGCTGGAACGAACTGCGGCGCGAGCTCTGGGCGGAATAGGATCGATTGCGCCAGCGAGGGCCAGCCGGTCGCCTGGAAGATGTCGACCTACGACCTCACGCAAATCCGGAGATGTGAATGGGCACCCGGTCCGCGATGGTCGCTCTGGCTCTCGCCATCGCCGTGACGATCACGGGTGCTGACGAAGCAGCGGCACGGGAGCGCGCCTGCGGCAGTCGCGATCCCGTAAACTCCATGGCGGAAATGTCGGCTGCCATTTACGCCTGCTGGCGGCCGCCCCGCGGAACTGCCGGCCTGTCCTTGACCCTGCGGTTCTCGCTCCGCCGAGACGGAACGCTCATTGGCAAGCCGCGCGCGACCTTCTCCGTACTCGGATCGAACGATGCATTGAACAGAGCCTTCGTTGCCTCAGTCCTCGAGGCTCTCGATAAAGCCCTGCCGTTACCCTTTACCGAGAGCATGGGCGAGGCGATCGCAGGGCGCATACTTTCGCCCCGCTTCACGGTTGCGCTTGAACGAAAATCCTGAGCGGGTGGCCGTAGGCGAGGGTTTCACACCGGCGGATTGTGGGGCTGGAACAGCCTTCCGCGCTCGGCGATCAGGATCATCAGCAGGGCGGCGAGGGAAACGCTGCAGAAGCCGGCGGCCAATGGCGTGACCGTGCCGTTATAGGCCTGGCCTATCAGCGTTCCGAGCAGGCCGCCGAGAAAGGTCTGCATGAAGCCGAGGATGGAGGACGCCGTGCCGGCAAGCTCGCCGAGCGGCTCCATCGCAAGCGCGTTGAAATTCGCGCCGAGACAGCCAAATGGAACCATCGCGCCGGCAAAGAAGGCGATGAACAGCCAGAGCGGCATCTCGATCTCGAGCGAGACGACGAGCCAGACCAGGCTGATGGCGAGGAAGAGCAGCAGCGCGCTCTGCGACAGGCGCCGCATGCCGACCTTGCCGACGAGCCGCGCGTTGAGGAAGTTCGAGAAGGCGAGCACGCCCGCGACGCCGGCGAAGATCAGCGGAAACAGCTCGCCGACATGGAAGACTTCGAGATAGATCTGCTGCGCGGAATTGATGAAGCCGAACATGGCGCCGAAGATGAAGGTGCTGGCAAAGGCATAGCAAAGCGCGATGCGGTTGGTGAGCACGATGCGGAAGCCGCCGACGACGGCGTTGACGGTTAAGGGCCGCCGGTATTCCGGATGCAGCGTCTCCGGCAAGCGCAACAGCGACCATGCCGACACGATGAGCGCGCCGACGGCCATGGTGACGAAGATCCAGTGCCAGGTGGCGAAAAGCATGATGAACTGGCCGATGCCGGGCGCGACGACCGGTATCGCCATGAACACCATGAAGATCAGAGACATGACCTCGGCCATGCGGCGGCCCTCGAAGGTGTCGCGCACGATGGAGACAGCGATGACGCGGGTGGCCGCCGCGCCGATGCCTTGCACGACACGGCAGGCGAGCAGGGTGGCAAAGGTCGGAGCAACAGCAGCGGCCGCTACCGCCGCCACATAGATGATCAGGCCGGCGACCAGCGGCGCACGGCGGCCGAAACGATCGGAAACCGGACCGAAGAAGAGCTGACCGGTGCCGAAGCCAAGGATGTAGGCTGTGATCACATACTGGCGGTGGTTTTCATTCTCGACGCCGAGCGAGGCGCCGATCTGCTGCAGTGCCGGCAGCATGATGTCGATGGCGAGCGAATTGAGCGCCATCAGCGCCGCGCAGAGCGCAATGAATTCCCAGCGCGGAATGGGCAAGCTTTTTGCCGACTGCTGCGCTAGTGCCTGATTGTCCACGGCAAAATCCGATCAATCAAACGAACACGCGCCGGTCGACCGGCGCATCAATTCGTCTCGTTCTCGAGTTCGAAAGCCAAAGTGCCGAGGTGGGGCGGCCCCGGATGTCATCGCGCAGCCGGCTGGGCCGGCCAGCGCGAGCTCAAATCAGGCGGCGCCTTTGACGCTGACGCCTTTTTCGACCAGGAAATCCTGCAGCTCGCCGGCCTGGAACATCTCGCGCACGATGTCGCAACCGCCGACGAACTCGCCCTTGACGTAGAGCTGCGGAATGGTCGGCCAGTTGGAATAGTCCTTGATGCCCTGGCGCAGCTCGGCCGAGGTCAGCACGTTCACGCCTTTGTAGTCGACCCCGACATAGTCGAGGATCTGCACCACCTGGCCGGAGAACCCGCACTGCGGGAAGCCGGGGGTGCCCTTCATGAAGAGCACGACGTCGTTGCTCTTCACTTCGCTGTCGATGTAGTCGTTGATGCCGCTCATGGGGGAATCCTTTCACGCCTGTGGGAGTCAGGCTCGAAGCATGTCCATCAAATAAACCCATAGGTTGGCTGAAACAAGACGTTAGCCGCGACGCACCCGAAATGGCGCAAAGCTTTGGTCCGCCATTGGGCCAAATCCGCCAGCCGGAACTCTTCCCACAAGCGGGCCGGCAGGCCGGTTCTCTTGTCCCGGTGCCGCTGACGGTTTCCCAGGTGCGCACGCGCCAGAATTATAGCTATAGCTAAATCTTGAAGCATGCGCTATCCTTGCCAGTGCCTTGGAGGAACGCGGATATGCGCGAAACGAAATCGCTGCTGGAACAAAAGCTCGATCGAAGGCTGCTTCTGGCCGGTGGCCTGGCGGCCGGCGGTACGGCGGTGATGGCGACCGCGGCGCGCGGGCAGACCGACCACGCCGGTCACGGAACGCCAGGGGCGGCCGAACCGCAGCCGGCGCACCTGTCCGCGCATGGGGCGATGATCACCGTCGGCGAGGTCGAGGATAGCCGCAACGGATTCGATCCGGTGAAGCTGCTGAGCCACTGGGAGACCGGGACGGTGTCGACGCTGCCGGACGGGCGGACACTGCGCAGCTTCGAGGTCACGGCCGAGGACAAGGAGATCGAGATCGCGCCCGGCATCCTGTTCCCCGCCTGGACCTACAATGGCCGCGTGCCGGGGCCGACGCTGCGGGCCACCGAAGGCGATCGCTTGAAGATCGTCTTCCGCAACAACGGCTCGCATCCGCATTCCATGCATTTCCACGGCATTCACGCAGCACGGATGGACGGCGTTCCCGGCGCCGGTTTGATCGGGCCGGGCGAGGAGTTCGTGTACGAGTTCGACGCCAGGCCGTTCGGCTGCCACCTCTATCATTGCCATGCGCTGCCGCTGAAGCGGCACATCCAGAAAGGTATGTACGGCGCCTTCATCATCGATCCCGATCCCGCCAGGCATCCGGAGCACGAGGCGGTCGCCCGCTCGCGCCTGCTCGGCACGCCGGAGAATGCCGGCTGGCAGGAATTCGTAATGGCGATGAACGCCTTCGACACCAATTTCGACAACGAGAACGAGGTCTATGCCGTCAACACCGTCGCCCATGCCTACGCGAAGAAGCCGATACGGGTGCTGAAGGACAAGCCTGTCCGGATCTATCTCGTGAACGTGGTCGAGTTCGACCCGATCAACTCCTTCCATCTGCATGCCAATTTCTTCGACTACTACAATCAGGGCACGACGCTGACGCCGACACTCAGGACCGTCGATCTGATCACCCAGTGCCAGGCCGAGCGCGGTATCCTCGAGTTCCATTTCAGGGAGCACGAGCCAGGCCTCTACATGTTCCATCCCCACCAGTCGGAGTTTACCGAACTCGGCTGGTCGGGCATGTTCGACGTCGTGGAGGCCTTGTCGTGACCGATGTCAGTAGCACCTCCCGGGATACACAGGCCGGTCGGCCGCGCTGGCTCTCTCTGCTCTGGATAGTACTGCCGCTCGCCGTACTCGGGCTCGCGGTTGCGTGGATGGTCTCTTCCGACCCGTTGGCCAGCTTTCGCAACGGCGCGCCGCCGGTCGAGAACCTGACCTTCGAGCGGACAATTATCGGAAACGACGGCATTCGAATCCTCGTGCGGGCCGGTGGGTCGGAACCGATGACGATCGCACAGGTCCAGGTCGACGACGCTTACTGGCAGTTCACGCAGGATCCGCCGGGGCCGATCCCGCGCGGCGCAACGGCATGGATCAGCCTGCCATACCCCTGGGTGCTGGGGGAGGCGCATGCGATCAATGTCGTAACCAGTACCGGGACAACATTCGGGCACGATATCGCCGTCGCCGTACCCACACCGACGCGCAGTTCTCCTAGCTTTGCCGCGCAAGCGGTGCTGGGCGGCTTTGTCGGCATCCTGCCCGTGGCGATCGGCCTGATGTTCTATCCGGCACTACGCGGGGTCGGGCGGAACGGCATGGACTTTCTCCTGTCGATGACCGTCGGTCTGCTCGCCTTCCTTTTCGTCGACACGCTCGAGGACGCGTTCGAACTGGCCGGCGAAGCAGCCGCCCTGTTCCAGGGGTCGACCATGATCGTACTCGCAGCCACCGCCAGTTTCCTTCTGCTCATGGCGGCAGGCCGGCGCAGCGGGACACCGACCGGGCTGGCGCTTGCCACCTTCATCGCACTCGGCATCGGCCTGCACAATCTCGGCGAAGGGCTGGCGATCGGCGCCGCCTTCGTCTCGGGCGCAGCCGGGCTCGGCACGTTCCTGGTGCTTGGCTTCACCTTGCACAACATCACCGAAGGCATCGCCATCGCCGCCCCGATCCTGAAGCAGCGACCGCCGCTCAGGACCTTCGCCATGTTGACGCTGCTCGCGGGAGGTCCCGCCGTCGTCGGCCTATGGATCGGCAGCCTCGCCTATGCGCCGCAATGGTCGGCGCTGGCGCTGGCGATCGGCGCCGGAGCGATCCTGCAAGTGATCGTCGAGATGGTTTCGCTGCAGCTTCGCCAGCGCCCCGATGGCTCGCGCGCCTTGCTCGCACCGGCTGCGATGGCCGGGCTGACAGCCGGGGTCGGCTTCATGTACCTCACGGCGATGCTGGTAAAGATCTGAACAACCGCGGCGTCAACACTCAGTCCGGAACGCTGGTCTGCAGGGCGAGCGCATGCAGCACGCCGCCCATATTGCCTTTCAGCGCGTCATAGACCATCTGGTGCTGCTGGACGCGGCTTTTGCCGCGGAAGCTCTCGGCCACCACTTCGGCAGCGTAGTGGTCGCCGTCACCAGCCAGATCGCGAATTGTCACCTTGGCGTCCGGAATGCCTTCCTTGATCAGTCGTTCGATGTCGTGCGCATCCATTGCCATGGCAGAAATCCTGTTTTCGAGCGGGCGCAGCCCGTGCGATGAGAGTCGGGGATAAGCGTAGAGCCTTTCCGGTCCGGATTGAAGCGGTTCCATCCGTGACCGAGGCTTCACGGGACATTCCGATCCGGCTGAGCCGCGTCGCCGGCGGACACATCCTCGCGCGTCGAGTAGGCGCGACCGAGGCTGAAGGTCAGCACGTAGAGCGGCACGTTTATCGCGATGCCGACCATCGGCAAGTAGCTCGTCCACTGCCAGACCGGGGAGAAAAACGGCCGGCCGTAGCCATCGCACATAAGCGAAGAACCATACGCCCAAAGCGCTCCGATGGCGGTTGCAATGGCGAAGAGCTTGACGCAAGTGACGATATGCCTTGCCCGAGCCGGCTCCGGCAAAAGGCGCTGCCACAGCACCAGGCACAAAACAGGAATGGCGTAGACGAGGTCCTGAGCGGCCAGCAACGGGATTGCGCCGTTCGCCGCAGCAAGGAACTCGGCTCGCGTTTCGAGCCTTGGACAGACCTCGCTCGAGGTCGTCGACAGCAGCAGAAAGACGAACGGGCCGAGGAACCAGAAAAAGAACAGCGACGGCCAGAAAACAGCTGCAAGCAGCGCCCGGACCGCCAGCCTGGTCAAATGGCCTGATCCATGAAGCGCGGGAACCAGCCCTCATGGGCGGCGGTCAATTCGCTGACCGGAACGGCACGCGCCTCGCCGAGCTTCAGCATGTCGCCACCGGTCGTGCCGATCCACGGCGCGAAGATGCCGAGCATGCCCTGCTCCGCGCGGATCCTGTCCCATTCGCCGCTTTGCGGGTCGATCGACAAGGTCAGGAGATAACGTCCTTGGTCCTCGCCGAACCAGACCGGGATCGGATCGGTGCCGGTGAGACCGGGAATGGTGGCGCCGATGCCGGATGCCATCGCCATTTCGGCCAGCGCCACGGCAAGGCCGCCGTCGGAGACGTCGTGCGCGGCAGTCACGATGCCGGAAGCGATCAGCGCGCGCACATGGTCGCCGACGCGCTTTTCATGTTCGAGGTCGACGGGCGGCGGCGAACCGTCGGCGCGGCCGTGGATGTCGCGCATATAGGCGGACTGGCCGAGATGGCTGCCCCATGTCGGCGGCGAGCCGACCAGCACGATCATCTGGCCCTCGGCGGCAAAGCCGACGCGGGCCATCTTCGACCAATCGGCGATCAGCCCGACGCCGCCGATGGTCGGCGTCGGCAGGATGCCGCGGCCATTGGTTTCGTTGTAGAGCGAGACATTGCCGGAGACGATCGGGAAGCCGAGCGCGCGACAGGCGTCGCCGATACCCTTAACCGCTCCGACAAACTGGCCCATGATCTCCGGCCGCTCCGGATTGCCGAAATTAAGATTGTCGGTGGCGGCAAGCGGCAGGGCGCCCGTTGCCGTCAGGTTGCGCCAGCATTCGGCGACGGCCTGCTTGCCGCCCTCATACGGGTCGGCCTCGCAATAGCGCGGCGTGACGTCGGAAGAGAAGGCGAGCGCCTTGGTTGGATGGCCTTCGACGCGCACCACGCCGGCATCGCCGCCTGGGAGCTGCAGCGAATTGCCCTGAATCAGCGTGTCATACTGCTCCCACACCCAGCGGCGCGAAGAGAGGTCCGGTCCGCCCAGCATCTTGAGCAACGCGTCAGCGACGTCGGCCTTGGGCGCGTCATTCGCTGCAAGCGGCGCCGGCTTCTTCGTTTCGACCCAGGGGCGGTCATATTCCGGCGCCTGGTCGCCCAGTTCCTTGATCGGCAGGTTGGCGACCTCGTCGCCGTGGTGCAGCACGCGGAAGCGCAGGTCGTTGGTGGTCGTCCCGACGATGGCGAAGTCGAGGCCCCATTTGCGGAAGATCGCCTCGGCTTCCTCCTCTTTCTCGGGGCGCAGCACCATCAACATGCGCTCCTGGCTTTCCGACAGCATCATCTCGTAGGCGCTCATGCGCTCCTCGCGCACCGGCACCTTGTCGAGATCGAGCTCGATGCCGAGATCGCCCTTGGCGCCCATCTCGACCGCCGAGCAGGTGAGCCCGGCCGCACCCATGTCCTGGATGGCGATGACCGCGCCCGACGCCATCAGCTCGAGGCAGGCCTCCAGCAGGCACTTTTCGGTGAAAGGGTCGCCAACCTGTACGGTCGGCCGCTTCTCCTCGATCTTGTCGTCGAACTCGGCCGAGGCCATGGTGGCGCCGCCGACGCCGTCGCGCCCGGTCTTGGCGCCGAGATAGACGACCGGCAGGCCGACGCCCTTGGCCTGCGACAGGAAGATGGCGTTGGTTTTGGCGAGGCCGGCCGCGAAGGCGTTGACCAAGATGTTGCCGTTGTAGCGGGCGTCGAAATTGACCTCGCCGCCGACGGTCGGCACGCCGAAGGAATTGCCATAGCCGCCGACGCCGGAAACGACTCCAGCAACCAGGTGCCGGGTCTTGGGATGGTCAGGCGCGCCGAATCGCAACGCGTTCATCGCCGCAACCGGTCGCGCGCCCATGGTGAAGACATCGCGCAGGATGCCGCCGACGCCGGTCGCGGCTCCCTGATAGGGCTCGATATAGGAGGGGTGGTTGTGGCTCTCCATCTTGAAGACGACGCAGTCGCCGTCGCCGATGTCGACCACGCCGGCATTCTCGCCGGGCCCCTGGATAACCTGCGGGCCGCTGGTGGGCAGCGTGCGCAGCCATTTCTTGGAAGACTTGTAGGAGCAGTGCTCGTTCCACATCGCCGAGAAGATGCCGAGCTCGGTGAAGCTCGGCTCGCGGCCAACCAGATCGAGGATGCGCTGGTATTCGTCGGGCTTCAGCCCATGCGCGGCGACGAGCTCGGGGGTGATCGGCACGGAATTGGATATGGTCATGAGCGGCGATTGGTATCCGTGGGAGAGGGGGCTTTTCTGAGTCTCCTCTTATCGCAAGCTTTCGAGCGATACACCCCCAAAGCACGACGAAAACGCCGGAAAACCGCTGCGCCGGCACCGGCCGGTAGCGCGAGGCGCTTAGGAAAGGGCAGGTCAGGAAAAACTGTCGTAGCCGGCGCGGCCCTCGTCGAGCAGGCGGCGGATGACCGCGACGCCACCGGCGACATCCTTGCTTTGCCCGGGTTGCGAAACACCGAAGCGGACGCCGTGGAAGACTTGCTCGGAACGACCGGCCTTGAACTCGTCCTCGTCGTCGATGAGCAAGCCCTGCGCCAGGCAGGCATTCTTGAAGGTACCCGAGAGCCAAGGATCCGGCAAGGTGAGCCAGACGAAGGGCACATTGTCCCGCGCCTTGAAATCAAAGCCAACCAGCGTCTCGCGCACGACATGGAGACGAGCTTGGATCTCGGCAATGCAGCGTCTGCGGATATCGCTGGCCTGGCCGGACATCACCAGCCTTGTTCCGACCTCCGCCAGCAGAAAGGGCAGCCCGCCGGTCATCATCTTGTGCGCCACGCGGATGCGGTGGCGGTAGGCGGGCGGGCAGGACAGCCAGCCGCCGCGCACGCCGGCCGCGACCGACTTCGACAGGCCGCCGGCGACGATCGTGCGCTCAGGGGCGTATTCGGCGAGCAGTGGCGTCGGATCGTCGGTCAATTCGCCATAGAGATCATCCTCGATCAGGACGACATTGTACTCGCGCGCTATGCGCGCGATCGCCTGGCGCCGCTCCGCCGACAGCGTCACCAGCGTCGGGTTCTTCGCCGTCGGCATCACGAACATCATCTTCGGGTGTTTTTGCGCGCAGACGCGTTCGAAATCGTCGGGATCGAGACCTTCATCGTCCGCCGAGACCAGCGCGGTACGGCGCCCGATCAGACCGGCGCTGCGCGAGATCTGCGAATAGGTGAGATGCTCGAAGACGATCGTGTCGCCAGGCGTGGTGAGCGCCGCGACCGCCGCCATCACCGCCGCATGGGTGCCAAGCGTCGGCACGATCGAATCGGGCGAGGGGTGAAAGGAATTGCGCTTGAGCCAAAGGCCGCCGGCCTCAAACCAGCGCTCCGGGAAATCCCTGGTATAGCTTGAGATGTCGTGGGGGTGCTCCTCCGCCGTCCGCGCCAGCAGTTCGGCAATCAATGCGCCTTGTCCGACATCGGGGGCGGCGGTGCTGTCGAAGCGCAGCTTGCCGCTCGGCGCATCGATGAGCCGCGTTCCGAGCGCGGCGGGCTGCAGCTCGGGCTTGGGGCTCTCCGCGCGTTGTGCGAGCACATAGGTGCCGCGCCCGACCTCCCCACTCACCAGCCCGCGCTCGCGCAGCAACTGATAGGCCCGGCCGACCGTGCCGACCGTAGTGCCAATGTCGTAGGCGAGGTCGCGCTGCGGCGGCAGTTTTGCACCCGCATCGATGACGCCCTTGTCGATATCTGACTCAATGCTGTCAGCAAGGCGCTGATAGAGAGGGCCGGAACCGGAAGCGAGGTCTGGGAGCCAATTTGTCATGGTGACAATTTTTTATATTGCATCGCGAGACGAGTCAATCGATATGAGAACGCGGGTGGCTAGAGTACAATTGATAGAATTGGTTGATCGCAAGATGAATACAATTGATACATTCCGTTATGACAGCGCCGAGTTGCACGGCCGCCCGTCGGGGCGCCGCAGGTTCGTTGACCGGGTCGTATTCGTGCTTCGTGCCATCGCCAGGCAAATCGACCGAATGCTGGAACGCCGTCGCGGACGCCTTGCGCTCTTGGAGATGACCGACGAGCAGCTCAAAGACATCGGCATTTCGCGCTGCGACGCCCATCGCGAAGGTATCAGGCCGTTCTGGGACTAAGCGCGTCGCGACGCCCTTGATTGTTGCGATGCATGTCAAATCGCTGCGCGGTTTGGGCATACATCGACCGCGAACAGAGCTTCGATGGTATGTTGATTGACGAGCGCGAAAAGCCGACCGTCAATCCTGCATTTGCAGGAAGTGGGCTACGGCCGAGTCACGCGGCAGCGGCGCAGGATGAATTGCCGGCCTGCCAGCGCGCGATGTCGGAGCCTATGCGCGCGCCCAGCGGTTCGGCCATCAACGGCCCGAACACGTCCACTTTGCGGGAATTGCCTTGTGCTTGCACGACCAGCAGCGGCTTGCCGCCATAGTGCTTGGCGGGCACCAGCAGGAAGCGCGGCGTGCCGCTGTAGGAGTTGAGCTCGTTGGCCATCTGATAGGGCTTGAAGGCCGGGTCCTTGCTGGCGATCCAGCACTTGTGAGCGGCGATGGCGACCTGCTCCATGGCAAGCAGGGAAGCGCTCTTGCCAGAGGGGGGCGGCGTGGTCTTCGAACCGGACTGGCAAGAGGCAAGCGCAAATCCGGCGGCGGCCAGGAGAGCAAGGCGAGCAATCGTCAGTCTCATGGTCAGGCCGCCCCGTTGGTCTGAAAGAATGGTCTGAAGGAATCGTCTGAAAGGATCAAGCGGCGATGCCAAGCGCGCCTTCGAACAGCGCCCGGCCGTCGCTGCCGCCGTGTGCCGCCTCGATCAGGTTCTCCGGGTGCGGCATCAGACCGAGCACATTGCCCTTCTCGCTGACGATGCCGGCGATGTCGTTGATCGAGCCGTTGGGATTGGTGCCTTCGGCATAGCGGAACACCACCTGGCCTTCGCCTTCGAGGCGGGCCAGCGTTTCGGCGTCGGCGAAATAGTTGCCGTCGTGATGCGCGACCGGTGAGCGAATGATCTGGCCGGGCTGATAGCCGCGGGTAAACATCGTGTTGGCGTTGGCGATCTCGAGCTTCACGTGCCGGCAGACGAATTTCAGCGAGGCGTTGCGCATCAGGGCGCCGGGCAGCAGCCCCGCTTCGACCAGGATCTGGAAGCCGTTGCAGACGCCGATGACCATGACCCCCTTGGCCGCCTTTTCGGCCACTGCCCGCATCACCGGCATGCGCGCGGCGATCGCCCCGCAGCGCAGATAGTCGCCGAAGGAGAAGCCGCCGGGAATGGCGATCAGGTCGACGTCCGGGATTTCGGTATCGGTCTGCCAGACGGTCGCCGGCGCCTGACCGGAAATCTTGGTCAGAGCCGCGATCATGTCGCGGTCACGGTTGAGCCCAGGCAGGAGGACGACGGCTGATTTCATTTCGGTCGTAGGGCCTCTGGTTTTCGGCGAGTTCGCTGGTGATGCACGCGCTTCAGGAGCCTGTACATCAAATCGCTGGTGGCTTCAGGCATAACCTCTGCGCTGCAACTCAGGTAATAGCCACACTGTAATTCTCAATCACCGTGTTCGCCAGAAGCTTGTCGCACATGGCCTTGAGGTCGGCTTCGGCCTTGGCTTTGTCGGTTCCGGTGAGCTCGATGTCGAAGACCTTGCCCTGCCGCACCTGGCCGACGCCGTCGAAGCCCAGTCCTGAGAGGGCGTGCTCGATCGCCTTGCCCTGCGGGTCGAGAACTCCGTTCTTGAGGGTGACGGTGACGCGGGCTTTCATCGATACTCCTGAGTGATCGGTAGTGCGGAGGGCGGGCACGCCGTTTCCGGCAGGCCCGCGCTGGCAGTCAGTGCTTCGTGCTCTTCGAGGGCTCGGAAGAGGCAACGAGCACCGGGCCTGTCGGGCGCGGCGGCTCGTTCTCGTTCATGATGCCGAGGCGGCGGGCAACTTCCTGGTAGGCCTCGACCAGGCCGCCCATGTCGCGGCGAAAGCGGTCCTTATCGAGCTTGTCCTGGGTGGCGACGTCCCACAGCCGGCAGGAATCCGGCGAGATCTCGTCGGCGACGACGATGCGCATCATGTCGCCCTCGAACAGGCGCCCGCATTCGATCTTGAAGTCGACAAGCTGGATGCCGACGCCCAGGAACAGGCCGGAGAGGAAGTCATTGACGCGGATAGCCAGCGCCATGATGTCGTCGATCTCCTGCGGGCTCGCCCAGCCGAAGGCGGTGATGTGCTCTTCCGACACCATCGGGTCGTCCAGCGCATCTGCCTTGTAGTAGAATTCGATGATCGAGCGCGGCAGAACCGTGCCTTCCTCGATGCCCAGGCGCTTTGCGAGCGAGCCGGCGGCGACGTTGCGCACCACCACCTCGAGCGGGATGATCTCGACTTCCTTGATCAGCTGCTCGCGCATGTTCAGCCGGCGGATGAAATGGGTCGGGATGCCCATACGATTGAGGTGATTGAAAATGTGCTCGGAGATGCGGTTGTTGAGCACGCCCTTGCCGTCGACCACCTCATGTTTCTTCTTGTTGAAGGCGGTGGCGTCATCCTTGAAGAACTGGATCAGCGTCCCGGGCTCAGGTCCTTCATAGAGGATCTTGGCCTTGCCTTCGTAAATGCGGCGGCGATTTTTCATCTGATTTTTTCTCTGGATTGGCGGGCAGGCGGCAAGCGACCAGTTCCTGTCCGTCTGCCTAAATTAGTTGTGGCGACGGGTGCGTTCAATGCCGGTGTCTATAGCAATCGTAATGTTTGCTCAATCGGCAAATCCAGCCGATCAACCGCTTTCGGAACCGAAATGCCGCAGCGCAGCATGGGACGTTGCATATTGACCGGCCCGCGACCTTTTGGTTTGTGCTGGGTAAGCACACAATATTCATAGCCAAGCGAATCGATTTGATCGGAGGGACGCATGAGCAGCATGAAAGACCGCGAAGAGGGCTTCGAGCGCAAATTCGTCTTCGACGAGGAGCTCCGCTTCAAGGCCTCGGCGCGCCGCAACAGAGCGCTCGGCCTGTGGGCCGCCGAAAAGCTGGGCAAGAGCGGAGCCGATGCCGAGGCCTATGCCAAAGCGGTAGTCGTCTCCGACATCGAGGAGGCCGGCGACCATGACGTCTTCCGCAAGATCCGCGAGGACTTCGACGCCGCGGGCGTCAACCAGTCGGACCATCAGATCCGCCGCACCATGGACGAGCTGATGGCGCAGGCGATCGAGCAGGTCAAGAACACGTAAAAATCGTTGGACCAATCGACCGCCCGGCTCAGCCGGGCGGTTTTCTTTGCCTTGCCGCCGTTTCCGGCTGAGACTGCGGATCGTTACCAAGGAAGTTCCGATGTCGCTCAAGTCCCGCCTGGCCGCCGACGAAACGCTGTTCACCGCCTGGTCCGGCGTGCCGGACGCGCTGACGGTAGAGATCATCGCCAAGCAGGGCTTTGATGCCGTTACCCTCGACATGCAGCATGGCGGCCACCACGAGGACAGCGTTCTGCGCGGCCTGGTGCCGGTGCTTGCCGCCAACAAGCCGGCGCTGGTGCGCATCCCGGTCGGGCGCTTCGACATGGCGAGCCGGGCGCTCGATTTCGGCGCAGAGGCGGTGATCGCGCCGATGGTCAATTCCGTTGACGACGCCAGGCAGTTCGCCGCAGCGATGAAGTACCCGCCGATGGGCGAGCGTTCTTGGGGCCCGACCTATGCCTTCCCGCGCCATGGGAAGGGCGACCATGCCGAGTGGCTGCGCGACTCGAACCAGCGCACCATGGCCTTTGCCATGGTCGAGACGCGTGCGGCGTTCGAGGCGCTGGACGGCATCCTCGAGACGCCCGGCATCGATGGCATCTTCGTCGGGCCGTCGGATCTCTCGATCGCCTGGTCGAATGGCACCACCGTCAATTCGACGCTGGAAAGCATGATGGAGACGGTCGCCTCGATCGCCGAGCGGACGCGCAAGGCAGGGAAGCACGCCGCGATCTATGTCATCGAACCGGCCGTTGCCGGCCGCGTCGTGTCGATGGGCTATCGGCTGCTCGCCATGGGTTCTGACCACACGCTGATCTCGCTCGGAGCCAGGACGCTGCTGAAGAGCATGCGCGATTCGATCGGCGCCTGAGGCGCCGGCGCTTCAAGGCTCCTTCAGTTCCGTCAGGAACTTGGCGAAAGTCATCGATCCCTCCGGCCAGGGGCCGAAGCCCGCGTCCTGGTTGAGATGGCCGGCGTCGCCGGCGTCGATGAACAGCGAACCCCAGGCGGCGGCGATGTCCTCGGCAACCTCAAAGGCGCAGAACGGGTCGTTGCGGCTGGCGATCACGATCGACGGAAAGGGCAGGGGATCGCGCGAATAGGGCCCGAAGGTCATCAGGTGCCTCGGCCTGATCTCCGGATTGGCGACATCAGGGGGCGCCACGAAGAAGGCGCCCGCGACCGGCTTCTGGAATTGCGGGATCGCCTGCACCGCCGCCGCCACACCCAGCGAATGCGCGACGATGACCACCGGCCGCTCGGCCTCGTTGACAGCTTTCGCTACACTTGCCGTCCAGTCCTCGCGCACGGGTTTCGTCCACTCGGCCTGTTCGACCCTGCGTGCCGTCGACAATTTCGACTGCCAGCGGGTCTGCCAATGCTCGGGACCGGAGTTGGTGTAGCCGGGTATGATGAGGATATCGGCGTCCTTGACTTTCATGGCGCCGATGTAGCGAGCGCCCCTGTCTGATGCAACCGGCCGGTGGAATGCAGTGGCATCACAAAGGTGAACAACGTGTTCGATTCTTTCAACCTTGTGTGAACGATGGTGATGAACGATCTGGAGAGGGAACAGGAATGACTAATAAACGTCGGAGCGACTGCCCATCGTGAGATCGGCGCCCGAACGGAGAGTGTGATGAGCGAACTGCCTTTTGCCGCGACCACCCCGGTCAGCGTCGCGCGTGTCGGGTTGAAGGCGCGCGATGCCGA
This sequence comes from Mesorhizobium sp. AA23, assembly GCF_001672435.1. NCBI lineage: Bacteria > Pseudomonadati > Pseudomonadota > Alphaproteobacteria > Hyphomicrobiales > Phyllobacteriaceae > Mesorhizobium > Mesorhizobium sp. AA23. Next base: position 210,813 of record NZ_LYTP01000029.1, read on the forward strand.
AAACCTTGCCGCCTATTATCGTGCCGTCGTCGGCCTGCAGGAGTTGAGCCGCGCCGATGGCGCGATCACCCTCGGCGCCGCGGGCCGCCCGCTGCTGGTGCTGGAGCAGGATGCCTCGGCCAAGCCTGACGACCCGCGCAGCGCCGGCCTGTTCCATACTGCGTTCCTGCTGCCATCGCGCGCCGATCTCGGCCGGTGGATCAGCCATGCCGCCGCCAACCGGATCGGCATCGAAGGCGCCTCGGACCATCTGGTCAGCGAGGCGCTCTACCTCACCGACCCTGAAGGCAACGGCATCGAGATCTACGCCGATCGCCGTCCGCAGGATTGGAAATGGAACGGCGACAAGATCGCAATGTCGACCGAGCGGCTGAATCTCCCCGCGGTCGTCGCCAGCGTGCCCGTCGGTGACGCCGGCTGGCAGGGAGCGCCGGAAAACACCATTGTCGGCCATGTCCACCTGCGCGTCGGGCGTCCGGAAGACGCCGAAGCGTGGTGGCATGACGAATTCGGCTTCGACACGGTCGCCAAATATGGCGGTCAGGCGGTGTTCCTGTCCTCCGGCCACTACCACCACCATATCGGTGCCAATTCCTGGCGCAGCGCCGGCGCCGGCCGCCGCGATCCCTCCCGCTCGGGCCTCGCCTGGGTCGAAATGCGCTCGGATGACGTGAAGGCCGAGACGACGCGTGAAGATCCCTGGGGCACGGTGATCAGGACGGTGCCTGGCAAGGCCTGATTAGGCTGCGCCACGCTAGCGGGCCTTCCCCCGGACTCAGGCCTGTCCAAACACCCGCTTGAAGATCGTGTCGACATGCTTGGTGTGATAGCCGAGGTCGAACTTCTCGCGGATCTCGGCCTCGGGCAGTGCCGCTGTCACGTCCTTGTCGGCAAGCAGTTCCTCAAGGAAATCAGCACCTTGCTCCCATACCTTCATGGCATCGCGCTGCACCAGGCGATAGGCATCCTCGCGTGACACGCCAGCCTGGGTCAACGCCAGCAGCACGCGCTGCGAATGCACCAGGCCGCGGAACTTGTTGAGGTTCTTCTCCATGTTCTCGGGGTAAACGAGCAGCTTATCGACGACACCGGTCAGGCGTGCCAAGGCGAAGTCGAGCGTCACCGTCGCGTCCGGTCCGATCATGCGCTCCACCGAGGAGTGCGAGATATCGCGCTCGTGCCACAGCGCCACATCCTCCATGGCCGGCATGGCGTAGGAGCGGACCATGCGGGCAAGGCCGGTGAGATTCTCGGTCAACACCGGGTTGCGCTTGTGCGGCATCGCCGACGAGCCCTTTTGTCCCGGCGAGAAATATTCTTCCGCTTCCAGCACCTCGGTGCGCTGCAGATGCCGGATCTCGACGGCCAGGCGCTCGACCGACGAGGCGATCACGCCGAGCGTAGCGAAGAACATCGCATGGCGGTCTCGCGGGATGACCTGAGTCGAGACCGGTTCCGGCTTCAGGCCGAGTTTCTTCGCCACATGCTCTTCGACATAGGGATCGATGTTGGCGAAGGTGCCGACCGCGCCCGAGATGGCGCAGGTGGCGATGTCTTCGCGCGCGTGCAGCAACCGCTCGCGGCAACGCGAAAATTCGGCATAGGCCAGCGCCAGCTTGACGCCGAAGGTGGTCGGCTCGGCGTGGATACCGTGGCTGCGGCCGATGGTGATGGTATCCTTGTGCTCGAAGGCGCGGCGCTTCAGGGCCACAAGCAGCGCGTCAATGTCGGCAAGCAGGATGTCGCTGGCGCGTGTCAATTGCACCGCAAGACACGTGTCGAGAACGTCCGACGAGGTCATGCCCTGGTGAATGAAGCGGGCGTCCGGTCCGACGAATTCGGCGAGATGGGTCAGGAATGCAATCACGTCATGCTTGGTGACGCGCTCGATCTCGTCAATTTTGCCAACGTCGAATTTGGCCGCGCCGCCCTTCTCCCAAATCGTCTTCGCGGCTTCCTTCGGGATGACGCCGAGCTCGGCCAGCGCATCGCAGGCATAAGCCTCGATTTCGAACCAGATGCGGAACCGGGTTTCGGGCGACCAGATGGCGACCATTTCCGGCCGGGAATAGCGAGGGATCATGGTTTCTGAGTCCTGCTGGGAGAAGCTTTGGCCGCGTCCTAACAGAGGCCGGCTCAATGCTCAACGCCGCCGGCGTGCAAACCAGATGCTGGCGGCGGCAAGTACGGCAAAGCCGAACGGAAAATAGAGCCGGATGCCCAGGACGACGAACTGGTAGAGCGCAGCGAGGATCGTGAACACGAACTCAGACGCCCAGGTCCGCGTGAAGGCCGGCGCGTGCCACTCGGCGTAGTAAGAACGGTATTGCTGGGCAAACAGCCCGCCGGTGAAAGCGAGCGTCGCGCCGAGCAGGCATACGAAAGCTGCGGCGAGCGCGGTTTCCCAGTGGTGGCCGCGCGATACCAGCGCGGCGAACGTCAGCCCGACCGGAAAAGCAAGCGCGCCGCCGAGCGCATAAAGCAGCACGACGAAGCGGGCGCTGTCCGACGTCTCCCAATAATACAGATTGAGGAAAGCGCTCGCCGCCATCGCAAGCCCCCACAGCAAGGCGCCGACAATTGCCGTGCCGGTCGAAGGCAGAGCGTCGCGCAGGCGGTTTGCCAGGCGCAGACGCAAGGAGGCCGGCTGCAGCGACGTTACGGGCACTGGGCCACGTTCCGCGGCGAAAAGCGGTTCGGCTTGCGTGGTGTTGGCAATGCTCCCTGTCTCATTGTCGTCATGGCTATCACGCCATGGTGAACAAGACGTGCCGCTCGATGCATCCAATCCGGCGGCCGTTTGTTATTGTGGGCGGCCGACAGGGACGCGCGGCCACCCACCGGAGGGACCAGCATGACCGTCGATCTCAGTAAGATACGCGAGCATATGGAAGTAGTCGGCGCCGATGGCGTCCATGTCGGTACCGTCGACAAGGTCGAGGGGCAGCGCATCAAGCTGACCAAGGCCGACAGCGGCATGGGCTCGCAAAGGCCACCACCATTATGTTCCGCTGGCTCTGGTCGCGGAGATCGAAGGAAAGAAGGTCTGGCTCTCGGCGAATTCGGAAGTCGCGGTGACGTTCGAGGAAGAGAAGTCCGACCCGACCTGACCGGCGTCCAGAACTCTAGCGGGACGACCAGACCGGAAAGAGATCGCCGTCGGCCGGCGTCGCCGCGTGGACGCCGCGGCTGATGGCGCGGCCCATCGTAGAGCCCGCTGCGGCATAGAGATCGATCGCTGCATCGGCGCTGAGTTCGATGCCGCTCCTGCCGGTCGCGAGCGCAAAGACGAGATCGCCGTCGGCCGGTGTGTGCGTCGGCCAGATGGCGCGGGCAAATCCGTCATGCGCCGAAATCGCCAGCCGTTTGGCGGCCGACTTGGAAAGCACGGCATCGGTGGCAATGACGGCAATCGTCGTGCTGGCGCCCTCTGGCGGTTCCCCTGCGCGCCTGTCGCGGTACTTCAAGAGTATCTTCCTGGCGTCTTCCGGTATCGGGTCGGGATAACCCAAGCCGCCGAATTCATCGCCGATCTCGAAGGGAGCGGCCCAGAAATGGCGGCTGCGTCCGACCGTCACCGAACCGGTCGGGTTGACGGCGGCGAGCGCGCCGATGGTGACGCCGCTGTCGAGCATCGTCGAGGCCGAACCCAGCCCGCCCTTCAGACCGGAAGTCAGAGCGCCGGTACCGGCGCCGACCGTACCGAGCGGGAAATCGGTCGTTGTCGCCTGAGCCGCCTCGTAGCCAAGCTCGCGATAGGGCGGATAGCGGCCCCAATCCTTGTCGCCGCCATTGCGCAGGTCGAAGAGGATCGCGGCCGGCACGATCGGTACGCGAAAACCACCCACCTCGACGCCGATGTTTTTCTCCCGCAGCGCCGCCTGGACGCCGGAAGCGGCATCGAGGCCGAAGGCCGAGCCGCCGGACAGCACGACTGCGTGAATGGTCGCGATCGAGTTTTGCGGCTCGAGCAGGTCGGTCTCCCGTGTGCCTGGTGCGCCACCCAGCACCTGGACTCCGGCCACCGCCGGCTCCTCGCAAAGCACTACCGTGACGCCGGACTTCAGCCTGGCGTCAGCAGCATTGCCGACGGTGAGTCCGGCGACGTCGGTGATCAGGTTGCGTGGACCGGTGCGGAACATCAGTTTTCCTCCAGCGGCACGAAATGGGAGCCGTCGAAACGGAAGGCGCGGAATGGGTTTTGGCTGAGATCACCCTTTTCGTCGAAGCGGACGGTACCGATAGCGGTCGCGAAATCATGGTCGGTCAGCGTCTTGGCGAGCGGCTTGCCGGAGCTTTCTGCGTCGACCGCTGCCGCCTTGGCGATCTCCACCGCGGCATAAGCCGGCAGCGTGTAGCCGTCGGTCACGATCTTCCTTTCGCCAAAGGCCTGCACGACCTTGGGGTCCGCGACTTCTGACCACTCCGGCAACGCGATCATCAGTGTGCCGGCCGCATAGGGCACATCGCCGGGTGGCGTGCGCAGCGTCTCGCCGCCGGCGAAGGTGATGCCAGCATTGAGCGAGGCAGCGTCGCGCCCCATGATGGCGATGTCGTCGCCGTCGCCGCCGGCAAACACTTTCGTAGCCCCCGCTTTCTTCAGGCGGCCGATCAGCCCAATCTGGTTGTCGAGCTGCGGCCGGAACGTGTCGACGAAGACCGGTTTCAGCGCCGCCTGCTCGGCGGCCGCGCGGAAAGTCTCCGCGATCTCTCGGCCATAGATGGTGCCGTCATCGATAACGGCGAACAATTCGTTCTGCCAGAGCCGAGTGAGGATCGTGGCCACCGCATTGCGTTCGTCGTCGCCGCGCGGGCCAAGCCGGTAGACCGGCCAGCCGGTCTTGGCGCGGCGGTCGGTCAGGCTCTCGGTGCGCACGCCGATCGCGATGACCGGAATGTTGGCATCCTTCAGGATCGGCAGCGCCGCCTCGATCGCTTCGGTGCACAGAAAACCGACAACGATGTTGACCTTGGCATCCACGAACTGCCTGGCAGCCGCTGCACCGCCGTCGGCCGTGCAGGCGTCGTCAACGGTTCGGACCGCCACGCCTTCGGCGTCCGCCGCCAGCGCGGTCCCCGCCTCGATCTGCTTGCCGAGGATCGCCGACGGCCCCGACAGCGGTGCGGCGACGCCAACCAGCGTCTCGGCATGGACGCTCGCGGCCAGCCAAAGCAGCGCGGCTAAAGTCGTCGTGAGAAGGCGCATTCGGGCGAAGAGGTCCTCCGTGCCGGGAGTATTGTTCCGGCACTATTCCAGCAAAGACCTAAAGGCTGCCTAATCCCGGTGCAACACGCGAATTCAGGATTGCGCTCAAGCACTTCGCTTGTGTCATACAATATGCAGCCATATATAACGAGCTTCCGTTTTGGCAGGTGGATCATCGGGTGCTGAAGATTAATGACATCGGGCCGCAAGCCTATCGCGATGCGATGGCGCATTTTGCCGGCCATGTGCATGTGGTGACCACGGACGGCCCGGCCGGGAGACGAGGCGCAACGGTGATTGCCGCCTGCTCGGTCTCGGATACGCCGCCCGCCGTGCTTGTCTGCCTCAACCGCGAAAATCCCAAGAACGAGGCCTTCATCCGGAACGGCAATTTCGCGCTGAACACGCTCGCCTCGGACCAGGAGGCGCTGTCGGTCGGCTTTTCCGGCATCACCGGCCTGCCGTCCGAGGAGCGCTTCGCGCTCGGCGAATGGGACGTGATCTCGACCGGCGCGCCGACGCTGAAAGGCGCGCTCGCCGTCTTCGATTGTCAGATCATCGATACCAAGGATTTGGCCACCCACCGTGTGCTTTTTGGCAAGGTGACAGGCCTGCGCATCGGCGATAACTTGCGGCCGCTGATCTATCACAACCGCGACTACCACGTTCTGTGAAAACCGCTCTTGCGCTTTGATGATTCGAGGCGCGCCCCCGTGGCGTGAAGGCGATGCTGCCGCGTGGCGACGAGTTCCGCGCCGTGCACAATCTCGGACGCGCTGGCCGATCCTTGCGCCCCGCTCGCCCAGCGGCCGGCCGCAGCTGTGGACCTGCGGCGCTGGCTGGGAACTGGCGACAGGCGGGCCGCGTAGCCATATGTTTCGCAGCGATATATTCCTCTGGGACGTTCCCCGAGAAAACAGACTTTGTGAGAAGCGACGATGGACGAGAGCATTTATCTCGATGAGCTCCGCGATCCCCTGATCATCGCGGAAGGCTGGATGAAGAACGGTAAGAATGTCGCCATCGCGACCGTGGTCGAAACCTGGGGTTCGGCCCCCCGCCCGATCGGCAGCCATCTGGTCATCGACGCCGAAGGCAATTTCCACGGCTCGGTGTCGGGCGGCTGTGTCGAGGGCGCGGTGGTGGCCGAAGCGATCGACGTCATCGGCTCGGGCAAGCCGAGGATGCTGGAGTTCGGCGTTGCCGACGAAACCGCCTGGCAGGTGGGGCTGTCCTGCGGCGGCCGCATCAAGGTCTATGTCGAGCGGCTGGGTTGACTGCGGATGGATCCGTATGTTCTGAAAACATTGAACGAAGAGCGCCGCGCCAGGCGCGCCGCGGTGCTGGTCACCCACCTCGGTGACGGCCGCGACCGCATCGTGCGTGAAGGCGACCGCGTCGCGGGCGAGCTCGGCGCGGCGATCGCCAGTGCGTTCCGCACCGGCATCTCTCGATCGGTGGAAGCGGAAGGGCGGACTTTCTTTCTCAATGCGCATCTGCCGCGCCCGCGCCTGGTGGTGGTCGGAGCGGTGCATATCAGCCAGGCGCTGGCGCCGATGGCCAGAATCGCCGGCTATCCGGTCGAGATCATCGATCCGCGCACCGCCTTCGCCACGCCGGAGCGCTTCCACGATGTGGCGCTGCATGCCGAATGGCCGGAAGATGTGCTGAAGCGCCAGCCGCTCGACAGCTACACCGCGCTTGCCGCCGTCACTCACGATCCCAAGATCGACGATTTCGCGCTGAAGGCGGCGCTCGACGCCAGGTGCTTCTATGTCGGGGCGCTTGGCAGCAGGAAGACTCACGCCAAGCGGGTCGAGCGTCTGCTGGCGCTCGGCGCCAGCGCCGACCAGATCGCCCGCATCCATGCGCCGATCGGGCTGGACATCGGCGCCGCGAGCCCGGCCGAGATCGCCGTCGCGGTGCTGGCACAAACCATCCACGCCTTCCGCTCGCGCGGCCTGGAAAGCAAAGGCGCGGTGGCGTGAAGTTCGGCCCGATCGCGATCGATGAGGCCGAAGGCGCGGTGCTGGCGCATGCGACCACTGCCGGCGAGCGGCGATTCCGCAAGGCGCATCGGCTGAACGGCGAGGACGTTGCTGCGCTGAAGGCGGCCGGCATCAGCGAAGTCGTCGTGGCCGTTCTGGCTCCCGATGACCTCGGCGAGGATGCCGCAGCCGAAAAGATCGCGTTGAGCATGTCCCATCGCAACGTGGAGACGAAGCCCGCTGCAACGGGACGCGTGAACCTGCATGCCGAAGCCGCAGGCGTCTTCACCGTCGACGCCAAGATGATCGACGCCATCAATGCCATCGACCCGGCGATCACCATCGCTACCCTGGCGCAGCACGCGCCTGTCGAGGCGGGCCAGATGGTGGCGACGGTGAAGATCATTCCGTTTGCCGTCGCTGCGAGCCTAGTCGATGCGGTGGCCAGGATTTGCGCCGGCGGCGAAATCTTCGCCGTCAACGCCTATCGCCCGGTCAATGTCGGCGTCATCCAGACGACGCTGCCCGGCTTGAAGCGGAGCGTGCTCGACAAGACGCTGCGGGTCACCGAGGCGCGGCTGGCGCGCTCCGGCGGCCGGCTGAAGGCGGAGCGGCGCACGCCGCATGACGTGACGCTTGTTGCGGAAGCAGCAAGCGCGCTGGCGCGCGACAACGACATGGTGGTGATCTTCGGCGCCTCGGCGCTGGCCGATTTCGCCGATGTCATCCCTGCCGCAATCGAGAAGGCGGGCGGCAAAGTCATTCGAGCCGGCATGCCGGTCGATCCCGGCAATCTGCTGGTGCTCGGAACGCTCGACGGCAAGCGCGTCATCGGCGCGCCCGGCTGTGCCCGCAGCCCGAAGGAAAACGGTTTCGACTGGGTGCTGGACCGGCTGGTCGCCGGGCTTGACGTGACGGCGAGCGACATTGCCGGCATGGGCGTCGGAGGCCTGTTGATGGAAATCCCGTCCAGGCCGCAGCCGCGCGAGCCGCTGCCGTCGCGGTCGGCAAAAGCGGAGCCGAGGGTCGACATCGTGCTTCTCGCCGCCGGGCGCTCCAGCCGCATGGGCGGGCCGAACAAACTGCTGGCGCTGTTCGACGGCAAGCCGCTGGTGCGGCGCACCGCCGAGCGGGCGCTGGGATCGAAGGCGGCCAACGCCATCGTCGTCACCGGCCATCAGCGCGAGCGGGTGCGCTCGGCGCTCTCAGGTCTCGATATCACGCTTGCCCACAATCCGGACTTCGCCGACGGGTTGGCCTCGTCGCTTAAGGCGGGCATCGCGCGGGTCGCGCTCGACGCGGCCGGCGCCATCATCGTGCTCGGCGACATGCCTGGTATCTCGTCTAAGGATCTCGATAGCCTGATCGATGCGTTCCGCCGATCCGGGGGCCGCGCGGTGGTGCGCGCGGCGCATCACGGCAAACGCGGCAACCCGGTGCTGCTGCCGCGGTCGCTGTTTGCCGCCGTCGCGCAGCTCGAAGGCGATACTGGCGCGCGCCATCTGGTCGAGGCCGAAGGGCTCGACGTCATCGATGTCGAAATCGGGCAGGGCGCTTCGATCGACGTCGATACGCGCGAGGCGCTGGAAGGCGCGGGCGGCGTGCTGCAGGATTGACAAACCGAAGTCGAATTTCGCATGGCTTCGGAATGTCTTTGCGCTGCCGAACTCTGCTCACTTTGCTCGCCGCAACAGCTTTCTCGCTCTCTGCCGCCGAGGGCCAGACGTTGTCGCTGAAACCCTTCAAGGACGAGCTTTTCGCTTACCCGGCGACGCTGTTGAGCGGCGACAACGGTGCCTATACGGTGATCGACTATCGCGAGATGCGCGACATCAACCAGCGCGACGAGGTGCCGGAAAGGCGTGTGCATGCCCAATATACCGACCCCGGCGTGCGCAAGATGCAGCAGGACTTGATGCTGAAGACCGATGTCGGCGATGTCCGGCATGTCGCAGTCGGCAAGACGCAAGGTGCCGCCATCATCGTGCTTTACCTGCACGGGCAGGGCGGCAGCCGCAAGCAGGGCGTCGACGACTTCACCTTCGGCGGTAATTTCAACCGCCTCAAGAATTTGATGGCCGAAAATGGCGGTCTTTATCTTTCGCCGGACTTTCCCGATTTCGGCGACAAGGGCGCCGCCCAAGTCGCGGCTTTGATCGACCACTATGCAGAGACATCGCCCGGCGCGAAAATCTTCGTCGCCTGCGGCTCGATGGGCGGTATTCTCTGCTGGAAGCTGGCCGACCGCAAGGATATTGGCGCCCGCGTCAGTGGGCTCCTGCTGCTCGGTTCGCTCTGGGACGAAAGCTTCTTGACCAGCCCGGCGTTCAAGCGCCGCGTGCCGGTGTTCTTCGGCCAGGGCAGCCGTGACGTGGTTTTCCAGGTTGAGAAGCAGGAAGCGTTCTTCCGCTCGATCCTCGCCAAATCGAAGACCTATCCGACCCGCTTCGTGCGGTTCGAGACCGGCACGCATGGCACGCCGATCCGCATGGTCGATTGGCGCGGCACACTGAACTGGATGCTGACGAAAGCGCCCTAATCAAGGCGGCGTGTTGTAGTCCAGGACGGTCTCGGGATTGATCTCGCCGTCGTAAGATGCATCGACATCATACTGCACCAACGAGAAATTGCCGTGGCGGAACAGATAGGTGCCGGTCGATGAAGCGTCGCCGACGCCGCGCCATTTGTTCATCGAGGTGATCGTCTGGGTCTTGTCGTCATATTCGGAATTGACCAGCTGGTCGTCGGTCAGGAAGCCGATGATGTGGATGCCCTCGACCTTGCCTTCGCTGTTGTTGTTCTCGTAACGGATGTCGAGTTCCGGCGCGGCGAACTGCAACTGCCGGACGCCGGACACGTCGTCATAGATGTAATAGACCGCGCTTTCATTGTAGGCGGCCATCGAGCAGAAGAAGCGGAAGAGCCGCGTCTCGCGCTCCGGCTCGTCGGCTCCGGCGTCCTTGTCCTTGTAATGGATCGAGTAGGCGTCCGGCTCGCCGGCCGGCTTGCCTTCCGGGTTCTCCTTGTCGCACTGCTCGCCATAGGCGGCGAGGAACGCCTTCCTGGCCTGTTCCAGCGCCTCGTCCTTCTTGGGCGGCGGCGGGCCGTCGCCGCAGCTTGTCGGCACGGCATCCTGGAAATCCGAAGTCGACGGTTTCAGGGCGCCCTTGTCGATAAAGATCGGCTGGAACGGCGGTTCCTGGATCTGCGCGTTGACCTGGCGAAGCGTGTAGCAGCCGGCAAAGATCTTGGCTTCGCCCTTCTTGTCGGTGGCCTGGATGGCGACAGGGACGCTGTAGTAGATGCTGCCGGCAGCACCTTCGTCCGATACCGCGCCGGTCTTGACCTCGACCGTGTCGGTGCTGTCGTAGCCTTTAACGAAGGCGTCGAAATCTTTTGCCGGCTTGGTGTCGCCGAAATAACCCCAGGCGCGGGCGAATTCATGCCGGTTGATCGCGCTGTAGAGCGAGCGGACAACGGCCTCGGCACTGGACCGGTCGTCGATATAAGGAGCTTCGGCTGCAAGCGCCGACCGGCCGATGGCCGCAAGGGAGAACAAGGCAGTCGCTGCGATAAGGGCAGGTCTCATCGGGAATCTCCGCTCGATAACGAAAATACTACCACCGCGATTGCGGCGAGGCGGTGACGGGGGCGCACGGGCTGCTTGAAGAATCGAGCCGGGAAGCGCTAGCTCACGGCCCGCGGCGCTGACGCCGCCTGGGGAGATAACTCACGTGACCATATCCATGTACGATATTTCCGTGGCCGTCTTTTCGGCCCGGCTGAAGGCGCTGGCCAGCGTGCTGTCGCTGGCCGAACAGAACGCCGCCGATCGCAAGATTGACCCGCAGGTGTTTCTGAGCGCGAGGCTGGCGCCCGACATGTTCGCGCTGACCCGGCAGGTGCAGATCGCCACCGATCATGCCAAGGGCGCGCCGTCGCGGCTCGCCGGCCGCGAAGTGCCGAAATACGAGGACAACGAGTCCAGTTTCGCAGAGCTGCACGCCCGAATCGCCAAGACGCTCGATCATCTGGCGACATTCTCGGCCGCCGATCTGGACGGGTCGGAGGAGCGGACGATCGAATTGAGGCTTGCCGGACGCGAGGTCTCGATGGCCGGACTGCAATATCTGCTCGACGCAGCCATGCCGAACTTCTACTTCCACATCACCACGGCATACGACATCCTGCGGCACAATGGCGTGCCGCTGGGCAAGTCGATTTTCCTGGGACGCTGAACACGGAGAGGTTTCCCGGCGCGGCCGAGAACCCTCTTTTTCATCGTTGAATCAGCGTATCGACATCTCGCGGGCGATACGCGGAAAGTCGGCCGGCTTGATGCCGATATCGGCGCGGTCGGCGTTGCTCATCGCGTTCAGCAGCGCGAGCGCCGATCGGTAACGCTGTTGTTCCTGCGGCCGCGGCCGCGCGAACATTTCGGTGAAGAACCCCATATTCCAGCCCCTTGTTTGTCCTCCACACGCCGAGAATATAGGTGATTTGTTACAATTGTGCAGTGCAGCAAGCGCATGGCAGCCATGCCTGGTGAATTTTTTCCGCCAAAATCGCTTCTCTTCTGAAACTTTTGCGGAAACTCGACCGTACGGCACGGTCCTGGCGGGTGGGCTTTTTCCTCGCCACTCTGGCGACCTGCCGGTCGGTATCAAATGCAGCGCGGCTTTGATCTTTCCGGCCGGCGTCTGCGGCTGCAACAAAATCGTTAATGTCGTCGGCATTCATTTTTAACGACAGCGATCTATGGTCGACGGCAACAATGAACGCCGTTGCGACAGGAGGAGGCTGAGATCGGGACCGGGAACAAGCTGGATTTCGCTTCGTTGCTCGACGACCTCATCATCGCTTCCGAGAAGGGCGAAGACGGGGGCGCCCGGCCCTCGATTCCATTCGACTATCTGTCGGTGGCGGACGAGCTTCACTCCGGCCGCATCAAGGTCGCCGGCGAAAGCGTCGCCGCCGAGTACCGCGAAGCGGGCGCCGACCTTGCCGCCGAGTTCGCCGCGCTTCTCGACCAGGCCAAGCTGGCTCTCGCTGAGGAAGAGCATCGCCCTGAGGAACAGCTGGCGCCGATCGACCCTGAATCGATTGCCGGCGAGCTCGGCCTCGATCGCCCTGCGAAGGATACCGATTTCGGGCGCATTCGACGCAACTTCGCCTTCGCCAACCATCCGGACCGTGTCGCCCCGCATCTGCGTCAGCGCGCCATGATCCGCATGCAAGTGGCCAACATGCTGATCGACGAGGCCAAGCGGCGCGCGCTGGCCGCGGCACGACGCTAACCGGTTTCCGAATTCACGCAAAAGTCGCCAGGACCGGCTTGGAGAAAATCCGGCCTATGCCTTATGCTTGAATTCCTCCCCGCGCAGCCGCGCGCCACCTCCCGCCGGAGACATTTCATGCAAAAACGCCGCCTCGGTCGGACAGACCTCCTTGTTTCGCAAATCTGCCTCGGTTCGATGACCTGGGGCCAGCAGAACACAGAGGCCGAAGGCCATGCCCAGATGGATCTGGCCTTCTCGCGCGGCGTGAATTTCATCGACACCGCCGAGCTTTACCCGATCCCGCCCAAAGCCGAGACGCAAGGGTGGACCGAGAGGATCATCGGCAGTTGGATGAAGACCAGGGGCAACCGCGACAAGGTCATCATCGCCTCGAAAGTGGTCGGCCGCACGGCCAACGCCTGGTTTCGCGGCGGCCGGCCATCGAAGCTTGTGCGCGCCGACATTTTCGATGCGGTCGAGAAGTCGCTCGCCAAGCTCCGCACCGATTACATCGATCTCTACCAGATTCATTGGCCGGACCGGGACATTCCCTGGGGTTCGAACCCGACGCGGGTCGGGGCGGTAGCGCGGCGGGCCGATGCTGTCGGAGCGCCGGCGGACGAGACGCCGATCGCCGAGACGCTAGCTGTCTTCGAGGAACTGGTGAAGGCGGGAAAAATCCGCCATTTAGGCCTGTCGAACGAAAGCTCGTGGGGCGTCATGCGTTTCCTGGCCGAGTCCGACAAGGGCGTCGGCCCGCGCGTCGCCTCGCTGCAGAACGCCTACAATCTCGTCAACCGCACCTTCGAGGTGAACCTGGCCGAAGTCTGCCAACGCGAAGAGATCGCGTTTCTACCTTATTCTCCGCTGGCGCAGGGCTACCTCACCGGCAAATATGATCACGGCGCGCGGCCGCAAGGCTCTCGCACGCAGCTCTTCAATCGCGGCCAGCGCTACGAGACGCCGAATGCGGCGGAAGTGCTGCTCCAATACAGCGAGCTGGCGCGCTCTTTCGGCATGGAGCCGGCGCTCTTCGCCAACGCCTATGTGACGAGCCGGCCTTTTGTGACGGCGAATATCGTCGGCGCCACCAGCGTCGCGCAGCTCGACATGGCGCTGTCTTCGGTCGAGGTCCGCTGGACGGAGGAGATGCAGAAGGCGGTCGATGCCATCCACCAGCGCGTCGGCAACCCTTGCCCGTGACTGGAAATCATTGAGAAGGACGGAGCGATGGAGGCGATGGCAGATTTTCCGATCGAGCTCGTGCGCGGACGGTTTCCAGCACTTTCGCTGACCGACAAGGGCCGCCGTCGCATCTATCTCGACAATCCCGCCGGAACCCAGGTGCCGCAGGCGGTGGCGGATGCGGTCTCGCGCTGCCTGCTAACGACAAACGCCAACCTCGGCGGCTTCTTCGAAACGACGCTCGCGGCGCAGCAGGTGGTCGATGATGCGCATGCGGCGATGGCCGATTTTCTCGGTGCGGCGAGCGTCGAGGAAATCATCATCGGCGCCAATATGACGACGCTGACCTACCACATGTCGCGCACACTCGGCCGGACGATGAAGCCGGGCGACGAGATCATCCTCACCCGCATGGACCACGAGGGCAATGTCTCGCCCTGGCTGCAGCTTGCAGAGGATCTCGGCCTTGTCGTGCGTTTCCTGCCCTTCGACGACAAGAGCTGGCAGGTCGAGGAAGCGCGGCTGAAGGCGCTGCTTTCGGAAAGGACGCGGCTTGTGGCGCTGAACTATGCCTCGAACCTCACCGGCTCGATCAACCGCGTGAGCGAGCTGACGGCACTCGCCAAGCAGGCCGGGGCGCTGGTCTATGTCGACGCGGTGCAATTCGCGCCGCACGGGCTGATCGACGTTCAGGCGCTGGGCTGCGATTTCCTGGTCTGCTCGGCCTATAAATTCTTCGGGCCGCATATGGGTATATTGTGGGGCCGCCGCGACGTCATCGATGCGCTGAAACCCTACAAATGCCGCTGCTCGTCCAACCACCTGCCGGAAAGATTCGAGCTCGGCACGCCGCAGATCGAGCTGATGGCTGGGTTGACCGCAGCGGTCGACTACTTCGCCGATCTCGGCGCCGCAGCCGGCGAGGGCGGTTCGCGGCGGCAGCGGATAGCGAGAGCCTTCGAAGTGTCGATCGCTTACGAGAACGCGCTCGCCCGGCAGTTGATCGAGGGCTTGTCGGACATCGAGGGGCTGACTATCCGCGGCATTACCGACCCGGAACGCTTCGGCGATCGCGTGCCGACAATTTCCTTCACGGTAGAGGGCATCGCGCCGGAAACGATCGTGCGACAGATGAATGCCGAGAACATCTTCCTGTGGTCCGGCCACAACTATGCATGGGAGATCGTCCACCAACTCGGCATTCCGCCGGAGCAGGGCGTCGTGCGCATCGGCATCGCGCATTACAACACAGCCGCAGAGATCGACGAGACGCTGGAAAGCGTACATCGCGTCATTGCAATGCTGAGGCAGCAGCGCGCCTGAACTATCCTTTCTTCCCGCCAAAGCCGGTCAGGAAAGCGGTGAGGTTGTCGCCGAGCGCATCGCAGAGGTAGCCGCCCTCCTGGATGATGACCGTCGGCAGGCCAAGGCCGGCGATCGCCTCGCCGATGCGCGCGAAGCCGGGCGTCGTCACCGAAAGGCCTCCGAACGGATCGCCTTCGAATGCGTCGAGGCCGAGCGCGACAACCAGCGCTTCCGGCGCGAAGGCACGGATGCGCCGGAAGGCTGTTTTCAGCCCTTCCAGAAAGGCCGCGTCGCCGGATTTGCGCGGCAGCGGCAGGTTGAGGTTGTAGCCGAGGCCCGCCCCTTCGCCGCGCTCGTCGGCATGGCCCCAGAAGAAGGGGTAGAAGCGCACCGGATCGGCATGCAGCGAGACGGTCAAAACATCCGGTCGGGCGTAAAAGATTCCCTGGGTGCCGTTGCCGTGATGCAGGTCGACATCGAGTATGGCGACACGTCGCGCGTCCTTTCTCAGCACCTGCGCGGCGACCGCCGAATTGTTGATGAAGCAGAAGCCGCCCGCCACGTCGGCAAAGGCGTGATGGCCAGGCGGGCGGCAGAGCGCGTAAGCCGCCGTCGCGCCGGCCATCACGGCTTCGGCGGCTTCCACCGCGCTCCAGGCGCTCCAGAGCGCACTGTTCCAGGTCTCTGCCGAGATCGGGCAGGCTGTGTCGGCCATATGATAGCCGGCCTGGCCGACCGCCGAGGCCGGATAGGAGCCGCCGCGGCCGATTGGATGGATGTTCGGGATGACCTCCGCCGAGGCGCCATCGATGCGTTGCCAGCGCGCGAAGATGTGCTCGAGAAAGTCGAGATATTCGGGCGTATGCACGGCGGCGATCGGCCCAAGGCCATGGTCGTTGGGCCGTTCGATCGTCACACCGGCCGATCTTGCGCCGGCTAGCAATCTCTCGACCCGTTCCGGCTTTTCCGGATTGGGTTGCGGCGCGCCGCTGGAAAGGAAGGCCTTCGGGTCATGGCGCTTCTGTTCCTCGGCATAGAAGGCTTTCATCGTTCGTCCTCCGGCGCGTCGGCAAAGGCAAAAAAGGACTCGCCGACAATCTTGTGCACCTGCTCGTAGCTCGACCAGCCGATGCCGAGCTTTTCATAGAAGGTCTTCGCGGTTTCGTTATCGGTGTCGACGGAGAGCCTGAGATAGACGCCGCCTGCAGCGCGACACTCCTTGGCCACGCGCCGCAACAGCTTCTCACCGATGCGGCAGCCGCGAAAGCGGTCCTCGACATAGAGGTCCTGCACAAAGACCCCGGGCCGGCCCATCCAGGTCGAAAAGATCGGAAAGTGCAGGCAGAGCCCGGCAAACTCGCCGTCGACCTCGGCGATCAAGGTCGAAAAGGCGGGCTTTGCGCCGAAGCCGTAGCGGCGGAGGTCATCCGGTGTCGAGGTGATCTCTTGATGCGCGCCGATGTGGGTACCGAGGCGCAGCAAGGCGGCATGGATGGTTTCGGCATCCTCGATTTGGGCGGGGCGGAGGATAATTGTGCTCACGACAAGTATGGCGCCCGGGCACCCCCCCCTGTCCCGCCGGACATCTCCCCCGCAAGGGGGGAGATCAGCAGGTGCACCGACGGCGCGGTTCCTGCAACGTCGGCGATTGGCGAAAGCGACAGCGACATCGGATCTCCCCCCTCGTGGGGGAGATGGCTGGCCGGCCAGAGGGGGGAGCGAAGGATCGCGAACATCTCAGGACGTCTCACAGCGCCATTTCACCCTCAGCCTGCAACCGGCAGATCGAGTTCCTCCGCCAGCGCCTCGAGCGAGTCGCCGATGATGGCGATCATCTCGCCGATCTGCTCGCGCGTGATGATCATCGGCGGCGCCACCATGAAATTGTCGCCGTCGACGCCGCCCTTGACCTTGCGGCCATAGATGATCAGGCCGCGC
The DNA here is from genome assembly GCF_001672435.1 of Mesorhizobium sp. AA23. Lineage (NCBI taxonomy): Bacteria > Pseudomonadati > Pseudomonadota > Alphaproteobacteria > Hyphomicrobiales > Phyllobacteriaceae > Mesorhizobium > Mesorhizobium sp. AA23. Next base: position 227,714 of record NZ_LYTP01000029.1, read on the forward strand.
GCATAGGCGTGGTCGAGCAGGCGTTGCGTTGCCTTTTTCGCCGGCGCGATCGGCGTCAGCGTCTCCGGATCGGCGACCATCTCGGCACCGAGCAGCAAGCCCTTGCCGCGCACGTCGGCGATGAAAGGGAAACGCTTCTGCAACGCCTTCAATTCTGCGATCAGCACATCCCCCATGGTGGCGGCGTTGGCGATGAGATCGAGCCGGTCCATTTCGCTCAGCACCGCAAGGCCGGCCGCACAGGCAAGCGGATTGCCAGCATAGGTGTGGCCGTGCTGGAAGCCGCCGGAGGCGAGCAGCGGCTCGACCAGTCGCATGGGAGCCGCCAGCGCGCCGAGCGGCGCATAGCCGGAGCCCAGCCCTTTTGACAGCGCGACGATGTCCGGCTTGCAGTTCCAATGGTCGCCGCCCAAAAATTTACCGGTGCGGCCGGCACCGCTCATCACCTCGTCATGGATGAGCAGGATGCCGTAGCGGTCGCATATCTCGCGGATGCGCGCATAGTAGCTGTCGGGCGCGACAAGGGCTGCCGTTGCCGCGCCGCCGACGGGTTCCATGATGAAGGCGAGCACGCTTCCCGGGCCCTCGGCCTGTATCTTGTCTTCGAGCATGTCGGCATAACGGATGCCGCGCTGCTCCATCGAGAGGTTGTCGCGATCGCGCCAGGCGGCCGGCGCCGGCACCGTCGGCATCACCCGCATCAACGGCGTAAAAGTCTCGGCAAGCGCGTCGTCGCCGGTGATGGCGAGCGAACCCAGCGTGCCACCGTGATAGGACGGGAAGCGGGTGATCACCTTCCAGCGCTTCGGCTGCCCGGTGGCGACCGCCCATTGCCGGGCGAGTTTGATGCAGGATTCGGTCGCTTCCGAGCCGCCCGAGACGAAGAAGATGCGGTCCATGCCTTCGGGCAGCTTGTGAGCCAGTGCCCGCGCCAGTTCTTCCGCCGGTTCGTTCTCGAAATGAAGCCGATAGGCGAAGGTGGTCTTGTCCATCTGCCGCTTCATGGCGTCGAGGACGTTGCGGTTGGAATGGCCGATATTGGCGACCATCGGTCCGCTCGAACCATCGATGAAGCGGCGGCCGTCCTTGGTCCAGAAATAGATGCCCTCGGCGCGGTCGACGAGTGGCCGGCGCAGGCTGGAGAGATAGAACAAATGCGACAGCGGCCGCGCTTCGGCTCCAGGCGAGGGCTGCACTTCCGGTGTCGGCATGTCAGGACTTTCCGAGATAGCGGTCGAGAACATTCTTGGTGACGCGTTCGACCATCGCGTCCTGCCTTAGCAGACCGGCGACCCATTCGCAGCTTCCGACGTGGAAGATTTCGCCCTTGCCGCGCGGGAAATTGACGATCATGCCGTTGCCGCGCTTGACCTTGTCGAGGTTGGCGTCGCTGGCCTCGCCGAACAAAGTCTCGGCGGTGAAGCGGCCGTCCTCGTCGGTGAGGAACTGGTCTTCGATCGGAATGTCGGCGCTTTCCTCGACCTGGCTCGCCAGGCCGACGGCCAGCACCTGCAAGCCGTCCGGCGCTCCGCTCTCCGCAGTCGGGTAGGGCAGGCCGCCGCGTATCTCGAAATCGAGCCCGTCGACCTCATAGCCATAGACATGGCTGTCGGCGCCAAGCAGGTCGCCATAATAGATGCCGGTGCCGGCGAAGGCCCAGTGCTCGGGGCGGTAAACAGGGAAGCCGCGCACGCCGCGCGGCGCGCAGCCGCCCCAGCCGGCATAGACGCCACGCGTCGCGTTGAGGCCGAAGGTAGCGCTGCCCGGACGCCCGATCTCCGGCGCTTCCCAGGAATTGGTGGCGCGGGTGATGTCGCCGCCGCGATAGGCCGGGTCTTCGGCCCGCGCCCGGTATTTGTAGCAAACCTGGCGTCGGCCCTCGTCCTCCAGCCTGGTCTGCCACATGAAATTGCCGGCGAAGCGCGCCGCGTGGCCGCCGCGCTCGACATAAGCGTCCACCGCGTCGCGCATCTCCCAGGTCCAGTATTCGTCGTGGCCGACGAAGACGACGCAATCATAGCCGTCGAGGATTTCCGGCGAGAAGTGCAGCTCGTGCTGGCTGGCGAGGTCGACCTGATATCCGGCGCGTTCGGCAAAGCGGAAGAAATGGCTGTCGTAGCTTGCCCAGCCGGAAGACGCGTATTTCTTCGAATGTCCCGTGGCAAAGGCCCATTCCATATGCGGATAACGCGGCACGGTCTTCGGCGGCATCGCGACTTCCAGCGGCACGCGCGGTGCATCCTTGGGCAGCACGACGAAGCCGCGGCACCAAGGGCGTTGCGTGGAGACCATCGTGGCATATCGGTCGCGGTTCGGGCCGGTGATGCCCTGATAGTGGTTGGAGCCGCCCCAGGTGTTATAGGCGAGCCAGGTGCCGGTCGCGGCGATCTGCAGCAGGCGACCAGGCTTGCGGCCGGGCAGGGGCGCGACGATGAAGAGGTGGTGGCTCTCGATCGGCGTGCCGTCCGGCCCTTCAGCCGAAAGCCTGACACGGTAAGCTCCCGACGGCCAGTCATCGCCGATGCGGAATTCGAACGAGGCTTCCCAGCCGCAGCCGTCGACCGAACATTGCTCGGGCGTTTCCTGCCAGCGCGCCGACAGTCCCGACCCATCGAAGACCTTGGTTTCATCGCCGCCGTCGCGGACGATGACAATCCTGAATTGCGGGGCCGTCGAGCTGACGAAAAGCGTCACCGTCTCGCCCGGACGATAGGAAAAGCGGTCGCTGTAGCACCAGATCTCGCCGCTCGAGCCGTCCATGCCGGGCCACTCGTAATAATGCCCGCGCACCGCCTCCCGGCGCTGCTCGGGCGTCAGTCCGAAATCGGGAAAGTCGGCGGGCCGTTGCGTCATGGAAAAACCGAAACCAAGAGGTCGCCATTGAGACCGTAGGGCGGCCAAGCGTCAAATGGAAACGATCGGGCCAGCAGGCGCTTGGCCTTATCCGGCAAACGGCTTATTTGATCTTCAGGCGATGTTTGAACGCCGGGAGCCAAGATGCTGCGCGTGCAAAGGGTCAAGGTCGACGACATCTATGTGCCGATGGCGAGGCGCAAGACGCTGCATCCGGAGACGGTGCGCCATCTTGCCGAGGATATCCTCGAGAACGGCATGAAGATGCCGATCCAGGTGCGCCACGACGGCAAGCGTCATGTCCTGGTCGAAGGGCTGCACCGGCTGGAAGCCGCCAAATGGCTCGGCGAAACCGAGATCGATGCCTACCTCGTCCAGGCGCGGCGCCACTGACGCCATCCTATCTGTTGCCGTGTCAGCCCGGCATCACCGTGAGCGATCGCGTCCTATCAATGCTTTTTAATTGACGCTCCGATGTTCGCCGCTACCGTGCCGGCCTTCCTGTCAATCGGGTACTTGGAAATGGCGAAATACCAGGGCGGATGCCTGTGCGGCGCAGTGCGCTATCGCGCCGAGGCCGAACCAATCAACGAGCGCGTCTGCCATTGCCGGCTGTGCCAGAAGGCGATCGGCGCCGCCTTCAATGCGCGGCTCCTGTTTCGCATCGATGATGTCACGATCGAGGGGCCGGTGGCGACGGTCAATTCCTCGCCGGACCTCAAGCGTGGCTTCTGCCCGGCTTGCGGCACGACGATGTTTTCGCGACGTGACTCCAGGGGCATTCTCGGCGTCACATCCGGCTCGCTCGACGATCCGTCCGCGTTCAAGCCCGACATGCATTTCTGGACCGCTTCGAAGCAGCCTTGGGTGCGGCTGGATGACGGCCTGCCGCAATATGAGGGGGCACCGCCGGCATAGAGTTTTCCGTTCTCCCACAACAATGGGAGAAGGAAGAATGCCTGCACAAAAATTTCATCTTCGATTCACGAGATAGCCGGCAAAGCGTCATTGGCGGGCCATCATTGGCTGCCTATCTAAAGCGCCACGCGGGAAGGCATCGAGGAGGCGACGGATGAGCGAGAGCAGCAACCCCCTGGACGAGCTTTTGAACGACCCGATGATCCAACTCGTGATGGAGCGAGACCGCGTGCGCCCGGCCGAGCTTCGCCTGCTCTTGGAAAAGGCTCGCGACAGGGCTGCCGACGATTCCCGCTTCGACCAGCCGGTGCTGCCGCCGGCGCATATCGTGGCCAGAAGCTGCCTGAAGCAATGGCTGTACCGCTAAAGCGCGTCGCGCCGAACTGACGCGCTTTAGGTCTTTCCGATCAGCTCGAATGCGCCGGCAAATAGCTGTAATGACTGCGGAGATAGGCAATTTTGAAGCCGAGCCGGGCGTAGTTGCGGTAGGCCGGACCGTCGCGTTCGGGGCGCGGCGCCTCGATGTCGGCGACGAACAGTCTTGCGCCGGCGGCTATGCCGTCGCGGACCAGCCTTTCGCCAAGCATGGCGTCGAGGTCGAAGCTCGGCGCCATGATGCCAGGCACCGGGGCGTCGATCCCGCTCCAGGCGGCGCCATCCGAGATGAACATTGAACGCACGGCAGCCACGGCGCCATCGCGTTTCAGCATGTAGTGACGCCAACCCTCGCGGCCGACCAGGGCCATAAGCCAGGGCGAGGTGGGCAGCCTGTACTTCGCATCGATGAAGGAAGCCCATTCGGGAGCGGTCTTGGACGTAACCTCTTCGACCGACAGATCGTCTGCCGGGAACAGCGGCTCGGCAGGCAGCGGCGTTGCGTCGCGAAAAATTCGTTCCCAGCCACTCTGATGCTGGAGCCCGCGCGCTTCAAGCCAGCAGCGCAGCCGGGAAGGCTCGGTGTGCGGGCTTGTGCAGAACCACGGCCGCAAGATGCCGGCAGCGCGGTAATGCGCCAGTAGCGAATCGAGCTGAGCTTCCGTGGCCGGGCCGTCGACGCCGATGTTCTTCACGCAGTTGAAATGGATGAAAGGGATCGTCGCGCAGGTGGTCCAGACGAGGTCGCCGTCGCGGGCGAGCGACAAGCCGTGCCGCGCGGCGAATTCCGTGGGCGCGGCATCGTAGAGATCGAGCCAGGCATTGACCTCTGCGCGCTCGATGGCGCGGCTCAAATCACGCGAGACCTCCTCGATCCCGATTTCCGGATGGTGCGACACCGGCGGGACGACCGGCTGCAGTTCCGAGAGGGCGGCAGTCGACATGCTAGTCCTCCTCCGATCTGCCTTACAGTGTAAGATTAGCGTATGATAATATGGAGGCGCCTGTTGTCAAGCAGGATAAGCGGCACCTTACAAATCCGTGAATTGGCTTCGCCGTACCGTGAGGCTAAGCCTGTCCTTGAGGGGCTTTGCGCATAACAATTCATTTTTCGCCGGGGAAAGGACAGGGATGACGGACGTCTGCACGCAGGGATTGGACACCGGCTTCGTAAGCCTGGGCTACGCCAAGGTGGCGTTTCTCGGCATCGTGCAAGGCATCACCGAACTGCTGCCGATCTCTTCGACGGCGCATATGCGCGTCGTGCCCGCCGTGCTTGGCTGGCAGGACCCGGGCTCGGCCTTTTCTGCGGCTATGCAACTCGCGGCCCTTGCCGCGGTGATCAGCTATTTCTGGAGCGATGTCAGGGAAGTCGCGGTGGGGTCGCTGGCGGCGCTCACGCGCCGCGATTATGCCAACCGCTATTTCCGCCTGGCGATCGGCATCGTGCTTGCAACCGTTCCGATCGTCATCGCCGGCCTTGCGCTATCCAGCGTGCTCAATGCCTGCAACTCGCCGCTGCGCGGGCTTGCCGTGATCGGCTGGGCCTGCATCGCCATGGCCGTGCTGCTTGCGCTCTCGGAAATCTATGCCCGCCACAGGCTGACCCTGGACAAGGTCTCCGTGCTCGACGCCTTGCTCGTCGGCGTGGCCCAGGTCGGCGCGCTCATTCCCGGCGTGTCGCGCTCGGGATCGACGCTGACGGCGGCGCTGGGTCTTGGCTATGCCCGCCCGGAGGCGGCGCGGCTTTCCTTCCTGCTCGGCCTGCCGGCCATCGCGTTGGCAGGCCTGAAGGAGCTTTGGGAACTGCACAAGATTCACCTCGGCGCTTATGGCTGGTCGGTCCTGGCGGTCGGCCTCGTCGTCGCTTCGATTTCCGCCTTCTTCGCCATATGGGGACTGATGCGCGTGCTCGAGCGCTTTTCCGCCTGGCCCTTCGTCATCTATCGCGGCCTGCTCGGCGTCGTGCTGCTGATCGGCGTCGCCGTCGGCTGGCTGAGCTAGAGGCTTTCACCGAATCCGCTATACCGGCACCTGAACCTTGCTTCGGGTGCGCCTATGGACATTGCAACGCTGCTGCAATCGCTGCCGTTGCTGGCAGCGCTGGTGAAATCGGCGGTGCCGGCAGTAGTCGGTGCGGGCCTGGGGCTCAGCCAATGGGTCGCAGCGCTGCCGCCATGCCGCAATCACACCTTCGAGACCGCGACCTATCTCGTCTGCGAGACGGACCCGAAGCATTACTCGATCGAGCTGTTCTGGAAGGATCCCGACGGCAAGCTCTACCAGTCGCTGCACAATCTTCGAAGCGCCCAGCAGGCGGCCGGACGCACCATCCTCTTCGGCATCAATGCCGGCATGTACCATCCCAATCTCGCGCCGGTCGGTCTCTATGTCGAGCGCGGGCAGCAGATCGCGTCGGCGAAGACCGGGGCCGGCTCCGGCAATTTCTCGATGCAGCCCAACGGCATCTTTTATCTTAGCGACGGCAAGGCCGGCGTTCGCGCGACGAAGGATTATCTGAAGCGTTCCCCGAAGGTGGACTATGCCACCCAGTCCGGGCCGATGCTGGTCATCGACGGCAAGCTCCATCCGAAATTCCAGGCCGACAGCCCTTCGCGAAAAATCCGCGACGGCGTCGGCGTGCGTGGCGACGGCGTCGTCGTCTTCGCCATCTCGAACGACGTGGTGACTTTCCACGAATTCGCGCGCCTGTTCCGCGACGAACTCGGCTGTCCCAACGCGCTCTTCCTCGACGGCTCGATCTCCAGCCTCTATGCGCCGGCCATTGGCCGCAACGACGATTTCTGGAATCTCGGGCCGATGATCGGCGTGTTCAGGCGCTGAGCAATTCGAGGAAAACCGAGAAGCGGGTTTGCCGTTCGGAAATTGCGTGGAAACAAAGGCGGAGCTTTCATTGTCGGCTCGCCTGGCGAATCGCCCCGCTGAACCAAAGGTAAATTTTGATTCAAACTTTGTTGGTAATTTCTCATTAGGAATGGGGCTTCCGGCGGCGCTGTTCCGGCCCTCGGTCTGTTTTGTTTTGCGTACAGGTCAAGATGCGGATTTTTGGCGTCGTCAGTTTCGTGCTTGCAGGGCTCTGCCTTGCCGGCTGCTCGTCTACCTCGGGCGTCGATGCCTTGCAGATGCCGTCGAACGAGACGACCAGTTCGGTCATGCGGCCAAGCGCGCCAGTAACGAAGGCAGTGAAGACCGCCGACGCTGCGATGACGGTGGAGACCGTTTCCATGGCGGGCGCCGCGCGCATCAGGCCGCCGGCGTCGCTGCCTGGCGACCAGAATGCTCGTGTTGACGAGGACAACGCGCGTCCAGGGGGCGAGAACTCGCGTCTTGACGTCGAGAATTCGCGTCCCTTTGGCTTGGCCGAGGAAGAGACGGTGGCATTCCCGGCGCCGGACCTGCCGGATACGGTCGAGCCTCCGGTCGAGGCCGCAGCACTCGTCTCGCCGCCGAAGCGGCTGTCGCGCGCAGCGCCCGCGATGCTGGCTGGCCCTGTTACCCGCTATGCCTTTCGCGATGCCAAACCGATCAATTTCGGGCGCGCCTCGCCCAGGCACCTTGCCGTCCATGGCGTCGACGTGTCGCGCTGGCAGGGCAATATCAACTGGCAAAAGCTGCGCGCCCAGGGCGCCAACTTCGCCTACATCAAGGCGACCGACGGCGGCGACCATCTCGATCCGATGTTCATGAAAAACTGGCGCGGCGCCGATGCCGCCGGGCTGAAGCGCGGCGCCTATCATTTCTTCTACTGGTGCCGCACCGCCGGCGAGCAGGCCGACTGGTTCATCCGCAACGTGCCGCGAGTCCAGGGCGCGCTGCCGCCGGTCATCGATGTCGAGTGGAACGGCGAGTCCTCCTGCAAGCGCCGGCCTTCGCGCCAGAAGGTGCTGGAGAAGATGCAGGTGTTCATGGACAAGCTGGAGCGCCACTACGGCCAGCGGCCCATCATCTACACGTCGCCGGATTTTTATCGCGACAATCTGCGTGGTGCATTTCTCGACTATCCGTTCTGGCTGCGCGCGGTGGCCGCCCATCCGTCAAAGGTCTATCCGGGCCGCAACTGGCTGTTCTGGCAATATTCGGGCTCCGGCCTGTCGCATGGCGTGAGCGGCCGCATCGACCTCAATGTCTTCCACGGCGACGAGCGGCAGTGGCGCAGGTGGCTGGGCGGCGGCGAGGTGGTGGCCGACGCGAATTGAGGCCGTATGCTTCACCCGGCGCGGGGCGGCGATCGACGGCAATTTCAGGATTTCTCTAACCATCGACTCACCGTCTCCCTTAGCGGCGCGGCAACGGCCTTCCGGTAACGTGTTCGTGATCGCGTCTTGGAGGGGTCTATGCGCAAACTGATTGTCACTGCCGCTGTGGTGGCCGCCGTCGGCTACGGATTTTTCAATTCGCACCTGCGCAGCAATACGCCCAACGCCAATGTGGTCGCCTATTCAACCACCGACGAGGCGATGCAGGGCGCTAAGGCCAAGGGCCACTCGACGCTACCCCGCTTCCATGAGTTGATGGCCGCCCGCACGCCTGGCACCTATACGGTCAAGTTCCCGCTGACCCAGAACGGCGCCACCGAGCATATCTGGATGCAGCTTGTGGCTTTTAGCGACGGCCGCTTCGTCGGATTGCTGGCCGACAAGCCGGTCAACGGCAACCAATACAAGATGGGCGACCGCATGACGGTTGCCGAGGCCGATGTCGAGGACTGGATGATCCGCAACGGCGGCGACGTCTATGGCGGCTACACGGTGCGCCAAGCGCTGGCCGACATGCCGAAGGAACAGGCGGCGAAATACGGGATCACGTTCAAGGATTGACGGGCGGCGCTCCCTTCTCCCCACAAGAGCGGAGGAGAGGCCGTCCATCGGGCTTTCGTCGTCCTCGGGCTTGACCCGAGGACCCATGCCGTGACCATTGCCGTAGGGCGCAGCGTGCAGAATTCTGAAACGCCGCAGCGCCTTGATGTAACGGCATGGATTCTAGGGTCTGCGCTGCGTCGCTTCGCTCCTTGCTCCGCCCTAGAATGACGAAGCCGAAGGGCATCGCCCGTCACGCCTCGTTGATCATCGCCTCGATGTTGTAACCGTCGGGATCAAGCACGAAGCAGGCGTAGTAGTTCGCCGCGTAGTCCGGACGCGGCCCGGGCGCGCCATTGTCTGCGGCACCTGCCTCCAGCGCCGCCCTATAGAACGCATCGACCTCCGCCTTGCTCTTCACCCGGAACGCGACATGCAGATGGGTGAGCGGCGGCTTCTCGCCGGTGCTCTGGATCTCGAACAGGCAGCCATTGCCGACATCGAAGGCCCAGAACACGCCCTCCTTGCCGAAGGAGAGGCTGTAGCCCAAGGGCGCAAAAGCCTTTTCGTAGAAGAGCTTGCTCTGTTCGAGGTCGCACACTTCGATGGTGATGTGGTCGATCATGGAAGCTCTTGGACAATTAGGCCAGTGCGGCCGGCCACGGTGACGCGGCCGGCTTTGATCTATATTGGCGATGGCTGCCTTTGGTTGCAACCAGATCAGCCATCGGCCACCAGCTTGCGAATAACTTCGCCGACTGTCAGCCTTGGCGGCATCGGGCCTCAGCTGCACCCGCTCGTCGCACCGCACGTGTCGCACTTCTCGCAGGTGCCGTTCCGCACCATGGTGAAGTTGTGGCACTCCGAGCATTCGTTGCCGGTGTAGCCCTGGAGCAGCGACTGCTGGCGACGGGTGGCGGCTAGCTTCTTGGCCTCGGCGGCCTCGTTGGCGGCGGCGTCGGTGAAGAACGCCTCGGCGCCGCCGGCGGCCTCGGCTTCCTCTTCCACCATCTCCTCGGCCAGTTCCCTGGCGCGCTCCTCATAGTCGCGCTTGTAGGCAAGGGCCTCGTCGCTTGCAGGCTTCAACGCCAGCACGTTGGAGCCGGCGAAGGCGGTGGGCGCTGCGCGGGCAGGGGCCGTCGTCGGGGCTGAGCCGCCAAAACCCTTGGGGTCTGAACCGGCAGCCGACACCAGCTTCACCGGCGAGGCACCGCGATAGAGGCCCTTGGAGAACGGCGTCGCCTTGCCTTCGGTGATGCCGCGGCCGAGCGCCGTCTTGTCGAAGTCCGACTGATCGACATGCGCGAGGTCGTGGCGGCCGAGATAGGAGACGGCAAGCTCGCGGAACACGTAGTCGAGGATCGACGTCGCGTTCTTGATCGCGTCGTTGCCCTGCACCATGCCGGCCGGCTCGAACTTGGTGAAGGTGAAGGCCTCGACATATTCGTCGAGCGGCACGCCATATTGCAGGCCGAGCGAGATGGCGATGGCGAAGTTGTTCATCATGGCGCGGAAGGCAGCACCTTCCTTGTGCATGTCGATGAAGATCTCGCCGAGGCGGCCGTCGTCGAACTCGCCGGTCCTGAGATACACCTTGTGGCCGCCGACGACCGCCTTCTGCGTGTAGCCCTTGCGGCGGTTCGGCAGCTTCTCGCGGTCGCGGTAGAGACGCTCGATGACGCGCTCGACGATCTTTTCCGTCACCTGCACGGCGCGCTGCGCGGCGGGCGCCGCAATCAGCTGCTCGACCGCCTCGTCCTCGTCCTCCTCGCCGTCGGCGAGCAGCGAGGCATTGAGCGGCTGCGACAGCTTCGAGCCGTCGCGATAGAGCGCGTTGGCCTTCAGCGCCAGCTTCCAGGACAGCATGTAGGCGTTCTTGGCGTCCTCGACCGTCGCCTCGTTCGGCATGTTGATGGTCTTGGAGATGGCGCCCGAGATGAAGGGCTGCGCCGCGGCCATCATCAGGATGTGGCTCTGGATCGACAGCGAGCGCTTGCCGATCTTGCCGCAGGGGCTGGCGCAGTCGAACACCGGCAGGTGCTCGGCCTTGAGGAACGGCGCCCCTTCGAGCGTCATTGCACCGCAGACATGGATGTTGGCCGCGTCGATGTCCTTCTTGGAGAAGCCCAGCGCCGGCAGCATCTCGAAGGAAAAGTCGGAAAGCTGCTCGTCGGTGAAGCCGAGCGTCTCTTTCACCCAATCGGCGCCGAGCGTCCACTGGTTGAACACGAACTTGATGTCGAAGGCCGACTTCAGCGCCGCATTCAGCGCCGCGATCTTATCATCGGTGAAGCCCTTGGCCTTCAGCGAAGACGGGTTGATGCCGGGCGCCTGGTTGAGGTTGCCATGGCCGACGGCATAGGCCTCGATCTCGGCAATCTGGCTTTCGGAATAGCCGAGCGTGCGCAGCGCTTCCGGCACCGCGCGGTTGATGATCTTGAAGTAGCCGCCGCCGGCGAGCTTCTTGAACTTCACCAGCGCGAAGTCGGGCTCGATGCCGGTGGTGTCGCAGTCCATGACCAGGCCGATCGTGCCGGTCGGCGCGATCACGGTCGCCTGCGCGTTGCGATAGCCATGCTCCTCGCCGAGCTCGATGGCGCGATCCCAGGCGGCGCGGGCATGCTCGGCCAGCGCCTGCTGCTTCAGGTCGGAGGCGACCAGCGGCACCGGATTGACGGCGAGCTTCTCGTAGCCGTCCTTGTCGCCATAGGCGGCGCGGCGGTGGTTGCGCATGACGCGCAGCATGTTCTGGGCGTTGCGGTCATAGTCCGGGAAGGCGCCGAGCTCGGAAGCCATTTCGGCCGAGGTCGCATAGGCGATGCCGGTCATGATGGCCGTGAGCGCGGCGCAGATCGCGCGGCCCTCGTCGGAGTCGTAGGGAATGCCGGACGTCATCAACAGGCCGCCGATGTTGGCGTAGCCGAGGCCGAGCGTGCGGTAGTCGTAGGAGAGCTTGGCGATCTCCTTCGACGGGAACTGCGCCATCATCACCGAGATCTCGAGCACGACGGTCCACAGCCGAACGGTGTGCTCGTAAGCGGCGATGTCGATCGTGCCGTCTTCCTTGCGGTAGGGCAGGAGGTTGATCGAGGCGAGGTTGCAGGCCGTGTCGTCGAGGAACATGTATTCCGAGCACGGGTTGGAGGCCCGGATCGCACCGGCGGAGGCGCAGGTGTGCCAGTCGTTCATGGTCGTGTTGAAATGCAGGCCGGGATCGGCGGACGCCCACGCGGCATAACCGATCTTTTCCCAGAGATCCCGCGCCTTAAGCGTCTTCAGCACCTTGCCGTCCTTGCGGGCGGTGAGCTGCCAGTCGCCGTCGGCCTCGACGGCGCGCAGGAAATTGTCCCTCAGCGACACCGAGTTGTTGGAGTTCTGGCCGGAAACGGTGAGATAGGCGTCAGAGTCCCAGTCGGTGTCGTAGGTCTTGAACGACATCGAGGTGTAGCCCTGGCGGGCGAACTGGATGACGCGATAGATGTAGTTCTCCGGCACGGCGTCCTTCTTGGCCGCCTTGATCTCGCGCTTCAGCGCGGTGTTGAGGGCCGGGTCGAAGCAGTCGTCGCCATTGCCTTCGCAATTGACGCAGGCCTTCATGATCGCTTCGAGGTGCTTCTTGACGATCTTCGAGCCGGTCACCAGCGAGGCGACCTTCTGCTCCTCATTGACCTTCCAGTCGATGAAGTCCTCGATGTCGGGATGGTCGGCGTCGACGATGACCATCTTGGCGGCGCGGCGCGTCGTGCCGCCCGACTTGATGGCGCCCGCCGCGCGATCGCCGATCTTGAGGAAGCTCATCAGGCCGGACGAGCGGCCGCCGCCGGACAGCTTCTCGCCTTCGCCGCGCAGCATCGAGAAGTTCGAGCCGGTGCCGGAGCCGTATTTGAACAGGCGCGCCTCACGCACCCACAGGTCCATGATGCCGCCCTCGTTGACGAGGTCGTCCTGAACGCTCTGGATGAAGCAGGCATGCGGCTGCGGATGCTCGTAAGCCGACTTCGACTTGGTCAGCCTGCCGGTGAAGGGGTCGACATAGAAGTGACCCTGGCTCGGCCCGTCGATGCCATAGGCCCAGTGCAGGCCGGTGTTGAACCATTGCGGCGAGTTCGGCGCCACGCGCTGAGTGGCCAGCATATAGGCAAGCTCGTCGCGGAAAGCGCGGGCATCTTCTTCGGACTTGAAGTAGCCGCCCTTCCAGCCCCAATAGGTCCAGGTGCCGGACAGCCGGTCGAAGACCTGGCGAGCATCGGTTTCCGAACCATAGCGCTCGGCCTCGGGGAGCTTGGCGAGTTCGGCCTCGTCGGCAACCGAACGCCACAGGAAGGAGGGGACGTCGTTCTCCTCGACCTTCTTCAGGCGCGCCGGGACGCCGGCCTTGCGGAAATATTTTTGGGCCAGGATGTCGGCCGCGACCTGGCTGAACTGCGCCGGCACATCGATGTTGTCGAGGCGGAACACCACCGAGCCGTCGGGATTCTTGATCTCCGACAGAGCCTTGCGGAATTCGATCTCCGCGTAAGCTACCCCTTCTTGACCTGCTTGGTCTGGCTTGGTGAAGCGACGCTCGATGCGCATTGGTCCGGTCCCTTTTGTCTACATATAGCGCTTTTCCCCAGGGATTGCTGCCCCGCCAGGCGAAAAGCACGGTCCGCCGTTTGCCGGCATCGCAGGCGACGCCGGCATTCTCCTCGTCGCGGGCAACACCGTGCAGACAAGCAAACGCCCTTCCAGGCGCTCACCCAGGCTGCAGGCCGACCCACGGGTCCCTCAAAACTGAAACTTTTGTCGATTCCCTCGGAAGAGGGAGGTTCACACTATCTAGGGTCGAGCCTGCCTGCAAACACTAAATATAGTGTTAACAGATCATTTTTTCCAGCCCGACAATTCTCCCTTTCGCCCACCCAAGCCCCATCATTCCCAACGCTTCCGCCGGCCTCGTGAACGGGCGGAAATGTGGGCAAAACGCACAAAATCCGGGAAAAAAGACCGGCCTCTGAACTCTCCGGTCACGCCCGCAACAGGAGCGCATGGCCTATAAAAAGCGACTCGTTCTGACCCGTCAAGGATTCGTTTTTGTAGCTTTTGTGACCCCAATATGTTGTGTCTCACATATGTGGATAACGGGGACAGAAAGGCGCATCGAAAAGCCTTTATTTGACGGTGACGGTTCGTCGGGTTGCCCGGGACCGGGCCCGACGGGCGGCTTTTCATTTTAGCTGGCTTGGACTATCTGTTGCCCTGCGCGGGGGCGTGTCTTGTCAAGCCTGGAAGCATTCGCTACGCCCCGCTCATGACAGTTACCGTTCGTTTCGCTCCGTCGCCGACCGGCCGCATCCACATCGGCAATGCCCGCACCGCGCTGTTCAACTGGCTTTTCGCCATGAACAACAGGGGCCGCTACATCCAGCGCTTCGACGATACAGACGTTGCCCGTTCGACGCAGGAATTCGCCGATGCAATTCTCTATGACCTGCATTGGCTCGGCATTTTTCCCGACGTTACCGAATACCAGTCGCGTCGCTTTGAAGTCTATGACGCCGCGGTTGAGCGGCTGAAGGCGGCGCGCGTGCTTTATGCCTGCTACGAAACGCCGGAGGAGCTCGACCTGCGCCGCAAGGTGCGCCGCACGCGCGGCCTGCCGCCGGTCTATGGCCGCGAGGCATTGACGCTGACGCCGGAGCAGGTGGCCGAATACGAATCCGACGGGCGCCGGCCGCACTGGCGCTTTCTTTTGCCGAACTTCACCGGCGACCCGCTGCAGCCGGAACGGACCGAGGTGCACTGGAACGACCTTGTGCGCGGCGAGGAGACCGTCGATCTCGCCTCACTGTCGGACCCGGTCCTGGTGCGTGAGGACGGCACTTATCTCTACACACTGCCTTCGGTGGTCGACGACATCGAGATGGGCGTCACCCATGTCATACGCGGCGACGACCACGTCACCAACACCGGCGTGCAGATCGCCTTGTTCCAGGCGCTGGGCGCTGAGCCGCCGGTGTTCGGGCACCACAATCTCTTGACCACCGTGTCGGGTGAGGGGCTGTCGAAGCGCACGGGCGCGCTGTCGATAGAAAGCCTGCGCGAGGAGGGCATCGAGCCGATGGCTGTCGCCTCGCTTGCCGTGCTCGTCGGCACATCGGAGAATGTCGCTGCAGCGCACGATCTCAACGAGCTCGCCAGCCATTTCGACCCGGCCGCGACATCCAAGTCTGCCACCAAGTTCGATCCCGACGAGCTTTTTGTGCTCAATCGCACGCTGATGCACCAAATGCCGTTCGAGGAGGCGCGCGACCGGCTGATTGTGCTTGGCATTTCCGGCGACAGGGCCGAGCCCTTCTGGCTCGCCGTGCGCGGCAATATCGACCGTTTGTCCGACGCGGTCGCCTGGTGGCGCATCCTGAGCGACGGGCCGCAGGAGCCGGCGGAATTTTCCGGCGAGGACCGTGATTTCCTCCACCAGGCGTTCGACCTGTTGCCGGAAGAGCCTTGGAACGGCACGGTCTGGAAGGATTGGACCGGCAAGATCAAGGAAGCGACGGGCCGCAAGGGCAAGCCGCTGTTCATGCCGCTGCGGCTTGCCCTTACCGGGCGGTCTTCGGGGCCGGAGCTTGCAGATCTATTGCCGCTGATGGGTCGGGAAGGAACGCTGGCCCGACGACCCTGACCTTGCGCTGTTCCGGCGGCAGGGCCGAAACCGGTGACGCCGGCACCTTGGCGGTCAGCTGCTTGATAGCCGCGCGGTCGAGCCCGCCTGCAGCGTTGGCGAGCGTTTCGGGATCGGCGCCAGCATCGAGCTTGGCCGCCGGCACGAGGGTCGTCGCCCCGCTGTCTGGCTGCGGCTGCTCCGGATTGGGCGGATTGCCGCCTATGATCGAGAAGTTTTCGGCCTGGGCGTTGCAGCCGCATTGCGGCGGCCGCGAGTAGTTTGCCTGCTTGTAGAGATAGGCCGTCGGCAGCTCGCTGTAGGGACGGCCGGTCGCGGAGGACGTCATGTTGCCGGCGTCATCGTCCATGCCGCGCGTGTAGAAGACCTGCATCTCGGTGCCGGGGCAGCTCGATTCGCAATTCTTCTGATCGCGCTCGAAATCGCCAAGAGAGGCGGCGTTCGACATCGGGAAGAAATAGCCGTCGCAGGTGCGCACGCAGACGGTGCGGAACTCGCCGTTCATTCTCGGCAGGTCCATGCCGTCGGGTTGGTTGATCACCCGGCGGATGTTGCGCGCGCCGGGATCGTCTGGCGGAAGCGCTTCAGGCGTGTCGAGCGTATCGATCTCCTCGTCGCCACGGCCGAAGAGCTGCTCGAACAGATTGCCGCCACCATTGTTGCGGGCGGCGTCCTGGATCGGGGCGCGAGGCGGCTCGACTTCATCATCGCGGCAGCCATTGGCGTCGAGCGCCGCAAGAATGCGGCTGCGGTCGCGCCGCGTGCCGCCGCCGGCCAGCCGCTGGCGCTTGGCCTGCAAGATGTCGAGATTGGCGTTCATACGCTCTATCGAGGCATTGATCGCCGCGCATTGGCCGGCATTGCGCGAAAACAGCGCGAAGCCGCAATTGGCATCACCGGCGCGGCCGCGCGCCTTGGCCAGCTGCTCGCGCTGGCGGGCGATCGCGTCGTCATATTTGCGGATCAGTCCCGGACCGCCGCCACCGCCGCGCGTGGCTGCAAGCTCCGCTTCGAGCTGGCGGCAGGTGCGAGAAGCGGCCTGCGGCTCCGTCACAGCGACAGCCGACGCCGCCAACACTGCAAGCAGCGCAGCAAGGTGCGTCAGCTTCAACCCCTTCATCCGCCTGGAATCCCGATTGCCTGTGGAAGGCTACCGCGTCGTGGTTAACTGTTCCCTAGCTTACTAGCCAAACACAATTCCGCTGGCGCGAGCTCGCACAACCCAGAGCTCACCCTGAACTCAGATCGGGGCGAGCGCCTGCGCCTTGTGCGCCGCCTCGACCACCGCCAGTGCCGTCATGTTGACCACGCCGCGCGACGTCACAGAAGGGGTCAGGATGTGCGCGGGCTTGTCGGTGCCGAGCAGGATCGGCCCGACATGCAGCGCGTCCATCATGGCACGCAGCGCCGTCAGCGTGATGTTGGCCGAATCGAGGTTCGGGAACACCAGCAGATTGGCTTCCCCTTTCAGCCGCGAATGCGGGTAGACGCGCTGGCGCAGATGCTCGGAAAGAGCCGAGTCGGCATGCATCTCGCCATCGCACTGCAGCTCCGGCGCGATGCGGGCGAGGATGGCAGCGGCCTCGCGCATCTTGAGCGCGCCGGGCGAATCGCGCGAGCCGAAATCCGAATGCGACAGCAATGCTGCCTTCGGCTCGATGCCGAAGCGCTGGATTTCTTCCGCCGCCAGCACCGTCATCTCGGCTATCTCCTCCGCCGTCGGATCGACGGAGACATGGGTGTCAGTGAGGAAGATGATGCCGCGCTGCGAGATCAGCATCGACAGCGTCGAGAGATCGCGGTCCTTGATGCCGGGACGCGGCCCGATGATCAGCGTGACATTGCGCAGATGTCGCTCGAAGCGGCCTTCGAGCCCGCAAATCATCGCATCCGCATCGCCGCGCTTCAACGCAAGGGCGGCGATCACCGTGTTGTTGGTGCGCACCATGGTGCGGGCGGCTTCCGTCGTTATACCGCGGCGGCCGGCGAGTTCGATCAGCAGATCGACATAGTGCCGGTAGCGCGGATCGTCCTCCGGATTGATCAGGCCGAAATCGACGCCCGGCCGGATGCGCAGGCCGTAACGCTTCAGCCTGACTTCCACGACATGCGGACGGCCGATCAGTATCGGCTCGGCGATGCCTTCCTCCAGGACTACCTGTGCCGCCCGCAGCACGCGCTCGTCCTCGCCGTCGGCGTAGATGACGCGCTTGGCGCTGGCGGCCTTGGCCGAGGAGAACACCGGTTTCATCACCAGGCCAGAGCGGAAGACGAAGCGGTTGAGCTTGTCGACATAGGCCGCGAAATCGGAGATCGGCCGCGTCGCCACGCCGGTGTCGCAGGCGGCTCTCGCCACCGCCGGCGCGATGCGCAGGATGAGCCGCGGATCGAAGGGCGAGGGGATCAGGAAGTCCGGGCCGAAGACCGGCGTCTCGCCGGAATAGGCGCGGGCGGCGACGTCCGATGGCTCCTCGCGGGCCAGCGCCGCGATCGCTCTGACCGCGGCCATCTTCATCTCCTCGTTGATGGCGCTCGCCCCGCAATCCAGCGCGCCGCGGAAAATGTAAGGAAAGCAGAGCACGTTATTGACTTGATTGGGAAAATCGGAGCGCCCGGTGCAGATCATGGCGTCGGGCCGTGCCGCGCGCGCCACCTCAGGCATGATCTCCGGCGTCGGGTTGGCGAGCGCCAGGATCAGCGGCTTCGGCGCCATGTGCTGCAGGAGTTCTGGCTTCAGCACGCCTGCGGCGGAGAGGCCGAGAAAGACGTCGGCGCCGGGGATGACATCGGTCAGCGTGCGCGCCTGGGTGTCCTTCACATAAGGGTCTTTCCAGCGGTCCATCTCCTCGACCCGGCCTTTGTAGGCGACGCCGAAACGATCGGTGACCCAGATATTTTCGACCTTGGCCCCGAGCGAGACCAAAAGGTTGAGGCAGGCGAGCGCCGCAGCGCCCGCGCCGGACGTGACGATCTTGATGTCGGAGATCGATTTGCCGGCGAATTCCAGCCCGTTGAGCACCGCGGCGGCGACGATGATTGCCGTGCCATGCTGGTCGTCATGGAAAACCGGAATGCCCATGCGGGCCTTCAGCCGTTCCTCGACCTCGAAGCATTCAGGCGCCTTGATGTCCTCGAGATTGATGCCGCCGAAGGTCGGCTCGAGCGCGGCCACCGTCTCGACCATGCGCTCGATCTCGGGAGCATCGATCTCGATGTCGAAGACGTCGATGCCGGCGAATTTCTTGAACAGCACCGCCTTGCCTTCCATCACCGGCTTGGAGGCGAGCGGGCCGATATTGCCCAGCCCAAGCACCGCCGAGCCGTTGGAGACAACGCCGACGAGGTTGGCGCGCGCCGTGTAGTCGGCGGCGGCCGCCGGATCGTCCCGGATCTCGAGACAAGGAGCGGCAACGCCCGGCGAATAGGCAAGCGCGAGATCCCGCTGGTTGCCCAGCGGCTTGGTCGCCTGGATCTCGAGCTTTCCCGGGGTGGGGTGCTTGTGAAAGAAGAGCGCGGCCTCATCGAGGTCCGATCGGGCCGTTTTCTTGCTCTCGCCGTCCATTCGCGGCCCTCCTGCGCTTCTTGCTTTCGAGCCTTTTAGCATGCAGCGGCGATTCTTCGCGACGCCAAATGTCGGCCCTGGCATTCACGATGCCGAGGCGAAGATAATCAATCCATTTCAGCCTGTTGGCTCGGAAACTTGCGGCGGATTGACGAAGCTCGTCAGAACGCACTGACGTAGAGGCCGCCGTCGACCGGGATGTTCTGTCCAGTGAGATAGCCGGCATGAACCGAGCACAGGAAGGCGCAGATCTGGCCGAACTCTTCCGGCGTGCCGAGGCGCTTTGCCGGTACGTCGGCGCTGATGCGGGCCTTGCGCGCGGCGGCCGCTGCGGGGTCTTCCGGCGTGCCGGCTTCGTGCGGGCCACGCAACCGGTCGGTGTCGAGCTTGCCGGGCAACAGGCTGTTGATGGTGACGTTTCGGTCGATCACCGTGCGGGCCACGCCGGCAAGAAACGAGGTCAGGCCGGCGCGGGCGCCCGACGACAGGTCGAGGCCCGGGATCGGCACATAGACCGACAGCGATGTGATGTTGACGATGCGGCCGAAGCCGCGCTTGGCCATACCGTCGATGACCGCCTGAATCAGCTCGATCGGCGTCACCATGTTCTGCGTCACGCCTTCGAGGATTTTCGCGCGGTCGAGCTCGCGGAAATCGCGAAGCGGCGGGCCGCCATTGTTGTTGACCAGGATGTCGGGGGCGGGGCAGGCGGCAAGCAATGCCTTCTGCACTTCCGGCTTCGAGACGTCGCCCGCGATCTCGATCACCTCGACGCCGAATTTTTCGCGGATTTCCTGCGCCGTCTTCGCCAACAGCTCGGCGTTGCGGCCGTTGACGACAAGGTCGACGCCGGCTTCGGCCAGCGCAATCGCGCAGCCGCGCCCCAGTCCCTTGCTCGAGGCGCAGACGATGGCCTTCTTGCCGCGAATGCCGAGATCCATGGTGATTTCTCCTTTTTCGAGGGCGGCAAGCTAGCGCCTGGGCTGGACCAACCGCAACCGTCATACGGTTGTTGCATGAATCGAGGCATAGCACGCCAAAGAAAGGTGGAAATCGCGATGTCCGGTCCAGAGCCCCGCACTTTTCGCACCATGTTCATTTCCGACGTGCATCTCGGCTCGAAAGCGGCCAAGGCCGATTTCCTGATCGATTTCCTGCGCCACCATGACGCCGATACCATCTACCTGGTCGGCGACATCGTTGACGGCTGGCGCCTGCGGCGCAGCTGGCATTGGCCGCAGAGCCATAACGACGTGGTGCAGAAATTGCTGCGCAAGGCGCGCAAAGGCGCCTCGATCACCTACATCGCCGGCAACCACGACGAGTTCGCCCGCCAGTTCCAGGGCGTGCATTTCGGCGGCATCGTCGTTGCCGACCGCGCCATTCATGAGACCGCCGACGGCAGGCGGCTTCTCGTCATTCATGGCGACCAGTTCGACACTGTGGTGCACAATCAGCGCTGGCTCGCTTACCTCGGCGACTACGCCTATGACACGGCAATGCTGGTCAATCGCCTCGTGACGAGACTGCGCCACCTGCTCGGCCTGCCTTACTGGTCGTTCTCTTCCTGGGCGAAGGTCAAGGTGAAGAAGGCGGTGAACTTCATCGGATCGTTCCAGACGGTGCTCTCCGAGGAAGCGCGGCGCTCGCATGTCGACGGCGTGATCTGCGGCCACATCCATCACGCCGCGATCGAACGCTATGGCGACGTGCAATACATCAACACCGGCGACTGGGTGGAAAGCTGCACCGCGGTGGTCGAGCATTTCGACGGCCGCATGGAGATCCTGACCTGGGCGCATGTGCTGCCCGAAGTTCCGGCCGGCAAGGACGCGCCGGTGCGCGTCGATCTCATCGATCTCAAGGGCAGGGCGGTCAAGGCTGCCTGAGCGCCTTTCCGGCTCCGAGGTTGCTTGTCTTTCAACAGCTTTGGCCAGATCGACTGGTCCAGGCGGTTCCGCCGCTCCTTGCCGCGTGATAGGGATCGAAACGCGTTGCGGTCGTGGAATGCAGCGTAATTGGATCGATTCATGTCGCTGCCGCCACTTTCGCCTGAGCAACTCGTCAAGCCCGCCCATTTCGAACTGCGCATGAGCCTGATCTTCGCGACATTGTTCGTGTCGCAGGGGACCCATCTGCCCTATTTTCCGCTCTGGCTGGAGGCGAAAGGCTTCCACGCCGAACAGATCGCCGTCATCCTGGCGGCGCCGATGTTCCTGCGCGTCGTGACGACCCCGATGCTCACCGCGTTTGCCGACCGGGCGAAGGACCGCGCCAATGTCTATATCACGCTGGTCGCGGCGACGATGATCATTTCGGCCGGCTATTTCCTGCCGGCCACCTATGCGGGCGTGCTGGCCATCTCGCTGTTGCTTTCGATCCCTTGGACGCCGCATTCGCCGATGGCCGATTCGCTGGCTCTGTCGGGCGTCCGCCGCTTCGGCTCCAACTACACGGCCATGCGCAAATGGGGTTCGATCTCCTATTTCTGCGCCAATATAGTCGGCGGCTTCATCCTGGCGGCCACCGGCCCGCAAACTGTTCCGGCGATCATCTTTGTGGCCCTTGCCGCAGCGCTTGTCGCGGGTTTGTGGGCGCCGCGGATGGGCAAGCCTCGCAAGGCGTCGCCATTATCGGCGACCGACATTCAGCATTCGGCGCCAAGCCTCTTCAACGCCTATTTCCTCTATTTCACGCTGGGTGTCGGCATCATCACCGCCAGCCACGCCTTTCTTTACGGCTTCGTGTCGATCTACTGGAAGTCGATCGGCATCAGCGATTCCGTCGTGGGCCTGCTGTGGGCCTGGGGCGTGGTTGCCGAGGTCTGCATGTTCTTGTTCTTCAACCGCATTTTCGCCTCCGTTTCCGTCGTCAGGGTGATGGTGATCGCCGGCATCGGCTCGATCCTGCGATGGGTCGCCTTTCCGCTGGTCTGGCCGCTGGGCCTCGGCGTCGTCGGCTTCTTCGGCGTCCAGACGCTGCATGCGGTTTCGGTGGCGATGGTGCTGATCGGCCTGCAGAAGATGATCGGCGAAACGGTTTCCGAAGAGCGCACGGGCGCCGCGCAAGGCATCGCCTTTTTCTTCAACGGCTTCTTCATGGCCGCGGTCACGCTGGTCTCCGGCCCGCTCTACGATCGTCTTGGCGTCGACGGGTTCCTGGCGATGATCCCGATCGCGATCATCGGCCTCGCGCTGATCGGGCTTGCCGCGCGCTCAGCCCCACAGCGCCGGCTGAGGCGGTGAGACCAGCGAGCCCTGGTAGACGAGACCCGGTTCGCGGTCGTGCGCCAAGAGCAGCGGCCCGTCGAGGTCGACGAAATCGGCGCCTTGAGCCAACAGCACTGCCGGCGCCATAGCGAGCGACGTGCCGACCATGCAGCCGACCATGATGCCGAAACCCAACTCGCGGGCACGATCGCGAAGGATCAGCGCTTCGGTCAGTCCGCCAGTTTTGTCGAGCTTGATGTTGACGACATCATAAAGGCCAACCAGCGCTTCGAGGTTCTTCGCCTCGTGCACGCTTTCGTCGGCGCAAATCGGCACGGGATGCGCGATTTCGCGCAAGATGCCATCACGGCCGGCCGGCAGCGGCTGCTCGATCAGCACTATGCCGTGCTCGGCTGCGAATGCGAGATTCTCGACGATGTTGTTATCGGTCCAGCCCTCGTTGGCGTCGAGTATAATGCGGCTTTGCGGGGCGGCTTGCGTCACGGCGCGAATCCTTGCCGCGTCGTTGTCGCCGCCGATCTTGACCTTGAGCAGCGGTCGCGAGGCAGCGGTGCGGGCCTGCGCCGCCATCGCGTCAGGTTCGGCGAGCGACAGCGTGTAGGCGGTTTCAAGCGCCTTAGGCGAAACGACCCCGATCGCGTCCGCCACCGGCCTGGCGCCCAGCTTGGCTTCGAGATCCCACAAGGCGCAGTCGATGGCATTGCGGGCCGCTCCGGCCGGCATGGCCGCGAGCAAGGCGGTGCGGCCGATGCCGTCGATGATCTGGCCGCGCATCGCCTCGATTGCGGCGCGCACGCCTTCCATCGTCTCGCCGTAGCGCCTGTAGGGCACGCATTCGCCGCGCCCGACATGTCCGTTGTCGGCGATCGTCACGGTGATGACTTCGGCCTCGGTTTTCGATCCGCGCGATATGGTGAAGGTGCCCGCGATGGGGAATCGCTCCGCCTCGACCGAAATGACACGCGCCATATTTTTCTTCTCCGGCTGTGCGACCCGGTCTCCCGGCAAATCGACACGCCAGTCCCGTCACGCTAAACAGGACGCCATGTTGACCATCCGCAAACGCGACGCAAGCCGCACGCCCGCCGGTGATGCCAATCACCAGCCGCGCATTATCGTCGGCGAGGAAGGCGACGTAATCGGCTGCGCTTTCTCGGGTGTCTGGACGACGCGGACCGTGGCATCGGTCGATGCGGAGATGCGCAAGATCGAAAACCGCAACAGCGCCAAGAAGCTGATGCTCGACCTTTCCCAGATCGAGAAGATGGACACGGCCGGCGCCTGGCTGATCGATCGGCTGGCGAGCGCTTTCGAGAAGAAAGGCGTCGAAGTCCATGTGCAGGGGCAGAGCGAGATCGCCTCAATCCTGCTCGGCGCGGTCGGCGACGCGGTGCGACGCGAACCCGAATCGGGGCCGGCCGGACCGCCCAACATCATCCTGCGCGCGCTGGAGCTGGTCGGCCGCCGCGTCTACGAGATGCGCGACGATTTTCTGGCCTCGATGAACATCCTCGGCGCCACCATCCGCGGCGCGCAGATGAAGCTCGGCCGCGGCCATGCCGTCAATCCGGCAGCAATCTTCAACCAGATCGATCGTATGGGCGTCGGCGCCATTCCGGTGGTGGTGCTGATGTCGGCCATCGTCGGCGCCATCGTCGCCCAGCAAGGCGCTTATCAGCTCAGCTATTTCGGTGCCGACATTTTCGTCGTCGACCTCGTCGGCGTGCTGATCCTGCGCGAACTTGGCGTGCTGATGACCGCGATCATGCTGGCCGGCCGCTCGGGCAGCGCCATCACCGCCGAGATCGGCTCGATGAAGATGCGCGAGGAGGTCGACGCGCTGAAGGTGATCGGGTTGAACCCGATCGGCGTGCTGGTGTTTCCGCGGCTCGTCGCCTTGGTGATTGCGCTGCCGTGCTTGACGATCATCGCGAATTTCGCCGCGCTCGGCGGCGGCATCATCGCCGCCTGGCTCTATTCCGACATTCCACCGGCGGCATTCATCGATCGGCTGCGGGTCGCCATCGACCTCAGCACCATTTTTGCCGGGCTGATCAAGGCGCCGTTCATGGCCATGATCATCGGCACCATCGCTTCGGTCGAGGGCATGAAGGTCGGCGGCAGCGCCGAATCGCTCGGCCAGCACGTGACCGCGTCGGTGGTGAAGTCGATCTTCGTCGTCATCATCCTCGACGGGCTTTTCGCCATGTTCTACGCATCGATCGGGTTTTGAGATGGCGGTTGCAAGCGGCAACGGGGTCAACACGGCGCAGAACGCGGACGAGAGCGAGATCGTGCTTTCGGTCCGTGACGTCACGGTTGCCATCGAAGACAAGCTGATCCTCGACAAGCTTTCGCTCGACATCGAGCGCGGCGAGATCCTGGGGTTCGTCGGCGCCTCGGGCGCCGGCAAGTCGGTGTTGCTGCGCACCATCCTCGGGCTTATGCCGAAGCAATCGGGAACCATCAGGCTGTTCGGCGTCGACGTCGACAAGGCAAGCGAGATCGAGCGCCTGCGCATCGACATGCGGCTCGGCGTCCTGTTCCAGCACGGCGCGCTGTTTTCGGCGCTGACGGTGCTGGAAAACGTGCAGGTGCCGATGCGCGAGTATCTCGACCTGCCGAAGAAGCTGATGGACGAACTCGCCATGCTCAAGGTCGAGTTGGTCGGGCTGCCGCCGGATGCAGCGCAGAAATTCCCCTCCGAGCTGTCCGGCGGCATGATCAAGCGCGCGGCGTTGGCTCGCGCGCTGGCGCTCGATCCAGACATCGTCTTCCTCGATGAGCCGACCTCGGGCCTCGATCCGATCAGCGCGGCCGAATTCGACGAATTGGTCGTCAAGCTGCGCGATACGATGGATTTGACTGTCTACATGGTCACGCACGACCTCGACACGCTGTTCACCGCCTGCGACCACGTGGCGGTGCTCGGTAAGAAGAGGGTGCTGGTCGAAGGCACGATCGACGACATGCTGAAAAGCGAGGAGCCGTGGGTAAAATCCTATTTCCGCGGAAAACGCGCCCGGCAACTTGATCTTGCGGCTCGCGCATAGCCATAAGTGAGGTAATGGAAACCAGAGCCAACTACGTCATTGTCGGCATTTTCACGCTGGCCGCGATCCTCGCGGCCTTCGCCTTCGTCTACTGGACGGCCGCGATCGGCGAGCGTGGCGAGACGACGCTGTTGCGCGTGCGCATCCCGGGCTCGGCTTCGGGCCTTGGCCGCGGCAGCTTCGTGCTGTTCAACGGCGTCAAGGTGGGCGACGTCAAACGGGTCTATATCGATGTCGACAACCCGACCGTCGCCATCGCCGACACCGAGATCGACCGCATGACGCCGATCACCAAGTCCACGCAGGCCGATATCGGGCTCGCCGGCCTCACCGGCCAGGCCAATATCGAGCTGAAAGGCGCCGATCCCAAGGAAGTGAAGCTGCTCGACCAGGCCGAGAAAGAAGGCAGGGTTCCGGAGATCGTCGCCAATCCGTCGGCCGTGACCAACCTGCTGCAGACGGCGCAGAACATCTTCACGCGTGCCGACAAGGTGCTTTCCGAGTTGGAAGGCTTCACCAAGGATGTTCGCGGACCGCTGACGCAGACAGTCAAGAACGTCGAGACCTTCTCCAACGCGCTGGCCAAGAATTCGGACGGCATCGATAAATTCCTGTCCGCCGTGAGCTCGCTTTCGGAGCAATTGCAAAATGTGTCGGGCCGACTCGACAGCACGCTGAAGGCGGCCGAGGGCCTGCTCAATTCGGTCGACAAGGACCGGATCAAGAGCATCGTCGCCAATGTCGACACGGTCACCGCGAACCTCAAGGAAACCAGCGGGCAGTTGGACGACGTGCTGAAGAACGTCGATGCCGCGGTGGGGTCGGTCAACGACTTCGCCAAGCAGACGCAAGGGACGCTCGCCAAGGTCAACGGCGTTCTCGATGGGATAGATCCGGCGAATGTCCGTACGGCGCTCGCCAACATCCAGAAGGCAAGCGACAGCGCCAACAAGGCGGCCGCCGACATCGCCAAGGTCACCGACAAGATCGCCAACCGCTCCGACGACATCAACGATACGATCAAGAATGCCCGCCAGCTTGCGCAACGCCTCAACGACGCCTCCGTGCGCGTCGACGGAATTCTCGAGAAGGTCGACAAGCTTCTCGGGTCCGGTGAAGCCAATGGCGTAATGGCCGATGCTCGGGCGACGCTGAAGTCCTTCAAGCAGGTTGCCGATACGCTGAACTCTCGGCTGGGCACCATCGTCGACAATCTGTCGCGCTTCTCCGGCCAGGGGCTGCAGGATGTCGAGGCGCTGGTCCAGGCCAGCCGGCGCTCGATCAGCCGAATCGAGGAAGCGGTGACAGATCTCAGCCGCAACCCGCAGCGCATACTGACGGGCGGCGAGGGGGAGGTCCGTCAGTTTGACGGCAGGGCACGGCGTTGACTTCCGCTGCTGCGAACGCCAAGAACATGGATTGCAGCTGTAAGTTGATCGTCAGATCCGGGGACAGTGGGGATCGCGCGTGAAGTCAGTGAGAGGGTTGAAGTCCGTTGCTGCCGCGGCGCTCGTGTTCACGCTTGCAGGCTGCGCGGTACTGGGGGGCAGGCCGGCGCCGCTCGACACGTTCGAGCTTTCCGCGCCTTCGCTCGACATGCGGGGCCACAGCCGCCGCCAGATCCTGATCGCCCAACCCTCGGCGTTGAAGGCGCTGGACAGCCAGAACATCGTGATCAGGCCGTCCGACCAGTCGATCCAGTTCCTCAAGGGCGCGCAATGGGCGGACCGCCTGCCGCTGATCGTGCAGGCAAGGCTCGCCGAGACTTTTCAGCGCTCCGGCAGCTTTGCCGGTGTCGGCAAGCCGGGCGAGGGTTTGGCGATCGACTACCAGATCATCGTCGAGGTGCGGTCCTTCGAAGTCCGGGTCAATGGCGGCGAACATGCCGATGTCGAGCTGTTCGTGCGCATCCTCAACGATCGCAATGGCGAGGTGCGCGCCTCGAAGGACTTCACGGCCAGCGCACCGGTCTCGGGCGGCGGAAATGCCGCTTATGTCGGTGCCCTAGACAACGCGTTCGGCCAAGCGGCGAAGGACATCGTCCGCTGGACCGATTCGGTGATCTGAACGAATGCGCGTGCCGGTGCGGTGCCACGCAGGCTACAAACACTCGAAGACGTCTGCCTGCAATTTTTCGGATTTCAACAGATGTTGCAGGGTGTAGGTCAGCGATAGCGCATCGTCGAGCGCGTCGTGTGCCCGCAACGGAGCGTGGTCGACGCCATAATAGTCCGCCAGCTTGTTGCTGGGTGTCCTCGCCAAATCTTCGATCGGCATCCCTGCCGCTAGCAGCAGCTTGACTGCATTGTCGAACCGGTTGGCTGGTATGGAAACGGGAATGCCGGCGACATAACAACTGATCGCGACCATGTTCAGCTCGTCCTTGCCCCAGGACCAAAAGCGCGCACCGTCGGAGAACCGGTCGATGTCGGCAAGAGCTTCTGCCAATCCGACTCCCTCGGTCTCCAGGGTTTCTTCAGTGATGCCGGTGAGCTGGGTGAAAAACGGATCAAGCGCGTATCCCCGGCCGAATCGGTCAATCGGTTGCACATAGGCGCGGTGCGTGCCTAATAGGGGAAACTCCCCCTCAAGTCCGAGCTTTACTGCGCCGACCTGGGCTATGACCGGATCGGGATCATGAGCCGCGCACCAAAATCTGCGTTGCGAGCCTTGGAGGCAAAGAAATTCGCAGTCGAAGATTATCGCTGTCTTCAAGGCCTTCCCGCCAATTCGAAGATGGGACCTGCGTCAAACTGGAAGTGGATTCTAAAATGAAGAAGCGGAGCAATGGCCCCGCTTCAGTGTCTGATATGTGCCCCGCTCAGTGCAGGCGGCCGCTGGCGTGGGCCAGCATCGTGTAGACCTTGCCGGTGTCCGACGTGAGATAGGTTTGCGCCATGATGTTGTCGCGGTCGTTGCGCGACACATCCTTGAGCAGCTTCTCGAAATCGTCGCAGTAGCGGTCGACGGCGGCGCGGAACTCGGCCTCGGCCTGATACTTGCGGCGGATCTCGTCGAAGGTCTGCTGGCCCTTCAGCGTGTAGAGCCGGCGCGTGAACACGTCGCGCTCGCCGCGGCGGTAGCGGTTCCACAGCTCGATCGAGGCGTCATGGTCGATGGCGCGGGCGATGTCGACGGACAGCGAATTGAGCGATTCCATGACATGCAGCGGCGAACGCTGGGCAGGGGTCGCGCGCGGTGCTTCCGCGGGCGTCGCCGGCTTCAGCTCTTCCTCGCGCGAGGCGTTGGTCAGGAGATCGCGCACCCAGCCGCCCTGCTGCGTGCGGCCGTTCGGATCGCGGCGCGGCGCTTCCGCCGGGCGCTCGAGATCGAGGGTGCCGCGCAGCGTCGTCTCGCCGAGCGGTGCCTGCGGCGCCGGCGGGCGGCGC
>NZ_LYTP01000030.1:0-373763 GCF_001672435.1 Mesorhizobium sp. AA23
ATGCCGGCCTTGCAGGCCTTTTCGATGACACCGTTAACCGCGGTCTCCGAGGCGGCGTCGACGGCGAGCACGTCGACCTTCTTTAGGATCAGTTCGGCGATCTGGCTATTCTGCTGCGCGACCGAGCCGTCGCCGTTCATGACGATGTAGTCGGCGACCTGTCCAGCGGCCTTGGCCTCCTTGGCCGATGCCTCGAAAGCCTCCACCATCTGGTGACGCCAGGTATTGCCGTAATAGGCATTGGCCAGCGCGATGACCGGCGCGTCCGGAGACGCCATTGCCGGCAGCGCAGCAGCACTTGCCAGTGCGACGCCGGCGAGCGCCGCAACAATCGAAATTCTCATGTCATTCTCCTCCCAACGAAACGACTGGCTTGGCAGCCTCAGCATAGCGCCAGATGATCACGCTATGTCAGGTACACATTATACCAGCATACCAAATAGGCAAGCGCTTTGCTCGCCCGGTGAGAACTGCTCAGACGAGGAATTCCCGCATCCGGTGCCTTCTATGCCCGGGCTCAGCGTGGCCCCATCATAGCTGGGCCTCACCTGGATGAGCCGCATAGAGGCGTTCCGGTCTTCCCTGCGGGCCAAAGCGGTCGCGGTTGTGGCGAGGTGGCACTGGATGGCGGCTTCAGACCGGAAACAGGAAGGCCGTAGCGGGATCGAAGAAAATCTGCCGTCCCGAAGCGGCATCGGTGCCGCCCGGTTCGGCTGTATCCGAAGTTGGCCTGACGTCGATCTCGTCGCCCGACCCGGTGCGCGCCACGACGCGCCGGCGATCGCCGAAGAAGGCGGTGTCGACGATCTCGACGGCAAGCGACGCATTCCCCTCCATGGGCGTCAGGCGGAACGCTTCCGGCCGCACCATCAGCCTGGCCTTTTGGCCGCGGCCGAGCCCCTGTGTGGCTTTCACGCCCTTGACGATCGAGCCATCAGCCAGCCGCACCAAGGCAACGCCGTTCTCTGTTTCGAGGTGCTCCGCCGGCAGGAAGTTGGAATTGCCGATGAAGCCGGCGACGAACTCGCTCGCTGGTCTGAGATAAAGGTCCTCGCCGGTGCCGATCTGCTCGATGCGGCCTTCCTTGAACAAGGCGATGCGGTCGGAAAGATGCAGCGCCTCCTCCTGGTCGTGCGTGACATAGAGGATGGTGACGCCGGTCTCGCGGTGGATGCGGCGGATCTCGGCCTGGATTTCCTGGCGCAGTTTCTTGTCCAGAGCCGACAGCGGCTCGTCCATCAACAGGATCGGGGGATCGTAGGCGAGCGCGCGGGCAAGCGCCACGCGCTGCTGCTGGCCGCCGGACAGCGCGCCGGGATAGCGCTCAGCGAATTTTTCCAGGCGCACCAGCGCCAGCATATCGGCGACCTTGCGCTTCACTTCGGCATCCGGCCGGCGGCGCACCCGCAGCGGAAAGGCTACGTTCTCGGCGACGCTCAGGTGCGGGAACAGCGTGTAGCGCTGGAACACCATGCCGATGTTGCGCTTGTGCGACGGCACCGAAAGCAGCGACTTGTCTTCCAAAAGCACGTCGCCCGCCGTCGGATCCTGGAAACCGGCGATCGCATAGAGCGTCGTCGACTTGCCGGAGCCTGACGGCCCGAGAAAGGTCAGGAATTCGCCCTTCGGCACATCGATGGTGACGTCGTGGACGGCGACGAAGGCGCCGAACGCCTTTCTCACCGCGCGGATGGACAGGAATGGCCGGGTCATCTGGACAGTCTTCTGCGAAGGAGTGCGGTGACGATCATCAGGGCGAGAGTGAGGCCGACGAGCAGGCTGGAGGCGGCGGCGACGACCGGGCTCAGATCGGCACGCAGGCTGCCCCAGATCTTCACCGGCAAGGTCTGCAGGGTCGGGCTCGCCATGAAGATCGCCACCACCACCTCGTCCCATGAGGCGAGGAAGGAAAAGATCGCCGCCGAGAAGATGCCGATGCGGATCGAGGGCAGGGTGATCCTGAGCCTTGCCTGCAGCGGACTGGCGCCGCACACGATCGCCGCGTCCTCGATGGATTTGTCGAAACCTTCGAGCGCGGTGGCGATCGGAATGATGGCGAAGGGCAGCGCCAGGATCGTGTGGGCGATGACGAAACCGATCGTCGTGCCGGCGAGCCCGATGCGCAGGAAAAAGGCGTAGATGGCGATGGCGAAAACCACCACCGGCAGCACCATCGGCGTCAGCAGCAGGCCGCGCAGGAACTGCCGGCCGCGAAATTCGCCCCTGACCAGGCTGAACGAGGCGAGCAGGCCGATCAGAACCGCGAGGATGGCGGCCATCGCGGCGATCTTCGCGCTGGTCAAAGCGGCGTCGACCCAGGCCGGGTCGGCAAGAAGTTCCTGATACCATTTCAGCGTCCAGCCTG
This sequence comes from Mesorhizobium sp. AA23, assembly GCF_001672435.1. Classification (NCBI taxonomy): domain Bacteria; kingdom Pseudomonadati; phylum Pseudomonadota; class Alphaproteobacteria; order Hyphomicrobiales; family Phyllobacteriaceae; genus Mesorhizobium; species Mesorhizobium sp. AA23. The sequence continues at coordinate 2,366 of NZ_LYTP01000030.1, forward strand.
GTGGCGGAAAGGCCAGCCAGCGCGACGAGCCGAACGACAACAGGACGATGAAGACCACCGGTAACAGAAGGAAAGCCGCGATGAGCGCAGTGAAGCCGGCGAGCGCCGCACGCAGCCATCCGAGCCGGTCGTAGTCGAGCAGCATCTTAGAGCCCTCCGGCGAGGCGCCTGGCGCCGACCATGCGCAATTGGATCGCGTAGAGCACCATGGTGACGGCGAGCAGCACGAAGGCCGCAGCACTTCCGAGCCCCCAGTTGAGCAGCGACTGCACCGTCTGGGTGATCATTTCGGCGAGCATCATGTTCGATGTGCCGCCGAGCAGCGCGGGCGTCACGAAATAGCCGAGCGACATGACGAAGACCATCAGCCCGCCGGCGGCGATGCCGGGCAGCGACAGCGGTAGCAGGATGCGGCGGAATGCCTGCGACGGGCTAGCGCCGCAAAGGGCGGCGGCGCGCAGCGTCATCGGATCGATGGCGCGCAGCGTGCCGACCAGCGGCAGGATCATGAAGGGCAGCATGATGTAGACCATGCCGATGGTGACGCCGGTCAAATTGTTGATGAGCGGCAGCGGCTCGTGGATGACGCCGAGCCCCATCAGCGCCCGGTTGATCACACCGGTGCGCTGCAAAAGCACCATCCAGGCATAGGTGCGGGTGAGGAGATTGGTCCACATCGACAGGATGATGATGCCGAAGACGACCGAACCGAGCGCCGGCGGCATGATCGCCAGCATCCAGGCGACCGGAAACGCGACGAGGATGGTCACGACGGTGACGACGGCCGCGACCAGGAAGGTGTTGAGAAACACCCGCACATAAGTGCCGCTGCCGAACAGCGCGGCATAGTTCTGCAGGCCGGGCTCGGGATCGGTGACGCTGCGCAGCAAGAGCGCGACCACCGGCACGACAAAGAACAGGCCGACCAGCACCAGGGCCGGCAGGGCGCCGCCGCTGCCGGCCGGCAGGCCGGCAACCGAGCCGCGGCTGAGGGAGTGTGCTTGCATCGAGCGGTTCCCGTCGTCCCGAAGGGGGCGCGGCTTGCCGCGCCTCCGGCTTGCTGTGGCGCTACTTGGTCTGCCAGGCGTACCAGCGCGTGGCGATCTCGTCGCGGTGCTCGGCCCAGTAGTTCATGTCGAGATTGATCTGACCCTCGACGTGCGCGTCGGGCAGCCCTTTCACCACGTCGGCGGGCATTTCCGCCTTGGCCTTGGTGTTGATCGGCGCGTAGCCGCTTGCCTCGGCGAATTTCGCCTGGCCGGTCGGGCTGGTCGCGGCGGCGAGGAATTTCATCGCGCTGTCCTTGTTCTTGGCGCCCTTCGGCACGACGAGAACGTCAGCGGCGGTGAGGTTCTGGTTCCAGGAGACGCCGACATCGGCGCCGTCCTTCTCGAGCGCGAAGACACGGCCGTTCCAGAGCTGCCCGAAGGCAGCCTCGCCCGAAGCGATGAGCTGCTGCGACTCCGCGCCGCCGCCCCACCAGACGATATCCGACTTGATCGTGTCGAGCTTCTTGAAAGCGCGCTCGAGATCGAGCGGATAGAGCTTGTCCGCCGGCACGCCGTCGGCGAGCAGCGCGATCTCGATCACGCCCGGCGCCGACCATTTGTAGAAGGTCCGTTTGCCGGGAAACTTCTTGGTGTCGAACATGTCGGCCCAGCTTGTCGGCTCACCCGAAACGGCGCCCTTGTTCCAGGCCAGCACGAAGGAATAGTAGAAGCTGCCGACGGCATGCTCGTTGCTGAAGCGCGGGTCGAGATCGGCCTTCGGCACGGCGGCGAAGTCGATCGGCTCGAGCAGCCCGTCCTTGGCGGCCTTGATGGCGAAATCCATTTCCACGTCGACCACGTCCCAGGTCACGTTCTTGGCGTCGACCATGGCCTTCAGCTTGCCGTAGTCGGTCGGGCCGTCCTGCAGCACCTTGATGCCGGAGCTCGCCGCGAACGGCTCGGCCCAGGACTTGGTCTGCGCTTCCTGCGTGGTGCCGCCCCAGCTGGTGAATACCATTTCGTCGGCCTTGGCGGCGGTTGCCGATAGCAGCCCGGCGAGCACGCCGGCTAAGATCAGTCTCATGTCATTCTCCTCTGATTTCTCTGTTCCGTTTCTTGTTCTTGTCGCTGCACCCTCGGCATGCGTTCTCAGCGCATGACGAAGGGATCGGGAATCGGCTCGTCCGAGGTCTTGATCCAGACCGATTTCGAGCGCGTGTAGTCGCGGATGGCGTCGAGCCCGCCTTCTCGGCCAAGACCCGACAACCCGTAGCCGCCGAAGGGAACGAGCGGCGACACGGCGCGATAGGTGTTGACCCAGACGACGCCGGCACGGATGTCGCGCGCCATGCGGTGCGCCTTGCCGAGAATCGAGGTGAAGACGCCGGAGGCGAGACCGAAGGGCGTGTCGTTGGCTAGAGCCAATGCCTCGGCCTCGGTGTCGAAGGCGAGCACGCTCAACACCGGCCCGAACAATTCCTCGCGCACGCAGGGCAGGTTGCTATCACCGGCATCGATGATCGTCGGCGCATAGTAGAAGCCGGCGCCGGCGTCGGGGCGCCTGCCGCCGGTGACCAGCGTGCCCCCGGCGGCGAGGCTTTCGGCGACGATGGTCTCGATCCGGTCGCGCTGGCGCAGGGTCGCGAGCGGCCCCATCTCGGTGGCCGGATCCTGAGGATCGCCGATGCGGATCGCTTCGGCCTTGCGCTTCAACCGACCGAGGAATTCTTGTCTTACGGTACGCTCGATCAGCAGGCGCGAACCGGCGACGCAGCTCTGTCCGGTCGCCGCAAAGATGCCGGCGACGACCGCATTGGCGGCGCTGTCGAGGTCGGCGTCGGCAAAGACGACGACCGGGCTCTTGCCGCCGAGCTCGAGCGTCGTGTGCGCGAGGTTTTCCGCCGTGTTCCTGACGATGGCGCGCGCCGTGGCCGGGCCGCCGGTGAAAGCGACGCGCGAGACCAGCGGATGACTGGTCAGGCGCCGTCCGCACTCCTGGCCGAAGCCCGTGAGGATGTTGACGGTGCCGGCCGGAAAGCCGGCTTCGCTGACCAACTCGGCGAAGGCGAGCAGCGGTGCCGGGCCGTCTTCTGAGGCCTTGAGCACCACCGTGCAGCCCGCGGCAAGCGCCGGGCCGAGCTTGACCGCCGAGAGGAAGAGCTGCGAGTTCCACGGCACCACCGCGGCGACGACGCCGATCGGCTCGCGGCGGATGGTGACGTCGAGATCGGCCTTGTCGATCGGCACATGCGCGCCTTCATGCTTGTCGGCGAGCCCGCCATAGTAGCGGTAATAGTCGCCGACATAGGCGATCTGGGCGCGCGTCTCGCGGATGATCTTGCCGGTGTCGCGCGTCTCCAGCTCGGCCAGGCGGCCCGCATTGGCGGCCACGAGGTCGCCGAGCCTGACCAGCAGCTTGCCTCGCGCGGTTGCTGTCATCGATGCCCAAGGGCCGGTGCGCAGCGCACGATGCGCGGCCTCGACGGCGCGGTCGACATCGGCTTCGGTTGCAGCCGGCATCTTCGCCCATGGCGCACCGGTCGACGGATCGACGCTGTCGAAGCTGGCCGACGGCTCGTCGAAGCGGCCGTCGATGAAGTTCCTGAATGCGGCGTCGGTCATGGCCTTGCCCGTTCGTTCGCGATCAGATGAAGGCCGGCATCACCCGGTCCATGAACAATTGCAGCGATTTCTTCTTGCGCTCGTGCGAAAGGCCGCTGTCGATCCAGATCGAGTACTGGTCGAAGCCTAGCGTCTCATAGGCTTTCAACCGCGCGACCACCTCGTGCGCCTCGCCGATCACCAGGTTCTGGCGCATGTTGTCCGGCGCGTATTGCGGCATGGCCGCGATCTCTTCGGGGCTCAGCGGTTCCAAAATGCCCTGGTGCACCGGCTTCTTGTTCTGGAACCAGGCGCCGAACTGGCAGTAGAAGTTCGACAGATCCTGGCTCAGCCGATCGGCATCGGCGGCGTCCTCGGCGACGAACGTGTGCATCAAGAGCATGATTTCCGGACGCGGGATTTCGGGATGCGCGGCGCAGGCGTCGTTAAACCGCTGCATCAGGCTTGCAACCTCATCGTCGCCGGACGCCAGTGGCGTCACTTGGACCTTGCATCCGTTGGCGACAGCGAAGTCGTGCGAGTTCGGATCGCGCGCCGCCACCCAGATCGGCGGGTAGGGTTTTTGCAGCGGCTTGGGAGAGGAGGTGGTTGGCGGGAACTGCCAGAATTCGCCGCAGTGCTCGTAGTCGCCGTCCCAGAGACCCCGGATCGCCGGAATGATCTCGCGCATGCGCTGCCCGGCGCCCCAGGCATCGAGCCCGGGGAAGACCCGCTGATATTCGTAGCTGTAGGCGCCCCGGGCGATGCCGATGTCGAGCCGGCCGCCGGCAATCACGTCGGTCATCGCCGCCTCGCCGGCAAGCTTGATCGGGTGCCAGAAGGGCGCGATGATGGTTCCGGTGCCGAGGCGGATGCGGCTGGTCTTGGCCGCCAGATAGGCGATGTTGATGAACGGATTGGGCGAGATGGTGAACTCCATCCCGTGATGCTCGCCGATCCAGGCGGTCTCGAAGCCCGCCTCTTCCGCCAGTAGGACCAGCTCACCCAGCTCGCGCAACAACTCCGAATGCGGCTTGACGAGATCCGAGCGTTCCATATGCACGAAAAGCGAGAACTTCATCCCTGGTCACCTGTATTGAGGACGACGGTCCTGGCGAGCGGCCTTACCTCGCCTTCGACCTCGTTGCCGACATAGACGCCGAATGCGTCTTCAGTGCATTCGCGCACATAGCGGGTGAGCATCGAGCGGATGGCCGGATCGGCGATCTTCAAGCCGTCGATCGCGTCGATGTCGATCAGCCGGATGCCGCGATCGCTGGAAGCCGGCACGTCGAAGGTACCGCGATAGTAAACATGGGTGCGCGAGGGATTGCCCGCGTCGTCCCATACGGCGAAGAGGAAGCCGAGCTGGGCCTCGATGGCCTTTGCGGCCAGAAGCCCGTTGAGGCTCTTGCCGTCGCTTGCCGAGCCCAGCCCCCGGCCGCGCGGCAGTTCGAGGAAGCCGTCTGGCGTTTCGAGGAACAGGATACGGCCGCCGTTTTCGAGGATGGCGCCGACATCGGTGCCGGGCTGGGCGGCGGCCAGCGCCTCCTGACTGAGCCCGGGCGTGATGTAGGCGCCGCGGCAATAGCCGAGAGGCTGCGAGGTATTGTGCTGGAAGTCGCGGACGCGGCCGATCAGGATCGAATGGTCGCCCGCCTCGACCAACCGCTCCATATCGCAGTCGAAGGCTGCGACCGAGCCGTCGAGAACCGGACTGCCGGTCTTCCCCGGGCGCCAGTCGACCGACGCGAATTTATCCGCTGCCTTCGAGGCGAAGATGCCGGAGGCCGCTTTCTGGGTCTCGTTCAAAATGTTGATGGCGAAGCTCTTCGATGTCGCGAACACCGGATGACCGAGCGCCTTGTGGGCGATGCAGACCAGCACCAGCGGCGGATCAAGCGACACCGATGTGAACGAGTTGGCGGTGAACCCGCGCGGCTCGCCTTCCGCGCCGATCGTGGTGACGATGGTGACGCCTGTTAGGAAGGAGCCGAGCGCACGCCGGAACTCGCCGCTGTCGAAGCTGGCGTCCGCTGCTGCTCCTTGCTCCAGGCTTTCACCTTCGTTCAGGAACTCGGCGATGCATCGTGAGGTGAGATCCGGTGCCGCCACCGCCATCATGTGCCTTTGGCCGGCGAGAACGGTGCAGCGGCCATGCGGCGCGAGCCTGGCCATGGCGGCCGACATTGCCGGCGAGGAGTTCTTGTCCTCGGAGCCGGTGATGAACAGGGCCGGCATGGCCAGGGTCTGCAGGCGCTCGGCGTGGTCGCGGTCGGCACGGGCGAACAGGCGATAAGTGCGGGCGTAGCCTTCGGGATCGACCTCGCTCAACGCTGCCGCCGCCTTCTCGGCCGCCGCCGTGAGCTCGGCCGGAACCGGATCGCCGAACCAGCGGGCGATGGTCTGGGCGACCCCCGCCGCATCGCCGTGGCCGGTGAGCGCCGCCGCGCGCTCGAGCACGGCTTGGGCCAGATCAGGCGGACGACGGAACACGGCGTTGAGCGACACGACACGGCGGATGCGCTCCGGCGCTAGCAGCGCGAGTTCCTGCGCGACCAAAGCCCCCATCGAGTGACCGACGACGGACGCCTTGTCGAGGCCGAGATGATCGAGCAGCCGGATCGCCTGCGCGGCATAGTCGGCGAGTTCCGGCTCCTGCGGCGGCAGCGGCGAGCGGCCGTGGCCAAGCATGTCGATGGCGATCAGGTCGAAGCGGTCAGCCATCCGCTGGATCTGCGGCTGCCAGATCGTCGCGTTCATGCCGACGCCGTGGATGAACAGCACCGGCGCGCCCGATCCGGCGCGGATAAAGCCGGTTCCGTCGGGCGCGGCTGCCCGGGTCCATCCAGGTGCGACGGCGTCAGCCATGCAGGTCGCCCACTTCCTTGAGGTCCTGATAGCGGTCGCCGATGCGATGGTGAGGACGGCCGCCGATCGAAGCACCGAGCGCCACGACCAACTCGTCCGGCGCCGGTGCGTCGCCGATCTGGAAATGCACGGTCAGATAGTGCGAGCGGCGGCCCTCGTCATTCTTGTCCATCAGCGGAATCATGATCGGTGTGTTCGGTCCACCACGCAGATTGGTGAAGGCGAGATAGGTCTTGGCGGCGACGGCGCGGCGATAGTGATTGCCGAAATGCAGTGTGTGGATCAGCGCCGAGGCATGCTCGATCTCGCCCGACGTGCCGCAGATCGCGGCCTTGCCGTAGCCCTCGATCGCCTCGGCCGAGCCGGCGGCGGCAACGATCTCGCGGGTCAGGGTTTCTCCAAGCACCGGCGCAAAGGCGCGGATCTCGGGCGAAAGATCCTCGATGAAGCCGCGACCCGCCCAGGGGTTCGTCAGCACGGCGGCGACCCCGATCAGGCGCAGCGGCTTGGATGCTGCCTTGCCGCCTTCGATCAGCGTGTTCTCGCTGTAAGTGACGATCTTGCGAATGGCCGGCTGCATGGAAACCTCTGTCAGGTGGCGCTCGAGAAACGCCTGTCGTCTTATGGTATACCATAGTATGGAGCACCAAATACCTTGTCAACCTGCCATGGAATCTGTTTTCGTGGCGGCCAAGGGAGCAGAGACATGCAGGACGACACGCTTCGCATCGATCGCAGCGCCAAAACCTTGAGAACATTGGCCCTTGAGCGCATGCGCGAGGCCATAATGGATTTTCATTTCCAGCCCGGCGAAAGGCTGGTCGAGCGGCCGCTTTGCGACCAGCTCGGCGTCAGCCGATCGGTTGTGCGCGAGGTCCTGCGGCAGCTGGAGGCTGAAGGCCTTGTGCAGATGATCCCCGGGCATGGTCCGGCTGTGGCCAAACCGGATATCGGCCGCACCGACGAGATCTATGAGCTCAGGGCTTTGCTCGAGGGCATCGCGGCGCGCGCCTGCGCGCAATCGGCCACCAATGGCCAACTGGCCGTACTGGAGCACGCCCTCGGCGAGCTCTTCGAGGCCTGGGCCTCGGGCAAGCCGCCGGCAGTGATGCGCGCGACGACGAAGTTCTACGAAGCGCTTTTCGAGGCTGCGGACAAGCGTGTCGCCTGGGAGATCGTCAGCGGGTTGAATGTGCGCATCAACCAGCTGCGTTCGATGACGATCGCCTCGGCAAACCGTCGCGAGCCGGCGATCGCCGAGATGAACGCGATTATGGATGCGATCCGGGCGCGTAAGCCGCGGGAGGCGGAAGCCGCGGCACGGCGCCACGTCGAATCCGCCTGGAAGATCGCCCGGGACAAACTGCGCCTTGACCCTCTCTAAAGCGCGTCGCGCTGGAACGGATTCAGGCGACGCTTTCGCACAAATCCCGCCATGCCGAATTCCGGTTCTATCCTATTGGGGACCACCCAGGGGAAGAACGGTCAGGCGAGCTCCGCCACAGCTCTTATCCGACGGTAAATGAAGGGTTCGCCCGCCGCATTGTCTGCCGCGGCGCGCCGCGTTTCGTCGGTGAGCATGCCCACCCGGGCATGGATCGGCGATTTGATGCAGACCGGATCCGTTGCGGCGGCATCGCCGGCAATCGCCATCGCTTGACATCTGCAGCCGCCCCAATCGATCTCGCGCCGCTCGCAGCTTCGGCACGGCTCCAGCATCCATTCGGTACCGCGAAAGGCATTGAATGCCGGTGAATCGGTCCAGATCTCGGCCAGCGAGCGCTCTCCGAAACGCTCGAAGCGGAGCGCAGGAATGGTCTGCGCGGCATGGCATGGCAGCACCGTGCCGTCGGGCGTCACCATGAAGGCGTCGCGCGCCCAGCCGCCCATGCACGGCTTGGGATAGACGGCGAAATAGTCCGGCGGGACGAAATCGATGTTGATGACGCCGGCAAGCCGTGCTTGCGCCGCCGCGACGATCTCCGCTTGCCGTTCGACCGCGGCGCGTTCGGGCATCAGGGTATTGCGATTGGCCAGCGCCCAGCCGGCATACTGCACATTGGCGATCTCGAGCCGTTCGGCGTCCAGCGAAAGAGCCAGGTCAATGAATTCCGGCACTTCCTCGATGTTGTGGCGATGGATCGGCGCATTGATGGTGAGCGGCAACCCGGCCGCGCGGGCGCGGCGTGCCGTCTCCAGCTTCTTTTCGTGGCTGCCGCTGTGGTTGCCGATACCGTCGGTCGTCGCCGGGCGGGCGCCCTGGAAGCTCAGCTGCAGGTGGTCGAGCCCGGCTTCGGCAAAGGCCGCGATCCGGCCCTCGGCAATGTTGATGCCGGCGGTGATGAGGTTGGTGTAGACACCGCGCGCCGAAAGCCCGGCGATCAATTGCTCGAGATCGCGGCGCAGCGTCGGCTCGCCGCCGGACAGATGCACCTGCAGAACGCCGAGATCGGCGGCCTGCGAGAAAAGATCGAGCCAGGTGTGGGTGTCGAGCTCACGATTGGCCTTGAGCAATTCGAGCGGATTGGAGCAATAAGGGCACTGCAGCGCGCAGCGATGCGTCAGTTCCGCCAGCATGCCGATCGGAGGCAGAAGCGGCTCGCTCATGGCTTCACCAGCAGCTTGTCCGACCATTCCTGCAGGAAGGCGATGACATCGGCCGCTACGGCCTCCTGTTCAGCATCGTAATCGGCCGCAAGACCAGCGATGATGTAGCCGACCGCGGACCGCCCGTCGCAGCGGCGCAATATGTCGAGACTGATATCGTTCGGCCAGAATACCTTTTCCGGCGAAAGCACGGCGAAGGCCTGCCGCACGGGGTCGTACTGAATACGCACGTGCCTCGGCAGCGACGGCATCGATTGCAAGGAGACGATGGCTCTTTCGCGCATCGCCATCATCGGGTTGCCTCCGGCCGGAAGGCGCCCGGTGGTAGGTTTCCCGGCGCGCCATAGGCATGTTGAAGCGCATCGAGCATGGCCCACAATATATCGCATTTGAACACCAGCGCATCGATCGCCTGCTGCTGGCGCTCGGCCGTATCGGCGTGGCTCAGCACATAGGCGAGGGCGAAGTCGGCGTCGCGCGTTGCCTGTTCCGGCCGCCGGCTGAAATAGGCCAGCGTGTCCTCGGTGATGTAGTCGTATTTGGCCAGCATCGCCGGCACTCGCTCGCCGATTATGATCGGCGAGAACATCTCGGTCAGCGACGATGCCACCGCCTCGAGCAGCGTGCGGTTCGTGCAGAAGGAAAGATAGGCGCCGATGGCGAAGCGGGTCGCCGGCAGCGCCAGCCTTTCGCTCTTGACGGCTTCGGCATCGAGCCCGAGCGAGGTCGCCAGATGCAGCCAGCGCGCGATGCCGCCGCTCCAGCCGTCCTCGCCGTCGTGATCCTCGATGCGTTTGCGCCAGGCGGCGCGAAACGCCGGGTCTTCGGCATGTGCCAGGATCATGGCGTCCTTGCGCGGAATGACGGCCTGGTAGCAGTAGCGGTTCAATGCCCAGGCCTGCATTTCGGCCTTCGTCAGCCCGCCACTGGTCATCCTGTGATGAAAGCGATGGCGGTTGTGATAACGCTCGGCGCCGACCTGCCGCAGCACCGCCTCGAGCTCGCTCTTGGACAGACCATGTCGCGCCGCGTCGTGGAAGTCGCTCAAAGTTCGATCTCCATTCCGTCGCTCCCGATTTCCCAGCCAGCCGCTCTGACCGTCGCGTGTTCGGCGGAACTCTCGTCGAGAACAGGATTGGTATTGTTGATGTGGATGAAGACGCGGCGGCCGATCCTCACATCGGCCAAGGCGGCGATCGAACCCGCTTCTCCAGACATTGCGATGTGCCCCATGCGCGCACCGGTCTTCTGGCCGACGCCGGCGAGGATCATCTCGTCGTCTGTATAGACAGTGCCGTCGAACAGAAGGCAGGCGGCGTCCGCCAGACGCGTGCGCAGGGCGGCATCGATGCCCGCGCAGCCGGGAATGTAGAAGACAGCGGCGCGACTTCCAGCCCCGTTGACACGCACGCCGATCGTGTCGCCCGTGTCGGAGCTGAAATCGGCACTTGGATCGCCTCTTTGCTCGAGATAGAGCGCGATCTTGCCGGGCACGGGAAAGGCGTCGACGACCACGCCGGTCTGCTGGCCGTCCGCGTTGCAGATCGCCAGTTCCTCCGTTGGCGCCAGAAGGCGGCGCGGCACGATCGCCGGATCGAGAACGTTGAAGATCGAATTCGCCGCCAGCGTCGCCAGCACCTGTGCCGTTGCATAGATTGCGAAGGGCTGCCGCTCCCGCAGGCTGAGCAGGCCGGCGACATGGTCGACGTCGCCATTCGTCAGCACGACCGCGCGGATGGGCGTCGAGCGCAGCGGCGCATCGGCCGCGGGCTGCAGTTCAGGCGTTTGCGCGATCTGCCGGCCAATGTCGGGCGACGCGTTGAACAGAACCCAGCCTGTCCCGTCCGCCGATACGGCAATGGACGACTGGGTCCGCGAATGCAGGCCGGCCATGCCGCTCCGAGCCGAGCGGCTCAGGCGATAGTTGCAGTTCCATTGCGGAAAGCCGCCTCCCGCCGCCGATCCTATGATCTTCACGCGCATGGCGATGCCTGCTCTGCGGCCCATTTGACCGACGCCAAATTCTCGGTGCCAAACGGCTTCGCGCCCGCGCTTCCCGCGCAACCCCCGTCTCGACGACCTCAAGCGGCAAGGGGATGCATGCCCCCGCAGCCAGGGACACGCAGCTCTGCGGCCTACTTCCTGGGAGGCGTTTCAGCAGGCAGATACCGCGAAATCTCGAAGCCCGCGGCAACCTGGCACATCATCGGTTTCTTCCAGCTCTTCTTCTTCATTGCATTCTCCTCTTTAGCCAGTCCGAAGGGACCGGTCGTCATTGGCGCCATTGCGGGGAAAGCAATAGCCCCTCCATCACCTCACAAACGGACAAATGAAACGCTGGGTTCTCAAACAGCCAAAAAACACAGGAACAAAACACAACTGCCTAGCTCAGGGATCAGTTCCTTAGCTTCGTCTCTCTCCCGTTCGATCAAGCTCACCCCGGCGACTTCGCGGCCATGGCGCCGTGGGGCATGAGCATGACAGCCGCAACCAAGCTGCGAACGAGGCTCATCCGTTCCATCAACCGTTTCCTCCCGCGCCTTGTTTGCGGGTTATCAGGCCGCGCGAAGGGTCATAAGCGATGATGGCGCCCCCGAGAAACAGCAGCGTGCAGCCGCCGACGACACCCAGCGACACCCAATCGATCTCCCCGTAGAAGGCGAAGCGGATCAGCTCGACGGCATAAGTAAAGGGGTTGGCGAGGCAGAGCTTGTAAAGCAGCGGGCTCGCTTCCTGGATGCGCCACAAAGGATAGAGCGCCGGCGACGCGAAATAGCCGGGAAAGATGACGAAGTTCATGATCCCGGCAAAATTCTCGAGCTGCTTGATCATCGAGGACAGGAGCATGCCGAGCGCGCAAAGCATCATCCCCGACAGGAACAGAGCCGGCAGCACGAACAGGTAACCGAGCGGCGGCGCCTTGACGCCCCAGAACCAGGCAACGATCAGAAAGGCATAAACCTGCGCGATCGACACGGAGACGCCGGCGAGCATCTTCGACACCAGCAGATACCAGCGGGGAAATGGGCTGACCAGCAGGATACGCATATTGCCCATCTCACGATCGTAGACCATCGACAGCGAAGACTGCATGCCCGAGAACAGCAGGATCATGCCGCACAAGCCCGGCGTGATGTAGACCTCGTAGAGCACGTAGGTCTTGTAGGGCGGGATGATCGAGACACCGAGCACTTGCCGGAACCCGGCGGCAAAAATGAACAGCCAGACGAGCGGTCGCACCAGCGACGAGATGAAGCGCTCGCGCTGGTGCAGGAAGCGCAGCCCTTCCCGCACGACGACGCCTTTGAGGCAGATGAGGTAGTGACGAAAGCCGAACGCGCCGGACTTCACCGGCGTGACGGATGCGACCTTTTCCGGCATTGCGGGAGTGCTCATGGCGAGATCTCCGCCTGGCCGGCTGCTTCGCCGCGGCTGAGTTTGGAAAAGGCGTCGCGGATCGACGCGGCGCCACTCGCTTGGACCACGTCGGCCACTTTGCCTTTGGCGACCAGGTCACCTTGCCGCAGCACGACGACATGGTCGCCGTCTTCAACCTCGTCGATCAGGTGGGTGGCCCAAAGCACGCCGATGCCCTCGGTTTCGACCAGCTTGCGGATGGTGGCGAGAATGCCCGCGCGCGATTGGATGTCGAGACCCACCGTCGCCTCGTCGAGCAGCAGCAGGGACGGGCTATGGAGCAGCGCCCGGGCGATCTCGATGCGCCGCATCTGGCCGCCGGAAAGGCCGCGAGCCTTGTCATGCTGACGGCCTTGCATGTCGACCGTCTCGATCAGCGCTGCAATGCGCTGCCGGGCTTCGTGCCGTCCGATGCCGTGCAGCGAGGCGTGATAGGAGAGGTTCTGGTATACGCTCAGGTCGAGGTCGAGCGTGCGTGCCTGGAACACAATGCCGACCCGCCTGAGCGCCTCGCCGGACGCACGGCGGACATCATGGCCGAAGATGCGGATCGATCCCTGGCGCGTGTCGTAGAGGTGGCTGATCAGCGAGAACAGGGTCGTCTTGCCGGCGCCGTTGAGACCGAGAAGGCCGGTGAAAGTCGCCGGCGCTATCGAGAACGAGACGTCGTTGAGCGCCCGCGTCGGGCCATAGGAATGGCTGACGCCGGCGACATCGAGTGCCGCCGCTCCGGTCCCCGTTTTCGCCGTCCTCGCATGCTGCATGGATGCTCCTTCAGATGCTATCTAGCGCGCTCGACGTCTTTGGCCCGGCTTCATGGCCTTAATCTTTAGCCTGCTTTTCTATTTGGGCGATATGACCACGCCCCACGGCTGCTGCCCCACGGTGACCGACTGAACCGGCTCCTCGGTCGCCGTATCGATGAAAGTGATGTCGTTGGAATTGCCGTTCGTTGTGATCAGTGTCTTCTGATCCGGGGTGAAGTCCAGATGCCAGACGCGCTGTCCGACGAGGATGTAGTTTTCCACCTCGTAGGTTTCGGTGTTGATCACTGCGACATGGTTCGCCGGGCCGAGCGCGATATAGGCCTTCTTCCCGTCGGCGCTGATGGCGATGCCGACCGGCTGGATGGTTTCGGCTCGCAGTCCGGGAATCGCGAACTTGATCCTCTTCACGACCTGGCGCTTGGCGTTGTCGATGACGCTGACGGTGCCGCCGATCTCGGCACTGACCCAGGCCTGCGAGCCGTCGGGCTTGAACGCGGCGAAGCGCGGGCGCGTGTCGACCAGCACGTTGTCGGTTACCTCATGGCTCTCGGTGTCGATGAAATGCGCCATGCTGGTGGTCTCCGAGGTGTTGACCAGGGTCTTGCCGTCGGGGCTGACGGCCATGCCTTCGGGTTCCACGCCGACCGGGATCTCGGACGTGACTTGCTTGCTGTCGAGGTCGATCGCGGTGACCAGATTGTCGTTTTCGTTGGCGACGTAGAGCGCCTTGCCGTCGGGCGAAAGCACGAACAATTCGGGATCGTCGCCGGAGGGCAGCGTGCCGACGACCTGCAGCGTCGTGGTATCGATGATTTGGATCGTATTGTCGTCGCTGGCGCACAAATAGATGAACTTGCCGTCGTGCGAGATGGCGATGCCGCGCGGTCTCTGGCCGACGTCGACGGTCTTGACCACCTGCATGGTCGCCGTATCGACGACGGTCATCGTATTGTCCTTCTCGTTTGAGACATAGGCCGTGTAGGCCGATGCCGGGCCGGCCATGACGCCGGTTGCGAGAATGGCGAGTACGCAAGCTCGGCTCTGCACGAATTCCTCCCGATCGGCGCTACCTGAGAACGCATTTCGTTTCCGGCTGATCGATGCCGAGGGTGTCGAGTTCGGAGACTTGGTGGAGATAGCCCTCCTGGGGAGATGTCGAGACGACCGATTTGGCATCGCCAAGCAGGATCGGCTGGCGAAGCTGGAGGTTCCATTTGCGGAAGGTCAGCTTCTGTCCCTTGAACGCGGCGACCGAGAAGTCGTCCGAGCGGATGTAATCGCTGATCTTTTTCGGATCGTCACCATTGGTGCGCGTGGTGGCTTCGGCGACGGCCCGCACGGCCGTCCAGGCCGACATGTCCTTGGACATCATTCGCCGGCCTGCCGTCTTCAGGAAGCGATTTTGCATTTGAATGCCGCCCCACTGTTCACTCGCGGGATGCCATGACGATGCCACAAGACCGGCCGTGCCTGCGACGAGCCGCGGCGTCCAGCTGCGGTAGGGCACGTAGGTCCCGAACACCTCGCTTTCATCGGCCACAAGCAGCACGTCATGCTCCGGCAGGTCCTGCGTGAATACCGAAATCTGTTGCTGTATCTGCGTGGCTCCGGTGTCAGTGCGGCGCGCCGTCCCGGTATCCTTGAATTCCTTCTCCGCGACGATCTGCCCGCCGAAGCGGGCTGCCGCGCGGCGCAACGCGTCGGCATAAAGGCGGTCCTCATCATGCGAGCCGTAGAGCAGCACCCAGCTCGGCCATTTCTTCACCATCAGATACTGGGCCAGAGCGTCGGCGAGCATGCTTCGCGTCGGCGCGATGTGGAAGACGTTTATGCGGCAGTCCTCCTCGCGCAGTCTGTCGTCGGTGGCGCCGACGTTGAAGATAAGCACGCCCTTGTCGCGGGCGATGTCGGCGATCGACAGCAGCTGCTTGGCCGAGAGATCCGCGATGACATAGCGGTCGCCTTTGGAAATCAACGCGTTGAATGCCTCAACCGCGTCGGCCTCCGGTTTTATCTCGGTGACGTCGAGGCTGAATTTCTGATTGATGAACCTGCCCGTGGTGTTGTTGTCGCCGATGGCGACATTGGCGCCCGCGACACCTTCGTCACGCGGCGGCTCGTCCAGCAGGGAAAGCGTCAGGCGCGGCGCGTAGGCCCGTAAATAGCGTATCTTGATTTCGGTTCTCTTCTCGTCCGGCTTGATCGCTCCGGCCGGCTGCACGGTCGGTTGCTGGGCGAACGCACGCGGAGCAGCAGCGGTCAGGGACAGAAAGCACAAAAGGGCCGCCAAGGTGCCCGACACCGCGCTTGTCATCGACAAATCACCGTTCTTGCGCCTAAGTCCGATCGTTTGCCGGACCAGCGCGAAGTCAAGGTGTCCCAAGGCGAACTTAGAGAGCCGGCGGGATTTATCAACCTCGTGAGCAGGACGTCTCCGGCTCTGCCGGCAACTGCGCAGTAAGTTCCGAACGATGCTGGCCGCGCGACGGTCCGAAGCGGCCCGGACGTATCTCAGGGAAGAGTTGCTTCGGCGAACCATTTGTCTTTCGTCGCCCCCCGCACCCCCACCGGTTCACGCAGGTTGCGCTCGGACCACGGCGCTCCTGAAGCAAAACTTGCGATTTGACGCCCTCAGCTTGACCTTGCGGCGAGGCCTGTCCTCTGATTCCCTGATCTTGGCGGGACCATCTGATTCGTTTGCTAGTTGCTCTGGCGCAGCCACTGCGTCCCGTAGAGAGATCACAATGACCGCCAAGCCGGAAATCCTGGAGATGAGACCTAAGATAACCGTTGTGGGGGTCGGTGGCGCTGGCGGAAACGCCGTCAACAACATGATCGCTGAAGGCCTGCAGGGGGTCGAGTTCGTCGTCGCCAATACCGACGCCCAGGCGCTCACCATGTCGAAGTCGCCGCGGCTGATCCAGTTGGGCGCGCATGTGACCGAAGGCTTGGGCGCCGGATCTCTCCCCCACGTCGGCAGCGCGGCCGCCGAAGAATCCATCGACGAGATCATGGATCATCTGGCGGGAACGCACATGTGTTTTATCACGGCGGGCATGGGCGGCGGCACCGGGACTGGCGCCGCGCCCGTCATTGCGCGTGCGGCGCGCGATGCCGGCATTTTGACGGTGGCCGTCGTTACCAAGCCTTTCACGTTCGAGGGCAAGCGCAGGTCCCAGGCCGCCGAAGAGGGCATAGAACGCCTTCGCGAAAGCGCCGACACCGTGATCGTCATCCCCAACCAGAACCTTTTCAGGGTCGCCGACGCCAGGACGACGTTTGCTGATGCCTTCGCTATGGCGGACCGTGTTCTCTACGCTGGTGTCGGCTGCATCACGGATCTCATCGTGAAGGAAGGCCTGATCAATCTCGATTTTGCCGACGTGAAGTCGGTGATGCGGGACATGGGCCGGGCGATGATGGGAACCGGTGAAGCCTCGGGGGAGGGCCGCGCAAGGACGGCGGCCGAGGCAGCAATCGCCAACCCGCTGCTCGATGAGGCTTCCATGACGGGCGCCAGAGGCCTGCTCGTATCGATCTGCGGCGGCACGGACATGACGCTCTTCGAGGTCGACGAAGCCGCGACACGGATACGGGAAGAGGTCGACGCCGACGCCGACATTATCGTCGGCGCCATCTTCGACCAGGCGTTGGCCGGAAAGTTTCGGGTGTCGGTCGTCGCGACGGGTCTGCGGAAGAGCGAAGACATGCCGCAGCTTCAGCAGAGGATCGCCTGAAGCCGGCCTTCCTGGTTGGCGAGATCCCGCCGGCGAATCTCTGCTCGTCGCTATGACTTGGCTTTCGGTGGCCCCCTACGGCCGGGATGGTGGCGAGCGGATCCTAGCTAGGGTTTTCAGTCGAGCGAAGCTGGAGCAGATCAGCTGGCCATTCTTTAATAACGGGCCATTCTCTCGGCGATGAGGCCCGGGCGGGCTGCGATTTTTGCGCCGGCGCCGGTGAACATTTTTCCCCTGAGACAGTTTGGAGTGCCTTGGGGAATACCGGAAAGCCACTTGGACAACACGGGATTAACGGACAGCACGACCAGTGACGCGGAGCGCTTACTCGCTGTCCGGTCCGCGGGTCTGCAGTGGATCACGGTGGCCGGCTCATATTTCGCCACTGAGGACGGCGAGCCGTGGATGCCGATCGGGCAGAATGACGCGATAAGCTGGCCTGAGCTAAATGGGCTGTTCCGGCGCAAGGACATAGCCGGCGTGGAGGCTCACCTCCGCTGGCTTAAGCAAAGCGGCGTCACCTGCCTCAGGCTGATGCTGGAATATGCTCAGGTCCGCCACCGCTACTTCGAGCGGCCGCTCGGTCGCTTCGTTCCTGCTATCGTGCGGCTGTGGGACGATCTTTTTCGTCTCTGTGAAAAGCACGGTTTGAGAATACTGCTCACCCCGTTCGATACATTTTGGCAGTGGCGGCACTGGCGTCATCACCCCTATAATCAGAGGAACGGCGGCGTGCTGGATCAGCCCTCGCGCTTTCTGGTCTGCACGGCCACGCGCCGCGCCATCAAGGCAAGGCTGGAATTCGCGGTGCGCAGATGGGGCGGCAGCGGCGCGCTCTTCGCTTGGGACCTCTGGAACGAGATCCATCCCGAGCAGGCCGAAGGCAGCGCCGACGATTTCGGCGACTTCATCCACGATCTCGGTGCTTTCGTTCGCCGGCTGGAGATTTCGCTCTACGGCCGCTCCCACCCGCAAACGGTTTCGCTCTTCGGACCGGAGCTTCGCTGGCGGGCGCACATGCCGCTCCGCGAACCTATCTTCCGGCATCCGGATCTCGACTTCGCCTCCCTCCACATCTACGAGGAGGGCACGATCGATCATCCCCGCGACACAGTGGCCCCGGCGCTCGGCCTGGGGCGGATCGTCGGCGAGGCCCTGGCCGAAACTTGCGATGGCCGGCCGTTCCTCGACAGCGAACATGGCCCGATCCATACCTTCAAGGACAAGAAGATCACGCTGCCGGAGCCGTTCGATGACGAATATTTCCGCCATATGCAATGGGCGCACCTGGCTGCCGGCGGTGCCGGTGGCGGCATGCGCTGGCCGAACCGTACGCCGCATGTGCTCACACCCGGCATGCGGCGGGCGCAGCGCTCGCTGGCGGGTTTCCTGCCGCTGATCGACTGGAGTCGGTTCCGACGTGTCCATCTCGGCGGCCGGGTGCGGGTTTCCCGCCCCGATGTCGCGGCGGTCGCCTGCGGCGACGATGCCCAGGCGGTGGCCTGGCTGGTGCACCGCGAAACGATCGGGCCCAACGGCATGCTGCAGGCCGACGTGCAAACCGAGCCCGTCATGATCGACCTGCCTGGGCTGGCTCCGGGTAGCTACCGCATAGTCGGCTGGGATACTGCGGCCGGCACGCAAGCGGCGGAATGGCGGGCGCAAGCGGACGGTAGGTTGAAGCTGGAGGTGCCACCGTTCGCGACCGATGTCGCGCTGGCGATTCGCCGATGCTGAGAGGGACCGAAGCCAAGCCGCCTGTCCCTGCCTGCGCATTGCTTTCGGCGAGTCTGACCTGAGTATCGGCGTCTTCTGGATTTTCACGGCTGAGCGGGGAACACTTCATCCACCTCCAGGTTCGGAAGTATGCGTCATGCCCCACCCGCGGCAGCCCACTCAGCTTCGGCAATGAACGAGGACCCGATTCTTCCACTCGCTAAAGCGATCCGAGAGCGCAATGCGGTGCTCTTTGTCGGAGCTGGTGTTTCGATGAGCGTGGGGCTGCCTTCCTGGGAGAAGCTGATTGAACGCATGGCGAGCGAACTCGGCCTGGATGGGGCGAGACCGCGTGATCGCTTCCAAACCCTGGCCGAGTATTACCGGATCAAGCATGGCAGCATCGGGCCGTTGCGCAGTTGGATGGACAGGCACTGGACCGTGACGAGGGAGAAGATTCGGGAGTCCGAACTGCATCGTCTGATCGTCGCGCTGGATTTTCCGGTGATCTACACCACCAACTATGACCGGAACCTCGAAGTCGCCTTTGAGATACACGGCCGCGCTTACGTGAAGGTGGCCAATGCTCGGGATGTCTCGAAGGCTCGCCGGGACGTCGCGTGTATCGTGAAATTCCACGGCGACTTCGATGACGATTCCTCGCTGGTCCTTACGGAAACCGACTATCTCGATCGGTTATCCTTCGATTCGCCGCTCGATGTGCGGTTTCGTTCCGATGCGCTGGGCAGCACGGTTCTGTTCGTCGGCTATAGCCTCTCGGACCTGAACATCCGGCTGCTGTTGCATCGGCTTTGGCAGACATGGAACCGTTCGGGCTACGAGGCGGATCGGCCGCCGTCATACATTTTCATGGCGAGCCGAGACCCCGTCGAAGAAGCCGTGCTGGGGCGTTGGGGTATCACCGTGCTCACAGGCGACAACGACGATCCGGAAGTCGGCCTCGTGAGTTTCCTCAGTCGGCTGGGCGAGGTTGTGAACGATCAGGAGATCACGCTGGGCTGAACGCCGTTCAGCACGCGGCAAGAACGAAGAAGTTGCCCAATCCAAAGAGGGTTTGGCCGTTGGTCGACCGTGCCGGCCAATGCAAGGAGTAAGAATGTGCCGCAAGCCGTTAGCCAAAACGTGAATCCGGCTGCCAGCGCGGTCACATTCGACAGTTTTTTCATGGGCGGTTTCGAATGCTCCTCGCACCGGCGAAAGGATGGCGTGCGTCTCGATCTCGTGCGAGCGACTGGCCATGATTCTCACGCAGAACGCGACTATCGCGGCTGCGCGAACCTTGGGCTCAGAACTGTTCGTGACGGGCTACGCTGGCACCTGATCGAGAAGGCGCCGGGCGTGTACGATTGGTCGAGTTGGGCGCCGATGATCGAGGCGGCAAATCTCGCCGGCGTTCAGGTCATCTGGGACGTCTTTCACTACGGAACCCCCGATTATCTTGACCAGGGCGGGAAGGAGCTGATCGAGCGCTATGCCGATTTCGCAGCGGAAGCTGTCCGGTTGCATCGGGCCGTCAGCGGGAAGCCTGCGCTCGTCTGCCCGATCAACGAGATATCGTTCTTCGCCTGGGCAGTCGAAGTGGGCTATTTTCCACCGGCCGGCCCAAGGCGAAGGGGTTGGTTCAAACGCCACCTCGTCAAGGCTGCCGTGCAAGGCATACGAGCCATGCGCCAAGCGGATCCAGAATGCCGGTTCATCTGGGCCGAGCCGCTTATTCACATCGCGCCGCGCGATCGAAGCCGCGCGGAAATGCGGGCGGCTGAAAAAGTCCGTCAAGGACAGTTCGAAGCGTACGACATGCTGATGGGGCGCGTCGAGCCGCAGCTTGGCGGCAGCGAAGATCTCATCGATGTCATCGGTCTGAATTTTTACCCGCACAATCAGTGGTACCTGCACGGGCCAACAATCCCGATGGGGCATCACGAATACCGGGCTCTGTCGGAAATGCTCGTCGAGGTCGCCCGACGCTACCGACAGCCGATGTACATTGCAGAGACAGGTGCGGAGGGATCGGGGGGCCCGGCATGGCTTCACTATGTATGCGGCGAGGTGCGGGAGGCTATGAACCAAGGCGCGCCGGTCGGGGGTATTTGCCTTTATCCGATCACGGCTTACCCGGGATGGGACAATTCACGCCACGCCGAAGTTGGCCTTTTCTCCGTCATCCATGCGGATGGATCGCGCCGCACCCGTCAGTCGATGGCCGATGAACTGGCGAGGCAGCAGAGGCTGTTTGAGAAGCATTCTCGACCCACGCAGCCTTGCAATCAAGAGTAGCAAGCGGCTTTAGCCTGGCACAGCCATTGCCGGCTGCAAGGCGCCTCCAATTGGGACCGTCTTCTGAATGCGGGCGAAAGTAGCCAGAGCCTGACCCACGACCTGGTCCATATTGTAATAGCGGTATGTCGCAAGGCGGCCGACAAACCAGACATCCGGGCGACTGGCGGACAAGGCTTCATATTGCTTGTAGAGCGCTTCGTTTTCCGGCCGGGGCACCGGGTAATACGGATCGCCAATGTCGGTCGGGTGTTCATAGGTGAGGCTTGTCCGGGCGTTCTTCTGACCGGTCAGATGCTTGTACTCGGTGATCCGGGTGAAGTCCTCCGTTTGCGGATAGTTGACCACAGCGACCGGCTGGAACTGTTCGCATTCGACGGTCACGTGCTCGAAACGCAGTGAGCGATACGGCAGGCGGCCAAGTCTCCAGTCGAAGAATTCGTCGACAGGGCCGGTGTAGATCAGCTTGCGGAACGGAATCCGGTCCCGGACCTCACGATAATCGGTCTGCAGCATGATCTTGATATTGGGATGGTTGAGCATGCGCTCGAACATGCGCGTGTACCCGTTCGCGGGCATGTGCTGGAAGCTGTCGCCGAAGTAGCGGTCGTCGCGGTTGGTCCTGGTCGGAACCCGGGCGGTTACCGATTTGCTGAGCTGGGAGGGGTCTACGCCCCATTGCTTCCTGGTGTAGCCGCGGAAGAATTTCTCATAGAGTTCCCGCCCGACAGTGCTGACCACGACGTCCTCGGCCGTGTGGACTTCCTCGATGGTCTCGCGGCGAGACGCGAAGAAGTCTTCCAGTTCCACCGGATCCAAATCGAGACCATAGAGGCGGTTGATCGTATCGAGATTGATGGGGATCGGGAGAAGCATTCCGTCGACCGCCGCCAGCACACGATGTTCATACGGCCGCCATGTCGTGAAGTGTGACAGATAATCCACGATGGACCGCGCATTTGTATGGAATATGTGCGGCCCGTAGCGGTGGATGAGGATGCCTGCTTCGTCGTAGCAGTCATAGGCGTTGCCACCGATGTGATTGCGGCGATCGATGAGGAGAACGCTTTCTCCCCGCTGCGAGGCAATGCGTTCGGCGAGAACGCTGCCGGCGAAGCCGGCGCCGACGATCAGCCAGTCGAACATGGTCAGGCGCTCCTGCGGAACGGGACGACCTTTTTCCGAGCACTGGCGTTCCTGATGTGAGCGGCCATGCCATTCCATGTGCGCTTCCAGGACATGTCCCGGAGATAGGCATCGACCTGCTGAAGCCGCGCCTCGCGCGATTGGGTAAGGACGGATCGCAGCTTGATGTCGACGTCCTCGGCGTCCACTATGTCGACGAGCCCGGCTGCGCCGTAGGTTCGCACAACATCGACGATTGCTGTTGAGACCACCGGCAGGCCAGCGGCGAGGAACTCCGGCGTTTTTGTCGGGCTGATGAAGCGAGTGGCCTCGTTGAGCGCGAACGGCATCCAGCCGGCGTCCCAGTGGCGCAGATAATCTGGAAGGTCGGCATAGGCTTTCCCGCCGAGCCAATGCAGATTGCCCGCTGTCGGCAGGCTGCTCGGGTCGATCTTGACCACCGGACCGAGCATGACGAAATGCACGTCCGGCATCGCCTTGGAGGCCTGGGCCACGAGATCGATGTCGAGGCGCTCGTCGATGACGCCGAAGAAGCCCACCCGTGGATGAGGAATGCCGAATTGATCGGCCGGGTCCTTGCCGGGTGTCCTTGCCTTGTGGAAGTGGCTGACGTCGATGCTGCTCGGAAACGGATAGATGGCACGGTGCTGGCAGCGCTTCGCTTCAAAGAGGCTCAAGCCGCCGGTGAAGACCACGTCGGCGCGCCCGAAGAGGGCTCGCTCCATCATGGCCAGCTCGGTTGGCGCATTCTTGAACGCCGAAAGTTCGTCCATGCAGTCATAGACGCAGACATCGCAATTGATGTGCGCGCTGAAGCGTAGGGCCATGGGCGTGTAGTACCAGGCGGTCAGGTTAGTGTGCGGCGTCGAAGCGATGATCCGGTCGAGATATTTGCGCTGCACGGCATCAGCTCTGGCCGGGCTTGTGCCAATTGGAAGCAGAGGAGTCGCGACCCGAATTGCCGGCGCCACCTCTGAGAAACGCATCGAAGGATGCGAGCGCTCCTCGAAAACAGGTTCCTCGAAATAGATAATCTCATGTTCCTTCGCGGCCAAGGTAAGAATATGTTGTGGACGCTGATAGACAAAATTCCATCGTAAATGAGAGAAGCATACCAGTAAGTCTTGCGTCTTCGTGGTTTTTCTGCGAGTTGGTATTCTTATTGCCGCGTCCATACAAATTTTCCCTAGTGGCAGAACGATGTATATTGCGATTAACATTTGTTAATCGCAGGCAGCGGAGGCGAGATCCACCTTTCCGTCTAACTTTCCGTCGAATAACTTGTTCCAGCCGCGAACCGTTAAAGCGGCGAAGGATCATGCCGCGGTGCTGCTGCCCCTTTGGGAGGTGGAGCCAAGATTCGCACGCAGGTTCTTGGGGACGGTCACTCGGTGGCCGTATTTCGGTAGCATGGGCAGCTAAGCTGTTCGACGGCTCCAACGATTCGCCTGGACCGGAGCCAAACGAGCCTCAAACGCCGGCAATTGCTGGGGCAAGTGATGAAGATCGAGTTCGAGACGAATGTGTTCCCGCTCTTCCATCCGCAGGCGGTGGATGATCTCAAGGATCCATGCCCCGTCTTTGACGGCAGGCTTTGGCACGTCTTCGGCTCGAGCGGCACGGTAACAACCGAGAGTTGGAAGATACTTCACGCAACCGCGCCGGAGCTGCATGGTCCCTGGACGGAGCACGAGCCCATCGAGCTTCCTGTCACAGGATCGGGCGTTGCCGCGCCCGGTGTTGTCTACGAGCTCGGCGTCTTCCACATGTTCATCCAGACCGAGTTCATGAAGTCCGGCGGCCGCTGTGAGCACGCGGTGTCGAATGATGGCTTCAACTGGGTGGTGCTCAACCCGGCAATCCTGTCGATCCCTGGCACGGACGAAGATGGGATCTATGATCCGCATCCGGCGATCATCGGCGGCAAGCGCTACATCGTCTATTCCGGCATGCCGAAATTCAGTCGTGTGCCGCAACCCGATGTCTACCTGGCGCGCAGCCAGTCGGACTCGTGGTTCGGACCTTGGAAGCGGCTGGGCAAGATCCTCGACCATAGTGAGATCCCACACCACAATACGCGCGATGATCCCGACTACGAGTGGGGGATCGAAGGCGCCCAACTGGTCGAGCTCCCCGATGGCCGCGTGCTTCTGAACGCCACGTGCTTCCTTCCGCGGGGAGCGCGAGGCAGCCGACAACGCGTGTTTTTCGCCATCGCCGCCGAGGTTACCGGACCGTACGTTTCGATCGGTCCGGTTCTTGATCCAGGTGGGCCAGGAGAAAACGGTCACTCGACCGTCATGATCGAGGGCGAACAGCTCACGCTTTTTTACCAGAGCCGTGTCGCGGCGACGAACCATCGCTGGCGATATGGCCTCGCCAGATGCGATATCAGCGTCCTGTCGAAGGTTGCGTGACAGCCCAGGTTCCGGCGCGGCGGGGTTCGATTATTTCAAAGCATAGAGATAGGCCGCGATATCACGCGCCTGCTGCTCGGTGATCCTCGTCGATGGCATGGCGGTGTGCGGATTAACCTCTCTGGCGCCGCGTATCCAGCGGATCAGGTTCTCCGGATTGTTTGCCAGCACGCCGCCGATAATGACCCGGCCGGCGAGGCTGGCGTCGAGGCGCGGGCCGACCTGACCTTGCGCGCCCGGCACGCCAGGGATCGTATGGCAGCCGGAGCAGCCGTTCGCGGTCATGATCGGAATGGCGCGCGCGCCCACGCCGCCGGTTGCCGCGTCCGACTCGTGCCGGACACGATCACGCCGGTCGGCCCATAAGGCCACGGCGGCGACGGCTACGGCAACTACGATCATGGCGGCGAGGGCGCCGGCGATCAGTCTAGCCAGATCGGAGCGCATGCGTCGCCTCCCTGGTTCCGCTCTTGCTTATCCAGAGGCCGGCGAGCAGCAAAGCGGCTCCGCCATAGATCAGGCCAGCCGGAACCCACATCACCAGACCCGCAAGCTGCTGGTCCTCGATCGGGCTTAAACCCCACAGCGCTGCGCCACCGGCATTTTCCGGATACCATAGTTTGGGCGACAGCAGCAGCAGCACGCCGAGCAGGCCGGTGTGCATCGAGGTGAAGAAGAGATGCATGACGGCGCTGCCATAGGCCTGCTGCCGACCGGAACGGGGCAGAAGCGCCCACCAGAACAGCAAGGCAGTGCCGAGGAAGCTCGCATGCTGGGTATAGTGCAGCACGCCCCGCTGCAGGGCTGCCTCGAACAGGAACGGGATGTGCCAGATCCAGATGGCGATCGCGTGGATGATTGTTGCGTTGAGAGGGCGGCTGGCGAAGGCCCAGACCGCCTGCAGCATCTTGCCATGCGTGAGCCTTCCCGTTCTCTGCCGAAACGCGACCGGTAATGCCCATACCAGCGCCGCGCCGGGGCGGGCTGCAACCAGCAGCGGAGCCGCCAGCGCCATCAGCAGCTCGTGCTCGATCATGTGAGCGGCAAAGACCCGCTCGCCGAGCGCATGGATCGGGCTGACCAGCGCTCCCGTCAGCACGCACCACCCTGCGGCGAACAGCAAGGTTTGTCGTATCCGCTCTGGTCGGCCTCGGCTGCTGCGGCGCCACAGCCGGTTGGCGCCGGTCGCATAGACCAGCGCGAGCGCGGCCAGCGGAAGCGTGATGGGAAGGGCAAGCGTCCACCCGGTCTCGGGCGCGCCGGCGCCGTAGCAGATCGAGGTCGAGAAGAACGCCTCGAAACTCATCGCAGGCACTCGTCGAGGATGAGCGCGGCGCTGGCCTGCATGACGATGACGAGGGCAAACAGCAAAGCCGAAAGCATGCCGAGATCGGCGATGAATCGCTCGGTGCTGCGTGTACGCTCCGGTTTGAAGGCGGCGCCGCCTTGCCGCTTCGCCTGCCACGACAGGACGCCGCCGAGGAGCGAAAACACCATGAGCACCAGTGCGACGGAAAGCACCACCGGGACCTGGCGATTACATTGCCAGGGCACCAGCGCGTAATTCAGCTGCGTAGAGATGGCCCAGGCCAGAGGCCCCGACACAAGACCACCCCAGGACGTTCCCAAACGCAGCGCGCGCATCAGCCTAGCCTCGGGGCCCAGTAGATGAGCAGATAGATCGGGATCCAGGTCAAGACCACGAAATCCCAGTAGAAGACGTTGTCGCCGACGTCGCCGAAACGCCGGCCGCTATAGGCGTGGCGCGTGAACATCAGCACTGTCAGAACGATCGTGTCGCCGACATCGGTGATCAGATGGATGGTGTGCAGGCCGAGCAGCACCCAGAGCATCGAGCCATAAGCGTTGGTGTCCCAATAGATGTTCAGGGCCGGAAACTCGAACCAGCGCACGATGAGCGGTGCGCTGCCGAGCAGCGACATCACCACCATGCCGATCCGCACCGGCCCGATGGCGCATTGCTTGGCGTAGCGGTTGAGGAGGTGGTTCGGCACCAGGCTGACGATGAGAAGCAGCGTCACGATCGTTCCCGGCCAATGGTTGGGCTCCGGGGCGCTCAGACGCCAGTTGGGCCACAAGGTCGCCAGATACAGATAAGCGCCGGCCGCCAGCGCAAAGCCCATTCCTTCCAACGCCATGAAACCGAGGGTACCCCACCAAGTAGGGCTGCGCGGACCAAGCCCGAAGCTTGGCAGGCCCGACAGATCGGCGGCGGGACGCTGCTTCATTCCTCGTCCTCCGGCGTATCTTTCGGCCAGAACCAGCCGATCAGGGTGATCGCGATCGGCGCGGCGCCCCAGACGATCGCCCAGGGCGTGAAGATCGAATACAGAAAGGTGCCGCCGACAGCGATCGCAGCGAACAAGGGCCAGATCGACGGCGTCGCCGATTTCTCGCGGATATCGGGATGCGCTTCCGCCACCGTCGAGATGAGGAGCTCGCGCACATCGACGCGAAGGCCGGTGGCGACGGGAAGGGCCTCGCGTTCGGCCCAGAGCGGCTCGACATTCGTGACGATTGGAATGCGCGCGAAATTATAGCTTGGAGGCGGCGAAGACGTGGCCCATTCCAGCGTGCCGGCATCCCAGGGATTGTCGCCGGCCGGCGCGCCTTTCAAGGCGCCATGCACGAGATTGAAGGTGAACAGCACGAAGCTCAGGAAGAAGAGCACCGCGCCGCCGGTGATGAACAGGTTGATGTTCCCCCAGCCAAGCTCGGCCGGATAGGTATAGACCCTGCGCGGCATGCCCCACAGGCCGACAAGGTGCATCGGGAAGAAGGCCGCGTTGAAGCCGATGAAGGCCAGCCAGAAATGCCAGCGTCCGAGGCGCTCGCTCATCATGCGGCCGGTGATCTTGGGGAACCAGAAATAGGCGGCACCCAGCAGTGGGAAAACCGAGCCACCGATCAGCACATAGTGGAAATGCGCGACGACGAAATAGGTGTCGTGCACCTGCAGGTCGAGCGGCACCGAGGCCAGCATGACACCGGTGAGACCGCCAATGACGAAGATGAAGAAGAAACCGAAGACGAAGAGCAACGGCGTGCGGATCACCGGTCTGCCGTCCCACAAGGTCGCCAGCCAGCAAAAGATCTGCACGCCGTTGGGAATGGCGATCAACATGCTAGATGCCGTGAAGAAGCTTGCACCGAGCTTCGGCAATCCCGTCGCGAACATGTGGTGGACCCAGAGACCGAACGACAGGAAGCCGACCGCGATCAACGACAGGACCAGCCCGAGATATCCGAACGCCGGCCTTCGAGCGAAAGCGGGAATGATCGCGGAGACGATGCCTGTCGCCGGCAGGAAGATGATGTAGACCTCGGGGTGACCGAAGAACCAGAACAGGTGCTGGAACAGCAGGGCGTCGCCGCCCTCCGCTGGATTGAAAATATGCGTTCCGACCAGTCGGTCGAGGATCAGGAAGGTCGAGGTGATCATGACCGCCGGCATGGCGAAGACGACGACGAATGAGGTCACCAGCAACGCCCAGACATAGAGCGGGATCTTGTCCAGCGACATGCCTGCCGCACGCTGCTTCAATACGGTGACAATGGTCGCGACGGCGACCGCCAGCGATGAGACCTCGGTATAGGTGATCATCTGCGCCCACACGTCGGCGCGCTTGCCGGGACTGAATTCGGGACCTGACAGCGGCACATAGGCGAACCAGCCGACATCCGGCGCCATTGCAAGGGCGAAGGACACCCAGGCGAAGAGACCTCCCGAGACATAAATCCAGTAACTGAACGCGTTCAGGCGCGGAAAGGCGATGTTGCGGCTGCCGACCATCAGCGGCACCAGATAGATGCCGGTCGCCTGCACGATGGGCACGGCAAACAGGAACATCATGGTGACGCCATGCATGGTGAACAGCTGGTTGTAGAGGTCCGGCCCGATCAGGCCGCGTTGCGGTCCCGAAAGCTGGATGCGCATGGCGACGGCGCTCAGCCCGCCCAGGCACAGAAACCCGAATGCCGTGATCAGATAGCGCCTTGCGACGACCTTGTGATCAACGCTGGACAACGCGCCGATGATGCCGGGCGGCGTCCGCCATGTGCGCGCGAGCCAGCGGTGAAGGCTGGCATCGTCCATGCCGGTGTCGCGCGGCCCATCACGTTCGGGGGCAACGTCGCCCTTGGCAGTCGCCTCACGTTCCGGCGGCAGGTCGCGTTCGCTGGCCAGGTCCGCGCTGCTCATTTCAGGCCCTCGAGATAGGCGACGATCGCGTTGAGCTCGTCGCCATTGAGCTCGACCACCGGCATGTGGGAGCCGGGCTTGATGCCTTGCGGGTCGGCTATCCAGGCGGCGAGATTGCCGCGGCTCATCGTCAAGCTTCCCGCGGCAAGTGTTTGCCGGCTGGCAATATGGGTGAGATCCGGAGCGACCGTTCCGCCCGCGGGCGTGCCGCCGATCTTGTGGCACATCACGCAGGGACGCTTGAGAAACAAGTCCGCGCCCGCCTTCGCCTCGTCGCCCGTCGGGGCCGCGGCCGGCTGCAGCTGGTCGTTCCACCAGGCGTCGAACTTTGCCCGCGGCTCGGCGATGATAAAGGTGCCCATGTTCGCATGCTGCGCGCCGCAGAACTCGGCGCACTGGCCGCGATAGGTTCCGGGCTTGTCCGCCTTGACATCCAGCACGTTCATGTGACCGGGGATGAGGTCGAGCTTGCCGGCCAGACTTGGGATCCAGAAGGAATGGATCACATCGGTCGAGGTCAGAAGAAGCCGCACCGGCTCGCCGGCGGGGATGTGGATTTCGTTCGCCGTCGTCAGGATGCGGCTCGGCGTGGCATCCTCATAGCGCACCTCCCACCACCACTGGTGCCCGGTCACCCGAATGGTGAGCGCAGCGTTCGAGCCGATTGCCGCAAGCGTCCTGTTGGCCAAGAAGCTGAGCAGGGTCAGCCCGACCAGCGTCGCTGCGGTCAGCCCGACAGCGATGACCACAACGCGCAATTTGCGATGGTCGGCGCTGGCGTCGAGCATCAGCGGCTCGGTGCGCCTGGGTGGCCGCATCAACAGCGGTGCGGCGAGAGCGATCATCACCAGCACCCACACTACCGAGCAAAGCCCTATGAAGAACCAGATCAGCCATGCCAACTCGCTCGCCGCGGGGCCTTTCGGGTCGAGGGCCGATTGCCAGCCCGCGCATCCCTGGAGAGAAAGGACGCTTGCCGCGGCAAACGCCATCGAGGCGAGGCCTTTCACGGCGACTTCCCCAGCGTGGCGGCATCCGGCATGCGGTTTTCCGACGGATGGGGCATCATGTCGTCATTTCGCTGTGGCGCAGCGGAAGAGGGCGCGTTGCCGCTTAGCGAACGCACGAAGGCCGCCAGTTCCCAGATCTGATCGTCGGGGATCTTGTTGCGGAAGCTCGGCATGCCGTTCGGACGTCCGTCGCGGATGGTGGCGTGAATGCTTTCCATGGAGCTGCCATAGATCCACTTCTGGTCCATCAGCGCCGGGCCCATGCCGCCGCCGCCATTGGCGTGGCATCCCGAACAGTTGAACCAGCCGAACAGGCGCTTGCCCTCGCTGAGATGAAAGGCGTTCGCCTCGAAACTCGCCGCCTTGTTGTTGCTGGGGGAGAGCCTTTGGCCGCCAGGTTCCAGCGTAGTCACGGGCGTCGGCTGCCCGCCGGAGCCGAGCGAAGATTGCGGACGCGTGTCCCGCTCCTCGCGCTGGCATGCCGCCAAGGCAAGCGTCACGGACAGCAGCGTCGCGAGACCCAGCCTCATCGCACCGGACTCCCGGCGATGTCGAGAAGCGGAACGCCATATTGCGTCAGAACCGCGTCGATCTCGGCCTTGTGCCTGGCGAGCGCGCTATTCACATCGCCGCGCAGTCGCTCGTCCTCGCGCCGAACGCCCATCGAGATGTCGTACATCAGCGGCAGTTGCGGTCCATCGATGCGAGGTGTGACCGGCGTGATCCGGAGCGGCACCTTTTGCTTCGTAGCGAAGTAACCGGCGAGCGGGCCCCAGACCACGGCGACGTCGACCTCGCCGCTCGCGACAGCTTCGACGATGCGCGCCGCGGGGTTGGGAGCGGAATAGTCGCCGTAGACCGGGTAGCCGACGAGATGTCCGACAATGCCGCGACGGCCGAGCGCCTGGACC
The DNA here is from genome assembly GCF_001672435.1 of Mesorhizobium sp. AA23. Taxonomy (NCBI): domain Bacteria; kingdom Pseudomonadati; phylum Pseudomonadota; class Alphaproteobacteria; order Hyphomicrobiales; family Phyllobacteriaceae; genus Mesorhizobium; species Mesorhizobium sp. AA23. Next base: position 33,075 of record NZ_LYTP01000030.1, read on the forward strand.
GGCGGCGAATTGGCGCCGTCATCGCCGATGAGCTGAACGCCGATGCGCATGTCGCGCAGCCGTGGATCGTTAAAGGACGTTACGTCCGGTCCACCCTGTCGTGCGACAAAGACGTAGGAGGATCTGTAGTAGGGCGAGGTGGTGCGTAGCATTTCGACATTTGCCGGCGTTCCGAGCACCAGATCGCAAAGCCCCGCTTTCAGCGTGTTGCGAACGAAGCCGCGGCGCTGCGCCCACCAGGTGTAGGTAAGCTTCGCGCCAAGGTCGGCCGCAACGATCTCGGCGATCTTGTTCTCGAAGCCTTCGCCGCTGGCGTCGGAGAACGGCATGTTGTTGGGATCGGCGCAGGCGCGCAGTTCCCGCGCATCCGCCGCGCCGGCCAGAACCAGCCAGACCAACGCGACGAGACCGGCCACGAGGGCCCGCGGGGCGGATCTTTTCGCCAGTGCCGTCGGTTTGAATGCATCAAGGCAGTCGGAACACATAGAGCGTGCCTCCCGCCGTTGTCGTGTTTTTCAAGTCCTTCATCGCGTTGACGAAACCGAGCGCAGCAGTGGCATCGCGCGGGTCGAGATCGCCCGAGACGATGGCGCCGGCCCAGCCGCCGACGCCGGACAGGATCGCGACATATTGGTGTCCGTCGGGGCCGCGATAAGTCACCGGCTGGCCGATGATGCCCGAGGAGGTCTTGAACTGCCAAAGCAGTTCGCCGGTCTTCGCGCTGACGGCCTTGAACCAGCCTTCCATGGTTCCGTAGAAGACGATATCGCCGGCGGTTACGACCGCGCCGCTCCATACCGGGAAGTTTTCCTTGAGGCTCCAGGCCGGTTTCTCCGCGGCGATATCCCACGCGGTGAAGGCCCCGCGATTGCCGCCGGGGCCCGGGATCATGCGCACGTTCATTCCGACATAGGGTGTGCCGGCGATGTAGTTCACCTCGACGCCTTGTTCGTCCATGCACAGATTGTTGTGCGGGATGTAGAGCAGGCCCGTCTTCGGCGAGAAGGCGGAAGGCTGCCAGTCCTTGAGCCCCGAGGCGGTCGGGCAGATGTCGCGGACGACCTTGCCGGTCCCGGTCTTCTTGTCGGGGTTTGCCATCAGCCTGCCCGTCTTGAGATCCACACCCTTGCTGGAGTTGACGGGGCCATAGGGTTTTGCGGACAGGACCTCGCCGGTGGTGCGATCAAGGACGTAGAGATAGCCGTTGCGCTCCGGCCGGACCAGCACCTTGCGCGGCTTGCCCTGCCAGTTCATGTCGAGCAGGATCTGCTCATTGATGCCGTCATAGTCGTGCAGATCGTGCGGCGTCCACTGATAGAACCATTTAGCCGCTCCGGTATCGGGATCGCGGGCAAAAATGCCCGATGTCCATTTGTTGTCGCCGGGGCGCAGGTCAGGGTTCCAGGGGCCTGGATTGCCGGTGCCGTGGAAGATCAGATTGAGATCGGGATCATAGGAGATCCAGCCCCACATATTGCCGCCCCCGATCTTCCAGGCCTCCGGCGGCCATGTCGTCACACCGAGGTCCTTGCCCTTGTCCATGTCGTAATGCGGCTTGAAATCCGGGCCGATCAGCACCTCCTTGTCGGGGCCCGTACTGTAAGCCGTCCAGACGACATGGCCATCGCCGGCGTCGAGCGCCTTGACCCAGCCGCGTACGCCCATCTCGCCGCCCGAATTGCCGACGAGCACTTTGCCCTTCACCACCAGCGGCGCCATGGTGAGGGTCTCGCCGACATTGATGTTGCCGATATGGGTGTTCCAGATCGGCTGGCCGGAGTTCGCATCGAGCGCTATCGTGTGGCCGTCCAGCGTGTTGAAGAAGATGCGCCCGTCGGCGAAGGCGGCGCCGCGATTGACGACGTCGCAGCACGCCACCCCTTGTGCCGCGGGCTCGGGATTGGGTTCGTATTTCCACTTGATCGGTGCGCCAGGTTTGGAGAGGTCGAGCGCGTAGACGATGTTGGGAAACGGCGTCACGATATACATCGTGCTGCCGACCACCAGCGGTGCCGCTTCCTGGCCCTTGTTCACGCCTGTCGAGAAGGTGAAGGCGACCTGCAGGTTCTTGACGTTGCCTGCATTGATTTCCGCGAGCTCGCTATAGCGGGTCGAGGCGTAGTTCTTGGCCGGCATCGTCCATTGGCCGTCGTCGGGCGGGGCGGCGGCGGCCGGCGGCGAGATCGCAGGCGTCGAGGGCGACTCCGAGGCCGCCATCAGAGCTGGGAGACAGGCCAGCATCATCGCTCCAACAATGCTTGATCCCGCATATTGCCGCGCAGCCCGGGTTAGGCGAGCGCGTCCGGACTGCGCACACCTCGCCGTCAGCTGTCGCGCTGCCTTCATTTCGGGACCGAGCCTCCGACGCTGGCGCCCAGTTCCGCGGCGATGTCGGCCTCGCGCCCGGCGCAAAGCGGATGACCCCAGCCGGATGCGCTTTTGCCGCCTGGGTCGAGGTCATAGATGATGGCGTCCTTGCGATTGGGGTTGACGCCTGCCGGAACCTTGTCGAGGCCGAGCGCTGCGCGGACGCGCCAGGCGACGTTGTGGTCGGCGCAGGAGGAATCGCCGCTGACCCCGAGGCCGCCGACGATCGCCTTGCCGTCGTACAGGGCCAGGCCTCCGCCGAACACCACCACGCCTCCGATCGGTTTGCCGATCAGCGGATCATTGGGGCTGCCGAATGTCTTGGCGTCGCCGGCGTAAGCCGCCGCCTGATTGACGGGGTTGGTGGCCTGCAGGCCGAACAGCGGCCCGCCTGGTTGCACCCCGGCATAAAGATTGGCGGTCGACAGGGCCATATTCGCCAGGCTGAGCCCGTTGGCCGTGTTGGCCTTCTCGGCCGCGACCAGCCGGCCGCCGGGCCATTGCGCGTCCACGGTAGGGCCGCTGAAGGCGACGGCGCAGACCGTACCGTCACGGGCAACGATCGCGGCCCATTCATTGGTCTCGAAGCCGCCATTTGCCGGCCCGCCACTCGCCCTGACATTGGCCTTCAAGACCGACAGCAGTTTGTCGTGATCGGCCGGGCAGGGCGCTTGCGCCCAAACGGGATTGTGCGGCAGCACCGCGATGGCCAATAGCAGGAGGCCAAGAGCGACCGACGGACACTGGCGGTAATGCATGGCGCTTCGGAACACCTTGTTCAACGCGGCAACAAGGCAACAACCGAAGCCGGGCGGCAGAAACTCCGGTCTCGCCGTTCTGCAAGCTGATCCTGCTCTTGCTGCGCGAAACCGAACGGACAACGAGCCCCTTTGTTCCTGCTGCCCAGAAAGGGACTGCAAGAATTGCGTGTGGCAGGTGCATCCATATCGAAGTCCGGCCCAACCGCACCAAGGCCCTGGCGGTGCCATCACCGCTCCTGGGAGGCGGCCAGCGTTCCTCGATCGCTGCAGCCGTCAACAGCAGGAGGTACGCGGCTGCTTGGTCTTGCGACATGTGCAGTAGAGGAACCAGCTGTGCCGCCCTGCGTTGGACGGGCAATGGAGCAGCTTCGTTCAGATTTCGCGCCGATCGCACAGCCCGGTTACTGGCTGGCCCTGCTGCTTTTGTTGCTTCCCTATGGGGTCGGCGTGTTCTTCCTCATCAGGACGTGCCACTGCCTGTGACTTGATCCGCTGCCTCGGCGGCGTCGAGCTCGAGGCAAGGCGCGCTCGCGCAAATCCCGGTCTGGATCGCCCAGCTGACGAACACTTTCCTGGCCGCGGCGACCGGCCCGCGGCCATCATATGCCGCGCAGCAAGCGTCGCTGGCCAAACCGTGCAGGCGGCACCGCTTCTCGAAGGGCCACTCCTCCAGGAATTCGATGGCGTCCATCGCGCAACGGATTTTCCTCACGCCAAATGGCACGTCATCAACAAGGACAGGTTCAGCGAACACATCAGTGCTCATTGCGCCTGGTTCTGCCGCGCCGTGGTCGTGACCATAGTTGTCGCTTTGCCGAGAAATCAAAGCACGCCCAGCGGGCTCCCCGAAGACATTTGGGCCCATGACCTTCCTCCGCTTGATGCGCCAATCGCCGGCAGGCCAAACAGATGCTCAGCAAGGTGTTGGGCATGTGCCGGCGGCGCTGAGGTGAAATATTGGAAGCGCGATTTTCGGCGTCAAGAGCCGCCCCGTGGCGGCCGACCCTGGCTCACCTGGGGTGGGTTGGCAACTCCGCCGATCTGGGTGACGGGCGGCCGAAGAGACAAGCAGCGGCTGGTGTTTTGCGTTCGGCTCCATGGGCTGACTAGAGCTGCGCGTGGAGCGTGCTGGCCAGCCAATCGGTGAACTTTTCGCGCATGGGACGCGATCTCCATTCGGCAAGGCTGATCTGCCTCGAGCGCTTCAGATCTTCGTTGAACAAGTCGATCTGCGTTCGTGCGAATTCCTTGCCATAGACGTTGAGCGTGGCCTCATCGTTCAAACGCAAAGACCGCTGGTCCAGGTTGGTGGAACCGAAGCTCGCCCAGACGTCGTCCACGATCAGCAGTTTGGGGTGATACATCGTGGGCTGAAACTCGTAGATCCGCACCCCGGCCTCGAGCAATTTGCCCCAGAAATAGCGCGAAGCTTTGCGGACGATCGGAACATCCGTCAGGGAATTGGGAACGATCACGTCGACGGCGACGCCTCTTTTTCTGGCGTCCAATATCTGCTGCAGGGCGATGTCGTCCGGGACGAAATAGGCCATGCCGATGCGCAGGTGGTCTTTGGCCGCGGCTATGGCGGCCAGCATCATCAGCTCCATGTTTTCGGAGCCGTTCGGCTGCGAAGAAAGGATCAGCTGGGCACGGAGCGCACCCGCGGCTTCGGGCGGCAGGTAGAAGTTCTCGCCCTGCAACGTCTCGCCCACTGTTTCCAGCCAGTTCTCGGCGAAGGCCGCCTGGAACCCGGGCACAGCAGGCCCTTCGATCTGGTAGTGCGTGTCGCGCCACTCATTGGGGTTGCGCGCATCTCCCAGCCAGTTGTCCGCGATGCCGACCCCGCCTGTGAAGGCGACCCGCCCGTCCACAATGAGCAGCTTGCGATGCGTTCGGTTGTTGACGCGGTCGAGCGTGTACCAGTGGATCGGCCGATAGCGCTCGAACCGAACGCCAGCACTCGTCATGATTTGGATCAGCTTCTCATCGAAGGGAAGACTGCCAAGCCAATCGACGAGCACGCGCACTTCGACACCCTCTCGGGCTTTCGCAGCCAAAGACGTGGCGAACTCGTAGCCGACCGAGCCCGACCAATAGATGTAGGTTTCCATGTTGATGGTCTTTCGGGCCGAACGGATCGCTTGCAGCATGGCGGGAAAAATCTCGTCGCCGTTGACGAGGGTCTGCACGGCGTTCGCCTCGAACATCTGCCCCTGCGAATAGCTGCTCATGCTCCTTGCGAATTGCGGATCTGCCGCATCGAAACGGTACGGCACGATGGTGCGGATGACACGGGTCTCGGGGGTCAAGTTGATCGCGAGCAACGTGACCAGACTGGTGACAAGCGCGACGGCCAGATACTTGAGGCTGCTGAGCAGCCTCCGCCGGTTCCGACCAAATCTCACCTTTCACGCGCCCGCTGGAGGCGCCAGGGTGGCCGCCCCATACCAATTCAGACTTTGCCGATCGAAAACGACACACAGTGCTGCGTAGGCCAGCAGCACCAGGAATGCGGCGGGACGGGACGCTAAAGTCCCGATTGAGGTGAGGAAACTCGTTATCGGGTGATTTGCCATGCTCAAGAACTGTTGATCCTGACGCAGGTTCCAGCCTTGAGCCGGGAGTCTGAAGTGCAAGCCTGAAGCTATAACAACTTTCGACCAACGCCTGCATCCTTCGCAGGCAATCGGCGTTGAAGAAGGATCCTAGAGGGCGGGTTTAGACATGGACACGAAGCCAACTGACGCTGACACGGTTTCCGCTCAGGAACCGGATATCATCGTGAACAAGACCGCACATTTCGTCGGGGAATGGATCGACGAGCACAAGGCGGAAGCCGCAGCTGCAATCCCGGCCGAAATCGCCGCCGAGAAGCTCGCCGAACAATGCATCGCCGATGCCGAAGGCCTGGGAATACTGGCTGAGGATATCGGCGACGAAGTCGGCGATCTCAAGCAATACATCGCGGAAACAGTGCTCGGAGACGAAACTTCCAGCAACGGCAAGATTGAGAGCCCGCCCGATCCGCTCCCGGCGGCGCCGAATGGAGAAGCCAATGCCGAAGTTCCGTTTTGAGTTCATCGAAAGTACGGCGCAGCCGGCCATCCAGGTCGACATGGAAAATTTGGATGCCGCCAAGGCCGAGGCGAAACGCGCGGCTAAGGAGGCGATGCTCGATGGGATTGTCGAAGGCGTCGACCCGACATCGTGGGTTACGAAAATCTACGACGAAGCGGGGTATCTGGTCGCCACGATCGGATTCCAGGACCTTGTGGCCGCGCCCCAAGCTGTCGGACAAGCCCACGAACAGACCGATGAGCCCGGCGTGATACGCTCGGGCTGATGCCGCTCCTGGCAGGCCATCGGAACCTCAGTCGAGCTTTCCAGGCCAGGTCAGCTCGATCCACGCCGGGGCATGATCGCTTGGCCTTTCCAAAGCTCTTACCGCAGCATCGACGCCCGCCCCTCGCAGCCGGTTTGAAAGTGCCGGACTGATCAGGAGATGGTCCATTCGCAGGCCGGAGCTCCGGTCATAACCGCCCCGGTAGGAGAAGTTCCAGTAGGTGTAGACCCCCTTCTCGGGATGGATCTGCCGAACCGCATCCGTCCAGCCCATCTTCAGCAAATCGGCGTAAGCGTCACGACTCTGCGGGAAAAACACTGCATCGCCCAACCAGCGCGCCGGCACCACCGCATCAATCAGGGTTGGCACCACGTTGTAATCGCCGCACAGGACCGTTTCCTCTTTAAGCAAGGTCTGGGAATAGCTGATCAAACGCTGGAACCACGCGAGCTTGTAATCGAATTTAGGTCCAGGCGCGGGATTGCCGTTCGGCAGATAGATGCAGCCGATCACCAGCCCATCCACCTCGGCCTCGATGTAGCGGCTGTGCGTATCGTCCGGGTCGCCTGGCAGTCCGCGCCTGCGCTCCTGCGGCTGTTTCCCACGGGCCAGAATCGCTACGCCGTTGTAAGATTTCTGCCCATGCCAGACGGCGCAGTAACCAGCCTGCCGGATCGCCTCGGCAGGGAACTTCTCATCGGATGTCTTGAGCTCCTGCAGGCAGACGATGTCATAGCCGGTTTCGCCAAGCCATTTCAGGAGGACCGGCAATCGCCCATTGACGCCATTTACGTTGAAAGTAGCGATCCTGCTCATCCGGTTATCTTGGCCGATGATCTCTCCGGGCAGTCACCCCGATACTTGGTTTGGAATACTAGCTGTCTTTCTTGTAGGATTTGGCGGCCTCATCGATCTTGCGCCAATCGTTTCCATGACGCCGCACCAGCTCCCGCGCCTGGGCCGGCGAGATGTTTTGCGTTTCCACGATATGGTTCACTTCCGTTTCTTCGCCTTTCAGCGGGCGCGAACGTGGCCTTCTGGGCCGGCTCGCCGCTGTTTCATCTGCATCACGTCGTCTCGCCATGGGCTGACCTCTCCTGATCCGGATTAACCGTCGAATGCCGGGAAGGTTTCCGCTCGCGTTCCTCGAGCAGTTCGGCTTGTCTCGGCTGTGTGGCTTGAACCCAAGGAACTTGCGCGGCGTTCCTTGCGAGCAGAGCTAGCAAGCGCAATCCGATGGAAAAATCCGAAGCCCATTTTGAACCGCAGAAGCCTTGTGGTGCCGAAGCGCGCTTCCCGTACGATCGAGCGGCAGTTGAGCGGTTCCAGCTTGCGTTTCCGCGCGCGAGGTGGAGCGACGAGCTCAGGAGCTGGTTCGTGCCCGGAAAAACGGCGGCGCGGCGGATCGAGCGCTGGCTGGCACAGGAGACAGCGGCTCGCGCAGCCCATGACGACAGTAAGGGGCGGGATGCCTTCGCCTTCGATCCACTGTCGAGCCACTATCTGGAAGTCGCGGACGACCTGCGCATTCGCACGCCTTATTCGAAGACCGTGCTGGAGGAACTGCGAGCGGTTCCATGGGCGAGTTGGGACGACGAACTGCGGGTCTGGCGGGTGCCTTTTCGCGCTTATGAGGAGCTGCGGCGCCGTTGGCCAAGCATCGAAAGAGCCGCCCAGCGCGCCGAGCCGGAGGAGAGGAAACGCCGGCGGGAGGCTGGTAAACACTCCGATGAGCACAAGGCCGCCAGGCTGCGCCATGCCGAACGCAGGCGCCGGCGCTATCCGGTTCCAGCCGAAGACCCGCCTCCGCTCGGTCGCGCCGTGGCGACGGTGCAATATGACGTTGTTGTCTTCACCGGGATTTCAGGCGAGCTCGCCGACCCCTCTGAGCTGGCGCCGTTCTACCCACAGTCGATGGAGACCGGCTTCGGCGCCGTTTGGGCGAGGTGGCGGCCGCCGACCTTGGCTGAACTGATCAAGACATGGCCGGCGCGGCGTCCTGCCGGATCAGCGGAACGATCGAGAGGGTGGTGGCGGCCGACGCTTGGCGAACTCAGAATCGCTCGCCGAAAGGCGAAAAGCCTGGAGCGGAGAAAACGTTCGCGAAGTGCCGATTGATATTCTTGGGTCTTTGATGGCTGTCACATGACAAGCGAGACGGGCCGCCGCCAAGGCTCGCGTACCCGACGTTCAGGTGGAATGTCGCAGGCCGAAAAGGAATTTCGGGTGCGATTTCAGCCCCGCGGGACCGGCATCCCCGCAGCCAAGCACGCGAGCTCATCGACTTGATCAGCATCGACGCAGCTTCGCTTCTTCGGCAGGCGCGCCTTCTCAAGAAGACGTAACCGCTCAGGCGCGATTTTCATCACGGCCTCATTTGTTAGCGCGCGACTTGCCGGAGAGGCGTATCACCCCTTTGTCGTTCGTACCGAGTAGTGAGGCAAGCGGACGCTTGAAAGCGGTATCGTGCTTTCGCCCCTGGCTAGGAGGCACGCATGTCCCTGCATGGTGTTTTGGATTCCACCCAACTTGAAATCCTCTCAAAAGCTGTCCATCGCTATTGTTCAAGGCATGGACTTGAGAGCGAGGAAGACCGCCAGTTGGTCGCCATGAGGGCCATGAGCCTTTTCGGCCAGGGCACAACTGACCTTGACCGGCTGTCCGCGAGACTGGAAAAGCTCGAAGAACCTGGGCACGGCTAAACCGGCTGGCAAGCGTGCAGCCGTAACAGCTCCAGCGCAGCGCTCCTAATCCCGCCAAATTGCGCCATCGCTAGCAAAAAGATCGCCAACACCAGCTGCTTGCTGCAGCGTAGAAGCTTCGGCGAAAGCGAATGCGGGGAGAAGAGGGTGATGGTGCCCAGAGGCGGATTCGAACCACCGACACGCGGATTTTCAGTCCGCTGCTCTACCAACTGAGCTATCTGGGCCTGCGCCGGCTAACGGGCTCGTCCGCCGGGTTTCACGGAAGCGCCGGGTGGCGCCCCCCTCGAAAGCGCGTGGGTTATAGCACGGGAATTCGCCCTGTCCAGCGCTTAGGTGTTGATAAAGAAAAATCGCCGGGAAACGGCGTATTGCTACGGGCCTTCACTGCTCGTCTGTGGACGAAGGGCCTTGCTTGGGGCCTCCGTCTTCTTCCTCTTCGTCGTCGCGGCCGGGAATGACGTAGGCGCCTTTCAGCCAGCGATTGAGGTCGATGTCCTTGCAGCGTGTCGAGCAGAACGGATAGTGCTCCCGCACCGAAGGCTTGCCGCATTCGGGGCAGGGGCGCTTCGGCCTCAGCGGCGTGACCTTTTCGTCCGGGCTCATGGCCGCGCGACGTGCCAGTTCTTGTGCGGCTTGAAGCCCTCGCCGGACAGCAGCGCGATACTCTCGTAGAGCGGCAGGCCGACCACATTGGTGTAGGAGCCGACCAGCTTGACGACGAAGGAGCCGGCGAGGCCCTGCACGGCATAACCGCCGGCCTTGCCGCGCCATTCGCCCGACGCGACATAGGCGTCGATCTCCTCGCGTGGCAGTCGCTTGAAGCGCACCCTGGTCTCCACCAGCCGCTGCCTGAGCTTGCCGCCCGGCGTGATCAGGCAGATGCCGGAATAGACCCGGTGCGAGCGGCCGGAAAGCAGGCCGAGGCAGTTCACCGCGTCGTCGATCGTCTCGGCCTTGGGCAGGATGCGCCGCCCCACTGCCACCACCGTGTCGGCGGCCAGGATGAAGGTCGGCGCATAGTCTTCCTCGCTTTTCAGCGAGGCGAACGCCTTCTCGGCTTTGTCCTTGGAAAGGCGCTTCGCCAGCGAGCGCGGATGCTCGGCGCGCAGCGGCGTCTCGTCGACATCGGCGGGCAGCACGCGGTCCGGTTCGATGCCGGCCTGCTGCAACAACTCGATGCGACGCGGCGAACCCGAGGCAAGCACGAGCTTCTGCAGGATGCTCATCGCGGTTCGCGCCGAATTGTTACTTGAAGCGGTAAGTGATGCGGCCCTTGGTCAGGTCGTAAGGCGTCATTTCGACCAGGACCTTGTCGCCGGTCAGCACGCGGATGCGGTTCTTGCGCATGCGGCCGGCCGTGTGGGCGATGATTTCGTGCTCGTTTTCGAGCTTCACCCGGAACATCGCATTGGGCAGCAGTTCCGTGACCACGCCCGGAAATTCGAGGACTTCTTCCTTCGGCATTCGATACCTTTGCTTGGATGGCGGTTCCGGGGCTTAGAGCATGATGCCGAAAAGTGTGAAGCGGTTTTCGGACGACATCATGCTCTACTCTTGATCTGGAGCCGGACGATTTCAGGTCGAACAGACCTGAACTCGTCCGACTCCAGCCGGAATTTGCGGCGGAACCTATATGATAATCGCCCGCTTGTGAACATGCTTAATCCGTCGCGTTTTTTGCTTCCGGAAGCAAGAAACGCCGGCTTATGCGCGTCTTCAGCCGCTCTCGCACATCGCGATAGGCGGCCATGATATGCTCGCGCGTGCCGCCGGTGTCGGTCGGGTCCGGCATCGGCCAGTACTCGACCTCGACGGCGAGCGAGCGGGTAAGCTCGAGCGCGGCGTGATGCGCTTCCGGCGCCAGCGTCACGATCAGGTCAAAATAATCGTCTTCCAGCTCGTCAAGCGTCCTCGGCTGCCGCTCGCCGAGCGTGAGACCCTCTTCGGCAAGCACGGCATCGACGAAGGGGTCGCGCTCGCCGCTGCGCACGCCGGCCGAGGCGACGAAAGTGGTGGCGGGCAGCATCCGCCGCGCCAGTTGCTCGGCCATCGGCGAGCGCACGGCATTCATGCCGCACACAAAAAGAATCGAATGCGGCAGCGCGGCCAGGACTACCCCCGCCAGTGCAGCACGCAGACGAGCGTGAACAACCGGCGCGCCGTGTCGAAGTCGATCTCGATCTTGCCGGCGAGCCGGTCCATCAGTGTTTGCGAGCCCTCATTGTGCAGGCCGCGGCGGCCCATGTCGATTGCCTCGATATGGCTGGGCGTGGAGGAGCGGATCGCCTCATAATAGCTTTCGCAGATCAGATAGTAATCCTTGACGATACGCCTAAGCGGCGTCAGCGACAGGATGTGGGTAACCACATCGGCGCCATTCTGGCGGCTGACGGCGAACACCAGGCGCGACTCGGCCAGCGACAGCTTCAGCCTGTATGGGCCGGCGCCATCGTCGTTGACCGGCCGGAAACTGTTTTCCTCGATCAGGTCGAAGATCGCCACTGCCCGCTCATGCTCGACATCGGGCGTCGAACGCCCGATCGATTCGTCGAGCTCGACGTCGATCAGCCTATCGCGGTTTTGGTGGTGGCCGGACATCGCTACATGTTCAGCCTGATCGCCACCGATCGTGCGTGGGCGTCGAGCCCTTCCGCCTTGGCGAGCGCGATCGCCGCCGGCGCCAGCGCCTTGAGCTGCTCCGGGCCGAGCTTCAGGATCGAGGTGCGCTTGACGAAATCGAGCACGGACAAACCAGACGAGAAGCGCGCCGAGCGCGCGGTCGGCAGCACGTGGTTGGAGCCGCCGACATAATCGCCGATGACTTCCGGCGTGTGGCGGCCGAGGAAGACGGCGCCGGCATTGCGCATCCCGGCGAGGAAGCTTTCGGCGTCGTCGAAGGCGAGCTCGACATGCTCGGCCGCGATGCGGTCGACCAGCGGCAGCGAAGCCTCGATCGTCGGCACCAGGATCACGGCGCCGAAATCGCGCCAGCTCGCCGCCGCCGTCGCGGCGCGCGGCAGGCTCTTCAACTGGCGCTCGACCGCCTGCTCCACCGCCGTGCCGAATTCGGCATTGTCGGTGATCAGGATCGACTGCGCGGATGCGTCGTGCTCGGCTTGCGCCAGCAGATCGGCGGCGATCCAGTCCGGATCGTTATCCGCGTCTGCCACGACCAGCACTTCCGACGGCCCGGCGATCATGTCAATGCCGACGCTGCCGAACACCTGGCGCTTGGCTGCCGCGACATAGGCATTGCCCGGCCCGACGATCTTGGCGACCGGCCGGATCGTCTCGGTGCCATAGGCGAGCGCGGCGACGGCTTGCGCGCCGCCGACGCGGTAGATCTCGGAAACGCCGGCAAGGTCGGCCGCGACCAGAACCAGCGGATTGATGACGCCGCCAGAGGCCGGCACCACGATCACGATGCGCTCGACGCCGGCGACTTTGGCCGGCACGGCATTCATCAGCACCGAGCTCGGATAGCTCGCTGTGCCGCCGGGCACATAGAGCCCCACGGCTTCGATCGCGATCCAGCGCGAGCCGAGCTCGACGCCGGCCCCGTCCGTGTAGCGGTCGTCCTTCGGCTTCTGCCGCTCGTGATGGGAGCGGATGCGGTCGCGTGCGAATTCGAGCGCCGCGACTGTGGCTGGATCGGCCGCGGCGTATGCCTTTTCGATGTCGGCCCTGGAGACGGCGATGCCGAGCCTGCTGAGATCGGCCTTGTCGAATTTCAGCGTGTAGTCGATGAGCGCCTTGTCGCCTTCGGCGCGCACGCGCGCGACGATGTCGCGCACCACGGCTTCGACGTCGGCCGACACCTCGCGCTTGGTGGTGAGGAATGCCGAAAAACGCAGCTCGAAATCGGCGTCGGTTTGGCTAAGCGTGATGGCCATCGTCGGTGCTCAGGTCCTGTGAACCGGGCGCGAGGTGGCTTCCCAGGAGCCGCCGACATCGGCGAGCCGCGCCTCGATGCACTCGACGTCGAGCATGATCGTGCCGCCTCCGGAAAAAACCAGCTCGATGATGCCGGCCGGCTTGCTGAATGCGACGAAGCTGACCGCCAGCAGCGACAGTATCTCCGCCGGCTTGTCGCGGGCGATGCCGCTGGTCTTGGCGCCCAGCACGCGGTCGAAATGCAGCACGCTCTGGCGCCGTTCATTGTGCTGGCGGAAGAAGCCGGACCTCGCCTCCCAGACGAAGCGGTTCATGGTCAGCACGAAACGTTTGGCCGCCGGCAGGTATTCGAGGTCGGAGACCTTCATCACGGCGTCCTGGACGTGGGCCGAGATGATGCTCAGATCCTGGTCGTCGAGCGCGATGAGCTTGAGGGCCATGCGGAATGCAAACCTGAAGGTTGATTAGTCAATCTTCTGTTATGCGGTCTTTCCGCTCTGCGCAACCGAGGCGCTTTGTCAGCCCGAAATCCGCTCGATCACCGCGCCGCAGCCGGAAAGCTTCTCCTCCAGGCGCTCGAAACCGCGGTCGAGGTGGTAGACCCGGTTGACGGTGGTTTCGCCTTCGGCGGCAAGGCCTGCGATGACCAGCGACACCGAGGCGCGCAGGTCGGTCGCCATGACCGGCGCGCCCTTCAGCTTGGCGACGCCGTCGACGATCGCCGTCTGGCCGGACAGCGTAATGTGGGCGCCGAGGCGGGCAAGCTCCTGCACATGCATGAAGCGGTTCTCGAAGATCGTCTCGGTGATGCGCGACTTGCCCTTCGCCATCGTCATCAGGCCCATGAACTGCGCCTGCAGGTCGGTCGGGAAGGCGGGGAAGGGCGCGGTCGTCACATCCACCGGTGCGATGCCGGTGCCGTTGCGCTTGACGCGGATGCCGGCATTGGTCGGCGTGATCTCGGCGCCGGTCTCGGCAATGACGTCGAGCGCGCTCTGCAACAGGTCGGGGCGCGCGCCTTCCAGCACCACGTCGCCGCCGGTCATCGCCACCGCCATGGCATAGGTTCCGGTCTCGATGCGATCGGGAATGACGCGCACGCGCGCCCCCGACAGCGCCTCGACGCCCTCGATGGTGATGGTGGAGGTGCCGGCGCCGTGGATCTTGGCGCCCATGGCGATCAGGCATTCGGCGAGATTGACGATTTCCGGCTCGCGGGCGGCGTTTTCGAGTACCGTCTCGCCCTTGGCGAGCGAAGCCGCCATCATCAGCACATGGGTGGCGCCGACCGACACTTTCGGGAACACGTAGCGGTTGCCGTGGAGACGACCGTTCTTGGTTTTGGCGACGACATAGCCGTTGTCGACGTCGAGCTCGGCGTCCAGCGCCTGCAGGCCTTCGAGGAAGAGGTCGACCGGGCGCGTGCCGATGGCGCAGCCGCCCGGCAGCGACACCTTGGCCTCACCCATGCGGGCAAGCAGCGGGCCGATAACCCAGAAGGAGGCGCGCATCTTGGACACCAGCTCGTAGGGCGCGGTGGTGTCGACGATGTTGCGGGCGGAGAAATTGATGGTGCGCGAATAGCCCTCCTGCTGCTTCTCGCGCCGGCCGTTGACGGAATAGTCGACGCCGTGATTGCCGAGGATGCGGATCAGTTGCTCGACATCGGCCAGATGCGGCACGTTTTCTAGCGTCAGCGTGTCGTCGGTGAGCAGCGAGGCGATCATCAGCGGCAGCGCCGCGTTCTTGGCGCCCGAAATCGGAATGCTTCCGGCAAGCTTATTGCCGCCGACAATTCTGATGCGATCCATGAAAGAACGTCCCCTCGGCCCGGACGGGCCGGTTTCAATCGGTTGAGTATATCCGGCTCTAGACTATCGGCCGGTGCGGTTCAAGAAATAGGATTTCCCCATCTGTGGACCGAGTGTGATCGGCCAGTGTGGCTGATTTCGGTTAGTCCTTGTGCATTTTTCCAGCAGTCGGCAATCCTTCCGGCCGATCATCAGGATTGCCATCCCGCCGCGAACGGGCCTGCGCCTTGCGCTTCTGCAGGTTGGCACGCAGCGCCTCGGCCAGCCGGTCCTTGCGCTCGCCGTCGCGTTTTTTCGGCGGATTTGGCTTGTCGTTCATCGCCGGTCCTCGCCGGCGGATAGCCGGCTGTGGTTCAGGCATAGTTAACATTGTGGCGCCGCCATGTCATCGAAGCCTGCTCGCAAGCGGCCTCCACAGCCGCGGCATTCGACACATGCCGCGGGAAAACCGCGCAGCGATTTCGCACGAAGGCATGCGTCGTTTTAAGGTTTTCTTGGCCTTGCGCTTGCCGGTTCGTTATGGCAGAAGCGCCGCCATCGCAGGCTGCGGTAGCTCAGTGGTAGAGCACTCCCTTGGTAAGGGAGAGGCCAAACTGTAGCCGCGCCATTTTCCCAAGCAAATTCATATCGTTGCCAGACCCATCATTTTCGACTGGTGTAAGGTCTCGGTGCCAATCTGGTTCGGTGTGGTTACGATGCCGTCGACCGCTTCTTTGAAGCGAGACCGCTTTTCGTCTCGCTGTCGCCATTCGCCGGCCGTCGAGCCTTCTTCTTTCCGAAAACCTTGTCGATGACGCCCTTTCCCTTCTTGGCGTGGGTGTAGTTCTCGACGAGGAGCTTCTTCGTCTTCCAGCGGCCCTTGAGGGCCGTGGTGGCAACATCGACGCCGTTCATCACGATCATCTCGGTCGCGAAGCTGTGGCGGCCTGGTTGATGGGTGCCGAGATAGGGGATGCCGGCCTTTTCGCAGATACGCATGATATCCTTACGCAGAAAGCGGGTCATGAACCCGAAGAGCCGGTTATTGGGTTTCTTGGCGCCTCGCCCGCTGTGGCGCGGGCCAGCTCGCCTATTTTTCCCCCAGGGAGTGCGCGCCTCCCATGACGCCAACCTTTCCCGCTTCCACTCCCGGAGCTGCTGGATTTCGTAGACCATTTCCACGGTGAGGTCCGCCTCACCATCCTCGCCGTTCTTCATGTCGCGAAAGATCACCTTCCTGTTCACCAGGTCGACGTCGGGGGAATCGTCTTCCAGCTTGATCGCGTCCGAGATGCGGGCGCCGGTCTGGAATATGAACAGCATCAAGGCACTGAGGCGGGGATCGTCGCTCGCCTCACGGAAATCGTCGATATAAGAGCGATCGACGGCGCGCTTGGCCGGCGCAGTCGAAACCTTGACGTCACGATCCTTCTTCGTGAAGCCCTTGATCAGCACCTCGCGGCATTTGCCCTCGTCGGCGGCGAAGTTGATGACGGCGCGGGCCGGGATCACCACCTGGCGGTTCCAGGTCGTGTAGACCGCTGCCGGATAGATCGCTTTCGCGGCGGCGCGCACATCCGAGCCCGTCATGTCGGAGATCCTGGTCTCCTTGAAATGCTCAAGCAATGGCCGGATGAAGCGCTCGTCTTTGCCGGCGTCGAGGTAGAGCTCAACGGCCTGGGCAAAATTGAAGCGGTCCTTTGGGTCGAGGTCGATCTCTTCCTGGGCACGCAGCTCGCGATTCAGGCGGACCTTGTTCGCTTTGGCTTCGTCAGTTTCGCTAGTGCTCTCGTGTACGCGCTGCTCGCCTTTTTGGGTGGGGACCGTTCCGGTGAGCCACCAGAACCGGCCGCGCTTATAGATCGTGAGCGGCATGACGCATTACCCCATAAAAACAACTAATCGATCTGCCGCGGCGAGATCAGCACCTGCCTGTCGACAAAGTAGCAGAGGCCCGTCTTGATTGCCTTCTCGCGCAAAGACCTGGCGGACATACGCAACCCTTTGTCGCGAAAACGCGACGACCAGTATTCCGGCGTCTGCGAGACGGTCAGCAGCTCGGGCGGGAGGTCGTTCATGCGCTCGTCCCGGTCGCGGCGGCCATCTGCTGGAAATCTTCTTCTTCGGGCTCGCGCTCATGCGCATCGATGCGCGCCAGCTCGTCCCATTCCTCGCAGAGGTATTCGTATTCGGACTCGTCGCCGTCGAAGAAAGGGTGGCGGCCGAGGTCGCGGTGCATGCGCCAACGGGTTTCGTCGGCGTAGCGACGGGTGTGGAAGGGCATCACCCAATCGGGCGGCGTCGTCTTCCAGGCATCATAGTCGGCCCATGGATCGCCGAGCATCATTTCGACCTCGGCACCTTGCCAGCGAGCATGCCGTGGTGCGCCCAATCCTGGGTGTAGTCGCAGAAGGGGCAAATCCAGCCGCGCACCGTCGTCACCAGTGCGCCGGTGTCGCCATAGGCGTCCCGGTGTTCGCCGTCGCCGCGGTTCGGGCACGTGAAGGGGTGGAGGTGGCTGCACGTTTGATTGTGGGCCAGGTTCTCGACTTGGTCAGCGGTGAACGGCATCGGTGGCCTCCTCGACCAACCATGTCTGCGAATTTCCCTTGAAGCCGAAGAGGCTGTCGCCCGCCTCGATGACGGCGACAGCCCCAATCGCGCACCGCCGCGTGAACCACGTGCTCGGGCACGGCCTGGTAAGGCCCTTCGAACCACCAACGCCTCTGGCCACTGGAGAAGCCGAGGCGCAGGGAATCGCCCTTCGCAAGTCGCTCAATGACAGCGGCGACTTTCATGGCGCGCCTACTGGAAGGTGCGGCGCGCGGACGCTTTGGAGCGGATCGGCGGTGCCTTGGGATGGCGGCCGAGGCCAGAGGCCTTCGCCAGCCGCGACCGCGTGGCGGAATAGTTCGGCGCCACCATCGGGTAATCCGCCGGCAGGTTCCACTTCGCGCGGTAGGCGTCCGGCGTCAGGCCGTGATCGGTCATCAGGTGCCGCTTGAGCGATCTAAACTTCAACCCGTTTTCCAGGCAGATGATGAAATCGGGATGGACCGACTTCTTGGGGTGAACGGCCGGCTCCTTCGGTACGATCGCGTTGATGGCGACCGCGGCGTCGAGCTTGCGCACCGCTCCATTCACGCTGGCGATCAGGTCGGGTAGTTGCGCGGCCGGCACCGGGTTGTTTCCGACATAGGCCGAGACGATCGAGGCTGTCAGCTCGATATAGTTCCTGTCTTCCATGCTTACTCTCCGTGGTAGGGGGTATGTCGTCGAGGTCAGATCGCCTCGGGTCGACCTGGTGACGGGCGCGGGTGCCCGATTGGTGCCGGCGTCTCGAGGAGATCAATCTCCATCATGCCGGGGAAGCAGGTAGGGGAGCGGGGGCGGACTTGCCGACGCATGGCCGTGACGTTCAACTGCTCGTAGCCGTGCTCTTGCAGGAAGGCGGCGATTGTCTCTGCCGCTCCGGCCGGCTGCGTCAGCAACCGCTCGAATGACATGACGAGTGTCGGGCAGCGGCTCTTCGCGCCGACCGCCGCCATGTTCGTTGATCTCTCGCTCCGGATACCGGCCACCATTGAGCGGATGCTTCTGCGGTTCGTCGCGACCCCGCTGAACATGACCGAGACCATCTTCAACTGAGACTTGGCTTGCTCGTGCGGTTCCCGGTCGAGCCAGATAACGATGTGCTTGGGCATGTCGCCGGTAGGCAGGTCGGCCGGCCCGACCAGCTTGGTGGCTTGGCCGCGCAACGCGGCGAAGGCGTTCGGGTCGAAGCTGCCGAACATGCTGGCGCTGCTTTCGAACGCCGGCCATTCGCCGACGCATGCAACGCCGCCGGCGAAGAGCATCTGCATCATCAACGATGTCCCGCAGCGGCCGAGACCGGCGACGACTATTGCGGGGGGACTGCTCATTTCGGATTCTCTTTGCTACCAAATCGGTGCTTAGTGTAACCATTTTGGTTACACCGAAGTCAAGCGAAAAAGGCCGTCTAATTTGGATGAGGTCTTGGTTTGTGGCCTAACCGAAAGCACCTGGCTGGTCGGCAAACAGGATCTCGGTGCGCCAATGCCGGCGCAGCCTGTGTCCCAGCCGACGCAGCGCCTGCAAGAGCTTTCGCTGCAGCCAGGGCTTCTCCATCAAGTTCCCGGGAAAGCGAGGATCGCTATGCACGGCGAGCGCCGGCACTTCGATCAAAGGGGAACCCTTGGGATAGAAGCTCTGCGTTTGAACGCTCAGGGCCGGGATCATCTGATAGGATTTCAGACTACCGGCGATCCCACAGGCGGGGTTGAACTTCACATGGTCGACCGCATCCGAGAATACCTTGGTGACGCGCAAAAGGCGCTCTGCCGCCGGTTTCGAGAGAATGTATCCGCCGGACCCAAAAGAGTAGCTGCGCAGGCGCGCCAGTTCGAAGCCATCGCGCAGCGCATGTACCGTGCGGTCTAGCCACACCCTTCCGACGACACTCTCGACCTTGACCAGGTCCGCATCGCCGGGGATCCAGCTGGACCCCTCAACGAGGAACAGACCTGCCCGCTTGGAGATCAACATGTCGTCTTCGAAAACGCAGCCGTAAGCGTCCTGGCCCGACGCGATCCGCTCCCAGCATTTTCGATGGCTCAGGAAGCAGCCCACCTCTTCCGGCGTCATCGCGGCTGCGCCGGGGACGGGCCTGTAGACGTCCGAAATTTCGGAATCGGTCAGCAGCCGCCCGTCCACCGCCCGTACTCGTTGGAAATCCGCTCCGATAGCGTTGAGGCGATCGGCCATCCGCTGCCACCTGTGGGGGCTGCGGTCCAGGTTGATGACGTACGATTTCATGGCGTAGATCGGCAGCTTTGCTGGCGGATCAGTCTTTATGGAGTGCTCTCAAGGTCGGCGATTTAGTTTGAGAACCGGCACGTTGTCTCAGCACGTTTCGGCTGGTTGGCATCACATCTGAGTGATGGACGAAAGTCCGCCGGATCGGTGATGGACTCATGGGAGCGATCCCTCCTTGCCGATGGTTGAAAGTGGGGATTTGGCCCG
Organism: Mesorhizobium sp. AA23; assembly: GCF_001672435.1. NCBI lineage: Bacteria > Pseudomonadati > Pseudomonadota > Alphaproteobacteria > Hyphomicrobiales > Phyllobacteriaceae > Mesorhizobium > Mesorhizobium sp. AA23. The sequence continues at coordinate 52,978 of NZ_LYTP01000030.1, forward strand.
CTTTGCCGTTGCTCGTTCGGCGTGCGGCAGCTGTTGCATCCGTGCAACTGCACGTGATCACAATTTCGAGAGCTTAAACGTGTAGTTGTGCTCCGCGAATCTCCAGGGATACGACTGTCCATCCATGCGGGAGGCTCACATGAAACTTGCGTTGCTTTGTTCGGTCGCATTCCTGGCGATCTCGTCACCGGTCCTGGCTGCGGACCTCGTCCAGCCCGTCGCTGCCATGCCTTTTTCCTGGACCGGCTTCTATGTCGGAGGCCAGGCCGGTGGTGGATGGAATGACAGCCATTGGTCGGGGAGTTTTTTCGATCCCTTCAACACCAACGGGTCTGGCGGCATTTTCGGGGGCCAGATCGGCTACCACTACCAGATCGGCCAATATGTCGTCGGCATTGAAGGCGACCTCGCGGGCTCGACCGTGAGAGGCGAGAACCAATGTTCAGGTTTCTTGGCAACCTGCGAGACCAAGCAGGATTATCTGGGCTCGGTGCGTGGCCGTCTTGGATACGCTTTCGACCGTTTCTTGGTTTATGGCGATGCCGGTGTCGCGTTCACCAAGTATAAATCCGCCGAGGTTGAGCCTTTTCCTGATACGTACAGGGGCGGGTCGCGGGCCGGCTGGACCGCGGGCCTCGGCGCCGAGTACGCCCTCACCAATCACTGGACCGCAGGGGTGGAATGGAACTACTACGACTTCGGCACCAAGAACGGCGTGCAGACAGGTATCATCGACATTCGCGACAGGGAAAATGTCGTGGTCGGCAAGATCAACTACAAGTTCTGAAGCGCTCGGTCGGGTTCATAGGAGCCGCCCCTGCCTGTCGTTGGTTGGGGGTGGCTTCGCCGTGGCAGTCTGGCAGCATTGGCCTCCCGTTCTTCGCGAACGGCACGAGCCGCTTCCAATCGAAAAACCCGAGTTGGCCGGCCGCCTGAACAAACTCAACTGGTTGCGCATTGGCGATGATCAGGCCTTTCGGGACGAAGAACCAGGGGCTCTCGAACTCGGTGACAATATCGACGACTGTGCCAGCCCCGACGATGCCACCGCGCTCGAGCTCGGCCGGGGGCAAGTATTGGAAGCCGAGGAACCAGCACAGATCAGCACAGCACTCATATTCGTCGCGCGTCATGCCGGTTGATGCGTGGATAGCGAAATCGCCGCGGAACTTGAGACCAGGATTGCCTGCGCGCCAGGATCGGTTCTGCACCGGCTTCCAGCCCATCATGAGGCAGTGCGCCCATGGCTGGCGCACCGACAGTGCAAGCTTCGGAAGGTCGTCCATCACTCGCTCCTGGCGATCAGCTTGGGTTTCAGTTTGCCTTGTTTGGCCCTGTTCTCGACCGAGATCGGGACACCCGGCCGCTGCTCGAAGATCGTCTGCAGTACCTTGCGTACCTGCTCGGCGCCGGGCGCGCCGGTGGCGAGGATCATCAGCGCCGCGTCGGAGAGCGCCTGACTGATGTTGGCTGCGGTGGCAGCGACCGAGGGCGCGGCGCGCACCTTGGCCCGGCTACGCCGCCGGGCAAGGCGAAAATATTCCCGCTTTTGGTCCGCGTTCAGGCTGGAGAAGCTTCCCGGCTTTGGCGCGTTCTTCGCCGTCAGCAGGCCATAAAGCTTCTCAAGCGCCTCGTCAGGACTGAGTTGCGTTTGGACATGTCCAATTGCGGTTTCCATCACGGCGCCGCCGCCAGCAAAATGCCGATCAGGATCAGCAGCGCGCCGATGAACGAGACTACCGCGCCGAAGACATAACCCTCGATCGGCACCCACCGACCGGTGATATCGAGATAAGCGCGCCGTGCGCACGCGCTGATCATGAGGATGAAGCCGACGGCCAGGAAGAACGTGCTCATCACGCGCCCGCGATGTTGGTGTGAGTGGTGATGATGTTCGCGCCGCCGTCGGCGCGACCAGGATCCGAGGCGGCCGGCGCAAGACGGTAGTAGTCGAGCGCGGCTTCGGCGACCGCGCACTCTGCCAGGTCTTCGACCGTCCGGCCCTTCTCGGCCGAAATCGCCTTCATGCGAGCTGCGGTCCGCTCGTCGACATACACGGAGATGATCGGCATCACTCGCCGCCTTCGCCACGGTCGCGCTTCCGGGCCTTGGTGATGAGCACCACCTCGCCGTTCGGGTAGATCAGCTCGACCTGCTCGTTGCGGCCGATGCCGTCGAAGATTGATTGCAGGTGAAGCGTCAAGCGCTCGTTGGTCCTCTCGAGCACATCCATCTTCGCCTCGATCTGGGCACGAGCGATGCTGGCCTGGAGGTCGGAGAGACGGAGCGGAGCGGTTACTTGGTCGGTCATGCGGTCGTGTCCTTCTGGGGTTGAACGGGAGAAAACTCGACGGTGTTCAGGCTTTCGCCAGGATCCAGCGCGAGGTCGGCGCCGGCCCTCGTAAGGCGGAAGCGCCGCCGGTGAGGATTGAGCCTGAGCGCCGCGTCGCGTACCCGGCCTCGACCATCGCCAGCCAAATGCGGGTGGTCGGTGCTGCCTTCGCCGGTCACGAAATAGTTGCGGTAGGATTCCTGGCGCCGGCCGTCGAGACCGAGGGCGTGCCGGGGAAGATCGCGCTGGACCGGTGTCATCGCTTCTTGTCCACCACTTCGAATGTGAACACGCCGTCCACCGCCTTCATCGTGAGATTTGAGGAGCCGGTGGAATCGATCTCGGCCACCGGCATCTCGACTTTGTTGCCGAGCCGGCGGACCAGGGCGATGATGAGCTGGCTCTTCATTGCCTCGATCACCATCTGGTGCTCGTAGGAGAGGTCGCGGATGCTGCTCATGCCGTTATGCTGCCTCCTCGTCGGGCGTGCGGTCGGTGTAAGGCGCGAAACCCCGGAACTGGATGCCGGTGTGCAGCAGCTCGCCCCACCCGCGCGCGCTGTCGCGGTAGACGATCCGGCGCTCGCCATAGGCGGCCAGACATTCCTCGACGACGCGCTCGGCGTCGTTGGTGACACTCGGTAGACCCGGCCGGCAGCGGTCCGCGATGAAGACCATGCCGGGCGTGACCGCGATCTCGGTGTAGCTGGCGCGCCTCATCGAAAACCTCTGTGGAGCTTCGGGAAGGGCCGGCTCGGGATCTTCCGTTTCGGCTTGCCCTTTCCGGTACGTCCCTCGAGCCGCTTCGTCTTCGCGATCTCGCGCTGGTCGACCGGGGTTTTGACGCCATGCGTGGGCTTGTTCAGCGCCACGATGTAGTCGAGGGCGCACGATGGCGGGATGGTGTCATGCGCTTCCGGGTCCCAGCGCCGCCGCTGCAACGCCGGATCGTGATCGAACTGAACACCGTCGAGCGGGTTGAGCCGCGCGCCGCTGGGCTCCTTGCCGCCTTGGCGCACCACGATCTCAAGCTTCTCGCGGACGCTCAGCACGCGCGGCCGCCAGTTCTCGGGCGGACCGAGCACCTGGGCACCGTGGTCGGGAAGGATTGCGATCCGGCCGGCCATGATCAGCCCGCGCTCGGCGGAGTGAGCGCAGCGAGCCGCCGCGCCTTGATCTTGTCGGCCAGCTGGCGGCTGCTCTCGTCGTCGTGGAATTGAGCCTCGACGTCGAACTCGGTCCAGATTTCCTCCACGGCCGCGGCGGACTTCGCACCGGCCAAGGCGATCTGAAAATCCTCGAAGAACTTGCCGTAGTCGAAGGCCGCTGGTTGCTCCTCCTCGGCGGCTTCTGCGCCGTCGTGCATGCCCTCGACATCCTTGTCGAACCCGTTCTCGGGGATAGGGTCGACGGCGTCGAGGCTGGGCACCGGTGGCGGCGATGGCGGGGTGAGCCTCGCCCTGGGTGCCGGCTCGTCGTCGTGGTGCTCGATCAGATCGCCGGCGATCTCGCGGGCCTCGAACTCATCTCGCACGCCGCCAAGAACGTCGCCGAATAGCTCGCGCAGGCAGAAGCCAGCTGCGCGCCATTGCTTCATCCGCTTGGGATGGCGGAACCAGGAGGAATCGTTAGGCACGTCGTCCCACACATGCTGGTTGTTTTTCCAGACCTTGCCGCGACGGGTCGGGCGTTCGTCCCAAAGGCCGGCTTGCTTGGCATCCGCGACCGAATAGGCCTCGACCTTCATTTCCCCTGTGTCGGAGCGCACCGCCTTGCACCAGCCGATGGTACGCTCGTCGACGGTGTTCATCTGGGCAACCACATCCTTGTGCAGGCCGAGATTGAGGAGCGCCTCTTTCGTCGCATCGCGCAGATACCCCAGCTCGACCGATTTCGCTCTGCCCGACTTTCGAACGACGTTGATCAGTCCGTCGCCGTAAAGCGCCGGCTTGCCGCCGATGACGGTAAAGCTGCGCAGCGCCACCATGGGCGGCAGGCCGAGCTCCGCGCCGGACATGATGACGATGGCCACGGCGCTGGTGCCCTTCTTGCCCCAACGCTTCCAGGCGTCGTCGCCGGCATCCTCAGCCGGCTCGCGACCGACAAGCGCCTGTGGCGCCAGACCGGCCTCGACGATCATGGTGGCGAGACGCCAAGTTTCCTCGATCGACTGAGGGATGATGGCGCTGATCGCGCCGCCGACCATAAGGGCCGGTACCTGAGCCCGTTCGTTCATTTCCAATCCTCGGGGTTGAAGCTGTTGGCGCGCCACGTCCGGCGCATCTCGTTTTGCTCGATGCGCATGTCGTTCCATGCGAACCAGAAGGCGGTGGGGACTTCGCGGAAAAGCCGCCTCAAAGCGGCGCTGATCATCACGGGGAGCCAGAAAATGACGATGGCAACGCGGACCAAGCTCATGGCTATTTGTCCACGTCGTCGAAGATCGACCGGTTGCCGTTCTCGTCGAGCAGCGTGCCGTCTGGCGCCCATACGTGCCGGCCGTTCGGATGCTTGGCCGCGCGCTGCTCGTCGGTGCGCTTGTCGATGCCGACGATCGAGATCTTGGCGACGTCGGAATGATCCTTGATCTCGGCTACCGTGACCGATGTCTCGCGGCCGCGCATCGGCACCATCACCCGGGCGCCGACAGCCACATCGAATGCGCCTGCGAAATAGTCGTAGGTCTTGTCGCTCTCGCCAAATTTCACGGCGACGATCTTCTGGTCGGTCATGCTGCCCTCTTGTCTGGAACCCGGTCCATGCCGGCTGGCAGGGCGGCGTCTTTGTTGCGCGCGATGCGGCCTGCGATCTTCTCGACCGCCTCGCGCACCTCCGGCTCGTCTTTCAGGGCCATGACCAGAGCGTCGTAATCGGTGATGTTCGCGACCCAATAGGTGTGCAGGGACATCTTGGCGCCGGTCCTGCCGGCGAAGACCGGACGGGCTTGTGCCTCACGTGCAGCTTGCACCGCACGCTCGCTCAGCCGCTTGGCCTCCGCCTCGGCTTCGATCTGCAACGCCTCCTGCTCGCTCTCCTGCGCGAATGAAGACGCGATGCCGGGGGAGGTGCTGGCTTCACGCCGGGCCTTCTCCTCCTCGACCGCGCGCGCTGCGTCGGCCGCCCGCTGCTCAGCCGCTTCTGCCTCGCGCCGAATGCGATCGGCGTCCTCGCGGGCCTTGCGCTGGCGATCCTGCTCCTGGCGGTCGAGTTCTTTCAGCCACGCTTCACCATGCTTTTTCAGCTTCTTGGCGAGGTCCTTGGCATCGGTGCGCAGATCGCGCCATTTGTCGTCGACCGCGTTGCCGCCGTCGAGCCAAGGACGCTTCTCGACGTTGAATTGTTCGTCGGCCTTGTTGGCGATGCCGGCGAGCCGCTTTGCCCAGACGCCCGCCTGATCGGCCTGCTCCTGGGTGCTGATCGGCTTTTTCAGGAAGCCCTCGACCGTTTCCTTCTCGGCCGCCAGTTCGAGGGTCAGGTCTTTGTGCAGATCGCCTGTCTTGGCCGGGAGGTTGTGCTCCTTCGAAACCGGCGGCGGGTCATCGGGCCAAGGCTCGCCGGCCAGCACGGAATGATAGAGCGCTTCGGTGATCGGGTTGCGGCAAGCATAGTTCCAGACCTTGTCGGCCTCCGCTTCCTTGCCGCCCTGCAGGCAGATGACACTGCCCGCCGCGTCGCGCCAGATGGCAACGGGAACCAGGGGCGCATCCTTGAACGGACGGTTCCTGAAAAATCCTGACTCCGGGCTGTCGGCCGAAGGGGCGAGCAGGAGCAGCTGATCGTGGGTCAGCTCGCGATATCCGCCCGCCAGCTTCATTGCCTGACGCCACCATGCGTATTGGTCCGCCGTCATCCGTCTGTTTCCTTTTGTGTTACACGTGAAACCATTTTGGCAACACAATGGGCGCGACAAAGCGGTCGCGGGGTGCAGTGCTGCTTAGATCGGGAGAACCCGGCCGAGCTGGTGCGGGCGAATGGTGCGGGGGGTCACACCAGCCCGGCCGGGGGCACGCAGATACTCAACACATGACCGCGAGGCGTGATGGGTAAATACAACCAGGGGCAACTGGGCCATCGGTCTAGCGATCCTTCTGCGTGATCAGGATCGTAACCGATTTGGTACGTTTTGCAAGAGGTGTTTCCGAAATGGTTACATCCCGGGCAAAAAAAAGCAGATTAGAGGGTGGAAATTCTGAGCCGAGCGCGGCCAATGACCTTCAAGTCCGCCGGCTGCACGGTTTCGTTGGTCGCCGCGGGGTTGTCGCTGTGGACCTGAACGGCGCCTGTCGTCGTGGGCGAAAGGTAGCGCCATTGCACCGCGCCGGCGATCTCCAGGGCGAACAGGCCGGGTCGATTGGGGATGTTGTCGTCCAGATCGATCACAAGCGCATCCCCTTTGGCAACAATGCCATTGGCCTGGTACGCGTCGACCATCATGAACCGAAGGTTGTGCCCCTCCGAGTTCGGCAGCATCCGCGTCAAAAACTCTGGATCGATCACCAGTCCTGGCGCTGCCGGGCGGCTCTTCCCGGCGGAGATCTCGAATACGTGGCTGAATTTGCTTACGTCCACCTCTGCAAGCTCTGGAAACATAAGCTCTTCCGGCCTCACGTTCAGGTGCGGCGCGATTCGCTCTGCCCACTTCAAGGTGAGCTTGCGTCCATTGGGGCCGTCTTCTTCTTCCAAACGGCCCATCTGCGGCCTTGTGGTGCCAACGCGACGCGCCAGCTCGGCCTTGCTGATCCCAGCCTTTTCCCGGAAGTGCTTAATTCCATTCGCCATATCAATGCGGTAGCTCAAAACGAATTCGTGCGAAACTGTGCCAATTTGGTTACAAACCTTGACGTGTAACCAAATTGGTGACAAAACCCAGCCATGGAAAACCTGCATCAACTGACGAAATGGCGTTTGGACCGCAATCTGAGCGCTGCCGACGTGGGCCGGATGATCGATTGTACGCGGCTGACAGTCGATCGGTACGAGGCCGGCCGGATGCCCAGGCAACCATATCTCGACCGCATCGTCGTTATGTCCGACGGTGAGGTGAACGCAAACCACTGGTTGGGCAGGGAGGCGGCAGATATCGTTGCACGGCGCCGGACTCCGGCTTGACCCGAGATACGATCAACACGGTTCCTCGTTCCGTCCGAAATTGGTCGGCGCGTTCAACAAATTCCCAGGCCGCAACTCCAAGCGGTTTCCAGCAATCATCGTCGTGGGCCATCGGCTTTCCCCTTGCGGTTGTAGCGATAATGGCGGGGAAATTGTTGGATGTGTCCGACAAGGCATCCGAGAATCCCGATGGGTCGTCGTTCCTTCTCCTGTTTTTTGTGAGGAATCGATGCAAGACATCGCTGCAGAGCTACAACAGGTGGTGTTCAAAGCCGCCGGAACCATCAAACCAGGCATGGGCATCAAAGCTCAGATCAACGCCGCTTGTGACGCGCTGGGCTACCCGCGCGGCCACTGGCGGGTGAGGGAGGCCTGGTATGGCACGGCTTCCAACTGGAACGGCAAAGCCATCTTCGACCTCCTCGGCCGTTACAACCGCTTGTGCCAAAAGACTGGCTCCGATGTTGAGCCAGTTAACGATCCTGTAGCCGTCATCGCGAAAGCTTCGAACACAGGCTGATTTTGACGGAGGTGTGATTTCCTCCGCCAATTACTTCGGCCTTAGGTCCGCACGCAATGTTTCAAGTTGAAACATTCCGAGGAGGTTTAATAAAAATGAAGCAGACTGACGGCGGGCAGGCGGTAAACGGTGAAGTAAAGACAGTTATGGCCGGGTTTTGTCAAACAGCAAGAAGCATTGGATCGGCTGCCGCCGAGCGAAGGGCAACTGTGCATCTTGTAGCAGCAGCGGCATATCTGGGAGAAACCGTCGGTCCGACCATGACTAAACAGATCCTGTCGGCGGTATTGGCGTCGATCGGATAGGCAATGAACTACCAGATAGAACGGCAATACCATTTGTAGCTTGTAGGATTGCCGCTCCTCGCAGTTGAGAGAGCGACGGCATGACTATCATTACCCGCAAGCGTGCGGACCAGTACGCCATCATCCCGAACGCTGTCGCCAGTGATGACAGGCTGACGTTCGAGGAGCGTGGCGTGCTGGTCTACTTGCTGGCGAAGCCGCACGACTGGAACGTGTCGGTCAAGAACCTCCAGAACCAGGGGGGCATCGGCCGCGACAAGGTCTATCGGATCCTCCAGAAGCTGGAGGAGGTCGGCTATCTCAAGCGCGAACAGACCAAGAGCTCAGACGGCCGCTTCGGGGCCTACAATTACATCGTCCATGATGATGCTGTGCCCGAGAGCCTGCCGCTGCCGCGTCCTGAAAATCAGGAAGCGGGCGCACCGCGTCCTGAAAACACGGAAACGGCCTCACCGCTTCCTGAAAAACCGGTAACTGGAAATCCGCTTAACGGTGAAGCCGACACATACAAAGAACCTATTGAACAAAATCTACCCCCCTCACCCCCTTCCAGGGGGGGGCTTGGAGATGATTTTGGGAAATTGGTTTCTGGCTATCCAGCGGACAAGGTAGGCGATCTCGACACTGCGTTCAGGGCCTACCGCGGTCTGACCGACGTCGAGCGGGGTCAGGCGTCGGCATGCATGGCGCTGTTCGTCCGCGCCATGATCCTGCGCGGTGTTCGCGTGCCGAAGCTTGCGACATACCTCAGCGAGCGTCGGTTCGCCGAGTTCGATGGCGCTCCTGACATCGACAAGGACGGGCATTTCGTCATCACACCGGATCGGCCGGAGTGGCGGGATTGGCTGGGCTCGATCCGCGCCAAGTACGGCGAAGCCGGCGTGCAGACGTCGATCCGTCATCGAAAAATCGTGAGAGAGACACGCTGGCCACCCGATCTTTCGCTTGCCAATGGTGTAACCAATTTGGCAACATCTGGAACCGGAACGGATACTGCTTCGGCGGCTCGGGCATGATGAAGATGAAACGCCTTTTTCTCGATACGCCCGCCGAGCTGGAGAAGCGGATCGACCGCTTCATCGAGCACATGCGGCATGCCGAGGACATCTTCTTCACCAAGAACAAGCGAGGCCTGCCTACGCCGCGCGACCTGCTCTGGATACTGTTTGCCGACGCCGTCGACACGGCCCGAAACATGCCCGACGTCGAACGCCGCATGGTCTCCAAGGTCGGATCGGCTATGCCCTCGCGAGAGACCGAGCATCAGGCCTATGTGCGCGAGCTGTCGCGCATGGCCGACGGGATGCCACAGTACGACAGCACCGAAGTTCGCATCGTGGTTCACCAGTCGGCCGCCGATCGCATGGTCGACATCATGGACCTTCTCCGCTTCGTGCGGGCAGGGCGGCAAGGGCAAGACGCGCAGCGCTACAAGCGGACGTTCCTGGCGCATGCCGGCGGCCACGGCGTCGAGTTCTGCACCCGCGTCTGGGACCGGCATCGCGTCGAGGTCATGTCGAGGCAGGCACTGCACGACGTCAAGAGCCGGGTCCTCGGCCAGATCCTGGTCGGCATCGAGAAGGAGTTCGGCCTGGTTCGCACCAGCCGCAGTTTCCGGCGCAAGACCGTTCGGGAAATCGACCAGCTTCGAAGGGAACGCAAGCGCGAGGAGAAACGTCGCCGGCGTGAGGAGCAGGAAAACAATGCCGGTTGACATCGCGATGCCGCGCAACCTGGTCGATCGGCGCAAGAACGCCGGCCATGCCGCGATCTGCGCCGTCGGCTTCGAGGCTGATCCGGGCGTCTTTCGGCTCGCTACGGCCGAAAACATCGAAGCGCATCTCCCCCAGCTCCAGCCCGGCCGGTGGGAGAGGCTGCATTTCGCGCACGTCGTCTGGACGCCAGGGCTCGCCGTGGCCCGCACCATGGTTCTGGGCGCAGAACGCAATCTCGCTAACTGCCATCTCGGCCAGCACTGGTACAGGGCAAGTCTCGACCTTCTTCACGGTGTGATCCTGGCCGAGGCCGCAGCCCTTAGGTCCCCCGTTTGGTCGCAGTCCGAGATGATGCAGATGCTCAGAGGTCAGGCCATGCGCGCGGCCGATCGCTTTGCGGCGGGGATCGTCTGATGTTCCCGACGGCCGACCAGATCGCCCTCGCCATCGTCATGGCCTGCCGGCCGCACCGAGAGGATCCGTTTGCGGTGTGCGCCGGCGAACTCGGCATGCGCGCTCGTCATCTCGCCATGGAAGCGTTGATGATCGGCTTTCCTGATGCCCGCCGAGTTGGGCTCGGAAAATGTCTGGCCTACGGCACTCCGCGTTCGGCGCAAGGCCAGGTGATCGGCGCCAAGAAAGGCAAGTGGTGGAGCGACGACCATGTCGACGAGATCGTCGGCGCCATCGTCGCCGAACAATACGGCGAGCAAGCGCAATGACCGCCTTCCTTTCCCGTTTCATCCGTCGTCTTCGCGGCCGCGCAATCCCGCGTGTGTCGTGTCGCGGCATCTACCTGAGGATCAACTAAAATGGACATGCCAGCAGTGCAAACGCCCCTCGTGTCCGATGAGGACATGTCAAGCGCCCTGGAGGAACAGCTGGAGCAGGACGCTCCGCCGTCGGTCCGCTCGATGATCGCCAACACTGGCAAAACGCTCAAGCGCTTCGTCGATCAGATGCGGCGCAAGGAAACCGAGCTGGAGGGGGTGAAGGCGGCCGCCACGGCAGAGTTTGAGCGCGTCGTCGCTCTCGCGAAGATGGTGCGCGATAACTGCCACGCTGAAACCGACGCGGATCTCCACCAGATCAGGACGACACTCGAGGTGCTCGATCCGGCCCGGGCCAAGCTGTCTGAAATGGCATAGGCCATGGAGGCGGTTGTTCCCTTCGACGATTCCGGACTCGCTCAGGTGATCGAGCGAGCTCGGATACTGTTCGACGACGGCGACGTCGCTTCGGCGCGAATGCTGGCGTCGGGTGCGTATGACCAGGCGAAGGCCGCCGGCAGCTATGCTGCTCGCTTCCATGCCGGCGAGCACCTGATCTTCAAGGCGCGCAAGCTCCAAGGCGACGCCCTGCTGATCGAGGCCCGTGCCAAGATCACCATCGCCACGGAGTGGACTGCCGCCCAGGAAAGAGGGGAGGCATCGAAAGGCGGCAGACCGAAAACCGTTCCAGACGGGAACGGTTTCACGGCAGCCGAAGCCGGGCTCACCCGAAAGGAAATCCACGACGCCCGCAAGCTGGCGGATGCGGAGCGGCGAGATCCTGGCATCGTCGAGCGGGTGATCGCCGGGCGGGTCGCGGAAGGACTCGAGCCCAGCCGGGCGAACCTGCGCGTGGCGATCGGCACCGACACCGCCAGCGCGGACGAGCGCGGCAACAATCTCTACGAGACGTGTCCGGAAGCGACGCACACGCTGCTGGCGCTGGAGACCTTCGGCCCGCGCATCAAGGAACCGGCATGCGGTCGTGGCGCGATCTCGCGCATCCTGGAGGCGGCCGGCTACGACGTCCTGCTTTCCGATCTCGTCGACTATGGCACCGCCGATCGCCATGGCGTCTTGCAGGACGTGCGGGACTTCCTCACCAGCGAGGCAGGCGACGATTGCGACGATATCGCCACCAACCCGCCCTACGGCGGCGTGCTCAATGCTTTCGTCGCGCATGCGCTGCGCGTGCATCGGCCGCCGAAGATGGCGTTGCTGCTCAACCTGAATTTTCTCTGCGGCTTCGACGATCCGGACCGCAACTACGCCATGGACGACTGCAAGCCGGCGCGCATCCATGTCTTCACGCGGCGCCTGCCGATGATGCATCGGGACGGCTGGGACGGCAACGAAGCCTCGAGCCGCATGAACTTGGCCTGGTTCGTCTGGGAACAGAACCTGGTCGGCGACTATGCCGGGCCGACGGTCATCAACCGCGTCGACTGGAAAGACTATCAGCCGAGCGAGTCCGTGTGATGCCTGCATATCGCAGCTCGGCTGAAGCCGAGATCCGAGAGGCGGCTGTCGCTCGCATCCGCCAGCGCCGCCCCAATGCAAGGATCATCCATGAGATCAACGTCAGCTCGAATGGACCCAACCGCATCGACGTTGTCGCCGTCGACCGCGCTGAGATCATCGCCTGCGAGGTGAAATCGGCCAAGGACAAGCTCGATCGCCTGCCGGCACAGGTCGCATCGATGTTCGGCGCGGCGCATCACGTCATTGCCGCCATCCACGAAAAATTCCTGGTCGAGCAGGAGACCAACCAGTGGGCGGCCCACGAGGAGCGCGACGGGAAATTCTTCATGCGCAAGGTCCCCGAGGGGGTCAGCCACAAATGCGAAATCTGGGTGTACCCGGAGCGCCGGCGCGCCTTGCCGACCGCCAACCACGATCATCTCGAAAAATGGGCGCTGCCTCACCCTGTGTTCGAGCGCCCTCTTCCGGCAAGCGCTCTCGATCTCTTGTGGCGTGACGAGCTGCAACAGCTCTGCTCTTCGTTGCGTGTCTCCGCCACGCGCCAGTCTGTCATGACTGACATGGTCGCGGCCTTGCGGTGGCACTGCACCGGCAAGGAGCTGACGCGCGGCATCTGCCGACTCCTTCGAGCCCGCCAGTGCAAGGAAGCCGATCCCGAGATCATCGAAAGGACTGCCGCATGAACCACTTCGCGGGCTTCACCACGCCGGTCGTGGGTGGTCATCACGCCATGCTGCGCTTTGCCGAGGACGGCCGCGCCGAGCCGGTGCTTGGCCCCGGCGGCGAGCCGAGGATATTCCCGACCGAGGTGGAGGCATGGAAGGCCGTCACCGAAAGCCTGTTGCGCTACTTCAATGGGCATATGCGCCGTGATGGCGCAACCATCACCAGCGCCCGCGACGCGGCCGAACGCATCTTTCGAAAGGGCCGGATGATTCCGGTGGAGCACCGCTGATGTCAGGATTTCGCGAAGGCTGGGCTCTCAAATCGCCAACGGCCGTTACCACACACTACTTTCGCCGGCGCGGTCTCGGACTCGCCGTATCTCTCTGCGGCTCCCAGGATGCGCCGGCCGGGTGGCTCATGGAAAATTCGGGCGCCGGCCAATGCGAACGTTGCGCCACGGTGCGGGCGAAGGAACTCGCCAGATTGGACGTTGTGCCACCAGAGGCGGCCGAGGACGAGCGCGGCGACCAACGAGCGTGCGAAGGGAAGGCCGGCGACTGACGCGCGCTGGCGGGCCTCTACACTCGACAAAAAAATGGGGCAGCGGAGACCAATCCGCTGCCCCTCCCTACCACAGCCGCCGGCCGCAGCCGGCGGTGCGGATTCCTACACCAGCATCGAGCGCGCATGTGCCTGGCGCAGCTGCGACTCCATCGAACGGATGGAGCGCGACGCCGACGCCAGCGTGTCGGCCCATTTGTCGGCCTTGGTGGGATCGATCGATTTCAAGGCGATGCACTCGCCGTCCTTGAAGCCGCCGGCGATCGCGGCGATGATGCGCTCGACCGTCTTCTCCATCCTGCTCATGGCGGCGATATCGTCCTTCGAAGGCTCCGGCCTGTTCTCGTCGTCGAACATGCCGCCCTGCTCGATCCGGTCGCGGACCGCTTGCGCCGCCGCCTTGATGCTCGACCAGTCTTTCAACCTGCCGCTGGAGAACAGCCTCACGATGTTGATCTGATCGGCCGTCGGGAGGTCGACCAGGTCGTTTGCATGGCCGAGCGGGAAGGCACCGCTATCGACCAGCTTCTGGATCGTCTCGTCCAGATTAAGCAGCGCCGTGCGGGCCTTGATGCGCGTCGGCTGGACGCCGATGTCCTTCGCCAGCTGCTCGACCGTCCAGCCGCGGTCGATCATCGCGTGAAACGCCCGCGCTTCCTCCAGCGGCTTGATGTCGGCGCGGGCGAGGTTTTCCACGATCGCCTGCAGCGCCATCTCGTTGTCGTCGATCTTCACGACCTCGCACAGAATGTCGGCCGCCTCGATCAGCTGGTGAGCGCGCCAGCGGCGCTCCCCACCGACGATCTCATAGACCGCCCGGCGGCTTGGCGAGGCCGAGGGCTCGACGTTGATGTCGGACGCTTGTAGCGCTTCGTCTGAGCTGTTCGCCGATCCAGTCGTCGTGCCGCCACCATTGATCTCCGAGGAATTTGATTTCCTCCGGCGACCACCGGCACCGATGCCCGTTGTTGAGGAAGTCGTTGACTCTAACTCCGACTTGCTCTGCCGCGCTTCGTTTGACGTGGAAGTAGGGAAGGCAATAATCGATGACGTGCTTGACCTCTCTCGCCGCCGCGACGGTCCAGAACCATTGCTCCCAGGTTTTCCCGTGAAAGACTCGGTGTGATGGAGCGACGGTGCCGACGCACCATGCGTCTCGCAACCATCGGCAGATCGTTGCGCCGTCGTTTGTGACTGACTGGCTGACGACGACGCGGAACCGGTTGCCTTTGACGCTGATCGTTCCCTCTCCGTCGATGAAGCCGGCCGTGTAGGCGACGACTTCGATTGGAGGTCGAGCAAAGTGTTCCATTCTGCGATGTTCTCCGATGTGATTTCTTCGATTCGACCGTCGGTCAGGAAAACCGGGCGAACCGTGATGGCCTGGATAAGGCCGCGCTCGCGGATCGATTCAGCCAGCTCGCGAAGCTTCACCGGGTCGAAATGCTTGCGCGGCTGGTCGGGGTTCGGGATAACAAGGTTGAGGGGGATGCGCTTCTTCATGGTCGGGCTCCGTGGTAGGGAATTTCCTAGCAACATCAATAACTTAGGATGTAACCGATATGGTTACAAGTGGTTACTAAGAAAAGTTCCGATCAGCGGGCCCCCCGCTTGCGCGCGCGACCGCCAGAAACGAAGCCGTGCAAAATGGTAATCCTGCCTCGGCGTCTGATGATCAGGGAAGCGGAAGCATGGCTGGTATCAACGTTTCCACCAACAGCGGTCAAGGGAGCGGCAGCGGTGCATCACTCAAGGTCCGCAGGTAGGCAATGAGGTCCGCCCGCTTGTTTCCCTCCTTCAAACCCGGGAAAGACATGTCCGTACCGGGCAACGTGAGCGAGGGATTCGAGATGAAGAGATTGAGCTCCTCAAAGGTCCATTTGCCGCCAGCGTCTTTCAGAGCCGCCGAATACTGGACATCGCTTTGGGATCCTTTCTCGCGCCCGACGATGCCCCACAGATTGACCTTTTTGGGCACCTTGACGCCCGGCGAAAGATGACAGGCGACGCAGGTGCTGTCGTATATCTCTTTGCCCGATTGAGCGTTTGCTGATGCAAGGAGTGCGGAAATCGGCGCGATGGCCGGTCTTGCGGCGCCATGATCGCGCAAGTACGCCGCGACGTCCTCGTGGCCTCCGACCTTGGCCAGATGTATCGGCGGACTTCCATTCGACGTCAGGGCGTTGACGTCTGCTCCGGCGCCGACAAGGTGGATAACGCACTCAAGGCAGCCATTTTCGGCAGCAACATGCAGCGGCGTCTGCGCTTTCGCCACCCGATTTGGATCGGCCCCGTTGTCTAGCAGCAGCTTGACGATGGCAGCATGCCCACCCTTATTGGCGGCGTAGAGTGGCGTTCTTTGCCAACTGACAGGCAGGTTGACGTCTGCCCCACGCTTGATCAGCAGCGCTGCCAACTCGACATTTCCACGTTCGGAGGCGATGTAGAGCGCCGTAACACCGTCGATTTCGTTGACATCTGCGCCTTTGTCCAAGGCGGAGGTCACGGCCGCGACGTCGCCATCCTTGACCAAATCCCCCAAGCTGCTCGCTTGCGCGGGCAGGGCCAGGAGGGCGCACGAAACCCACAGCGTCCACATGCGTCCCGGCTTGATCATTGCACCCCTCTAGGCTGCTCGTATCTCACCCTGCAATTTAACCGAACGCAGAGAGTTAGTACACGCTAATATATGATGAGGGGACGACGATCGGCTGGACGGTGGTGGTGTGTCGATGTTCATGCCGGCCACCCTCAGTCTATATTGCAGTGAACGAGCGCGGTCGCGTAGTCGACGCCGGTCTCTTCGGCATAGATTGCGGCCTGATCGCCGGGACGATTGGTGGCGGCCGCCGTCGGCTCGGCTTTGGCGATGGCTTCGGCCACCATCGCATTGCTTTTCAGGCTTGGGTCTCGGATGACGCAGAGTTTGAGCGCCGCCAGGATGTCCGGCCGCGCCCGTTCGCGCGGGATCGCGGCGCGCAAACTGGCCAGGATGTCACCGACGCTCTTCTGCAGCGGATCACTCTCGAAGCCGGAAATGAACGACTCGGCCCGAGTCAGAGCGTCGACGGTGTCGCTGGCGTGATCGAACGGGAGCCTTTCGACGAGCTCGTCGCGGAGCGTGGCGGCGGACTCGAGCGTGAGTGTTTCACACGCCCGCGACCCGCCCTTCGGGCCGTAGAACGAAAGCACGACTTCGCCCTTGCCTCGCGCGGCGCTGTTCAGCGATTCCATCGTGCCCTTGGCGGCGATGCTGATGTAAATCGTGTCCATCACATTTCCCCTTCGATCTTGTCGGCCAAGGGCGAAATAACCTCGTCCCAGATCGCATTGCAGATTTCGTTGTCGGCGTGGTCGGACACGACATCGTAGCCCGAATTGCCATAGATCAGCTGGAACCAGCCGAGCTTGTCGCCGGTCGGGCTCCGCAGATGAATGCCGTCCTCGTCGGTCGAGAACAGCGCCAGCATGATCGCCGCCTTGTCGTCGGACCGCCTCACCACCCAATCCTCGCTGTCGTAGACGGAAATCAGGTAGCCCCGGTCGAGGCAGGCCTTCACCAGCGCGCGGGCGATGCGGCGCTCGGCGCGGATGCGGTCAGCGGTCTCACGCGACCGGCGCGCCAACGCCTTCTCGATCGCTTCGTCGAAGCCGGTCTTCGGCTCGCCCATCTCGGCATCCTCGGCCAGCCGGGCGGAAAGCGCCTGGTTGCCCGAGGCGGCGAGAGCATTGCAGATCGCCAGCATCTCGGCCGGCGTCACGTTGATGGTCATTGTCTTTCTCCGTGGTAGGGTGGATCTCGAGGAAGGCGCGGGGATCAACCCCACGCCAGTCCCCAGCGCTTGGCGCAAACCGGCCCGTAGCCGACATCGATGGAGCGGTGGTCGGTCAGCTCGATCGCGCAGAAACAGCAGTTGCCGGTGCGCTTGCCGTGGGCGGCGCCGGCCTTCGAAGGGTTCTCGGCCAGAGCGGTCAGAGCCGAGACCAGGCCGTCGGGACCGGGCGACCGACGCGAGCGGGTGAACTCGCCCTTGCGGTCGATGCGGCCGTACCAGTCGCGGCTCTCGAACGAGCCCGGCGACGAGACGTTGATCTGGCCGGCGTGAGCGGAGCGCGCACCAGCGAGAGCAAGGACGACCGTCTCGCCGTTGACGTCGAAACGGATCTTCGGATGCTTGAGCTTGTTGGTGATCGCCGTGTCGAACAGCGCGATCAGGCCATCCATCGAGCCGACCTTGGCCTTTGGCGCCGCGGGCTCGCCGGCTTGTGCGCGCTGGGTCAAAGTCGCCACCCAGGGCCACTGCCGCTCCGAGAGACTCGAGCGACTGTCATACTGGTGCAGGAGGGATGCGGCGAACTCCGCGTCGCGGCCGTGCAGCTTCGGGGCTGACTGGCGGAGGGCTTCGATTTCGAGGTTCATGTCTGGTCTCCGTGGTAGGGATTTCCAGATCGGTGCGGCTCCGGCGGTTATGCTCGGCCTGGCCCGTCCCCGGTTCGATTTCACTCGGCCGGTCAGTTTGACGAGAAGTCACCAATCGCCGGCCCATTGCTGAAAGGGGAGTTCCGGCGAAGGCTGCAGCGGTGAAAGGAAACGGCTTTCTGCTGCACCGATCTGAATTTCTAAGTTACTTCAATAACTTAGCGTGTTACCAAATCGGTTACAAGTGGGCGCAGATGAAAAAGTCTAATAATTTCAACCACTTCGGTGGTGATCAGTGCCGATTATTGACAAGCCCGTTACCTAAGCCCACTTGCTGGCAGGCTTGCCGTCAAATGTGAGGGGTGGACGATGACCGGAACCGAGTCCCTGTTCGGGCTTATCATTTCGTGGCTGCCGATGGCGCTCTACTTGGCCACCAACATTTGGCTGATAATGAAAGTCGTGCGGCCCCTTCGCGAGATCGCCGTCACCTTGCGTGGAATTCATGAAACATTGAACCGAAGTCAGCACGACTGACTTGAGAGCGCCCAAACTAGGGGATGATAAGGCGGCCGCCCACGTGTGCATTCTGGCAAAACTGCCATTGAAAGATGCAGCCTTCAACTGGGCCGTCCGCCAGGCTTGCGCTAACGCGATTTGCCAGCAATCCTCAGAATGGCAACGAGGGAGGGGGGCCAGCTTGGATTGGCAATCTATGGCAAGGAGCTGGCGCCGGTTCTGGTCGTCTCGGCTCGTAAAACAGTTAGACGTGAAAGGCCGTCACTTCCGGTTCTCATTCAAGATCTACCGATCCGATGATGGTGAACAGACGTGCCGTTTGAACGTATATACGGGGAGCGATTCTTATGTCTTTTCAATCCGCCGAGAAGAGTTAGACCGTCTTGTCGAAGCAGCTCAGGAAGCTAGGGCGCAGCTTTAGCCGAACTGTTCCGGTTTTTGGCGCTATGAACCCGGTTCGCTTGCCACCTCTCTGCGACCCTTGCTTTGCGGGCTTTTGCGGGTAGCCTCACCGCCATCGTCGAAGCCGTCGAAACAGCTTCGAACCTTCTC
Source organism: Mesorhizobium sp. AA23 (assembly GCF_001672435.1). Taxonomy (NCBI): domain Bacteria; kingdom Pseudomonadati; phylum Pseudomonadota; class Alphaproteobacteria; order Hyphomicrobiales; family Phyllobacteriaceae; genus Mesorhizobium; species Mesorhizobium sp. AA23. Next base: position 71,928 of record NZ_LYTP01000030.1, read on the forward strand.
GCGGAATGTCCTCACGACCGTCTATGGCCACATCCCCTGTCCGTCACCTGAGAACACCGCTTACACATCGATTGGCTGAAACCGGCTCCGCAGGACGTCGCCTGAAATCGAGCGCTTATCGTTGCCGGACTGCACGAGCGCCTGGTCGACGTGCTCCGGATCGACGCCGATCACCGTCCAGACGCGGCCCTGGGCGTCGAGCGCGTGGGCCCCGAGGTAAGGAGCAACCTGGAGGGGCTGCGGTGGCTGGCGCAGGCGGTATTGCGCCGGCAGCTTGGGATGGTGCCAAGCGCAGCCCTCGGCCTCCAGGCCATACTCGAATACCTCGAGCCGGAGCTTTTCTTTCAGCCACACCGAGATGTAGGCGCGATGGCAATACTGGTTGTCGGTCGGGGCCTCGTAGCAGAGCAGGGCGACGTCCCTGCCGCCCGAGAGGTCTTCCATCTTCGCGACGATCCGGCCCGGATTGAGTTTGTCGAGGATCTCGAAATACAGCTGCTTGTAGTCGCGCTCGCTGGCGGTCTTAAACCAATCGCCTGGAGCAAGTTCGGGCATCTTGCGATAGCCTGCCGGATATCCTCGCGGCGTGCCCCTCGACACTCCGATTTTCTGGATTTCGGGCGGGAGCTTGGTGAACCAGGAGCTGGTGAAAATGCGCATCTTCGACTCTTTCGGTGGTAGGGCTTTGGACAGGTCCAAATGTAAAATCCGGTGAACTTCTCAAGCAACCAAGATGACACTTTGTGTTACCATTTTGGTACGTTGCCTCACCCGTACATCTGCATTAGGTATGGGTTCTCTCCAGCGCCTTCGGGCGCTGTCCTGTGGTAGGGATGGAGAGGAGGGCCGATCAGGGGCAACCCGGTCGGCCTTTGATATTTCCGGCGCGGCTGCGGCGCCTCGAAGCGCACTTCGGGATAATTCACCCACGCCGTTACAGCCTCGAAACTGATGGCGCGCGGCAGGCTCTTGAGGTCGTAGAGCAGCGTTCGTCCGGCCAGGATTCCATTGCCCGCGAACTCGGCGCCCGAACGGAAGAACTGGAACGTCCTGCGCCACGGCCCGGTTGAGAGCCAGAGGTCGAGACCTGGCGCCAGCTCCACGCGGTCGAGGGTGTCGCTCTCGAGAACTTCGCAGAACAGCTTGTGCCCCAAGGGGCGCGACGTCTGGTAGTCGAAGACTCGCCGGAGCGTGGAATCGATCAGGATGAAGCGCATCGGAGTTCTCTTACCTCTAGGCGTTCGTTGATGGTGGGGAGCTTTTCGGTGGCGAACAATTCGAGCCACCACTTGATCAGCTCGGCCTGGTAGCGGTCGTCGGCCGCACGATTGCGGGGCTCGCGTAGCTGTCGCTCGATCCAGTCAAGCCGGTCGCGAAGCTCCGGCCGGTAGAGCAGATTGCGGAATGCATCTGCGAGCCGCATGTCCAGGGCGTAATCCCCGGTGCAGCCGAGGGGCGACCAGTCGCTATGCCAGGACGACCACATGTCGAGGGCCTGGCTGATGGTGGGGAGCCGGCGCCGCCGCTCCTCCTCGTCTTCTGGTAACGGGCGAAACACTTTTGGACTCCGTGGTAGGGATAACGATCCTATGATGTAACCAATTTGGTTACAATATGGTCAAGCTAAAAGTAATTTCTGCGGCCGTCCTTCCATAGCTTGACCGTGACGGTGTTCACGTAGGTCCCGACCTCGGCGAAGGATCCGTGCGGCAGATCGCGGAACTGGCCGTTCAGCTTCTCGATCAAGGCCCGGAAAGCGATGGCCTTGCGAGTTTCGCGAAACTCGGTGCCGGCCGACATGATGGCGGCGAGGCACCCGCCGTCTTCCAGGAAGTCGAGGGCGTGCACGACATGGTCGATATCGCGCTCCATGTCGAACGGCGGGTTCATGATGATGCGATCGTATTTTCCCGTCACTGAGGGGCGGAGCGCAAGGAAGTCGGTCGCGTAGACCTTGCGATAGAGGCGCTCCGCTTCGAGCGTGGCCGCCAGCGCAGGCTGCAGCTCGACGCAATCGACGATATTGTCGAAGCGATACTCGGCGCGCCATCTCTCGCGCTTCACCGGGTCGTCGTAGCCGTAGTGACCGGAGAAGTCGTTTAGGCTGGTGATGCAACGTCGCGCGAGGTTGCCGGTGCCGGCGCTGGGTTCGAGGATCCGAAGGCGCGGCGCATCGCTGGCCTGCATGATCGGAATGCCCTTCAAGAGCTCGTCGGCCGCATCGTCCGGCGTCGGGAAAAAGCCGAAGTTCTTCGCCGGCGTGGTCTTGCGGTTCCGGAACAGATCGTCCTGCTCGCGCGTCTGGCCGTCGCCGATCACCTCGCCATAGTATTCGGCGAGCATCTTGTTGACCCTTTCCACCAGGTCGTCACGCGTGAACCAGAGATGCGCGTTGCCGTTCTTGTAGGCGACCATCCTGAAATACTTGCCGTGATGTTCGGACTGCTGAGGCTGAAAGCCCCTGCGCTCGGCTCGCACCTGGTTCTCGATGCTGTTGTAGGTCGGCTTCTTGCCGTCGAGGATTGAGAACGTCCGCTCGATATCGCGCACCGTCTCCCATGTTCCGCCCCACGTTACGTTGCCGTGGTCGCGGTCGAAGGCATAAGTCAGGATCATGCGGCTGCCGACCTTGAAGCCGTCGTGAGACCGGAACCGGCGGTCCAGCTTGGAGAAGGCCGTCGCTATGCCGCGCCGGAAGATCATCTCGGATTCGCCGGCCCACTTCTCGATCGTGGCGTACACGTTGTCGACCGTGACCGGGGGAATCCCCATGATCTCGTCGAGGTTGACCAGCTCCTTGCCGTCGCCGCGGTCATAGCGCTCCGGCACCCACCTCAACGTGTCGCGCAGCTCGTCCTTGGCCTGCTTGTCCATGAGGACTTCAAGGTCCGTCATCTTCACCAGATAGTGCCAGCACGAGATGTCGATGAGGCGGATGGCGGTACGCTTCCACTGCTCGGCGTCAGGCAAATCGACGGCCTCGAAAAAAGCCCTCACCTCGCGGTTGTCGCGGTCGCCGTACCTGGAGCAGGCATGCTCGCCAGCGGCCGCCTTCCAGAGAGCGGCCGCCTTTTTCAATTCCCGATCAGCCTGCTCGATCGAGGCGAATGCGCCATGATAGGCGGCCACGGCTGCATCGCGATAGGCGACGATCTGCTCGATCGTGTTGCGAGGGATCAGCGCGTTCATGGCTTCGCCTCAACCGGCTTGGCGCTCACGGCGGCGTGCATCTTCTGGAAGGTGAAGACGTCCTTGCGCTCGATGACGATCTCGTAGCGCTTGCTGCCGTCCGGCAGCGTGAACTCGTATTCAACTGGCTTGGTCATTGGTCTGGTCTCTGTGGTAGGGATCGCCGGGCGACGGGACCTCTCCCGCCGCCCTATCGAAGGGATTGTTTGTCTCTCTCAGTGCATCGCGCCTCCTTCTGCTGGTGCGTCAGCTTCCATGTCCGTTTCGGCCGCCTGGAGGTCGGCGAGCCGGTCGCGGCAGGAAGGGCAGCGGCAGCTTTCGCTGCCGTCGAAGGGGAAGGGGGTTAGGCAGTCGTCGCAGTAGGGCATGGGTCGACTCGTCTCTGTGGTAGGGAAAAACCTTGTAACCACAGTAACTTAGACTGTAACCAAATTGGTTACAATGCGGCCACGGACAAAAGATCGTGTTCGCCCAGGTGCAGTTGTCGGGAGGTTAGAGGTGTCGACAGGTGCGCCGTACTGCTCTTAGCGCAATAGAAGCCACGACCAGTATGCCCCGATCGCCATCCGCCCGAGAACTAAGGACCGATCAATCGACTCGGCTTTTGATGCGGCGATGGATAAGATCGCCCATGCGCCCAAGCTCACCAATGAGCAGATAAAGGAACTGCGCGGCGCAAGCGGGACGAGGGGAAGGACTAACCTCAATGAAATGCGCCGCCGAACCGTCCGTTGCATTGCTGATCTTCGCTCTGTTCGGATGCGGCGCAGTGGATGGCGTACAATCGTTCGAGATGCGTCGAGACGCCGACAGCGCGCGAGCTTCATGCGGGCTAACAACTGCCCCTGCATCTTTAAGCAATGATAAAATCGACCCTGATGTAGCCCGATGCGTAAATGCATGTAAGCAGCTTGGGTTTGTTGTCGAGAGCGCTTTCCCTCCCGCTCTGATCAACAAACAGGTTGATGCGTCTGGCGATAGCTCGCCCGCAGAGTGTCCAATCTATAAAAACTAGGGGCGCCCTGCCTGTCCGGGGCGTGCTTGTTCCGCATACATGCGTAAGCCCTAGCCCCGATCCCCCTCAACGCTGGGCTTTTCCATTCGGAATGGCGCAAGGGCTAGATAAATCCCCTAAGCACCGTCCACGCCAGCATGGCGAACACGGCGACGATGACCACCGCACCAACCGCCGTTCCAATCTTCTCCGGCAATCCGTCTACCGGGGCGGTCATCTTACATCTCTATCAGAGCGTAGGCCGCGCCAAAGATGGCTGTCATTATCACGAGGAAAAATGTCCACCCTTTCAAAGCGTGGCGCACGTCTTCGGGCTTGGCGCCCTTCTGGTTGTCGTAATCTTCCATTTGTCCGATCCCAGGTCTATCGATCTCGACTTGGTACGAAATTGATTGCCTGTGGGCAACCCTGTCACAGTGTGCCGGCCTGCCGCGGATTCTTTTCTATCGCGTTCACGGCCTGGCATCAGGCGCGGGTGTAAGGATCTTGTCCGTCAAAATGCGAAGGCGAGTTGGCCAGTCTTCTCGACGCGGCTCGGGATGCCGATCGGCGCGAGGCCCGGCAGCTCATGGATGAAACCGCCCGGCTGGTAGGCGGGATCGTTGCGGTGCTCCTCGCGGAGCCTGCTGTCGTCGGCGGGGTGACGCACGTTGCCCTGGCAATGGCTAAGTCCGAACGGAGGGTTGTGTAGCCTAGCCTTCGCCGTCGTCTTGCCACGATGGTCGATAAGCAGATTCTGCTCCATCACGATCGTCAGCATCTCGTCGACGGTCATTGCCTCGTCGACGAACCAGCGCTCGCGGGAGAGCCCGCCGCCCGTGAAGGATCGGTAGCCGGTCTCGCTGAAAAACGGCCGGTCGAGGTCAATCACGCGTCCGTCGAGCCCGACGCCCCCGAAAACGCCGGGGTAGCGCACGTCTGTCCGGCAACCGTGTATGGTCAGCACAAACCGACCGGGCTGGCCGTGCATCGGGATTTCGCCGTCGGGCGCGGCCAACTGCTTGCCGAGCCAAGATGATGCAGAGTTCCAGCAGTCGAAGCGGGAGCGGCTGCGCGGTGGCCAGGAACGGCCAGAACCGTCTGCGCGCTCTTCCCGGCCGCCGTATTCCTCTATCCGGTAGAGCGCCTCGACACATGCCTCGATCACCAGCTCGTAGGGAAGGCGGCCGGGCTTGTCGCAGGCCATCATCGCGGCGTGGTAGTGGTGGAGGGCTTCCCGAGCGATTCCGACCAGATATTCGTCGGACCCGTCGCGCAGCATGGCGACATTCTCGGCGATCTCCTGACCGCGTTTCTCGGCCTCGATCTGCCAAGCGTGCTTCTTGGCTGGTGCTTTCGCCTTGGCGGTCTTAGCCATTGCCGTACCTCGGAAGTTCTGCGAGCGACGAGAGGGGCGGCAACCCCATGCGCTCGCGAGATCGGTTGATGATGGGGAGAGGGTCGAAACCCTTGACGCCCGGACCTCGGTAGACCCATGGCGGGTTCTCCGGGTCGAGCCGGCCGACGTCGTAGCTGTGGAGCATGTCGGCGAAGTATGCCGGCGTGCCCGGGTATGGCGCGCTATTCCAGAGTGCCCGCAGGATTTTCCGGACGTTGTCGCCGTAGGCGAAAAGCCGGCTCCTGGCTCGACGCCAGTTCGCGGCGCGGCGGTCGCGAGTATTCTGCTCCCAGATCACCGCTTGCTCGGCGCTGCGCCATAACGGTGTCGGCGTCCGGTTGCTCCTCTGCGATCATCTCGGAAAAGAGCGGCAGTTGCTCTCGCTCAAGGCGCTGCTTTCGGGCCAAGGCGAGCCGCTTTCGCCTTGTGTCTTCGAACGGGCCATATCGGCGTGTCCGGAAGTGGCGCATCAGAGCAACCTCCCCTCGGCCACCTGCCAGACGCCCTCGCCTAGCGGTTCGAACGGGCCGCGCTGTAGGGTCTGGCGGACCTTCGCCTTCCAGTTCGGATTGCGTTCGGACTTCGGATTCTCGGCCAAGGCGCGGTAGAGATCGTCGAGCCGCACGGCCGCGCCGGCGCGCTGCATCACCTTCAACACCTCGTCGACCCACGAGCCGACGGAGGCAAAGCCGAAGATCAGCGAGCGCAGGCGCAGCGGCACGAAAGCGCCGGGAATGCCGCTGGCCGCAAGGCGGTCAGCATCGTCGGCGCCATAGGCGCAGAACACCGACGGCGCGCCGGCATTGGCCTTTGCTCGAGTCCCTGCGGCATCGTGGAAATGCAGCCGCCCTTCCATGAAGAGCAGAGCATCGGCCGCGCGCCAGACGCACTCGTGGAACACCTGCGTTTCGGTGCGGGCGAAGATCAGCGCGATTCCATGGGCGTGCTCGGCCATACGGCCCATCCAGCGGCCGATCACGTTGTTCGAGTATGGCGGGTTGAGCCACACGCGACCGTGCCAGGGCCGGGCTAGACCGTTGTCGGCGATGGTGTAGTGCTGGCGCGCCATGTCCCACGGCCGATCGAGCGGAGCGCAGGGATCGAGGTCAAAACTCTCGGCGCCGCCGAGCGCGGCCAGGACGGCGGGAGGGGTAAGCCAGACGTCGGTGCCGGCCGCCGCGGACTGATGGCTACCGATGGGCATGGCGCGCCTCCTCGGTCAGCCTGCGCAGCACGTCGCCGACGCTGCTGATGGAACTCTCCAGCCGGGCCTCGTCGAGCTCGGCCAGATCGATCTTGGTTTCGTTCCCGTCTTCATCGATCATCGTGAAGACGCTTGCGGTGGAGTGCGGCTTGCGCAGGATATCCCACGCCCAGCGTGCGGCCGCTTCGGGATCGCCTTCGCCCTCGTAGTCGATCTCCCATGTGACTAGATAGCGGGCCATCAGCGCTGCTCCCGCTTGAGCATGTCGCGCGCCGCTCCGCGCGCCATGGGTCCGTCGCCGAAAGCGCCGTCTGCGATCTCTTGCAATTCAGCAGTGCGCGGGTCAGGTCCGTCGCAGGCGTCTTCCTCCTCTTCGTCCACGTCCTCGCGGGTGAGCTGGTCGAACGTCCACTCGTCGCCCTCCTCGTCGAGGAAGACGATCTTGCCGTTGCGCTTGGCGGTCTGGATATCGTTCCAGAAGATTTCGGTGCCGCCGGCGTATTCCGGCTCGCCCGTCTCCGGGTCGATGTCGCTGATGTGAGCGCGGCCGGTCAGCCGCTCCAATGTTCCGGTGATCGGGCTTCCGGTAGGTGATAGGTAGTTGGCCATGGTCTCTGGTCTCCGTGGTAGGGGATTGTTGCCAAAATGGTTGCGAACGCCGCTTGACAAAAAGCCGGGGGGAGAGGCAGAAATCGCGCAGCCTGATATTGCTTCGCGATTCGGCCGGCCCCTGAAAAATCAGTTGGTGTTGAAGCCGTCTGGCGAGGGCTGAATGCCAGCCTCTTTCGCCACAAAGCCCACGACGTCGAGCACGTCGTCAGAGCTTAGTTTCTCAATGGTTTCGGCGAAGCGCCGCTTGAAATAGGTCTGGTGCTCGGCACCGGCGTAGCGGGCCAAGCCGATGGCAGCGGCGAAGGTGATCGCTTCCAGGCGAGCGCCGCCGAAGCCGGACTTCTGATGAAGGCTGGCCGCGAGGTCGTTGAGGGTCATTGGTCGGTGATCCGTGGTAGGGAAAGTAACCGTTCTGGTTACAAGTAACTTATTCGGTTACACCTCCGATGCAAGTGAAAAAGCGAGGCCCTCGGCGTTATGTTTCAAGGCGTTGTGCCGAAGGAATGCATCGCGCAAATCCTTCGCGTGTCTGAGGTCGACAAGTGGGGCCGCGTCTATAATTGCTGCTCCGGAACGTTCCGGTTCGAGCAGATCACGCTTGCCACTTTTCCCGGCGTTGAGATGTATTCCAACGACGTCAGCCTCTACTCGTCAGCCATCGCCGGTCACGTGCTGGGCAAGCCGATAGACTATGAGTTTCACGGCGCGCTCGACTTCGTGAACGAGTTCGACTTTCGCGAGCCCGATCAGCGCCTCGCCGCGCTGGCGGTCGGCTTCAATCTCGGCCGCTTCGCTGGCGGCAAGGCGAACGCCTACAAGACCAGCCATCGCGAGCACCTGGTTGCGAACTTCGGCAGCTATGTCGAGCGCACCCTGGAGAAGGTCCGCAAGCTTCCGGGCATGATCCCGATCAAGAGCTATTCGCCGCGCGACTGGATCCTGCATCTCGACGAGGCGATCGACCGCAAGGCCGCGATCTTCTCCTACCCGCCGTTCTACAAGGGCGGCTACGAAAAGATGTTCGAGTTCCTGGCCGAGAACATCAAATGGGAAGCTCCCCGATATGAGCTGTTCGACCCCAAGGCGCTGCGCGGTCTTATCGAGCGCGTGCGGCAGGCGGGCGTCCCCTATTGCATCCTCTCCGACCAGATTTACAACGATCTGAAACCGGAGCTGGAATTCGTCTCCGGCCGGGGCCACCCGCACTACTGCTACGTGTCGACCGGCAAGTCGTCCTACCTGCAGCTCGTGCCGCGGTCGGCGCCGTTCCGCTACAAGCCGATCGATCTCGACAAGATCAAGCCGGAATCGGTCGTGACGATTGGCCGGGCCGACGCTGCCCAGATGACGTTCCTCAAGGACGTCTACCTCAAGAAGGGCATCACCCACACGCCCGGCATGGTGAACTACCTGGTGCGCGTCGACGACATGCTTGTCGGCGGCCTGATCTACAACCTCGACAAGTTCGCGAAGCGATCGATCTACCTGCTGTCCGACTTCGCCATCTCGCGCGAGGGCAGACTGTCGAAGCTCGTCACCAGGCTCGCCTGCAACGGCGAGCTGCTGCGCGACATGGGCAAGCGCTTCATCGACCGTTTCGACAAGGTGCAAACCTCGGCGTTCTCGGATCATCCGGTCTCGATGAAATATCGCGGCATCTTCGAGCAGACCAAGCGCGAGGAGATCGACGGGCCGGAAGGCAAGTTCCGCCTGCATTACGTCGGCGCCCGCATCGACGAGACGCCGCAACAAGCGTTCGAGTGGTGGTATGGCAAGCACTTCAAGCGTTGACTGGAAGGTCCTCGATATCGAGGCGCGCCAGGTTGATCCGAACACGCTTCGCCGCCGCGAGAAGAACGCGCACTACATGGCACCGGCGATGTTCAAGCGCCTTGTCGAGAACGTCAAAATCGATGGCCGCCTCACCACCACGGTCCTGGCGTGCGAGAACAAAGACGGCTCTCTCGAGATCCTGTCGGGACATCATCGCACGGCCGCGGCGATCGAGGCCGGCTTTCCGATGGTCGACACGCTCGTGATCACCACCCCGTTGAGCGAAAAGCGCAAGGTGGCGATCCAGCTCAGCCACAACTCGATCAACGGCGAGGACGACCAGTCGCTGCTTGCCCAGCTCTACGCCTCGCTCGACATCGATGCGAAGAAGTTCTCCGGTCTCGACGACAGCGTGCTCTCTGGCGACAAGGGACCAGGTGCGACTGCGCTCGGCGGGGCGAACATCAAATACGACGAGCTGCTGTTCTCCTTCCTGCCGGAAGACCGCGTGCGGTTCGAGGTCGAGCTGGAAGCTCTCGCCAAAAGGGCGAAGCGCTTCCGCATCCATGCCGCGCCGCAGTCGAAGTTCGACGAGTTCTTCGACGCCATCGTGCGCACCAAGAGCCAGCTCAACATCGTCAATTCGGGCATCGCCCTCTCAGTCATGGCGCGCCTTGCCGGCGAGCGGCTGGATCAACTCGAAGCGGAAGCGGAGGACAAATCCGATGCGGCATGAACTGCCAAGCTTGCGCGGCTCGTTCCCCAAGCCCGAAGCGCCCATCGCCGGCCCGCTATTCGGCACCCCGTTTTTCGTGGTGCTCGCCATCCTGTCGTTCACCTTCGCCGTGTGCCTCGCACGCGTCCTCCTTCCGTGATCCAGATGCATTCGTGTGTGTGTAACGCAGAGCCGGTGGTTAGTGTGGCCGCAGCGTCAAGCATTATGGGTCAGTTTGCATTTCGGCGCATGTTTGCAGACCTTATGCCCAGCAACGCTTTGCGGCCCGATTTGACCAGCACAATCGCATTCGGTTCGGCTCGCGGCATGATGTCCATGGGTTGCGGGATGGGTGGCAAAAAGAAGAGCCATCCCGAACATTCCGAACACTCGCACGCGCGAGTCGTCCGGTGATCAAGACCACGACCAGCGTGACGACATCGAAGCCGAAGGCCAAGGCCAAGGCTGAAACGGCGAAAGCGAAGCCGAAAGCCGAGCCGAAAAAAAAGCCGGCGCGCGGCAAGAAGAAGCCGGCCAGCAAGGCATCGCCTCCTGTGGCGCCGAAGCCTGCTCCCAAGCCTGAGCCGGCGCCACAGCCGAAGCCGGCCGACGGCCATAGGGGCGGGGCAACGCCGAAGCTGACCGAAAAGGATCTGCCGCGCGTCATCGAGACGTTGCGGCAGTATGGCGGCATTAAATCGGTGGCGGCCGATAAGCTCAACGTCGGCCGCACGACGCTATACGCGTTCCTCAACCAACATTCCGCCGCCCTGGAAGCCGCCGCCGAGATCGACGACGAGATCAAGGATATCGCCGAGGGCAAGGTGATCATGGCGATCCGCGCCGGCGATATGCTGACCATTCGTTGGTACCTGGAACTGAAGGCCAAGGATCGCGGCTACGTCCGGCGCGTCGAGAACACAGGCAAAGATGGCGGGCCCGTCGAGACATTGCAGAAATTGGACCTGTCGAAACTCAGCGATGAAGAATTGGAGATCCTGACCAACGCGGCCCAGCGGCGCGAGAGCGGGCCAACCCAAGGGTAATGTGATTGGTCGCTAGGCTCGAATCTGAAATGAGGGACTTTACAGAACCGGCATCTTAGGGGATGCTGAAGTACCCATTTGGCATCTTTGGGGACTTTCGACTTCTGCGCATCGTGGATCGCCTGAAAACAACTTGTTTTCACGCGACTCGAAGAATCATGGGCGCCAGTCTACTTTTGTGCGCCTAAACAGTCCTGGTATCGGCTGGGTGCCCATAGCCATCGGTGTAAGGGCACTCCGTTTTGTCCGTTCCCGTGGACATCGCCGCCCTCAGCGCAGTGGCCGTAAGCAGACCCAGAGCAGGAGATCCGAGAACCAGGACTAAACTGGGGCAAATGGGACGCATGCAACAGTGACGCTGATATCCCACTTGGGGAGGGAAAGGTCATGATACGTGCCATGGGGCTTGTTATCGCCCTGACAACGTCGACTATTCATCACTCGTACGCCCAAGATGCATTCAACGACGGTCGGTACTGCCAGCAGAACCCGGCCGCTTGTCGCGCTCCCCCGTCATCGTCAAGCGGCGCCAGGGTTTATGTTCCTTCTGTACCGAGCGGCGGAGGTGGCGGCGGAATCAGCGCCGGTGAGGCAGCACTGATTGGTGTAGGAATTGGCCTGTTGGGACAGGCCATTCAACAGGCAACTAGCAACCCGCAACCGCGCCAGCCCTCACAGTCCACACAGGGCAAATGGCGACCCACAATGCCTCACACGCGGCCGGTGACTTACGCGCCTATCGAACCGTCGGCCGAGGAACTCAGACTACGGCAGATCGACGCTTTCCGCCGGCAACAAGTCAAAGAACAGATTGAAGCCGAGAATGCTGCGAAGCTGGCGGCCGACAGCACGACCTGGGGGAAGTTCAAGCAGAACGTCGGTTGGACGGATGATGACACACGGGCGGTGCAGAAGGGTGTCGCCAAAGGGATGGTCAACAATGCCGCCAAACGCACCTTAGGTGCTTGGATCAACGACACGTTCGGAAGCGGCACTGCAGAGACGCAGGACCTATCTGACAAGGCAGCCGACACCATACTGGACCTCAAACAAGGTATCTGGGGAGTCCGTGAGCGTGTGGGTAACGTGCGGGAGGCTCTCCAGAAGGATATTCAAAAATGGCTAGACGACGGAGTCATTAACCCGCTCAAGAACTTCAAAGCCAAGCCCGACTGACGGAATCCAGCAGGGAGGCGCCTCACAGGCGCCCCAAAAGGGAGTGCACAAATGAACAAGGCTCTTGCTGCACTTATCGGCCTAGGTGCGCTTGCTGGTTGTTCGACTACCAGCGGTGACAAAGGGACCGATGCCATAATCACCGGCGCAATCAAAGAGTACCGCAGTTGTACCGTGAAGACCATGGCGGAGAATCTTAGCATGCCGAAACGCGTCGACATCGGGGAAGCCGTTGACCATGCCTGCCGTGGTTACATGGACAAGTTTGGTGCCGCGCTCACAAAGGCCGGCGTCAAGCCCGCACAGGTGACGTCGTACCAGAGCCAGCTACGCACCACCATCATGAAATACTCGACCGCCGCCATCACCGCGATCATGTACGAAGAATACCAAAAACAACAGAATGCGGGCAAGAAACCGGCATAGGAGAGGCGATGCGGCCGCCGTTCAGCCGCCGACACTGCAGGAACTGCTGATTGAGCGCGATCGCCGCAAGGCGAAGGGCTCGTTCGGCGAGTTCGTCAAGACCGCCTGGCCCGAGCTCGAGCCAGAGACACCGCTGATCTGGAACTGGCACATGCAGGTGGTCTGCGACCATCTCCAGGCGCTGGTCGAGGGCAAGTTCCTCGAACTCGGATTGCGCAACCGCCTCGTCATCAACGTGCCGCCCGGAACATCGAAATCGCTTCTCGTTTCGGTGCTGTTGCAGGCCTGGGAGTGGGGACCGGCCGGCCGGCCCGGCATGCGGTATCTGTCGACGGCGTATAACGACGGGCCGGTCAATCGCGACACCCGCAAATGCCGCGATCTGATCCTGTCGCGCTGGTACCAGGACCGCTGGCCCGAGGTTTATCTCAGCCGCAGGGCCGAGACCTCGTTTGCCAACAACAGCACCGGCACCCGCGAGGGCGTGGTGTTCGGCTCGCTCACTTCGCAGCGTGGCGATCGCCTGATCATCGACGATCCGCACTCGACCGAGACGGCGGAATCGGCGACCGAGCGCACCGCCACGACCCGCAAGTTTCGCGAGGGCGCGCAAAACCGCCTGAACGACCAGAAGCGCAGCGTGATCATCGTCATCATGCAGCGCCTGCACGAGGCCGACGTCACGGGCGTCATCCTCGACGGCAAGATGGATTACGTCCATCTCTGCCTGCCGATGCAGTTCGAGCCCGACCGCTGCTGCTACACCCCGGTCAAGGTTTCCAGTTCCGTCGGCGAGCCGATCCTGGCGCGCTATGACGCGAGCAAGCAGCACTGGTATGGCGAGAACGACAATCTGCCGGAAGAGCGCCGCGCCGAGATCGAGGCGATCAAGCTCCAGCTCGTCTGGCGGCAGGATCCTCGCACCGTCGACGGCGAGATCCTCGATCCGATCCGCTTCCCGCCCGATGAGCTGAAACAGCTCTACAACGACATGACGTCGTATGCGGTGGCTGGCCAGTATCAGCAGCGACCAGCGCCGCGCGCCGGCGGCATGTTCCAGCGCGCCTGGTTCGAAGGCCGCATCGTTAGGGCATCGCCCAAGGGCACCATCTGGGTCCGACATTGGGATTTGGCCGGTACGCGCGGCGGCACTGGCGCTCGCGCCGCCGGCGTCAAGCTCGGCCGCGATCCGGAGGGCCGGTACTATGTCGGCCACGTCGTGACGCTCCGCGAGGAAGGCAAGTCGGTCCGCAAGACGATCGAGACGCAGGCAGCGCTCGACGGCAAGACGGTCCACATCAGCCTGCCGCAAGATCCTGGTCAGGCCGGCAAGGCGCAGGTGCAGGATTTCGTGGCGCAGCTCGCCGGCTACAAGGTGCATGCCGAGGGCGAGACCGGCGACAAGGTCACGCGCGCCGAGCCTTTCGCGGCGCAATGCGAACACGGCAACGTCTACATCGTCGAAGGCGAGTGGAACACGCTCTACCTCGACGAACTCTGCCTGTTCCCAGCCTCCAAGCTGATGGATCAGGTCGACGCATCTTCCGGAGCCTTTACGAGGCTGCTCAACATCAAGGGGGCCATGGTGATCAGCGACGACGTTCTTCGGCGCGCTGCCCAGCCGGGGCCGCGATGATCAAGAAATTTTGGGGCGCATTGCGCCGTCGTTGGACACGCGGACCAGTCGCCGACGTCCCTGCGTCGGCGCCGCCGGCAGCAGTTCCTCCAGGAGCGCGTCCTCCCTCGCGCATCTCGGATGCGATGCTGTCGGCGATCCGCGCGCAAGCGGCCGCGCCGAAACAGCCGGTGCCGGTTTTCACCTTGCCCAAGCACCCGGAAGGGGTTCTTCCGGCGGGCAATACGGGGCTTGCCATGGACAGCGCCGTCGGCGCGGTTCAAAGCTGGGCCAACGGCTTCGCGCTGAGCGGCTACTTCTCGGAGGGGATCACCTTCCTCGGCTACGCCTATCTCTCGGAGCTGGCGCAGCGCCCGGAGTACAGGGTGATCTCCGAGACGATCGCCACCGAGATGACGCGCAAATGGATTCGCTTCACCTCGAACGACGGCGAGGACAAGGCCCACAAGATCGCGGAGCTGGAGGCCGAGTTCAAGCGCCTCAACGTGCGCGACATCTTCTGCCGCGCCGCCGAGCAGGATGGTTTCTTCGGCCGCGGCCATATCTACATCGACACCGGCGACACTGACGACGCGGACGAGCTGCAAAAGCCAATCGGCGACGGCTGGGACAAGCTCAGCGTCACCAAGTTCTCCAAGAAGCCGATCAAGGCGCTGCGCACAGTCGAGGCGGTCTGGTGCTATCCGACCAACTACAACTCAAGCGATCCGCTCAAGGACAACTGGTATCGGCCCGACAGCTGGTATGTGCAGGCCAAGATCGTCCACACCTCGCGCCTCATTACGCTGATCGGGCGCGAAGTGCCCGACCTTTTGAAGCCGACCTATTCGTTCGGCGGCTTGTCGCTGTCGCAGATGTGCAAGCCCTATGTCGACAACTGGCTGGAGACGCGCCAGTCGGTGAACGACATCATCTCGATGTTCAGCGTTTTCCTGCTGGCCACCAATCTCGGCGAGACGCTGCAGGCCGACGGTGATCAGCTCTTCCGGCGCGCCGAACTTTTCAATTTGGTCAGGTCCAATCGGGGCCTGATGATGATCGACAAGGATACCGAGGACTTCAAGAACGTCGCGGCTCCGCTCTCCGGGCTCGACGTGCTCCAGGCGCAGGCGCAAGAGCACATGGCATCGGTGAGCCACATTCCGCTGGTCAAGCTGCTCGGCGTCCAGCCGGCCGGCTTGAACGCCTCCTCCGAGGGCGAAATCCAGGTCTTCTACGACTACGTCCACTCCTTCCAGGAGCACCTATTTCGCCAGCCGATCCATCGCCTGCTCGGCCTGGTGATGATCTCGCTCTGGGGCGAGCCCGATCCCGGCATCGACTTCGAGTTCGAAAAGCTCGAAGAGACCAACGAGAAGGAAGCGGCCGAGGTCGAAAAGACCAAGGCCGAGCGCGACGTCATCTTGATCGACGCCGGCGTGATCTCGCCCGAGGAATCGCGCCAGCGCGTTGCCGGCGATCCGGACTCGGACTTCTCCTCGATCGACCTCGAGGACACGCCCGACCTGCTCGAAGAGGAGGATGACGGCCTTGTGGTCAAGGGCAGCTCCGAGGAGCGAGACGAGGCGGCCTAGCGAGGCCCGCGAAATCCGGCTCCGGCTGGTCGAGCTGGTAGGCGCAAGCACGTCCGGCGAGATAGACCCCGACAAGTTCTTTCAAACCGTTCTCGTGTTGGAACGGTTTGTCTGGGACGCGGGTGTTGCCAAGCCCGACGAGCCGGCAGATAGTGCGGCTCCCGCCACGGACAACGCCGGCACCGCTTGATCACGCTCAACCTCTGGGAACTCCTCAAAGCACAGACGCCCGACGATCGCGAGATCGCCGAGACGCTGAATGTGACACTTTCCGGGCATCCGCTAGAGTCGGATTACGTCGTGCGATACGCGACAACCAACGCTAATGGGCAGACGGTTCTGCACAACGAAGGAGAGGGAACGGGCCTGCTTCAGTCGTCAGCTGGCCCTGTCGCCGGTTTCAACAACAATCAACAGCAGGGCAATCCCAGAGGATCATCGACAAACTAAGGTGAGACACCGATGCAGCGCCACGCTGTCGCATTCTTCAGCGCACCTCTGGCAGTTCCGTTATTCACGCTGCCTTGGGTATTGTCCGGCCATCTGGCGGCGGGATGGATACTGACGGCGACGGTCATCACAGCGCTGGTCAGTTGCGCGGGCACGCTCGCGCTGGGGATGCCTGCTTATTTTTTCTTGAGAGCGAGAGGTCTCACGACCTTCTGGATCGCGGGCATAATAGGATTCGTGATTGGTGCATTTATGTGGCTGGTGTTCTCCGTCCTGTTTCCGCTTTCGCTGGATCAGGGCTTGCCGGGCGTCCGATTTGCACTGACAGATTTGCGTTCTCTCAAAGGTGTTTTGTGGCCCGGCGGTGTGCTGGGAGCCATCGTCGGCTCGCTGTTTTGGGTGATTGCCCGACCTGATAGACAGTCGTCTTGGCCACCGGGCAAGGAGGCACCTGAGGATCGTGATGTCCAGCCTGCAAAGTCGCCGGATGGCGAAGCGAAACGAAAAGGCGCTTCGCCCCGTCCGGCCGAACGCCGGGATTGAGGCTGCTTATAGGGGCAAGCTCTACGCGCTGATCGAGGCAATGAGCCAGAGCGTGCTCTACTGGCTGCGCGCCTTCTACCGTGCCAACACGCCGCGCATGGCGCAGGACGAGACGCCGGCGGATGCGTTGCGCCGGTCGATCCGCAAGCTTGCCGCGCAGTGGACCAAGCGCTTTGACGTCGCGTCCGAGCAGCTGGGCGACTATTTCGCGCTCTCCGTCGAGAAACGTTCGAGCGCGGCGCTGCGCAAGATCCTGCGCGATGGCGGCATCTCGGTCGAGTTCAAGAAGACGGCGGCGATGCGCGACGTCATCGACGCGACGGTCAACGCCAATGTGGCGCTGATCAAGTCGATCCCGTCGCAGTATTTCGACCAGGTCGAAGGCGCGGTGATGCGGTCGGTCCAGACCGGCCGCGACCTTGCCGACCTGGTGCAGGATCTCGAGCGCTATTCCGGCATCACGAAGCGCCGCGCCGCCTTCATCGCGCTCGACCAGAACAACAAGGCGACATCGGCCTTCAACAGGGCGCGCCAGCTGGAACTCGGTATCGATGAAGCCGAGTGGCACCACAGCGGCGGCGGGAAAGAGCCTCGCCCCACGCATGTCCAGGCCGGCCGCGAAAAGGTCCGCTACAAGATTTCGACCGGGTGGTATGACCCGGCCGTCAAGCGCTTCATCCGGCCAGGCGAGGAGCCCGGTTGCCGCTGTGTCGGCAAGCCAATTCTCAAGGGCTTCTCGTGACCGAGGGGCGGGCGGTCACTGCCCTTTGTTTTCCTCCGCGACAAGGGCAACGGTGCCGTCGAAAATCGAGGCGGTCGGATGGGCGTCGCACCAGTTCCGGAGCCACAGATCGACGGCAGCGTTATCGAGCTCGATGCTTGGCTTCCCGGGGGCGCGCATCATGTTAACGGCGCTGAGATAGCCGAGCACCCAATTCATGAAGCTCGCGCTCTCGTCGAAAAACTTCCTGCCATCGGCCGTTCTGAGAATGGCCTTGCCTGGATGGTTATCTGCCTCTGCGGCCACAAAGGCACCGCACCTCTTGAGGCCGTAGCTGTAGATAAACGCGTTGGCATTTTCTGCACGGCTCGGCGCCGTCGCTAGACCGAGAACGAGAGCTGACACAATACAGCGAAACATCGAATTGCCTTCCTAAGCGGCGTGCAGTGTGGGGATTGCTTCGATCTCGGCGCGGAGAGCCTTCTCGGCCTGCTCCAGATCATAGTTGCGCTGGAGGTTGAGCCAGAGCACCGGGCCGTTGCCGACCAGCTTTCCAATGCGGAGAGCCATCGCGACCGTAACGGGCTGCTTTTCGTCGAGGATGTCGTAGAGCGTGCGACGCGAAATGCCGAGCAACTTCGCGATCTCGGTCTTCGACACATTGAGCGACGGAATGACGTCTTCGCGCAGAAGCTCGCCGGGATGCATCGCGGGCAAGCCGCGCTTGATGGGTATCGTGTTCATCAGTGGTAATCCTCTAATTCGACTTCGGTTGCGTCTTCGCCGTCCCATGCAAACGTGATGCGGTAATTGCCTGTGACGCGGACCGAAAAGCGGCCCTTGTCGGGACCCGAGAGGCCGTGGAAGTGATAGCCGGGAAGGTCCATGTCTTGGGGCCGCGCCGCCGCTTCCAAGGCCCGCAGGATGCGAGCGACACGCTTGTCGTCCTGAACGCTGAGACCGCGCGCTTTGCCGGTTTCGAAGAAGCGTTGCAGGGCTTTGTTTCGGAACGTCTTGATCATACTTTGAGTGTAAGGCGGTACCTTACATATGTCAAACAAAATGTGAGGTCAAGCCTTACATTTCGGGAGCGATTTTCGATGACTTCGAAGACTGAGGCCCAGCGCCGCGCCATGTACGCAGCGGCCGAGGGTCGAGGCGTGCTCGGCATCCCGAAGGCGGTCGGCGAAGAGTTCGTCGGCAAGGACAGCTCGGGCCAGGCGGCTTCGCTGATGCTGGTCGCACCCGATGGCGATGTCCTGGTGCTCCGGCGGTCGTCGACCGATACCAGCTGGCCCGGCCATTGGTGCTGGCCGGGTGGCAAGTCGGATAAAGCCGAAGACGCCGAGGCGACGGCGGCGCGCGAGACCACCGAGGAGATCGGCACGCTGCCGTCTGGCGCGCGCCAGCTCATCGACACTCGCGGCACGCCGAATGGCTGGGTGCATCACACCTTCGCTCAGGCCGTCGAGACGAAATTCGCGCCGGTGCTGACCGACGAGCATTCCGGCTATGCCTGGGCTCCCCTGCGCTCCCTGCCCGAGCCGCTCCATCCCGGCCTGCGCGACATGCTGGGCGAGCGGCTTGGCATCGCGGCCGACATCTCGCCCGACGCATGGGACTCGCTGCGCGCCAACTTCGTGAAGTGGACGAGGGGCGAAGACATCGTGATTGAGGGCGCTTGCCCGATTTGCGGCGGCACCGGCGAAGTCGCTGGACCTGGGATCGTGTGCGACGAATGCCGCGGCACGGGCGCGGTGGCACAGGCCAACGACGCGCTGGCCATGGATCGCAACAGCGTGCGCTCGTTCGACCAGGACGGCCATCTGCGCGTCGAGATGACGCCGATATCGAAGGCGAACATCTGCCCCTACTACGGCCGCGAAATCCCGGACTTCGAGGCGCTGGGGCTCGACCCCGAGCGCATCTATCGCCTCTACCGCGATGCGGACGAGCTCGCGAAAGCAGCTCCGACCTTCGTCGGCAAGCCGCTCTTGCTCAAGCACATTCCGATCAGCGCCAAGGAGCATCCCCGCGAAGCCGTGGTCGGCGCGCTCGGCGATGCCGTCGAGTTCCATGCGCCGTATCTCATGGCGCCGCTCAGCATCTGGGACGGTGCTGCAATCGCGCTGATCGAATCCGATCGGCAGAAAGAACTTTCGAGCAGCTATCGCTACCGGGCCGACATGACGCCCGGCACCCTGGCTGGAGAATCCTACGACGGCGTGATGCGGGACATTTCCGCCAATCACGTCGCCTTGGTTGAGGAAGGCCGCGCCGGGCCTGATGTTGTTGTCGGCGACAGCAAAATGGAGATCATCACGATGAAGAAAACAGCACTGCTGTCGCGCATGGCGTCCGTCGCCCACGGCGCGATCCTTGCCCACGTCATGCCGAAGCTCGCGAGCGATCAGAAGATCGAATTCAGCGCGGCTCTCGCGGGCGTTACCGCCGAAAACTTCAAGGCCAAGCGCCCCGCCATCCTCAAGGCAGTGGGCAAGGCCGCCGAGGGCAAGCTCGCCGCCGACGAGAAGCTCGACGGTCTCGAGGCGGTTCTCGTCGCGCTCGACGCTGTCGAGGTCCAGGAAGCCATGGACGAAGACGACGAGGAGGAGGACGACAAGAGAAAGAAAGCCGAGGACTCCGAACAGGAGGAGGATGAGGACGAAAAGAAGAAAAAGGCCGAAGACAGCGACGAGGACGATGATGACAAGGTCGACAAGAAGGCCATGGACGCGGCAATCGCCGCGGCTGTGGCGCAGGCCAAGACCGAGGTCCGCGCCGAGATGCTCAAGTCGGCCGCCGAAGTGCGCGCCGCCGAGGAGGCCGTTCGTCCCTACATCGGCAAGCTCGCCATGGCCCATGATAGCGCGGATGCCGTCTATCGCACCGCGCTCACCTCACTCGGCGTCAACATCGATGGTGTGCATCCCTCCGCACTGCCGGCCATTCTCAAGGCGCAGCCGCTACCTAGCGTCGGCGCACCGAAGAAGCCGGTCGTCGCCCTGGACGCTGCCGGGGTGAACTCGTTCTACGAACTTTTCCCAGCCGCCAAGACCCACATCGTCAAGTCGCTCTAAGGCGAGCGGCTTCCCCTTCCAAGCCCGTCGAGCCGGCCAGCGAGCCGGCTCTTTTCATTTAGGAGATCGCCCATGTCTGGGTTTCAGACGCAGGTTGCCTACAATCCCGCCCCCGCTGTCGAGGGCGATTTCGCTTCCACCAACCCTCGCTCTACAGTCCTTGCCGCCGCTGGCGCGCTGGTCTGCGGCGCGCTAGGTGCTGTCATCGGCCGCTTCGCCTGGCTGAGTTATCTCCAAGCCGACAGCGACAATGCGCCGGCCGTAGTCAACACCTTCGGCACCGGCCCGGTCGCAGGCTTCGTCCATCGCGAGCAGCAGGGCCTGATCGAGCAATACCTGCAGGAATCGACGATGCTGGTCCCGGCCGGCTTCCCCATCACCGTCTTCGATGGAGGCGATTTCTGGGTGAAGAACGCCGGCGCGACGCCGGCCCTGGTCGGCCAGAAGGTCTACGCCAACTATGCCGATGGCACGGCGACCGCTGCTCCGTCCGGCTCGCCGAATGGCGCGACCACTTCGGCCGGCTCCATCGCAGCCGCGACCAGCGGCTTCCTGGGCTCCATCGTCGGCAATGTGCTGACGGTCACGACGGTCAACTCGGGCACGATCTATCCAGGTACCACCATCTCGGGTACCGACGTCGTCAACGGCACCAAGATCGTGCAGCAGCTCACCGGCGCTCCGGGCGGTGTGGGCACGTATGCGGTCAACATCCCCGACCAGAATGTCGACCCCGGCACCGTGATTTCCGGCACCTATGGCGTGTTCACGGCGGGCGGCGCTATTGCTGGCGTCTTCGGCGTCGGTGACACGCTGACCGGCGCCGGCATCACCGCAGTCACCACGATCACACAGCAGCTCACCGGCCCCGCCGGCGGCGCTGGCAGCTACGCGGTCGACGTCAACACCGTCGTCAACGCGGCGCTCACCGCGGCCACCAACGTCGAGACCAAGTGGACCGTGCGTTCCTTCGCGCAGCCCGGCGAGCTGATGAAGATCAGCTCTTGGCCTCAGGGCTAAACCCGCCCGTCAATCTCGAAACCATGCGCCGCAAGTCGGCGATCTGTGAGGATAACCACCATGAAATTTCACGACTTCGATCAGGCCGCTGCGGCGTGGGCTCAGCATCGCTCGATGTTCGAGCAGGCCGGTATCTACCTTCCCGATGCACGCGCCTACATCGTCGAGGCGTTCCGCACCAATCATCTCGCGATGGATGCACAGCCTCAGCTAGCGACAGCACCGAACGCCGGCATCCCGGCGTTCCTCACCACGCTTGTGGATCCTGAGGTCTACCGCATCCTTTTCGCCCCAACCAAAGCTGCCGAAATCTTCGGCGAAATTCGAAAGGGCACCTGGATCGACCAGACGGCGATGTTTCCCGTCGTTGAGCAGACGGGCGAAGTGTCAAGCTATGGCGACTACAACGACAACGGCCGAGCCGGCGCCAACATGAATTGGCCGCAGCGCCAGTCCTATCTGTTCCAGACGATTTCCGAGTATGGCGAGCTGGAAATCGAGCGCGCCGGCCTCGGCCGCGTCAATTGGGTTGGCGAGGTGGATGGCGCCGGCGTCACCGTGCTCGCACGATTCCTCAACACGACCTACTTCAAGGGCGTGCAGGGCTTGCAGAACTATGGCCTTCTCAACGACCCGAACCTGGCGGCTCCGATCACCCCGGCGCCGAAGGCTTACGGCGGCGTGAAATGGATCAACAATGGCCAGATAGTCGCCACCGCGAATGAGATCTATTCCGACCTCCAGTCACTGTGGCTGCAGCTCGTTACCCAGACAGCCGGCCTGGTCGACCAGAACACCAAGATGACACTGGCCATGTCACCGGAATCGCAGCTTGCCATGACCGCGACCAACTCGTTCAACGTCAATGTCGAGGATCTGCTCAAGAAAAACTTCCCGAACCTTCGCGTCGTTTCAGCGGTGCAATATCGGGCGGAGACAGCGATCAATCCGACGGGTATCACAGCCGGGAACGTGGTTCAGTTCATTGCCGACGGCATCGATGGTCAGCAGACCGGCTATTGTGCGTTTAACGAAAAGCTTCGCGCTCATCCAATCGTGCGCGCGCTCTCCTCGTGGAAAAAGAAAATGTCCAGCGGCACCTGGGGCGCGATCATTCGCCAGCCGATGGGCATTTCGCAGATGGTGGGCGTTTAGATGGCGTAGAGATAGTATTGCGCGCCCCAATACGAGCCGCATTCATGCACTCGTTTGGGGCTGGGACGAAGTAGGCTTGCGCCGAAGGCGTTCCAGATAGGCGACTCGCTCCCGCTGCACGGCTTCAAGGATTGCAGGAACACTACAGAGTCATACTGCAACAACGTACGCCCTTGTGCCGCAAGTCTGCTCACCAGTTCTTGTTGGCGGGCAATGATTTGCTCGCCTTCAAGGTCTCTGCCATCTCGACTGGTGTTTCCGTCGGCATAGCACCTATCGGCGCTTGATCTCCGCACCGTGGGCGATCAATCCTGCCTCGTCCGGTGGTTCCAGCCTGAAAGCGCCGAGCCGAATTGAAGCTAACCATTCCCTCTCAGCAGCATGTGCGTTAGCCGCGAGAACCTTTTTCAAGACGCGTTCCATCATGGCCATATCATCTGGTCCGATGATTCCCTGGGATTAAGACCGCTGCCGGCTCCGCAGCTTGTCCTTTGCGCGGGGGCTTTGCCTGCGCCATGCTGTGCTGGCTTGGGCTCGACGCTGCAGCGGCGCAAGGCCGTTTACGGATAGCGAGTGGCCAGTGTCTCATCCGAAATGAATGATGCTTGAAACATCATGATATTTGTCTTATCCATTGATACCGCAGACTCAGACAAAGGTTCTGGCCGATGATCACTGCTGCGCAGATGCGCGCCGCGAGGGCGTTGGCCGGTATCGACCAGCGAACTCTTGCCGAGCGCGCCGGAGTTTCGCTTCCGACGATACAGCGCATGGAGGCGAGCGAGGGTGTCGTGCGAGGCGTTGTCGACACGTTGATGAAGGTCATCCAGGCCCTTGACGAGGTTGGGGTGGAATTGATCGGCGAGAACCAGACTAGCGAGCGCGGCGGCAGGGGCGTACGCCTCAAGGCCATCGTGGCGCAGAACCCGCAAGGCTGAGCCGCAACCGCATCCGCCCCGGAAACCCTTGCCGGTTTCGGGCAGCGCAATGCGGGGTCGCAACAGTTATCGCGACGGCGACCGCCGACATGCAGCCGACGATCCCGCCGCCCTTTGGAGCGGAATATGGTCATGGATCCGGCTCGGCCTGCAATTCACCATCAAGCACGGCCGACATTCGCCGAGCTGTTCACACCAAAGCTGGTGACGGTGCTGCGCGAGGGCTACCACCTCAAGCAGCTGAGGGCGGATGTGATCGCCGGCCTGACAGTCGCCATCGTGGCGCTGCCGCTGTCGATGGCGATCGCGATCGCCTCGCATGTGGAGCCCGAGCGCGGACTGTTTACGGCGATCATCGGCGGTTTCATCGTCGGCGCGCTTGGCGGCAGCAGGTTCCAGATCGGCGGGCCGGCCGGCGCCTTCATCGTGGTCGTGGCCTCCGCTGTCGATCATCACGGCGTTGACGGACTGATCCTGGCAATGCTCATGGCCGGCGTCTTCCTGCTCGCGGCCGGTTATCTGAGGCTCGGCGCCTATGTGAAATTCATTCCCTATCCGGTGACCGTTGGTTTCACCGCAGGCATTGCCGTAATCATCCTGTCCAGCCAGTTGCATGACCTGTTCGGCTTGACTCTGCCGGGGAAGGAGCCCGGCGACCTGTTGCCCAGGCTTATCGCGCTTGGCAAGGCGGCCGGAACGGTAAATCCAGCGGCCATTGCCGTCGCCACGCTGACGATAGGGATCATCGTGGGCATGAAGCACTGGCGGCCTTCATGGCCGGGCCTCCTGGTCGCGGTGGCGGCGGCCTCGCTCGCCACGACGCTTCTCGGTCTTCCCGTCGAAACGATCGGCACCCAGTTCGGCGGCATTCCGCGGATCTTGCCCGACCCGACTCTGCCGGCCTTCGACGCGCATAAGCTCGTCTCTGCAGTACCCGACGCAATTTCCTTTGCCCTGCTCGGAGCAATCGAATCGCTGCTGTCGGCCGTGGTCGCGGACGGCATGACCGGCCGACGGCACCGCTCCAATTGCGAACTGGTGGCGCAGGGCATCGCCAATATCGGCTCGGCGCTCTTCGGCGGGATCTGCGTGACCGGACTGATCGCGCGCACGGCGACCAACATCCGCGCCGGCGCGCATGGACCGTTGTCGGGGATATTCCATTCCGCCTTCCTGCTGCTGTTCATGGTGGTGGCTGCCCCGCTTGCCAGCTACATCCCGCTGGCGGCGCTCGCCGGGGTGCTGGCCACCGTGGCCTGGAACATGGTGGAGAAGCCCGCCTTCCTGGCGCTGATCCGATCGTCCTGGGGCGATGCCCTGGTGCTGCTGGTAACCTTCGGACTTGTCATCTTCCGCGACCTCACCACCGGCATCGTGATCGGTTTTGCGCTGGGCGCCTTGCTGTTCATCGGTAGGATGGCACGTTCGGTCGAGGTAGAAGCGCATGTCCCGCCGGTGACGGACGACCGCGCCGATGATGAGAACGGCCGCCGCCTCGCCTACGATCTTGGCTCAGCCACGGATCCCGACACCGTCATCTATCGCATATCCGGTGCTTTCTTCTTCGGCGCGGCGGCAACGGTCGCCACGGTGCTCGACCGCATCGCGGACCAGAGCAAGAACTTCATACTCGACTGCTCGGCAGTGCCTTTTCTCGATTCGACCGCGGCAAACGTGATTGAAAGCACCGTGCACAAGGCAGGGCGGGCCGGAGGACGCTTCATCATCGCGGGCGCCTCGTCGCAGGTGAGGCGCACACTGATAAGCCATGGCGTCAAGCGGCCGCTGGTGACCTATGCCGCCTCGATCCGTGACGCGCGGGCGCAGCTGGACGAAAAAGCGGAGACTGCGTAGGCGCCCTGCTCACACCGGTGCTTCGATCGGCTCGGCTAGCTTCGGATTGGCGCGCGCGGCGATCAGGCATCAGGCGACGGAAGGCTTTGGCGCATGAGGTCGGGACTCTGACTAAACCGGACTGAGGTGGGTAGCGAGCGGTCGAGCCGTCCCAACTCTTCTATGCCCGAGGCGCAAACAGCGCCCGATCATCACCGAGACGAACTCTCCGGCAATCGGCGATTGGATTGGGCGAGGGGCACCATCATCTTCGCGGATGCTCTGAGAGAAACGGCCGCCCCACGGCTGTGAGCTGGGTTCGATTCCCAGCATCCGCTCCACCGACGCCATCGGCGACGGCCACCGCCTTTCCACCAACCGGAGTAAATCAATGTCCACGACTGTCACTGTCGCCTGCAAGCTTCCGCATGGCCTCGTCCTTCGCCTTCATGAGATGGTCGACCAGAATGAACCGACCGCCGGCGGCAGCTTTCGTAAGGTGAAGCGAGCCCAGGTGATCGGCGATCCAGTTGTCCTGAAAGGTTATCTGCGCCGCTTCGACCGCCGCAAGGAGCCCGCCCCGATGGCGCAGGACAGCAACTACGCCCTGACCTATGGCGTCGATGCCGATTTCTTCAAGAAGTGGCTCGAGCAGAACAAGGACCTCGACGCGGTCAGGAACAACCTCGTCTGGGCCCATACCGAGACCGATATGGTCGAGGGCTTCATCACGGAGCATGAGGCGCAGAAATCGGGCCTCGAGCCGATCGATCCCCACAACCTGCCGCGTGGCATCCAGGCCTACAAGAAGGAAGAGGCCTGATCTAACTGAAACAGGCGAACTCGGGAGGTCGCCATGGGCGTCATCGTTACTTTCGACCATGCCGCCTTCGTGGCGATCTATCCGCAGTTCGCATCGCTCAGCCAGCCGCAGGTTCTGCAGGGCGCGCTCCCGGTCGCGACGCTCTACTGCCGCAATGATGGCGGCGGCCCCGTCACCAATGCCGCGACGCAAACCACGCTGCTCAACCTGATGGTCGCGCACATCTGCCAGCTCATGTACGGCGCAAATGGTCAGGCGCCGGCCGGGATCGTTGGGCGCGTCTCCAATGCTGCCGAGGGCAGCGTGTCGGTGCAGGCCGACTTCCCCGTGACGCCCAACAACGCCTGGTTCATGCAAACCCAATTCGGCGCGGCTTACTGGCAGGCCACCGCCGCCTACCGGACCATGCGCTACATCCCCGGCCCGCGCCGCGCCGTCACCCCGTGGCTCAACCAGTAAAGGACACCGCCCATGGACCTCCTCCAGCAATTGCAGCGCGAGTTCCGCGCCTTCCGCAAGCACGCCGAGGATCGCATTCAGACCCTTGAGCGCAGCCTGCGCCTCGCTTCCCCGCCACCCCTCGAGCTGCCGTCTGAGACGCCCGCCGCTCCGGTCGTCACCGATGGCACAAATGGCACGACCGGCGCGACCGGCGCGGCCGATGCGGGCGCAACCGGCGCTACCGGCGCGGCCGACACCACGGGCGCAACCGGTGCCACGGGCGCGGCGACCGATGCCGGCGCGACCGGTGCCACGGGAGCAACCGGCGCCGCCGATCCGAAGGCCAAGGCGAAGGCGTAAGGCAATGGTCGAGCTCTCCGGCGGCGACAAGCTCGCCGCGAGGCTGGCCGAGATAGCCAAGAGCCTGCAGAAGGCCGTCTCGGTCGACGTCGGCTTCCTGGAGGGCGCGACCTATCCCGACGGCACCTCCGTCCCGCTGGTCGCGGCGCTGAACGAGTTCGGCAGCCGCGACACGCCGCCCCGCCCGTACTTCCGGGGCATGATCGAAGACAAGAGCCCTGAGTGGCCCGACGCCGTCGGCAACCTCCTGGTCGCGAACGGCTACGACGCTGAAAAGACGCTGGGCCAGATGGGCGAGGCCATTAAGGGCCAGTTGCAGGCGGCGATCACCGCCTATGACGGCCCGCCGCTGCAGCCCGCCACCATCGCCCGCAAGAGCAACGACAAGCAGCTCGTCGACACCGGCCACATGCTGGCGTCGGTCGACTATGCCGTCAAGAAATCCTGAACCCGGAGACCACTACGATGAGGGCCGTCCTTTTTTCGAGCAACGTCGGCGACATTCCAGCCGACCTGGCATTCAAGAACAATTTCTCGGCCGTGACCGATCCGGCCGCCATCGACGATTCCAGCGAGGGGTATCAGGTCGGCTCTGTCTGGGTGAACACCGCGAGCGACACCGCCTTTATGTGCGTCGATGCGACCCCTGGCGCTGCCATCTGGACCGCCACGGCGCAGGTCGGCAGCACGCAGGGCGATCCGGCGGCGCACACCGTCTCCGGCACGCTCACTCCCGCTGATCTGCTCACCCGCATCATCACCATCGACCAGGGCGGCGGCGCGGCCTCCGTGCAGCAGCTCCCGACGGGTGCCGCGCTCCAGGCTGCGCTGCCGCCCGACTTCCAGGTCAACGACGCCTTCGATGTCTCGGTGATCAACACCTCCATCGTCGATGCCGAGGATGCGAGCATCACCACCAACGCCGGCATGACGCTGGTCGGGTCGATGGACTTCCCGGCGCACAGCAGCCCCACGATCCCGTCGAGCGGCATCCTGCGCTTCCGCAACACGGGCGCCGGCACCTTCACGGTCTACCGCGTCGGCTGATCGACCATGAACCTGCACGGGATCGTTTCGGCGGCGATCGGGACGGTGAACCCGTTCGTGACCGCCACGCTGAGACGGTCGAGCGGCTACACCACGGCGGCCGACGGCACGCGCACGCCGAGCTTTGTCGACATGCCTGGCGTCTCTCTGCAGGCGCAGGCGCTGAGCTACGACGATCTGCAGCTGCTCGACGGCCTCAACATTCAGGGCGTGCGCCGCGCCGTCTACCTGAACGGTTCTGCCCTCGGCGTGGTGCGCGAGCTGCAAGCCGGCGGCGATCTCTTCGTCTTCCCCGCCGGCACTTTCCCGGAAGGCAACAGCTGGCTCGTGGCGCACGTGCTCGAGTCCTGGCCCGACTGGTGCAAGTGCGCCCTGACCCTACAAACGGATGGAGCCTGATATGGCGAACGGAACCTACATGGTGGCATGCCCTGCCGGCCAGTGGACTAAGGTCGCCGACGGCGCCAACTATTCATCGGCGCTGTTGCAGGTGACCAGCATAGGCGGCGTGATGGCAGCGATTTCTGACAGCCAACCGGGGGCGGATGCCTCGAATTGCGTCCTGCTTTCCCAGGGCTTCGTTTCGTTCCCGCTCGCGGCCGGCGACCAGGTGTGGTGCCAGCCGGTCGGCGCCGGCGAGGCCACGGTGCGCGGGATCGGCACCAGCGTCTGATGAGCGTCCCGGTCCCCAGCCAGTCAGGCATCCAGACGGTCCTGCGCGGCTTTTTGTTGCAATACCTGCCCGCGGGCGTCGAGGTGATCTCGGCGCAAGACAACCGCGTCCCGGAGCCGGCCGGCGACTTCGTCACGATGACGGTGAGCCGCCGCGGTCGGCTCTCGACCAACGTCGACACCTATCAGGACTGCGCCTTTGAGGCCTCCATCGCCGATGCGGTGATGACGGTCACTCAAGTCTCGTTCGGCGCGCTCCTGGTGGGGGCGACCGTCTTCGGAACGCCGGTGACAGCAGGCACGGTGATCAGCGAGCAGACCGGCGGTACGCCGGGCGGCGTCGGAACCTATACCATCGCGCCGGCACAGACCGTGCCAGCGCAGATCCTATCGAGCGGTGCCGAGACCATCGTGCAGCCGACCGACGTCGTCATCCAGCTTGACGTGCACAGCGCGTCGGATGGCAGCGCGTCCGACATGGCGCAGACGATCGCCACCCTGATCCGCGATGAGCGGGCGACCCGGTATTTCGCGGATGCCGGCATGGATGGCGCGCCGCTCTATGCTGACGATCCAAAGCAGGTCCCGTTCTTCAACGGCGAGCAGCAATACGAGACCCGCTACGTCGTCGACGTGCACCTGCAGGCCAATCAGGCAATTGGCCTGCCACAGCAATTCGCCGACCAAGTCGTGATGGACGTCGCCAACGTCGAAACGACTTTCCCGGCCTGACCCTCAAACAGAAAGGACCTGGTCCATGACCACCATCCCGGCCTCGCAGCTTGTGAACGTCATTCCGAACGTTCTCAACGCGGGCGGCAACGCGCTCGTGATGAACGGCCTCGTGCTGACCCAAAACACCCGCGTCCCGATTGGGCAGGTGCTCTCGTTTCCGAACGACGGTGTGTCGGTGTCGAACTTCTTCGGCCCGTCCTCGGAAGAGGCCGAGATCGCGGCGGTCTATTTCAACGGCTTCAACAACTCGACCCAGAAGCCGGCTACGATCCTGTTCGCGCAGTATGCGTCCGCGTCGGTCGCGGCCTATCTGCAAGGCGGCCAGGCCGACCAGCTCTCGCTGGCGCAGCTCCAGGCTTTGAGCGGCACGCTCAGCGTCAACGTCGACGGATATGTGCGAACCGCGAACGCGATCGATCTGTCGAGCGCAAACAGCTTCTCGGCCGCCGCGGCGCTGATCCAGACCGACCTGAACTCCGCTCCTCCGCAAGCGGCCACCGTGACGGGCGCCATCGCCCCTGCAACGGCAGCCGTGACCGCTTCCATCGCCGGCAATGTCATGTATGTGACCGGCGTGACGTCGGGCGTTCTGGTCGCAGGGGCGGCGCTCTCCGGCGCTGGCGTGTCGGCCGGCACGCAGATCACCGACCAGCTGTCGGGAACGCCCGGCGGCATCGGCGAATATGCCGTGTCGATCGGGCAGGTTGTCGCCAGCACCGCCGTCTCGGCAACGTATGGCACCCTCACGGTCACTGCGCTCGCAAGCGGCACCTTGGCGGTCGGCCAGACGCTTGCCGGTGCAGGGGTGACGGCTGGCACGTGCATCGTGCAGCTTGGCAGCGGCGAGGGCCTTACCGGCACATACTTCGTCGACAAGACCCAGACGGTGGCGAGCGGCGCTATCACGGCGTCGGCCACGCCGCTGGACGTCACCTATGACTCCGTCTCCGGCGGCTTCGTCATCACCTCGGCCGTTGTCGGTGCGGCGTCGTCCGCCGCCTTCGCCACCGGCTCGGTCGCGGCTGGCCTCTTCCTGACGCAGGCGACCGGCGCGACGCTCTCTCAGGGCGCCGATGGAACGACGCCAGCCGCCTTCATGGCTGCGATCACCCAGCTCACCCAGAATTGGGCGACGTTCATGACGATCTTCGACCCCGATGGCGGCTCGGGCAACGTGCAGAAGCTGGCCTTCGCCGAATGGGTCAACAACACCAACAAGCGTTTTGCCTATATCGCATGGGACACGGACATCACGCCGACCGAAGGCAAAGATGCGACGTCGAGCTTCGGCAACATCATCTCGAGCGCCAATCTCGACGGCACCTGCGCCATCTACCATCCCGCCGGCGGCATCACGACGCCGGCGCAGATCGCCGCCTTCATCTGCGGCGCGGCGGCCTCGATCGACTTCCAGCAGACCAACGGCCGCATCACCTTCGCATTCCGGGGGCAGGATGGCCTGGTGGCAGGCGTCACCACCGCGACGGTGGCGAGCAATCTCATCGCCAACGGCTATAACTTCTACGGCGCCTATGCGACGGCCGCGCAGCAGTTCCTGGAGTTCCAGAACGGCACGGTGTCGGGCGAGTTCGAATGGCTGGACAGCTACATCAACCAGATTTGGCTGAACAACCAGCTCCAGCTCTCCCTCATGGAGCTGCTCCAGAACATCAACTCGGTGCCGTACAACGCGGCTGGCTATGAGCTGATCAAGGCGGCCTGCCTCGACCCGATCAACCAGGCCCTGAATTTCGGTGCCATCCGCGCCGGCGTGACGCTGTCGGCGCTCCAGATCGCGCAGATCAACTCGGCCGCCGGCGTCAAGGCCAGCGACACCCTCCAGCTGCAAGGCTGGTATCTCCAGGTCAAGGACGCCACCCCGCAGGTGCGCCAGGCCCGCCAGAGCCCGCCGATCAACTTCTGGTACATGGACGGCGAGTCCGTGCAGCAGATTGAGCTGACCTCGACCCTCGTCCAGTAAGCGGCCCGGTTCGAGGACCTTTGCGAGAAGAAGGACGCCGTTGTGCCTAAGCTGCGAAGCGGGTCTAGCTGGCGATCATCATCGCTTGTAACTGTTGCCGATCGTCTTTGGACCACTGGCTAGGGTCTTCCCCATGCGCGGACTTGGCATGAAGCTCGACGTGCTTCATGACCTCTTCTGCGGTTTCTGCCGTAAAGCTCCCCGGACAGGCTTCCATTCCCGGATAGTCCTTGCACCGATATGTGTAGGCCATCGCTGCCTCCATTTTAGGAACACCTAATATGGAGCGACCGAGCGCGGGCTTTGTCAACCGGCACCGTAGAATCCACCACCAGACACGACCCTTCAAGGAGCCAGACCATGTCGACCCTCACCGCCGCGAACGCGGTCATTACCCTTGCCGTGCCGAACCTCTTTCCGACGCCGGTTCAACTGCAGGGCTTCGCCACCGACAACATCTACGACATGGACAGTGTCGACCAGGTGGAGACCGCCATGGGCGTCGACGGCATCCTGTCGGGCGGCTTCGTCTACAACCCGATCAACCAGACGTTCGTGTTGCAGGCCGATTCCCCATCGATCGCCTTCTTCGAAACCTGGGCCGCGACGCAGGTCCAGGCCAAGGACGTCTACACGGCCAACGGCTCGACGACGCTGCCGTCGCTCGGGCGCTCCTACATCTCCACCAAGGGCTTCCTGGTGAGCCTGCCACCGATGCCGGCGGCGGCCAAGATCCTGCAGCCGCGCCGTTTCGCGATCCGCTGGCAGAGCGTCCAAAGCGTCCCGAACTGAGGTAATCCATGCGTAAAGAGATCGACGTCACGATCGCCGATGACGGCCGTGACCAGGGCAAGACCTTTCACATCCGCGAGATGCCAGCGACGCGCGCGGAGAAATGGGCGATGCGCGCGCTGCTCGCCGTGGCGCGCTCCGGCGTCGAGCTCCCCGACGACTTCGCCGGCATGGGCATGCAGGGCATCGCCATCGTGGGCATACGAGCGATCACCAAGATCGCGTTCGAGGATGCCGAGCCGCTGCTCGACGAGATGATGGAATGCGTCACCATCAAGCCCGATCCCCGCAACCCGGCCATCCAGCGCCCGCTGATCGAGGGTGACGTCGAGGAGATCGCGACGCTGATCCAGCTCCGGCAGGAGGTCATCAACCTTCACGTCGGTTTTTTTACCAAAGGCGACCAGTCGAAATCGATCTCGACACAGTCGCCGGCGTCCACCTCCTCGAATACGGCAATGTCTCCCGAGCCATCGGTCAGGTTCTCTCAAAGGGCAAAACCTCGCTCCGCGAGCTAGACGAGTGGCTGTCGATCGAGGACGTCCACGACCTTCTCGAAGTGGCGATGGTCGACGCCCACAACCTGATGCTGCTGAGGAAAAGGGACGAGAATGCCAACGGTCATTGACAGCCTGATCGTCACGCTCGGCCTCGATCCCAAGGACTTCACCGATCAGCAGAAGAAGACGTCCGAGAGCTGGCTCAAGACCGTCAACGCTTTCCGGAAGGGCGGCAAGGACGTCGAGGAAAGTTCGAAAAAGGCCGCCGAGACCGTCAACCTGATCACGCGGCGCGTGCTCGAACTCTTCGCCGTCATCGCCGGCAGCCAGGCGCTCAGCGAGTTTGTGCGCAAGCTCACCAATGCAGACGCCTCGCTTGGCCGCTTCGCCTCGAGTCTCGGTGAATCGCCCCAGCGCATCGCGGCCTGGGAGAATGCAGCCGAACGCTTCGGCGGCTCGGCCGACGCCACCGCGTCGACCCTGGAGCGCGTCAACAAGCAGCTCTACAACCTCAACAAGAACGGCGAGGCGCTGCCGCGCGAGTTTTCGCAGCTGCAAGCCTGGACCGGCATGCGGATCGACCCCAACCATGGGCTCGATCGCTACCTGTCCGATGTCGCCGCGGCTTTGCAGAGGCTTCACCAGATCGACGCCGGCGCGGCCCACAACGTCGCGCAGGCGCTGGGCATCGACCCGGCGACCGAGCAGCTCATGTACAAGATGGGCCGCAACATCGACGACTTTTTGGGCAGGCTGGAAAAGAGCCTGTCGCCTACCAACGAGGCGATTCAATCCGCGCAGAAGCTGCAAGCGAGCTGGGCCGAATTGCTCCAGCACCTCATTGCCCTCGCCAACGCCATCTACGACAAGCTCGGCCCGGTCCTGGTCGAGGCGGCGGACAGGATGACAGCCTGGATCGAGAAGAACCAGGACTGGATCCGGACCGGCATCGTCGATGCGGTCAAGAAGTTTATCGACTTCCTCGAAAGGATCGACTGGAACGCCGTCGGGACCGGTATGCAGAATTTCGCGACCGGCGCGAAAGACGTGGTCGACGGGCTGGGCGGTATCATCCACGCCACCGAGATCCTGTTCGGCCTGTGGCTCGGCTCGAAGTTTCTGCGCGTTCTCGCCAACGTTCGCTCGCTCGCCGCGGGAGGTGCCGCCGCTGGCGGTGTCAGCGCCGCCGGAGCGCGCGCTGGTCTGGGCTTTTTCGGGACGCTGGCGACCGGTGTCGGGATGCTTCTCGGCGGGGCGGCCGCGATCAAATGGGGTGGCTCGCATCTGCGTGCTGATCCTCATGCGGGAGATCACGGCACGATCGGCAACTTCCTCATAAGGCATCTGCGCAAGGCGCCGGAGACGACGGTCGACGGCAAATCCGTCTCCAAGAGCAATCCGCTTCCCGTCACCATCACCGATCAGAAAAGCGATGGCGGCGGCTTCTGGAGCAACCTGGTCAGCAGTGTCGGCAGTCTGTTTGGCGGGGGCAGTACCGGCGGCTCGGCCGGCAAGCTCGGAGCGCTCGCCGGGGGCATGGTGGGCAGGGACGGTCCTAGCGGCCCGCAGCGTGCGTCTGCTGGCACAAGGGGCTGGTGGACGCCCGAACGTCAGGCGCAGGCCTACCAGACCCTCACGAGCGGCGGCCTGTCGGATGCAGGCGCGCGCGGCCTCATCTCGCGCTGGATGAACGTCGAGGCGGCCGGCGGTCCTTCGACCGTCAACAGCATCGGCGCGTCTGGCGTGGCGCAATGGCTGGGGTCCCGCAAGGCGCGCCTCATGGCCTTCGCCAAGGCGCGCGGCAAAGACTGGAACGATGCTGACACGCAATATCAGTTCGTCCTGTCCGAACTAAACGGCCCCGAGAGTCGGGCCGGGAGCATGCTGCGGAATGCCAAGACCGACGCGCAGGGCGCCACGGGCGCATCGATGTTCGAGCGCGCCGAGGGCTACAATGCCTGGAGCGGCATGGACGCCTACACCGGCCGGACCTACCGGGGCATGAAGGCGATCAACACCGGCGCCGCATCGGCGGCGCTGTCGAACATCTCGAGCACGCACACGGCCACGACGTCGAACAGCTCGGTCGAGGCCCACATCGGCAAGGTCGAGGTTCACAGTCAGGCCACCGATGCCAACGGCGTTGCGGCCGACATCAACGACGCGCTCAGCCGGCGTCTGTTCACCGCGCAGGCAAATAGTGGATTGGCGTGATGGCCGGCATTCTTGAACTTCTGACGCAGGACGCCCTCGGATTGCTGTCGAGCGCTCTCGGCCTGCAGCCATGGGGTATCTACTTCGGCGGAGTGCCGGTGATCATCGCCGACAACATCGTGGAGGTGCAGTATCGCCAGCAATGGTCGATCTCTGACTTCCCGGTCGAACAGGGGGCCTTCCAGAGCTACGACAAGGTCCAGATACCCTACGACGCTCGGCTGCGCTTCACCGCCGGCGGATCGGCCGCAAACCGCGCCGCGATGCTGGCGTCGATCGCGGCCGTCGCCGGCGACACCAACCTCTATGACGTGGTCACGCCGGAGGCTGTCTACCTCTCCTGCAACATCACCCACTACGACTACAGCCGGCGCTCGAATGAGGGGATGGGGCTTCTCTCGGTCGATATCTGGCTGATCGAAGTGCGGCAGGCCGTCAGCGCCGCCATGTCGAACACCCAGGATCCGAGCGGCGCTTCTCAGGTCAACGGCGGCACTGTGCAGACCGCGCCGGCGAGCAGCGCGCAGCTCGAGCAATTCAAGACATCGTCTGGCCTGCCAGCCGGGGGCTTCTGATGGTCATCATTCCTCTGCAGGCGGTGCCGAACCAGGCGGTCGGCGTGACGCTGGACGGGCAGGTCTCGCAGATCAGCCTCTATCAGAAGAACACGGGCCTGTTTATCGACCTCTATGTCGACAACGTGCTCGTGATCGGCGGCGTGATCTGCCAGAGTCTCAACCGGATCGTCCGGTCGCTTTACCTTGGCTTCTCCGGCGATCTGCTCTTCATCGACAACCAGGGTGATACCGACCCCTACTATACGGGGCTTGGCACGCGCTACAGCCTCGCCTTCGTGTCGGCGAGCGAGCTTCCGGCGGGCGTCGGCTGATCACTTGCAGCGCTTGAACCGGTCGCCGGCAAAGCAGGAGTGCAGTTGCTTCAGTTGCGCCGCCACCGCCTCGCGCTGATCGCAGGCCTTGATGGTGTCGGGATCATCGCCAGAGCCGCCGCGGCACTGCTCATTCAGGTCGAGATAGGACTTCTCGAGCGCGGCCTTGTTCGACTTCGCCAGCGCCGGCGCGACGGTGAAAAGCAGGAGGGCGGCGCTTGCGGCGGCAAGGACTTTCGGCATGGGCGTAACTTTCTTCATGTGAGGCGGTGATCGAGATGGCGTTCAGCCAGAAGCGAATTTCCGTCGAGTTCGAGCTGGCAAACGGTCAGTTTGAAGGCGGCGGCAACACCGCAGAGGTATTCGGGCTGCGCGTCGCCTGCAACATCGTCAATGCCGGGCAAGGCTCGGGGCAAGCGGAAATTTCGATCTGGGGCCTGCCGCTGGCTCTGATGAACCAGCTATCCACCGTCGGTTCACAGTATCTCCAGATGTACAAGAACGGCATTTCGGTGCTCGCTGGAGATGACGAGACCGGCCAGAACGTCGTGTGGACCGGCACCATCGTTTACGCCTATGTCGACGCGCAGGCGATGCCAGACGTGTGCTTCCGGATCAGCTCGCTCCCGGGCGTCTTCCATGCCGCAAAGCCGATCCCGCCGCTGAGCATCAAGGGCTCCGGCGACGCCTCGCAGATGATGAAATCTCTCGCGGGGCAGATGGGCCTGGCGTTCGAAGACGCCGGCGTCAAGGTCAAGTTCGCCAACCCCTACTATCCGGGCACGGCGTGGACGCAGATGCTGGCGATCGCGCGCGACGGCGGCTTCGACGTCGGCATCGATCGCGGCACGATGGTCATCACGCCGCCCGGCAAGGCGCGAAACAGTGACACGGTGCTGATTTCGAAAGACACCGGCATGGTCGGCTACCCGTTCTTCCAGCAGGCCTTCGTGCTGGTCCGCGCGCTCTACAATCCGGCGGTGAAGTATCAGGGCAAGGTGCAGATCCAGAGCGACCTGACGCCGGCCAACGGCACATGGAAGGTCAACCGCCTCGAGTATCAGTTGGAGGCAATGATGCCCCACGCAAAGTGGTTCATGCTCCTCGAATGCATCGCCGTTGATGCCTCGGCGCCGGCATGAGCGGCCAAGGCTATTTCGGTCAGCAGACCACATCTGACGACACCGCCGAGATCAACCGGCTGCGCTTCCTCATTCGCCAGGAGCTGGCGCAGGCGCGCACGGGCATCCCCGTCAAGGTCGTCGCGGTGCATGGTGGCGGCGTCGGCGCGCCGCCCACGGTGGATGTGATGCCGCTGATCAATCAGACGGACGGGCAAGGCAACCAGACGCCCCACGGCGTCATCTACGGCATCGCCACGATGCGCAACCAGGGCGGCACCAACGGCATCATCAACGATCCGAAGGTCGGCGACATCGGCCACATGACGATCTCGGACCGCGACATCTCGGCGCTGAAAGCCAACGGCGGAGCGCAGTCAAACCCGGGCAGCTTCCGGCGCGGCAACATGTCGGACGGCATCTATCAGGGGGCCATCGCCAATCCGGCCAACCAGGACCAGGCCGTCCAGTTCACCGAGGGCGGAATCAAGCTCTTCGACAAGAACGGGCAGATCATCGAGTTCGCGGCCGGCTCCATCACCATCACCACCGCGCAGCTGCGGGTGACGGGCGACGTCATCGCCGGAGCCGGTGGCGAGAACATCAGCGTGCTCAACCATCTTCACACCAACGTCCAGCCCGGCGGCGACACGTCAGGCCCACCGGAGCCCGGAACATGAAGACGCTCCTTCTCGACACCGACACCTGGGACTTAGTGGCGGACGCGTCGGGCAACATCGCTGTCGCCGACGAGCCCTACGCGCTGGCGCAGGACGCGGCGAGCGCGATCAGGCTCTTCGCGGGCGAGCTCTACTACGACACCACGCAGGGCATTCCCTACTTCGACCAGATCCTGGGCAAGGCGCCGCCGGTCTCGCTCATGAAGGCGTACTTCAATCGTGCCGCCTTGACGGTGCCCGGCGTGGTCTCGGCGCAGACCTTCATCCAGTCCTGGACCGATCGGACCGTCACCGGCCAGGTGCAGGTGACGGACGCGGCCGGCAACACCATCGCAACGAGCTTCTAGCACATGGTCGACACCACCAACGTTCCCCCGCCGCAATGGACGGACACGGGGTTCCTGATCCCGTCGGCCGCGGAGGTGCTGGCGGGCGTGACCGAGGACATCAACGGCGCGTTCGGCGGCGTCCTCAATCCCGCGCTGAACACGCCGCAGGGGCAGCTCGCCAGCAGCGAGACGGCGGTAATCGACGAGGTCAACTCGACGTTCCTCTATTTCACCAACCAGGTCGATCCCGCCTATGCGACCGGCCGGATGCAGGATGCGATCGCGCGCATCTACTTCATCGAGCGCAACCCGGCCCAGCCGACCGTCGTGCAGGCGCTCTGCAGTGGCTTGCCGGGCGTCGCCATCCCGACGGGCTCGTTGGCCCTTGCCGAAGATGGCAACCAGTATCTGTGCACCGAGGATGGCGTCATCGGCGTCGACGGCACTGTCACCTTGCCGTTCGAGTGCCTGGTGGTCGGGCCGATCCCATGCCCTGCCGGAAGCCTCGACCAGATTTTTCGAGCGATCCCCGGATGGGATTCGATCACGAACCCGGATGACGGCGTGCTGGGCAACAATGTCGAGAGCCGGTCGGCTTTCGAGGCACGCCGTGCTGCCTCCGTCGCGTTCAATTCGCAGGGCTCGCTTCCGTCGGTCCTGGGCGCGGTGCTGGCGGTGCCGAACGTCATCGACGCGTTCGTGACAGAGAACGCCAGCAATGACGTCCAGACCATTGGCGGCGTCTCGATCTATCCGAACTCGCTCTATGTCGCGGTGGTCGGCGGCGACGCTGACGACGTCGCGCAAGCGATCTGGTCGCGCAAAGCGCCCGGCTGCGCCTACAACGGCAATACGACGGTCACGGTCTACGACCAGAGCCCCGGCTATGTCCCGCCGTACCCTGCCTATCGGGTGAGCTTCGAGATCCCCGATCCGTTGGCGATCCTGTTCGCGGTCAACATCGTCAACACGCATCTCGTCCCCGCCGATGCCGCGACGCAAATCCAGAATGCGATCGTCAGCGCCTTTGCTGGGGGCGATGGTGGGCCGCGTGCGAAGATCGGCACCACGCTATTTGCGAGCCGCTTCTACGCGCCCGTGGCCGCCCTTGGCTCGTGGGCACAGATCATCTCTATCGAGGTAGGCTCGAACAACAACCCCAGCGCCGTCTTCACGGGACAGATCGCCGGAACGGTACTGACGGTCTCCGCCGTTGCCTCCGGGGCGCTGGCGGTCGGCCAGATCATCTCCGACACCACCGGAGCGCTGACCGTCGGCACCACCATCACCGCGCTCGGCACCGGGACGGGCGGCACCGGTACCTATGTCGTCTCCAACAACAAGAACGTGTCAATCGAGACCATGACGGCCGCGATCCCCAATCGCTTCGACATCGCCGTCGACATCGACCAGGTGCCGACGATCTCCCCCAACGACATCTTCGTCACTCTGACCTGATCGATCATGGAAGACACAGGACCTCCCTATCCCAGGCCGCCGGCCGGGATACCGAACGGCTTTGGTCAATTCGCCATTGGCATCAGTCCCATCGGCGATTTCCCGCCTTTCGACGTCTGGCGCACTGTCATCAGCCAGTATGCGAATGCGCCCACGCTGACGCAGCTGATCGGCAACATCTTCTCGTATCTCGACCAGACTGCCAACTTCGATGCGTTCTTTGACTACATCTGGAACGTCGACACGGCGCAGGGCTATGGGCTCGACGTCTGGGGCCGCATCGTCGGCGTCAGCCGGGTTTTGCAGGTCACGACCGGGGACTGGTTCGGCTTCGATGAGGCGAAGCCGGGAGCCGATCCGTTCGGGCAAGGCGCGTTCTATTCCGGCGCTCCGCTCACCTCGAATTTCGCGCTGTCGGACGAGGCATACCGCCGGCTCATCTTCGCCAAGGCGGCAGCCAACATCACTAACGGCTCGATCCCCGCGATCAACCAGATCCTGCTCAGCCTCTTCCCCAACAGGGGCAACGCCTATGTTACCGAGGGCGGCAATTACGGGACATGGTTCGGCTTCGAGGAATCGCTGAACTCCGTCGGCTTCAACCAGGCATCGTTCTACGCGGGCTCGCCGATCGAGACGATGACGATGACCTACACCTTCGCCTTCCAGCTGACCCCTGTCGAACTCGCGATCGTCCAGAACTCCGGCGTCTTGCCGAAGCCGACCGGCGTCAAGGCGTCGGTCGTCATCATCTAAGGATCCCTCCATGAAGCTTTCCGCCTTGCCTGCCAAGTTCCCCGTAGCTTGGGGAGCTTCGGCGAGCCCGAGCTACATCCGCTCCATCCCGCTCGGCTCGCAGATCGGGATTGTGAATGGCGCGGCCTCACTGACCGACGGCTTTCCGCCACTCAACTTCCTGCCGGTCGGATCGGGCGGCGTGCCGCCGTTCGGCCAGGACATGAACGGCATTCTGCAGCAGATCACGCAATGGTCGCAGTGGCAGAATGCAGGCGGTCTGGTCCCCTACGATCCGGCCTTCTCGGCAGCGATCGGCGGGTATCCCAAGAGCGCGTTGCTGGCTGGCGCGGCGACTGGCGTGGTTTGGCTGAGCACGGCCGACGACAATACGTCTGACCCCGATACGGGCGGCGCGAATTGGGTCAACATCGGAGCTGCATCCGCGCCCATCATGGTCGGTACCGATGCGGGCTCGGCCAATGTCTGCACCGCCGCGGTCCTGCCGGCGCCGAGCGCTTACGTCGACGGCCAGATCTTCGTCGTCCAGAAGTCCGCTTTCGACAACAACGGCGCCATGACGGGCAACATTGACGGGCTGGGCACCCATCCTATCGTCAACATGGACGGGACCGCGCTGACGGCAAAGCAATGGCCAGCGAGTGCCACCGGCATCCTGGAGTTCAACAACGCGACGACGTCGTTCCGTCTGCTTAACCCGGCGGTGACCGTGGCGGCCAACGCGGGCCTTGCCGCGACCGATCAGCAGGTCCTTTCGCTGAGCATCACGACTTTGCCGGCACCCACCGGCGCACTTTCCTTGAACGACAGCCTTCCACTGCATGTGGTGGCGGACGGTGCGGACCGCGAGGTCACGCTCTCGGCGCTCGCCGCAATTCTCCCTGGCGCGATGAAGGCCATGCGCGTCATGACAGCGAGCGGAACCTACACGCCGACGGCTGGCGCCAAGAGCATGCTCGTCTTTGCCACCGGCGCA
The DNA here is from genome assembly GCF_001672435.1 of Mesorhizobium sp. AA23. Taxonomy (NCBI): domain Bacteria; kingdom Pseudomonadati; phylum Pseudomonadota; class Alphaproteobacteria; order Hyphomicrobiales; family Phyllobacteriaceae; genus Mesorhizobium; species Mesorhizobium sp. AA23. The sequence continues at coordinate 113,186 of NZ_LYTP01000030.1, forward strand.
GGTGGCGCAGGCGGCGGCAATGCCACGGCAAACGGCTTCACTGGCGGCGGCGGAAGCGCGGGCGGAACGGCGGTCTATTTCGGTGCCGTCTCTCAGCAGACCGTCACCATCGGCGCCGGCGGCGTCCCCAATCCATCGTCTGGTTCCGATCTCATCGGCGGTTCCGGCGGGACAACCTCTTTCGGCGCTCTTGCCGTCGCTACCGGCGGCATTGGCGGTTCTTCCAGCGGCACCAATTCATTTGGCGCGGGCGGCCAAGGGGTGGGGACCGGAACCGCCGGGACCCTCTTGATCCACGGCGGCGGCGGATCGCCTGGTTCCGGCCATGAAGGCGGTTGCGGTGGCACCTCGTTCTGGGGTGGCGGCGGCTACGGCGGCGCAACTCCTTCGACCGGTGTCCAGGTGCCCGGCGGTCCGGGCACTCTCGGCGGCGGCGGCGGTGGTGGCGACGGCGGCGGCGCAGGCGGGGCCGGTGGCAACGGTGTGGTCGTCATCTTCGAATTCGACTGATCGCCGCATCGTCGCCCTCTCGTAAGCCGACCACTCACACACATTCGGATTGGGGCAAATGAATCCCTTCAGCTACGGCAACGTCCTGACCGCTGGCCAGTGGAGCTACCTGTTCTCGCAGAAGCAGGACGCGCTCGGTTATACCCCGGTGAACCGGGGCGGCGACACGATGCAAGGGCCGCTCAACACCCAGGCTTCCACGGCCAACGGCGCTGGATTCAGCATCCCTCCTGGCGCTGCTCCGGGAGTGCCGGTCGACGGCCAGATCTGGATGACCATCTTTGGGCTCTTCTTCCAGATCGGCGGGCAAACGATCGGACCGATCGCCAACGGCACCATCGTCGGGCCGTCGAACTCCGTGGTGGGCGACATTCCCGTTTTCTCGGCGACCGGCGGCACTGCCCTTGCCGACAGCGGGATATCACTCGCTTCGCAGCTCCCCAACCTCATCCTGGCTACTCCGGCCTTCGGAAGCGGAGTGCCCGCATTCCGAGGGCTGATCGGGGCTGATCTACCCACGCCGCAGCCCGTGGCCCTTGGTGGCGTAAAATCTGCGGCCGCTCCTCCCCATCAGTTCGGGACGGGTGTCGATACCAGCGGCAACCCGACGTTTGCGCAGCCTGCAATCAGCGACGTCTCGGGCCTTGCCGCGAACATGCTGGCCTTTCTTGCCAGCGGCACGAGCGCCCAGCTCGCCGCGGCGATGGTCGACGAGACCGGTAGCGGTCCGCTTGTCTTCGCCACAAACCCGACCGTTGCCCTTGGCTCGGCCTCGACCGCCGTCACCCAGACGCCCGGCGACAATTCGACCAAGCTGGCAACGACGGCCTATGTGCAGGCAGCGATCTTCGCCACCACGACGCTGCCGGCGACCAGGCTGGCCACAACCACCGCGCTTCCGGCGGTCACCTATGCCAACGGAGCATCCGGCGTCGGTGCCACGCTCACCGCCTCTGCCACCGGTGCTTTGACGGTCGATGGCGTGGCCGCGAACCTCAACGACGTGATCCTGGTCAAGAACCAGGCCTCGTCGTTTCAGAACGGCATCTACACGGTGACGGCGACCGGTAGCGCGGGCGCGCCTTTCGTCCTGACGCGTGCGATCTACTACAATCTCTCCGCCGACATCGATCTTGGCGACCAGACGTTCGTGACGGGTGGAGCGACGCAGGGCGCCACGACCTGGACGCAGAATGCCAAGGAAAACCCGGTCATTGGCACCGACCCGATCACGTTCGCCCAGACGGCGGGCGTCGGTTCCTACACAGCCGGCAACGGCCTAGTCCTGGCGGGCACGCAGTTCGCGATCGACACGACGATCACCGCTGACCTGACGTCGGCGCAGTCGCTCTCCAACAAGACGCTGGTGAGCCCGGCACTCAGCGGCGTGCCCACCGCGCCGACTGCAGGGGCCGGCACGAGCAGCGCGCAGATCGCCAGCACGGCATTTGCGGCGGCCGCTGCAGCAGCCGCCGCTGCCGGGACGCTTGTCAACGTCCAGGTAAAGACTGCCTCGGGCACCTATACGCCGACCGCAGGCGCAAGTCGCGCACTCGTCTTCGTCACTGGCGGCGGCGCGGGTGGCACGACCGGCACGGGCAGCGGCAGTGAAAGCGGCGGCGGCGCTGGTGGCACGGCCATCTTCTTCATGAACGGTATCTCGGCACAGACCGTTACAATTGGCTCGGGCGGCGCTGCCGGCGCCGCAGGTGGATCATCCGCATTCGGCACTGTCACTGCGAACGGTGGCTCTGCCGCAGCCTCTCAGAGCCTCGGTGGCCGGGGCGGCACGGCAGCCAACGGCACACTCAACCTCAGCGGCGGCGACGGCGGCTCCGGCACCAATGCGACCGGCAACTCTCAAGGCGGCGAGGGCGGCGCAAGTTTTTGGGGCGGCGGCGGCGCGGGCGGCCAGACCGCTAACAGCCACAATGCCGGCGCGGCCGCGCAGGCATACGGCGCTGGCGGCGGCGGCGGTTCGTACAGCGCTGGCGCTGGCGGTGCTGGCGCGCCCGGCGTCGTTCTCATACTCGAGTTCAAATAAGGACCGCATTCATGCAACTGGCAGTCATCCAAGGCACCGACGTCGTCAACATCATCGAGGGCGACCCGACCTTCACGCTCGACGGCTTCACGATCGTCCCGCTCGCGGAGCCGGGCTATATCGGCGGCACCTATAGCAATGGCGTGTTCAGTGCTCCCCCGGCACCCCCTGCCGTTGTGCCGGAAAGCGTGTCGGCTCGGCAATTCCACCTCCAGCTAAGCGTTGCCGGGTTGCGCGCCCAGGTCATCGCCTGGATCGGAACGCAGCCTGTCGAGGTGCAAGACGCCTTCGAATACAGTGGAAGCTTCGTGCGCAGCGAGCCGATGATGGAAACCGGCTTCACAGCCCTCGGCTACACCTCCGATCAGATCGACGCGTTTTTCACGGCCGCCGCGCTGCTCTGACGGCCCCCCACCGTCGGGCACATCCCCTCTCTCCGAAAGGAACTGTAATGCGTCTCGTCCCTGACGTGCGCCGTGTGGTGCTTTTGTCTCTGAGCTTCTGGATGCAGGTGTTCGGCCTCGCCGTGCTCATCGTGCCCGAGCTTTGGTACGGCTGGACCGGCCAGGACTATGATCCGAACATCGCATGGTGGCTCGCTGTCGGCCTTTTGCTTGCCGGCATCATTGGCCGCGTCTTCCAGCAGGGGATTTCCCCGTGGAAGGAATGGCTGCGCATCGCCGCCGTTGCGGCAATCGTCTTTGCGCTGGCGCTTCTGCTCGCATGGCCGTCCAGCGCCGCAAGCCTTCCAGATGGTCCGGCGACCGAGGCGCAGGCGCTCGAAATCGCGGTGCCGTTCATTGCGAAGGAAGAGGGCAAGAGCAACCGCGCTTACCGTGATGCCGTCGGCATCTGGACGATTTGCTACGGCTCGACACGCGACGTCCGCGCCAACATGGTGCTGACCGACCAGGAGTGCCTCGACCTTCTCACGATCGAGGTGGCCCAGCATCGCACCGGCCTACACCGCTATTTCACGCCGTCGACAATCGACATTCGCCTGCCGGCGACACGGGACGCGGCCTACACGTCGCTTGCCTTCAACGTCGGTCCCGCCGGCGCGGGAAAGAGCACCGCAACGCGCCGCCTCAACGCTGGTGATGTCGCCGGCGGCTGCGATGCGCTCACCTGGTTCGATAGAGCCGGCAAGCGCGTGCTGCGCGGCCTGTTCGAACGGCGCCAGCGTGAGAAGGCGCTCTGCATGATTGGCGCAAGCCGATGATGCTCGCTTTCCTCGCACCGGTTCTGGCCCCCCTCGACCCGGTCTGGAATTTCTGCACCAGCCGCATCGGCCTGCCGCTGGTCCTGGCCGGCGGCATCATCCTCTTTTACGAGGGCCTGCCGCTCGGCCCGCTGCGCGACATTCCCTATGTCGGTCCGAAGCTGATCGGCCTCGTCGGCGGTCGCGTCGATCGAGAATATGCCGCCGGCCAAAAGGCCGAGGACGCGATTTGGGAGGAGAAGATCAAGCTCGCCGCCATCGCCCAAGCGGCCGACAACAAGACGCGGCAGCAGGACATCGACGCCGCGGCACAGGCTTACATCGACAAGCAGCATAGCGACGCCGGCCGCATAGCCGAGCTGGTGCGCGCGCAGAAGGACCAAGACAATGCACCGCCCGTTTGGACCAATGCTTCTGGCTGCAAGCCTGATGGCATCTCTGCAGGGGTGTCAGAGCGCCTCGACGCCATCGGTCGATAGCCTGGTACCGAAGCCGACGGCACACGTCGATCCAAGCGTGATGCAGGATTGCCTCGGCGTGGTCGATATCCCCCATCGCTTCGTCTCGACGGAGGAGGAGACCCGGCTACACGCGGAAGATCGCCGCCGTCTTGGGGACTGCGTTCGGCTCAACCACGCCAAGGGCGATACCATCCAGGCGCTCGTGAAATGAGCGGAGGGTTCCCCCAGCGTCTTCGCGAACTCGACCCGGAAACGATCCTCTGGCTCGATCGCCTCGACAGCAAGCAGCGCGAGGCCCTTATCTGGGCTGGCAGGCTGGATCCTCTGCGGCGCGAACGGCTCGATAAATTCCTCGATCTGGACGAGGACCATTTCGAAGCCGGGTTCGCCGTCGTTCAACTCTGGACGCGTTTGCGCTGGCTGGGCTCCACATCGATGTGGATCATTCTCACGGTTGCGGGGTTGTTACTGGCATTGACGCAGATCATCGACCAGCTGGAAGGGCCCCGGCCGTGAGGTTCCCGCGCACCTCGTCCGACGTTCTGACCGGTCTGATTTTTCTCTTGGCCGGCGCTCTCGGGGTGCTGCTCTACCTGGAAATAGCGCAGGCGCTCCCCCTGTAATTCCCTGCACATCACTTCCAGTCTCCCCATCGGCTTCGGCCGGTGGGGGTCTTTTTTGCTTTCCGGGCTCGCCCCGCCCGGGGGCACGCGCCCAGGAAGACGGGATTCATCTGAAAGTTTTTATCAGCTATTGTGCGCAATCATGCCGCGCAGCGTCGCCCAGGAGGACTTTCATATGGCTGACACCACCATTGAATGGACGGACGCCACTTGGAACCCGGTCGCAGGGTGCACGATCCTTACCGCAGGCTGCACGAACTGCTATGCCATGAGAATGGCCGCTCGGCTGGAAGCCATCGGAATGGAGAAATACCATGGCCTAACTCGCAAAAGTGCAGGGCGTGCGAAGTGGACCGGCAAGGTGGTAACCGACCCGAAGTCGCTCGCAATACCCGCAACGTGGTCAAAGCCGCGCCGGGTCTTTGTGAATTCTATGTCAGACCTGTTCCATGTTGATGTGCCCCCGGATTTCATCCGCCAAGTCTGGGCGGTGATGGAGAAGACGCCCAGGCATACCTATCAAATCCTCACCAAGCGGCCGGAAGTGATGGCCGAAGTCCTCACGAGAGGAGACTTCCCTTTGCTCTCAAACGTGTGGCTTGGGACCAGTGTTGAGGATAGCCGCGTGCTTAATCGTCTCGACGATTTGCGACGTGTTCCTGCGGCCATCCGTTTCATCTCGTTTGAACCCTTGATCGGCTCCGTAGCTGGCGCCAACCTTGATGATATTCATTGGGCGATCGTCGGAGGCGAGTCGGGGTCTGGCGCCCGGGAGATGAATCCGCGTTGGGTTGATGAGATCGAAGCTATGTGCAGGCGGAGCCGAACGGCATTCTTCTTCAAGCAATGGGGCGGCCGCAACAAGAAGGCCGCTGGACGCATGTTGAACGGTCAAACCTACGACGAGATGCCGGCGACAAATTAGAATAGTCGCCCTTGGCCGCTATCGGTCGCCGCTTTCCAGAAGGCAAGCGCGAGTTCGTGGCGAGCAGCCAACGTCAACCAATAAAGGTGCTGGCCTCGGCTTCCTGTGATCAGTTGCATGTCGGTCGATGCCGCCATGCCGAGCTTAATTACCTTCGCCTTCCAAAGATCAAAAACAGCGCGCCGGACGGTCGTGAATGGCTGATTGGTATCAACAACCAATCGCCAGCCAGGGACGAACTTGTCGAAGGCCGATTTCTGCGCTCGAACGTTGAGCCCGGTGTTGCGCTGCAGATCCATCTTACTGATGTGCACCATCATGTCGATGCGCTTCCGCTTTGACAGTGTCTCAATCACTGAAAAATCGAACGCCCCCAGATTGTAGGGATCGACGAATGCGAAATGCAAAGCATACTGGTCCAGTTTGGCTCGGATCGTTTTCGCGGTGTCGACCGCTTCCCCATGGAATGCTTCAACAGGCGCACCAGCCAAAGACAGACGCCTTCTTGCGAATTCAAGCCGATCGGGGTCTGCGTCAGCAATGTAAACCGAACTAAAGGGCGTCTTTGACCGGACGCTTTCATTCCAAGCTGCTACACACCCTCCCTCTATAAACTCACCGGTGCGGCGAATTTTAGAACGACCAGGCCCGCAAAACAGGTCGATGTAGGTCGCGCCAGCTTTCCCTGGACCGATCCACTTTGCCCTTACGGCACGCGAGATAGAGACGTACTTGCAAAGTAAGGCGATCTTTTCCTTCGACCACGCGCCGACTTCTTCGACGGGTAGTCCATCATCACCTTCCACCAACTTCCCCAATTCGGCCCTCCCGCAGCTTTGCCCCGTCAAATGTAAGCGGTTTGTGCGTCAAGTAACAAGCGGATCGACTTAGCCGCCAGACTTAGCATTAGCGGGCTTTTCTGCTGCCGGCGCAGGTGGGAACGATTCGAGCGCGAGCAAATTGAATCGCGTGTGCATGCGTCAAGAGTTCCGCGTTCCGATATGGCCAGTTCCGTTTCCAGGCAGAATGCAAAGCGTGCCGCAGTACGCAAAGCGCTTGACCGCCACAAGGTCTACATCACCGCGCAGCGTTTCTCAGGTGGCACCTACGAAGCTCGGGTGCTGGTCGACGGCGAGGTCTATTGGGTCGATGAATTGCGGCTGAGCCAGTTGCGCGCAGGCATATCGCCTTCGGAGCTGGAGTTGATACCGGCAGGAGACGATTGCTGATCGCTCCGCCGTTCCTATTAGCGCGACGCTCTCCCGCGGCGTCCGTTGCGTTAACCGCTCCACGATTTTCTGGGGAACCGGCCGCACTAACATTTGTTATGGGCGGAATGCAGAAACCAGAAGCCAGATTCGACACAATTCCGGTCGCCCTTCTGCTTGCAGCCATCCGGCTCCAGGTCGCGATCGATAGACGCCAAGCGGAACAGAGGCGAGGCGCCGAAAAATAGTCCGTGCCTGACAGGCTCCGGAACTTAAGCCCCGGAAAGGCATTGCCTTTCCATGTTCAGTGACAAAGAGACAATCGTCGTCGAAGCTTGTTTGCTGGTAGCCGTGCCTCTGTCGGTTGGCATCGCCGTCGTCTCGGCCGTCCTATTCCATTCATGAGCACACGCGGTGTGAATTTCGTCGACAATGGATGGCAGAGCACCTGCCGAAGGCGATCACTCACGATCCCGTCGCGGTGAGCGACCTGGCCGACGAGCTGATGAAGGCGGCCGAGCGAGAAGGCATCCCGGCCGCCGAGATCAACGAGGAAGTCGACAGCGCTTCGAAGTGATGGAGCACCGCTAAGGAAGCTTGGCGGGGTAGATCGCGAATAACGGATACTACATACAAATTCGCTAAAATGCCTGGAACCGATCAGGCACGCGCGGCTTGAATCGCGGTTGTTGGGTATGTGCATGCGTAACGCCAGAGAGCGGCTGAAGTTCATCAAGCCGCTGGAGCCCATCCAGGTCGAGACGCCGCCGGTCAGCGACGAATGGGTGCACGAGATCAAATACGACGGCTACCGCACCCAAGCGATTCTCGACTGGGCCGGCGCGCGGGCCTTCTCTCGGAATGGGCACGATTGGTCGAAGCGGTATTGGCCTATCGTTGCCGCGGCTGAAAAGCTTCCCGCCGAGTCCTTCATCATCGATGGCGAGATGATCGCGCCGGAGCCGGATGGTCGGCCGAACTTCCAGCGGATGCACTCCCGCATGACATGGAACGCGGAGCAACTAGCATTCGTAGCCTTCGACATCTTGTACATCGATGGCGAGGATCTGCGCTCGTTGCCGCTGAACGAGCGCAAGGCGAAGCTCTGGAATCTGGTCAAGCCAGCCAAGGACATCATCCAATACAGCGACCATGTTGAGGGCGGTGGCGCCTCGTTCTTCGAAGCCGTCGAGAGGATGGGCTTGGAAGGCATGGTGTCGAAACGACGCGGGAGCCCATACCGAAGCGCAGGGTTGAGTCTTGGGTGAAGACCAAATGTTGGGATATCGGCGACTTCGAGCTGCTGGGTATCAAGCGAGAGCCTGGGAAGCCCGCTGCGGCGATCATGGCGCGCGGTGGCCGATATGCCGGCACGGCGTCCATCACGCTCACCAACGGCCTCAGGGAACGGCTGTGGAAGCGTGTCAAACAGGCCAGGGCGGCGAAGCCAGCGCAGCGGGTGCCGAGCGCCTTTGCCGATGACGTGGAGTGGGTTAAGCCGGGCATCACCGGCCGGGTGAAGTTCCTTCGCGGCGAGCACACGCTACGCCATGCGACGCTGCAGGATTTCAAGGAAGGAACCTAAGATAGCCAGCCAGCTTGACTAAGCATGAGCGCCCGAGCCTTGGCATTCCTAGATATGTGGATGGCGGAGCATCTGCCCAACGTCGTCGTTACTGATGATGCCCTTGCCATTAACGATCTTGTCGATGAACTGATGGCGGCGGCGAAGCGCGAAGGCATCTCGGCAAAAGAGATCCATGAAGAGGTCGATAGCGTGTTCGAAGTCATCTTCGACGCAATGAAGCATCGCGAGGGCGGCTTGGCGGGTTAACACTCAGATGCCCGTCACTCCTGGCAGAATGGCGGGCATCCGTCACTGCTCTCGACTGCCGACGAACGAAGGGACCACATGCTCGCCGGCTCTATCAAATGATGCTGCGAGGCGAAGGTTTCAGCGTACAGACCAAAGCGTCAGATCCTCCGACTTCGGTCGCATCGGGGAACATTCCGCCTGGCGGCAGGTTGGGTTTCACGGCGCGATCTCTGCCCGACGTCGCGCCGTTGGGGTTGCGCAGACCCCGGAGCCCGCTCGTCCCCCTCAAAGCGAGTGGGCTCTGCTTTTCCCTCCTCATTTCGCGCCCTATATGAGGGTGGCCCGGTAGCCTTTGGGTGTGGCTTTGGGGGCCGGCCACCGGGCCTTGACCGGCAGGGGTAAGTGCCGGCGAGCCATTATATGCGCGTCTGCTAATAAATGGAAATTTAGCCAAAAGGCCGAGCACGACTTGGGGACGGCCCGGCAGCTCATCTTGCTTCGGGGGGAAGTGGTGACGATCTGCCGGGCCTGATCCGGGGACAGGGGTGGCCAAACCCCCGGACGTCGTTAACGATAGCGTCATAGCTGCCGATGGCAATTGCATTTCACTAGGCCCTTTTACGATTTCGTCACTTAGCAGGTGGACCTTTCCCGCATATATGCGGGGTTATAGGCACCATGCCCAAGTTTTCTTCGATGTCTCAGACGCCGGTGAGGTCTACCACGATGCACGTGGGGTGATCCTCCCAAGCGAAGATGCGGCGAAGGTTCGCGCCTTCGCAATCGTAAGCAGACTCATGACCGGAACGCACAGGCGCGATGACGAGAGCCGTGATCTGCTCTGCACGATCCGCGACTTAGCCGGGCGTCCGGTTATGAAGATCAAGGTTGAATCGGGCGCGCCGGTTGTCAGCGAAGAGAACGAAGCGCGCCAGCACTGAGCGGTGATCAGCGCCGGGGCCTTGGCAGGTTACGCGGTACTCAACACTCAAACAGACGCCCGCCACCCCAGGCAACGGGATGGCGGGCATCTATCCACAGCTCTCATGCCGCCGAGATAGGGAACACACACACGCTCGCCGGCATCGATCAAACTAGGCAATTGGCCTTTTGTTTCAGCGTAGGGACCAAAGCGTCGGCTCCTGCGACTTCGGTCGCATCGGGGCAGAAGGGAACATTCCTACCAGTGTCCCGGTTAAGCGTCGCGGCGTGTGTCTCCGGCACGAGGTTCACCCGCCGCGCTGGGGCGCTCCCCCACGGGAGCCCGTTCGACCCCCTCAGGCGAGCGGGCTCTTGCCTCTGAGATTCCAACCTCACAGTCGGCATTCGCTCTCGCACTTTGAATTAGTTGATTGATCTGCTTGCGAAGGCTCAAGCCACCAATCATCTGACGAATGTCGTAGCCTTCGCTTTTGATCTTTGTACGCACCTCACCAAAATTGGCGTAAACGCCAGACTTGGCGAGTTCGAATGCGCGCTCAAGGGTCGTTTTCCTGTGATCCATAGCAGCGCTGAGCATACAGGAGTTCGGGGAAGGCTGCGCCTCAAATTTAAACCGAGACACAACCAGCCTACATAACTGGGTATGGGCAACGGGTGGGCGCTTCAGGAACTGATCGACGCGGGCATGTCTGTCAGCGGCGGCTGCCTGGATTGCCATCGGCATCAGCGGCTCGATCTGACGCAGCTCCGCGATCGGTTCGGGCCTCACGCTCCTGCAATGGAATGGGATCTGAAGCCGAGGATCTTGCGGCGGCGGCAAGTGTCCCGCGCCGCCCGGAAGGTTGCGGCGGACCGCCCGGCAAGACCTTGCGGATCATCAACTGGGATCGCGGCCTTGGAGATCGTCGTTCGGGACGATCTGCGGTTGGCGGCCAATACTGGTGTAGGGGTCCACGTAGCTCATTTTGACCGAATTGCCCACCAGAACCGAAATGGCCTTGAGCGATGCGCCGATTGCAAGCTTTGGAAAGCTCAGCCGCGGCAGGGCAAGGGGTCGATTTATCATGCGGCCGGTGGTGGAGGTATCGGTCATGGTGTCCTCCTCTGACGGTGAGAATGACACCGCTTTCCGGTCAGGTCCTTGGCTGGGACCTGAAGAGTCCTGAACAGCCCTGAAGTTCGCCTTCAGGGTCATCTTGGATTATCGTGTCCGCGAGGGAGGGGGCTTGGCCGATGGACCTAGAGTTTGGGGACTATCGTTTGAAACGCGCCGAACGGCGGCTGCTGGGACCGAATGGGCCCGTGGAGCTTTCGGCTCGTTCCTTCGATATCCTCGCCATGTTGCTGGACAGACCCGACGAGGTGATCGGCAAGACCGAGCTTTTCGATACGGTCTGGCCCGGCCTGGTTGTTGAGGAGAACACGCTGCAGGTCCACATTTCGGCGCTTCGAAAGCTTTTGCCTGCCGAGATGATCGCAACCGTGCATGGTCGCGGCTATAAATATGCTGGCCCCAGGCCTTTCGTGGCTGCGGCAGACACTGCGGCACCGTCGAAGCCCTCCATCGCCATACTCCCCTTCGACAATATGAGCGGCGACCCGGAGCAGGACTATTTTAGCGACGGAATCACCGAGGACATCATCGCTGAGCTGGGCAAGTTCAAGGAGTTCCTGGTCATTGCGCGAAACTCCTCCTTCCAGTTCCGCGGCAAGGCGAATGATCTGGCCGAGGTGGCAAAGAACCTTGGCGTCCAGTACGTCGTCGAAGGCAGCGTGCGGAAGATGAAGAACCGCGTGCGGATCACCGTGCAACTGACCGACGCGTCCGCCATGGCTCATATCTGGGGCGAGCACTACGACCGGGAACTCGACGACATCTTCGCCATCCAGGATGAAGTCACCCATATGATTGCGGCCCGCCTGGCCCGACAGGCCAGAACCGCGATTGCATCGCGCGCCAGGGCCAGGCCGACGAGCAACATGTCGGCCTACGAGTTCTACTTGCGGGCGCTGCAGCTCGCGGCCGTCTATGAAACCGCGCTCGAAGCGGAGCCCTTTCTGCGCCAGGCGGTCAAGCTCGATCCGCAGTTTGCTGCCGCCCACGCTATGCTCGGCTTCGTGGAGTCCATCAAGTTCTATTGGATCTCCACCAATCCCGGTCACCTGCATTCCGGACTTCAGATCGCAGGAACCGCATTGCAGCTCGACCCGAACGAAGCCTATGCGCACCTCGCCAGCGGCTTTGCGCTTCTGTACCTGCGCCAATTCAGGCAGTCCGAAATCAGTCTCGACCGGGCGGTGGCGCTCAATCCGAACGATCCGTTCATTCTCAGTATCCGGGCGATCCACCTGAACTACACCGACAGGCCGGATGAGGCGCTGGTTGAAATAGACGAAGCCCAGCGCCGAGACCCATACGCCGTGGGATGGTATGACGATTTTCGTGGCATCATCCTGACGACGGCTGGACGCTATCGCGAGGCGACGGCCTGCTACGCGAAAATGGCGAGTGTACCGCCGTGGTCGCTCATTCGTGTTATCGTGTGCCATTCCGAACTCGGCGAGGTCAGGCAGGCGCGAGACGTGCTGGCAAGGGTCAAGGCACACTTTCCCGGACTAGGCCTTGACGAGATCGTTGAGACGGAAGTGGACTACTATGCGGATCCCGCCGTGTGCAGCCGCTATCGCGAGATCCTGCACCGCCTCGACGAGGAAGAATAAGCTTCTCGCAGAGCGTTTCGGCGTCTCACGGAAACGCGGCCGGCGCTCCGCGACCGCTTCGGCGCCGATGCTCCTGCTATGGAGTGGGATCTTCGACCCAAGATGAAATGCGCGGTCTGCGGCGGCAAGCGCATTACCCTAACATATTCCCCAGACATCAGCCCGAAAGACCTTCGCCGCAAAGGAGTGTGAAGTTTCTAGGGCGTGCGTTTCGTCTGCCGCCGCCGCCACATCCTATTGTCCGTCTGTCGATCACCGTTCGGGATCTCAGAGCGAGTTAGCAATGGCCCTTCGGGGCTAAAGGCAATTCCCGCATCCTCCAAGGCTTGGCGGATAGCGGCAACATGGCGTGGATTCGGGTTCCTCGACCCGTTCTCGAAATCGACGACCGTTGGTTCGCTAATATGCGCTTTGGCAGCGAGCCGCACTCGCGACCAGCTCAATAGAGCTCGTGCGGCTTTTGATTGTTCCCCCGACAGTAGGGCTCGTCTGCGCATGGGCGTTGAACATTCAACGTCCCTAAAATATGCCGCCGGCTTCGTCAGGGGTCCTCAAATATTCGTGAGCCCGTGAGCTCAGATCGCGGGCGGAGCGGGTCGCCCTAGGCGTGGATCAGATTGGGCCCACGGTGGGCCTTCAACGTCGATGCCGCGATGTGGTGAACGAGCGGCGACTATGCAGGGCTAAATTTCGAGGTTACCTCGAAAATTTCGAATATGGCGCGTCACCGAGTGAGCCGTTGAACGTGTCGAGCGGCTCATTGAGTGCCCAACGCTTTTGCCTCACGCTCTAAAGTCTCGCGGTCATTTCCATGCTTGGCGATCAGTTCCCGGACCCCTGAGGGATCGAGAGCCCGAATTTGCTAGCGAAGTAGCCAACCTCATATTCCTGATGCCAGGCCGTGAATCGCACGGGTTGCGGCCCGGTAGCCTTTGGGTGTGGCGTTTGGGCGCGGCCACCGGGCCTTGGCCGGCAGGAGACACAGATGACCGGCGACCGAATATATTCGCATCTGCTAATAAATTGAAATTCAGCCAAAGGTCGAACCCCGCTTGAACCACCAACATGGCGGGTTGACGTTGCAACGGGTGATCGACGCTGGCATGTCGGTCCCGAGCGGATGCCTCGACTGTCGCCGGCCGCTGATCTATTCGCCCGGTGAGCCAAAAGCCTGAGAAGTCAGTTCAGGCGAGCAGCCAATCGTTAAAATGGAATTCATAGATCTTGCCGTCGTTCTCGGTCGGATTCGAGTCGTTGTCCACGCCGCGATCGACGACATAGAGGCTCATTTGGTGGCTCGGATCGTCGCTGCTCGGCGCCAGGGCAAGTCCCGCCGGCTTTTTCGCGTTGGCGGCGGAGATGTCGAGTGTGCCCAGCAGATCCCCGGTTGGCGTCACCATTGCCACGGAGGTGCGTGACACGATGACGTAAAGCAGGTCGTGGACCGGATCATACGCGATGCCCCCGTCAGAAGGGGTTCCGAGCGCCTCTTCAGAAAAACTCGTCACGACATCATCGCCGCCCGTGCTTGGCACGCCGTCGAATCTGCCGTTCGGGCCCGGAGCGATGGTGTAAATGTTATGGGTTGTGCCATCCTCGAGATAGAGCACGCCGCGGTTTGTGTCATAGGCAATACTCTCCGCATCCGTACTGCCGAACGCGGCGGTCCTGAACGAGGTCACGATATCGTCGGAGGTGTTGTAAAGCCCATCGTTGCCCGGGTTCAACTCGTAGACGCTCTTCGTGCCGGTATCGTCCGAGAAGAAGAGATGGTGGTTCGCCGGATTGTAGGTGACCCCGGCCGGCTCATCCGAGAAATTGATGGTGGTGAGCGTGCCCGTCAGGGTGCCGTTCAGATTCATCTGGAAGAGATTCTTGCCGGTGAAAATCGACATCTCCTCCACCTCACTATCGGTCACCAGCAGCTTGCCGAGGTGGGAGATATAGACGATATCGGTCGGGTCGGGGCTCGGCGGTGACCACTGTGAAGTCAGAATGGTGTGCGCCAAGGTCACGGATGTCGGCAACTGGGTGGCGGTGACGCCGACGGTGAAGGTGTGCGTGGCGATGCTGCCGTCGGACGAGGTGGCTGTCACGTGGAGATCGATCGTCGGTTCGGACTGAGCGTTGAGCGTGCCGCTGCTCGATCGCGTGATGACGCCGGTGCTGGAATTGATGGCAAAGCGCGAGTCGTCGATCGTGTAGGTGACCGTCGAGCCGGCATCGGGATCCTTGGCCGAGGCGGTGATGCCGACGGCAGTGCCGGCGGCGGCATTTTGGACGATCTGATTGGCCGCGGTGTTGGCATCGGGCGGCGTGTTGAACGCGATCGGTTCGGGGCTGTTGAGGACGGCGAGGGTGAAGCTCTTGTTGGCGGTGCTGCCGTCGGAGGAGGTCGCCGTCACCGTCAGGTTGATGGACGACTGAGTCTCGAAGTCGAGCGTGCCTGTGCCCGAACGCGTGATGACACCGGTGCTGGAATTGATGGCAAAGCGCGTGTCGTTGATGCTATAGGTGACCGTCGAGCCAGCATCGGGATCCGAGGCCGAAGCGGTGATCCCTGTCGGTGCCCCCGCCGCGGCGAGCTCGGCGATCTGGTTGGCGCCGGAGTTGGAGTCGGGCGGAGTGTTGAAGGCCACGGGCTGTTGGCCGGCCGTGACGCTGACAGTGAAGGTGCTCGTGGCGCTGCTGCCATCGGACGACGTCGCTGTCACCTGGAGATTGATCGTCGGTTCGGACTGGGCGTTGAGCGTGCCGGTGCCCGAGCGCGTGACGACCCCGGTGCTGGAATTGATGGCAAAGCGCGAGTCGTCGATCGTGTAGGTGACTGTCGAGCCGGCATCGGGATCCGAGGCCGAAGCGGTGATGCCGACGGCAGTGCCGGCGGCAGCGTTCTGGCCGATCTGGTTGGCCCCGGAGTTGGCATCCGGCGGCGTGTTGAACGCGATCGGCTCCGGGCTGTCGAGTACACCGAGGGTGAAGCTCTTGGTGGCGGTGCTGCCGTCGGAAGAGGTTGCCGTCACCGTCAGATTGATGGACGACTGGGTTTCGAAGTCGAGCGTGCCTGTGCCCGAGCGCGTGACGACGCCGGTATTGGAATTAATGGCGAAGCGTGCATCGTTGATGCTGTAGGTGACGGTCGCGCCGGCATCGGGATCGGTGGCCGAAGCGGTGATCCCGGTGGGTGCTCCCGCCGCGGCGAGCTCGGCGATCTGGTTGGCAGTGGGATCGGCATCGGCAGGCGTGTTGAAGGCCACCGGACTTCCGGATCCGGGCAAGACATATTCGATGTGCAGCAGCGGCGCGCTGGCGGGATTGTACTCGTAGGAATCGGCGGTGCGCGTGCCGGTGCCGGTGATCAGGAAGGCCATGTCGTTGAGCGCTGCCCAGCCCGAGCGGCTGACGATCTCCTGGACGATAGCCGTCAGGTCGGGCGTGCGCTCGGCCTGGACGTGCTCGCCCACCGTGGTCCACGGGGCCGGCGTCCAAGCCGTCGACGCGTCGGTCGTTGCCCGTGACGATACATTGAAGCTGGTGCTGGTGAAGGGGCTTGCGTCGTCGGTGTCCTGGCCCTTGATCAGCAGCGAGGCCGCGCCGGTCTTCACCTCGTTGGCCTGGAACTGGATGTAGGCGCTGGTGATGATCGCGCCTTGCGGGATATCGATACCGGTGAAGCGGAGACCGACCGTCTGGCGGGTAGAGCCGTCAAAGCCCAGTTCCAGATCACTGACGTTGCTCGAAATCGAGCCGGAACCTTTCTCCTCGACATCGTCGCCCGCGGCCGCCACCCTGGCCTCGAAAGTCCCAGGCGTGCTGCCGCCGGTGACGTCAACATTGAAGGCGTGGGTGTTGGTGCTGCCGTCCGACGAGGTCGCGGTGACCGTGAGCGCTACCGTCGGCTCGGACTGGGCGTTGAGCGTGCCGGTGCTCGAGCGTGTTATGACACCGGTGCTGGGATTGATGGCAAAGCGCGGGTCGGTGAGACTGTAGGTGACCGTCGAGCCGGCATCGGGATCCGAGGCCGAGGCGGTGATGCCGACGGCAGTGCCGGCGGCAGCATTCTGGACGATCTGGTTGGCCGCGGTGTTGGCATCGGGTGGCGTGTTGAACGCAACCGGTTCCGGACTGTCGAGGACGGCGAGGGTGAAGACCTTGTTGGCCGTGCTGCCGTCGGAAGAGGTTGCCGTCACCGTCAGGTCGATCGACGACTGGGTTTCGAAGTCGAGCGTGCCTGTGCCCGAGCGCGTGATGACGCCGGTGCTGGCATCAATGGCGAAGCGCGTGTCGTTGAGGCTATAGGTGACCGTCGAGCCGGCATCGGGATCCGTGGCCGAAGCGGTGATGCCCGTGGGTGCTCCCGCCGCGGCGAGCTCGGCGATCTGGTTGGCACCGGGGTTGGAGTCGGGCGGAGTGTTGAAGGCCACAGGCTGTTGGCCGGCTGTGACGGCGACGGTGAAGGGGTGCGTGACGACGCTCCCGTCCGACGAGGTGGCGGTGACGGTGAGGTTCACAGACGGCTCGGACTGGGCGTTGAGCGTGCCGGTACCTGATCGCGTGATGACGCCGGTGCTGGAACTGATGGCAAACCGCGTGTCGTCGATCGTGTAGGCGACAGTCGAGCCGGCATCGGGATCCGTGGCCGAAGCGGTGATGCCGACGGCGGTGCCGGCGGCAGCGTTCTGGCCGATCTGGTTGGCCGCGGTGTTGGCATCCGGCGGCGTGTTGAACGCGATCGGCTCCGGGCTGTCGAGGACATCGAGGGTGAAGCTCGTGGTGGCGGTGCTGCCGTCGGAAGAGATTGCCGTCACCGTCGGATTGATGGACGACTGGGTTTCGAAGTCGAGCGTGCCTGTGCCCGAGCGCGTGATGACGCCGGTATTGGCATTGATGTCGAAACGCGAGTCGTTGAGGCTGTAGGTGACGGTCGCACCGGCGTCGGGATCCGTGGCCGAAGCGGTGATCCCGGTCGGCGCTCCCGCCGCGGCGAGCTCGGCGATCTGGTTGGCAGTGGGATCGGCATCGGCAGGCGTGTTGAAGGCCACCGGACTTCCGGATCCGGGCAAGACATATTCGATGTGCAGCAGCGGCGCGCTGGTCGGATTGTACTCGTAGGAATCGGCTGTGCGCGTGCCGGTGCCTGTGATCAGGAACGCCATATCGTTGACCGCCGCCCAGCCCGAGCGGCTGACGATCTCCTGGACGATAGCCGTCAGGTCGGGCGTGCGCTCGGCCAGGGCCTGCTCGCCCACCGTGGTCCACGGGGCCGGCGTCCAAGTCGCCGACGCGTCGGTCGTTGCCCGTGACGATACATTGAAGCTGGTGCTGGTGAAGGCGCTTGCGTCGTCGGTGTCCTGGCCCTTGATCACCAGCGAGGTCGCGCCGGTCTTCACCTCATTGGCCTGGAACTGGATGTAGGCGCTGGTGATGATCGCGCCTTGCGGGATATCGATACCGGTGAAGCGTAGGCCGACCGTCTGGCGGGTCGTGCTGGCAAAGCCCAGTTCCAGATCGTCGACATTGGTCGAAATCGAGCCGGAACCTTTCTCCTCGACATCATCGCCCGCGGCCGCCAGCCGCGCTTCGAATAGTTCAGCCATAGTCGGTCTCCTCTCGTAAATTTCCTCCGCAACGACGGAATCTCCCGGTGCCCGATCGGGCGTCAGGCTGAGCCCATGATCGAGCAAGGCGATGGCGTCGTTGCGCGTGAAGAACGTGATCCTGGGAACTGACCTCGAGTTCCGCCGCTGATCAGTCTGTTGCCTGCCTCAGTCTTGGCCATGCGGGCACGACTGCCGCGAGCAGGCGCAACAGTGACAGGCCTTCCCGCCCAAGGAACAGCGACGGCAGGAGCCAGCACAACAGCAAGCCCCCCACAGAGGCCAGCAATGCCGTATCGATGAGCAGCGGAAGAGGCGATAGATGGAGGGCGCGAAGCCAGTCCACGAACGCCCAGATACCGGTTCCGACAACGCCGGCGAGCGCGACGCCAGGCAGGTGCGCAAGGAAGAAATTTGCCCACGTCATCCCGGTCACGCGGAGACTCAGCTGCGCCATGAGAAAGAAATTGGCCCCGAATGCCAGGCCGACACCGAACGCCACCCCTTCCACGCCCCAGAATTGCCCTATGAAGGCTCCGATGCAGACCCCGACGGTGAAAACAGCCTGGCGCCAGGCCCGGGCGTAAACCGTTCCGGTTGCCCGCGAGACGGAATCGCTAAGCTTGTAGCTCGTGCGGAACAGCATGCTGAACGCCAGGATCTGGAGGGGGCCGACCACGCCCTCCCAGCCCCGTCCGAGAATGACCCGAACCAATTCGGGTGCGACGATCGCCACCACCACGCTGGCCGGCAGGACAAGCAGGCTGCAACCGGCGACCGCGCTGCGATAAGCGCGCGCAAGCCTGACGGGCTCTTCCTGGACCAGCGCCATGGTGGGGAACAGCACGCGATCGAGAACCTGGCCGACGATCACCGCCGGAGTGGTCATGAGTTGGGACGACAAACCGTAGACACCGAGCGCATCGGCGCCGAGATAGCGGCCCACGACAAGCCTGTCCACCTGAGTGGCAAGGTAGTTGCAGACCCGCGCAATGGTGAAGCCGCCGCCAAAATAGAGCAGTTCGAAAATCGCGCTCCGCTCGAGCAACGGCCGCATCGGGTGCCGCTGGCCGACGAGCAGCACGATCGTGCGGAACAACTGCTGGACCAGGATCGCTGCGACAAGTGCCCAGATACCGAAGCCGAGCCAAGCCAGCACTGGACCGACGACCACGTAGCCGATGGCGAAAGCGACCGCGTCGACAAGCGCGAGCCAACGGAACCGCAAGGCACGCTGGGCCGAGGCCAGGGCCACCATGGAGGCTCCTTGGAAAAGAAAGATGAAGCAGACCGCACGCACGATCGGAGTGAGCTCGGGCAGGCGAAGAAGACCGGCAATAGCGGGTGCCAACGCCCATACCAGAGCGGTTACGGTAAGCCCAAGGAAGAGCGACAGGGTATATCCGACCCGGAGATGCCGCTCCTCCAGTACAGGTCGCTGCACGATCGCAGGCGTGATGCCGAGGCCCTGGAAGATGGCCGAAAACTTGATGACGATCAGTGCCGCGGAGTAGAGACCGAACTCGTTGGGCGAGAGCAACCGGGCCAGGAGGACGAGGGCGACAAGCTCGGCAACCGCCAAGGCGCCCATGGACAGGCCCGTCCAGAACATGCCTACGACACTGCGTTTTGCCAGCCCGCGCCGGATGTCGCTCACGCCAATCTCCACATGCCGCCTTGCTTACTCGACCGACCAAAGAAGGGCGGCCATGCATCTCCCCGGAACCGCTCAGCGGGGGGAGGGGATATTCGGATGGCCATGCTGAAACGCCAACGGCGCCCGCGTGGGCCGCGAGCCATGCCCGACGAGAAGGGACGGGGGGATCTCGTAGCGGTAGAATCCCATCTCATCCCGCACCTCGGGGATGATCGCCGCCAGTTCGTTCGCATCCAGGCGCAGCCACTTCTGCTGGCGGCCGGGATCGATCATCTCCTTCGCCACGCGAAGGATGTCGTCAGAGCAATGCAGCCCGCAATGTTCATAGATACGGCGCAAGACCAACTCGGGATCCTGTATCAGATCCTCATAGCGAAACGACAGCACGCGGCCTTCGCCCAGCCTGGCGAGATCCTCTCGGGCCATTCGATTGCCGCGCGCCCACTGGCGCGCGATCACTGTCAATTTTTGATGCTCCTGCAAATCCCGATCTATTCCCTTGTAGCGCGGTCCGTAGATCGACGTGTATTTTCTGTGTAATATCCTCTTGGCGACTATCTGCTTTACGACGTCTCCCACGTAGTAATGGACTTGTGTGGCCGGCGTTTCTTTCAATAGTCGCAGAAGACCTTTGAAACTTTTTGCGCGCTGCCACTTAAGTTCCATGGAGCTTATATAGGAAAACGGATTCCTTGTAATATATAGAAATATAGCTTCTGGGAATATCTGGTGGATAAATGGCACGCGCAAGACGTTGGCGGGCGTATTTTCCATGATTTGCCGGTTGCCGTTCCGCAGCTGATAGTCGAGGAACCGGTTGCGAATGTAGCGCACGACCTTCTCGCTGGCATCGGCTTTGACAAATTCGTCATGCCGGCGCGCCGGATCGGCATAGAGCCACAATGTTTTTGGCTCGTACCAGGTGACGACATCCGGGTGCAGCCCGATCAATTTCTGCGTGATGGTGGTGCCCGACCGGTAGTTGCCAATCAGAAAAATCGGAGGTTTCAACTCTGCTGTCGTCATGACAAGCCCCTATCGCTAAAGGTCAACCAGGATGCACGGATGCGCACGACAACGCGCTGCTACTGGTCTCTGAACGCACGCATCATCTGGTCCGTCAAAGGCTTCATCAGGTATGAGAGCACCTTGCGGTCGCCAGTCCGTACGAACGCTTCCACCGGCATGCCGGGCGCCAGCGAGAGCGCTCCAAGCTTCTTCAGCTCGTGGGGGTCGGGGGTGATGCGCACCGTGTAGTAGATTTCGTTGGTATGCTGATCGCGCGTCACGTCTGCCGCGATCATGGAGACCATACCTTCCGTTTCGGGCGTGGTGTGGACGTTGAAAGCCGTGAAGCGAAGAAGCGCGCGCTGACCGATCGAGAGCTGATCGATGTCCTGAGGTGCGGCCTTTACCTCGACCGCGAGAGCATCGGTGTCGGGCACGATCAGCATGATCGGATCCCCCGCGCCAATCACGCCGCCAACGGTATGGACTGCGGATTGATGGACCGTGCCGCTGGCGGGGGCGCGAATATCAATGCGCGACAGCTGGTCCTCGGCGGCGACCTTGCGCTCCTCGAACTCGGCGATCTTGGCCTCGACATCGCGCAGATCGCTCCCGGTCTCGCTGGAAAACTCCTTGTCCAGCTGCAGGATCTGCAGCTCGATTTCGGCGATCGCTCCCTTTGCCTGCGCAATGCTCGACACAAGTTGCGCCCGCTCACCCTCGATGCGCGTTGCCTCACGTTCATATTCGGTCAGCTTCGATTTGAGGGTGAGTTTCATTTCGACAAGACTGCGTATGTCGACGAGCTCGTCGTTGATCAGCTTGATCTCCTTCGTCTTTGCCGATTCCTGCGCCGAATAGCCTTCGATCTGCTTCCCGAACTGCTCGATGCGTTCGCGCAGGCGCGCCTTGTTGCCAGACACCTCGGTTCGACGAAGCTCGAACAGCCGCTGTTCGCTCGCCACCGTGGCAGCTATCTCAGGGTCGTTCATTCTCGCGACAAGCATCGGAGCAAGCGTGATGCGCTCGCTGCCGTCACGCTCGGCCTCGAGCCGGGATTTTCGCGCATAGAGCTCATCCAGGTTCTTCGTCACGTAGGCCAGGCTGGCACGCGGAACGGTGTCGCTGAGCTGGACCAGAACGTCTCCGGCCCTGACGTGGTCGCCGT
Organism: Mesorhizobium sp. AA23; assembly: GCF_001672435.1. NCBI lineage: Bacteria > Pseudomonadati > Pseudomonadota > Alphaproteobacteria > Hyphomicrobiales > Phyllobacteriaceae > Mesorhizobium > Mesorhizobium sp. AA23. The sequence goes on from NZ_LYTP01000030.1 coordinate 135,088, forward strand.
CGCGCACAAAAATCTTGCCGACCACACCGCCGGTCGGGTGTTGAACCTTCTTTTCGCTGCTGTCGACGACCACCGTGCCGTGCGAAATCACCGCTCCCGAAATATCCACCGTCCCGGCCCAGACTCCCATTCCGCCGACGAGCAATGCGACGATGGTCGTGCCGCCCAGCAGATTGCGACGGATCGACCGTCGGTTCAAAAGCGACACGTTCGAAAGGGCAGCTGTCATTTCCCCATTCCAATCCGGGTCAGCCATCAACGCGGTGTCGGAGTGAGCTTGAAAACCGGCTGCAGGCCTGCGGTCACGGTCTGTGGCGCGGGCAAGAATGTCGACAGAACGCTTTCCCTGGTGCCGAACATCTGCGTCTGGCCTTCTTTCATCACGAGCAGGAAATCCACTGTGCTGAGAATGTTCGGCCGATGCGCCACGATCGCTAAGATGCCGCCGCGGGCCTTGATTGCGAGGATGGCCGCGGCAAGCGCTATTTCACCTTCGGCATCGAGATTGGAGTTGGGTTCGTCGAGGACCACCAGGAACGGATCGCCATAGAGCGCGCGCGCCAGCGCAATGCGCTGACGCTGGCCGGCTGAAAGCGCGGCTCCGCCCTCTCCGATCTGCGTCTCGTAGCCATTGGGGAGACCGATGATGAGCTCGTGGACGCCCGCGGCGCGGGCGGCTGCGACAATGGCCTGCGGGTCCGGCCCGGGATCGAAGCGCGCGATATTGTCGGCAACCGTTCCCGCGAACAGTTCGACGTCTTGCGGAAGGTAGCCTATGTAGCGGCCCAGCCGCTCCGACGACCACTGGTCGAGAGCGGCACCGTCCAGCTTGATACGGCCCGCCAACGGTCGCCATGCGCCGACCAGCCCGCGAACCAGACTCGATTTGCCGGAACCGCTTGGTCCTATGATGCCTAGCACCGAGCCGGCATCCAGGCTGAATTCCACACCTTGCACGATGATGCGTTGCGCGCCCGGCGCACCGATCGCGATGCGCTCCACAGTCAACTTCGACCCGGGCACCGGAAGCGCCATCGGTTGAGCGTCCTGCGGCAACCGGGCGAGCAATTTGCTCAGCCTGCTCCAGCTCTGTCGCGCCCCGACGAAGTTGCGCCAATGGGCGATGGCAAGATCGACGGGCGCCAGCGCACGGCCTACAAGGATGGAGCCGGCGATGATGATCCCGGAGGTCGCCTCGCCCTCGATCACGAGCCAGGCGCCCACACCCAGCATCGCCGACTGAAGCATCAGTCGCAACGCGCGAGCGAAACTGCCGAAACCGCCAACGATGTCGCTGACACGCTGTTGCAGCGCAAGATGTTCGCGGCTCGCTTCGCGCCAGTGGTCGTGCAGGCGCCTGCCCATGCCCATCGCCTGAAGCACCTCCGCGTTGCGGCGGCTGGCCTCGGCCAAGCTGTTGCGCCTCACGCTGCTTTGAACCGCGGCGCCCATCGGTCTGCGCGTGAGGATCTCCGTCGCGACCGTCAGCGTCACCAGCACCAACGCGCCGCAAGCGGCGGTTGTCCCGAGGGTCGGATGAAGGCTCCAGATGATCGCCAGATAGAAGGGCAGCCAGGGAAGATCGAACAGGGTGCCAGGCCCGGCACTCGACAGAAAAGTACGGATGTTGTCGAGATCGCGTTGCGGCTGCAATCCATCTCCCTGCTGGCCGATGTACAGGGGCAATTTCGAAACGGCGGTGAATACGCGTCCCCCAACCGCTTCGTCCAACTCAGCACCGATCCGGTTCATGATGCGGCCGCGCACGAGGTCGATGACCGCCTGCCCGGCAAACAGAACGCCGGCCAGTATTGCCATGGCGATCAGAGTGGGGACGCTGCGGCTCGGCAGCACCCTGTCGTAGACCTCCAACATGAACATTGCGCCGGTCAGCATGAGGATGTTGCTCACGCCGCTGAAAACTGCAACGCCCGCGAAGGCTGCCTTGCAGGAGCGCAACGAACTGGCCAGTTCGGAGCCGGGCGCCGGTTCCTTGGTCGAGGACGGGGCGCCGGCGTTCGCGAATGCGCCGGGCAAGTCGTTTCTTCGTCTCCGCCTTGCGCTGCGGACGGCTGCCATGAGCAGACCAAGGGCCGCGACCGCCACGAAAACCTGGAGGGCACCCGGACCGGCTAGCAAGGCCCGCGGATCGGAAAAATAGCGCCAGCCAGCCACGAGGTCCGTCCAGGGTCGCGTCTGCGAAACCCTGGCGAGATCAACAAAGCGTGGCAGAAACTCCGCACCCGCAAGCGCGGCGGCGAGAAGGAGCAGGATTGCAGCGGGAAGTCGGACGATGAGGCGGCGGCGCGGGGCCTTGCTCGACTTCTTGCGGCGCGCAGTTGTGCGGGGGCGCTTTGGCGGCCGCTGCTTCGTCTTGGCATGGAAATTCGCCCGGCGGGGACGCGCTCCAAAGGCCGTCAATACTGTGCCAAAGATCACGTCAAAATTCCGAAGATATCTGCTGCTCTATTGGCCGACCATGCTGCGCTGGACGGCCGGATTTTGCACTTTGGGAGAGGTACCAGAGTCCGGAGCGTAGAACCCCTTGTTGGCCACGACGGAAACCTCGATGACGTCGCCAGCTCTCACTTCCGTGTTTTGATCGGCGACGATGTCGTGGGCGATCTTCTGGTCGCGCCTGAAGATGGAAATCCTCACCGAGCCCTGCAGGTCGTCGAAGGTTCTCTGTTCGCCGTAAGTGAAGATAAAGAGAAGCTTGTCGGCCACGTATCTGATTTGACTTTGGATTTTTCCGAGCTCAACTTGCGCGTCCTGGGTCTGGCCGATCAATTCCATTTCGTGACTTTGGTGCTTCTTTCGCAGCTCGCTTTCAGCGTTCAGCATCGCCTGCTGCGCCTGTTCCTGCTGCAATTCCGTCTGCGCCAGTTCAGCCCGATAGCTGGTATGTGCTCGTTCCGCCGTCAACACATTCGAGTTCGTTATCAAACCCTTTTCCCGCAGAGACCGGGCAGACTGTAGTTCTTGCAGTTGGATGTTCGCGGTCTTTTCACGTTCTTCCCTGGCCGCGGCTAGCATGGCCGCTTCCTTCTTCGCCCGATCCAGCGAGGCCTCCAGGTAGGAAACGTCATCCCGATACGCGGCAAGCCGGGCGTCCAACTGCTGCTGTTCAGACGCGATGATGCCGTCAATCAATTGCCCGCCAAACTCGACCGGCGAATCGGGAGGAGCGACGAAGGACTTTTCCAGTCGATTTTCCGCCTGGAGCCGAGCAAGACGGACCTTCAGGCGATATTCTTCAAGCGCCAGGTTTGAACGCGCGCTTCGCAGATCAGCTATTTCCAGGGCGGGCTCCGTGTTGCCCACAGCGCTGGCGCGAAACCCGCCTGCTATAGCGAGTGCATGGCGAACCGTTATTCCGGGTTGAAACGGATAGGATCCGGGGTGGGCCACCGTTCCGGAGATAAAAAATGGCCGGTATTGTCCGATCTCCACTTTCACGAACGGCTGGAGGATCAGCTTCTGCTGCTGAAATGCTTGCTGGATGGCCTGCGAGAGGGCAACGGTGGTCAGGCCGCGCGCTTTGATATCACCCAACATTGGCAGTGAGATCGAGCCCCGATCATCGACCACGACCTCCAGCGGATAGGATTGTTCGCCGATCACGGACACACGCAGGATGTCACCGGTGTCGAAGGTGTATCCATCCGCGCGCGATGCACTTGCGGTGAGCAGTACAATGGCAACGGCAAGTCCACCGATCATTGCGAGCATGCTGCCGACCGTGGGTTCGAAGTTGGAAACTAGCCGTCGGCACCAGCCCTTCATCCGCAGAGGCTTGGGAGGAAATTGCTGGTCAATACGCATACGCATCGTCGGTACTCCGGTTGTCTAGCCTGCTGCCATCGGGGCCCGTCGACATTCGCCGGCGGGAGCGTGACAAGAGGTTCTTCCTATGGTTCGAGAAGTAAGCCTGCATTCCGAATTCCATCGGAGCAGCGAAGGCTGATCAAAATCCGTGCAGCCCGAAGGTTTGCCCGGCGAGGCGGTCGCGAATTCTCGCCTCGTTTGGCCTCGCGGCCGAAGGGGCGGGCTCGAGCACCGATTGATAAATCTGCTCGACGCTTTCGCACATGGCGTCCAGCCCCCAGGACGACAGGTCGGTGCGTTTCGCGCCGTCGGCCAGTTGAGTGCGGTGCTGCTGGTTCTCGAGAAGACCGGCGACAGCCGCCGCCGCGGCGCCCACATCCTCGGCCGGGGTCACAATTCCGTTCACGCCATGGCGGACAACCTCTTCCACGCCCGGCAAATGCGAGACCACGCTGGCTCGACCGCCGGCCAAATACTGCATCATGACGCGAGGCAATCCCTCTCGCATCGAGGTCAGCACGCACACGTCCGCCAGACTGATCAGTCGTTCGGGCTCGCTATGGTAGCCGATCATGCGAATGTTGTTTGCGAACCGGGATCGTTCAATCGCCGATTCAACGTCCGAACGCGCCGGTCCGTCACCGGCGAGGAGCAGTCGCACGTTTGGAACTCGGTCAACGACTTTGCCGAATGCCTCAATGAACTCGACGTGGCGTTTTCTCGGTTCCAGCGCGGCCAACATCAGGACCACCGGCGGCTTTGGCTCCCCGGCAGCCGTCCCCAGGAGCAGATGCGGATCTTGCGGCCACCGCGCGTTCGCGAAGCGTGCCAGATCGAAGCCGGAATGGACGACATGGTGCTGATCGGGGCTGCCCAGATGATTGGCGATGCAGATGTCGCGCATAGCCTGACTGACATCGATGAAAGCGCGCGTGAACCTCGCGGCCAGGCGTTCGGCGGCCAGGAACACCAGCCTCTGCCCGCGGCCGACATGCACGAAAGGCAAGATGTGGACACCGTGTATGATGCCGGGGATATTGGCTTCCTTGGCAGCGAGGCGGCCGACAATGCCGGCTTTGCTTTGATGGGTGTGCACGATGTCGGGCCGCCAATCACGCATAAGGCGGGTGAGCTGCCTTAAGGCGGAAACGTCGCGGGATGGCGAGATCGGATTGATGAGTTTTTCCAGCGTCACCACTCGCAGGGCTCCGGCAAGGGATGCCCGTAACCTTGGGTCGTATTCCGCGCCGTGAACCAACAGCACTTCATGGCCGTGCCGCGCCTGAGCGAGACAGCAAGCCAACGTGTTCTCCTCGGAGCCGGCTCGAAGCAGTCTGGTGATCACATGGACGATCTTCATTTGCTTGTACCTCAGGGACATGAAATCCGAAGCGGCGGGAGATCGAGGGGATCGAGCGGGAGTATCGCCGGGCGCCTTCCGCGGCTTTCGGGGCACGGGCCGGGCTCGCCTGTGGTTCGGTGCGATCGCGTAAAAGCTGCACGTCGGGGATGATGCGGGGCGGTTGGACCGCCCGATTTGCCTCTCAGAGAGACAGCCAGATATGCCTGAACAACTTTTGGCCGACGGCCTCTATGCCGGCGCTGGCGTCAACGGTCCGGATATCCTTGTCCTTCGCCCGCAGTTCCGCCATCAGCGATAGCCGCGCGTCGAACGCTTCTTTCCTGATGTCCCCGGGCTTTCGCTGTTCGGAGACCGCAAAGTCTGAAACGAGGTGCAAAACGAGGTGTGGGCGGCGTTCCGCCATCTTCTCGTAGAGTCGCTGCTCAAGCCGGGCGAGAACTGACAGGCCTGGGACGGAGAACAGGCGAGCGGGAATGGTCGGCCCGTCCAGATATCCCCTGCCGAGCGCCTGCGGCCACCGGTCGCAAATGACGATCATGCCGCGCGTCGACCATCGATGTGCGCGTTTCACCACAGCGTATCGCTCAAACGCGATCAAAACCGCCCAAAACGCCAACGCGGCAGCGACAAGTCCTCCCTTCGACCAAGCCCGGCCGGAGGAATCGCTGCCATCGTTCTGGGCCAAGGACTTCAGGCGCCGTCTATGGGGAGAGACGACGGTCTGCAATGCCTTGCGAAGCCGCCATCCATTGCCATCGCCAGTTCCGACATAGACTTGGGCACACCCGAATTTCCACCCGAATATCTGCCTCAGCCGGGCAGCCTGAGTGCTCTTGCCCATGCCATCGGGACCTATCAAGGCCACCACGAATCCACCAGCTGCGGGCCGTCTCTTCGGTGGAAAGCGCCCCGGCAGCAAGCGGTGGAGGGATCTCAGGGCGAGATAGCAGGTCTTGCGCACGAGATGCACCGCCGCATCGGCGATAGGGGGGCGTCCCGTGTAACCACACATTTTCCGGATCGAACGCCGCAGCCTGGCCAGATCTCCGCGGTGGGCGGCCAAGCCGTCGGCGCTTTGCAGGAACCTGCAGCGCACCGTTCTTGCGCCGTCAAACGTGCAGTCGACGACCTGCAAGCCGTGCTCGTCCGACGTGGACGGCAGGCGCGCAAAGTGCTGCTTCCAACCCTCGTCGAGGGTGATCCATTGCCTCCATGGAAGCGCCGAGGCGCGGAAGGCGAAGCGGGCAATCGCTATTCGAAGCTCGTCTTCGGGAGAGACCACCGGAACCGATACTCCGTCGACGCAAATCGCCTCCCATCGCGTGATCGCCGCATAATCGAAAGCCGGATAGCGCTTGCGAAATTCCCGGCCGACGCGGGCACCGATATGCATGTCGAGATGGAGATAGCGGCCATGCGTGAAGTCAGGCAGGAACCAGTCTTCTCTGCCGGCACAGACATTATCGTAGCAGGAGAGGCTCACGCCGCGCCGGCCGTGCAATTGACAGACGATAGAGCAGAAGAGCGGGTAGTCATGCTTGTCCAAAAGGACATCCAGATCATCCCGGCCGGCAAATCCGTCGTGCACGGACGCGAGATCCTGAATAATTCCGTACCTCACGCCAGCTTCATTGAGTGCTCGAAACAGTTCGCTGGCAATCGGCAGTGCCGGCGCCGTTTCGATCGGCCTGAAAGGAGCGTCTCCGTCAGTTTGATACGGCGCTGCACCTGAGTGGCTGCCCAATGCGCCCGCGCCAACAGTCTTCGCCGACGCTGAAACATTCGCTCCCGGCGCCAACGTTTCCGCCACGATCTCCGCCTTGGCCTCCGTAGCCCAGCGTCGATACTGCTGCGGCTGCAGACGATCCCGAAGGTCTCCGGCCGCGGCCGGAGGGAAGGCTGCCGATTTGGACTTGCGTGGTGTTTGCAAGAGATTTCTCGTGATTGGTCGCGGGCGAGCGTCACTCGCTCGTCGTCGCCGGAAACGTCGTGGAACTGGCGTGCGGTAAGTCCAAGCCCCTCGGTGGGCTGGTGTTCCTGGGATGTGGAACGATCAATCGTCTCAGTGCCGGCCCGCAGGTTCTGACATCACCTTCGCAGGCTACCGCACCGAGGGTGAATTGGGTGCCAACTCATCACTCCCTGCCGAGTATTTCGGCATCTGTGTAACGAAAGCGGTGAGTAAAAACTCACCGGGTAGTTTCAAGACACTATCGACAACTTGTCCCGATCAATAGTGATAGGAGTAGACCGGTTCATGATGTCGAGAAGGATTCTGACCGCTCCGGCGCTTCCGACATGATCAAGTACCCCGAGCTGGTCCGAAAATGGCCCGTCTATGATCCTGATTTTCTGGCCCGGCCTCAACAGGATGTCCGGGTGCAAAATCCCGTCCTCATCGGTAGCCGATATCAAGGATTCAACCACCCCATAAGGCGCCGGTACCGGCATGCCCTTGCTCATGACGAGCTTTCGGACGCCCACGGTCGAGTTGATCGGGTACCAGCTCTGCTGATGGACAGCCAGGGAGACGAACAGATAGCAGTCGAAATACGCGCTGGAGACGGTCCTGACCCTGCGGGCGTGCCGGACGGTTCGCATGCGCTTGGGCAGATAGGTCCGGAAGTTCTGCGATAGCAGGTGCCGCTCGGCAAGGCTCTCGGAATGCTGGTGCGTCTGGACCACGCACCAGCGCGCAGCTTCGCCGCCGTGACTTTTGTCCGCCGAGTCAGGAAAACCGTTGTTGCAGAAGTTAGTGTGCAGCATGACGCAATACTGTGTCTTTCCCTAATTGAGGTAGTAACTGTCCGAGACACTGCTTTCGAGCGACGTGTAACGGCCGTATCTGGGCAGCTTTGGTTCGTCCACCATCGTCAGGGCAATGCCCGCAAGCTTGGACCGATCGCCAAGATGTCGAATTCCTTCGGCAACGGCCTCGCGCGAGGTTTCCCGCCACCTCACGACGAAGACGACCTTGTCGACATGCCTGGCCAGGATCGAGGCATCGGCCGCGGGTCCGACGGGTGGTGCGTCAATGATCACCGTGTCGAATTTTCCCCGAACTTCTTCAAGCAGCGAGCGCATTCGCGCCGAAGCAAGAAGGGCAGGCGGGTTGCGGGTTCTTGCTCCTGCGGGCAGCATGGATATGCCCGAGCGTTCGTCCAGATGGATCGCGTTTGCGGCCTTCACCGGCAAGGTCAGGAGATCGACCAATCCGACCTTGTCAGCCATGCCGAAGAAGGCCGTGGCGGCCGAAAGACGCAAGTCCGCGTCGATGACCAGAACCCGTTCGCCGTCGGCAGCCGCCGAGCAAGCCAGGCTCAATGCCAGCGTTGTCTTGCCTTCGCCGGGCATCGCCGATGTCACGAGCACCAGGCGCGGCGAACGGTCCAGTTCCGGCGTGGCCTGGATACCGAGGCGAAGCCGCCGCACCGCTTCGCTGTACCTGGAGAGCGGTTTGCGCTCGAGATAGGCCACAGGCTGAGCATGGACGTCTTTCGACCAGCCTGACATCCTTGGCATCGACGCAAGAACCGGAACGGCCAATTCTTCCTCGATCTGCTTCTTTGCCATGAAGCCAGAAGCGAAGAGTTCACGCAGAACGGCGCCGGCGCCCCCGAAGAAGATGCCGAAAACCACACCCAAAGCCGCAAAAAGAGGCCTGTTTGGGAAGCTCGGAGCGCCAGGAACGCTGGCATCGGTGATTACACGCACGCCGCTGTTGAGGAGGGTGGATTTCTCCTCGGTGAGCTTGGCGCGCGACAGGAACGTCTCAAAGAGTTCCTTGTTCGCGGCCGCGATCCTCTCCAGATCGCGTAACTGGACGCCAACCTGACCTTCGATTTCGGAGCGGTTGGATACCGAGTCCAGGGCGCGAGCCAGAGAAGCCTCCCGAGCTTCGGCCGCGTCGACCTCGTTCTTGAGATTGCCGATCAGGCGCTGGACTTCGGCGGCGATCTGTCCCTCGATGTCGCGGCGCTCGGCCTGAGCGGACAAGACCTCGGGATGCCGCTCGCCATACTTCAATTTGAGGTCGGCTTCCCGCCGGGTCACTCCGGAGAGCTGAGCCCTGAGCGCGTTAATCACCACCGACTGCAGCACGTCCGGAATCGACTGGATGTCGCCTCCGGCAGCCTGTACCTTGCTAACTTGCTGATATTGCGAACGTTTCTCGGATAGCTCGGCGCGCGCATTGATTAGGGCGACGTTCAACTCGGACAGCTGCTGGTCAGTCAAGCTGCCCGCCTGCGTCGCCACTAAATTGTGATCGATCCGAAACTTCTGGACAGCTTGCTCCGAACGGCTGAGCTCCGCTCGCAGATAGGCGGCCCGATCGCTGAGCCACGAGGAGGCCTTCTGGACCCCTTCGTAACGGGACCTTATTCGATCTGCCACATAGGCCTGGGCAATCGCGTTCGCGAGCGATGCCGCTTTTTCCGGATCGTAGGCGCCTACATCAAGCTCAATGACGTTGCCAAGCCCGACGCGCGAAACTCCCAGCGCGTTCTGGAGCCATATCAATGCCCCCGGTCCTATCTTGGGGTCTTCCGTCAGCTTTTGGCTGTCGACGACCTGCTGAAGAAGTGACGCAGACCTCAAGACAGCGATCTGACTTTCAATGAATGTTGGGTTGTCAGAAAAATCGGAATTGGAGTAATCCTGTGGAGTCATATAGTCGATCGGAGCGTCGAGCAATATCTGAGAGACGCCGGTGTATGTTGTTGGAAGAATATATGCGGCAGCCATAAACAGTGTGAAAGTGATGATGGCAATTCCGCACACCAGCTTCCACCGACGAAGAAAGAAATCGAAGACTTCCCTGACGTCGAGGGGCAGGAATTCCCGAATCATCCTCGGATTATCAGTTGGACTGGCCATTTCCCGAATCCTCACGATCGACAGCACAACTCCCAGCCCTTCAGCGTCGGCTGAATGGCGTTCATTTCAAAATGGGTCGGGCAGCTAGCTGTTATGCGCTCTCAAACGCATGAATCGTAAGGGTTGGTGTCCCGCCGACATGTCCAAATCGCTCTTCTGCGCCCACTCACCGATCGCGTCACCGGTAAGGCAGAAACATATCAGCTTCGCGGACATCGCCGCCATTACCATTATTGAGTAGTAACTCGGCTAAAGGTCGATCTGGTCTACCCCGTATGCCTCTCCGAGCTTTAAGAAGTCGCCGAGACACCTTCCTCTCGCCCTTCAGGGAGGTCCACTACAACGCTACGATCGTCAAGGATGCTCCTGACGATGAGAGAAGCGGCCGGCCTCGGCAGTTCTGAGGTTGACATGGACACTTATAGCGAAGTCGTTCCGAGTTTTGCAGGTTGGGTGCTCGACGGTCCCGGGGTCATTCTTCTGCTGGCGGCAACCCTGCCGCTGATGCTTCTTCTTAAGGGCCGGCAGCTGGGCTACGGGACCCTTGCCGTCATTATCGGCACTGTCATGTTGCTTTTGTTGGGTATCGAGAATTGGGCGGGAGCGGTCGCCGCCCTTCTCGCCTATTGCGTCCTCGTTTCATTGGCCTTGCTTTCCACCTGGAGGCGTATGAAGCAAATCGAGGACCGCCTCGCATTGGTCGCGTCGGCAATAGACGGCCTGGAAGTCGCCGAGGAGCGGCGACAGACCTACAGCGTCAGGCGTTCGCGCCGGAGGCCGGAAGCCGGAGCAATGGTGCAAACCGTCGCGGTCGGCGCGACGGACAATCCAGACAACGAGACGCGATATATCCCAGGGCCGCCTTGGCAAGAGCTGCAAGCGCCCGGTCCGCGACCGGAATCCGCGGCTCCGGCGTCAACGCAATCGGTAGGGCGCAATTTTGCCTCATCGTCGGGTGGGAGCCCCTGACAACAAAGGTTCGAAGACAAGGATCGGTTTTGCGGCGGCAGATTCCCGGGCGGCCTGTCCGGACCGAGTCTCAGCAGCGCGGTTCAACTTTTCACTGCATCCGCGGCGTCGCGCGTAATGTCCTTGCTCCGACGAGATCCTGCCGGCCTCTCGCCGGGGGCTTTGCGATGGTCCAGACGATACTGTCGGGCGCAGTATGCGGGATCGGTGCGGTGGGGCCTGCATTTCGACGGCATGCGGGCACGCCGCGGCATGCTGCTTGGCATCGGTGCGGCACGAGTTGTTGTTCCGAAGTCATCGTGCGCTGCAAGCCAAAGCTGTGCTGCCTGAGCGACTTTAATATACCAAGGGTGTAGGGTTGTACCAAAAGGTGGTAGACTGCGCTGCAATTCGGATGAGGTGACAGATGGAACTTTTTGCCTAGTCGATAGTTGCAGCTTCAGGTTGACCCGGGGGGGTGGATCATGGGCTTGGGCGATTCGGGGAAATGAACTTATCGAAGCAAGTTGGATTGGTGAAAGGACCCACGCTTGCTGACGCAAGCTGGGAAAGGGGAATCTCTGTACTGCCAGGAGCCGTGCGCCGCACCTATGCGGCCAACGCGACTATTGCAGGCGAATACCACACCAAATCCTCTATTCTGATTATGATCGCCGGCTGGGCGGCATTTGCGAAGACATTGCCGAATGGCTCACGTCTCATCGTCGATTTTGCGCTTCCTCGCGAAATTGCGGTGATCGAGTTCGCCGGAAAAGCGGGCGATACGGTGACGGCCCTCTCGGACGTTATCGCGATTGAGCTGGCCGGCCCCGTCCGTACATGTTCTGCGCGTTATCCGCAGTCCATCTGCGAAGCAATCCTGCGGGCTGAGGCGGATCGATATTCAAGGGTTGCGGAACACCTAGCAAGCGTCAGCAGAAGGGGTGCCGTTGAGCGCACGGCCCATTTCCTTCTCGAACTGGCCTGCCGCTCACATCGATCGGCAACGAGCTATCCGGCCCGCTTTGAATGCCCGCTGACCCAGGGCGAACTGGCCGATGCATTGGGACTTTCGGCTGTGCATGTGAGTCGCGTGTTGAAAACGTTGCGACAGACCGCCCTGGCCTCATTCCGTTACGGGGTCGTCGAGTTGCACGATCTTCCGGGACTGATCAAAACAGCCGGATTTGATCGGTCCTACATTTCGAGCTGATGCAAGGCGCCTGGCACGGGCAGTTCAGCGCGCGGAAGTGCTGAACTGCCCAAACCGTTAGGGCCAAATCGTCTCCTTCCGGCAGCCTATTCTTCCAGCGCAAGCCCCAATTCGGCGCGCCGTCGCAGCCAAAGACTTGCGCGGTAGCGAGGATCCCGGGTGCGGTCATGGATCGTATCCAGGATGCGCAGAATGCGGGCAGGGCCGAGCTTGTTGCCCCACTCCAGAGGTCCGTGGGGATAGCCGAGCCCCAGCCGTACGGCGGCGTCCACATCCGCCGCCGATGCAATCTTTTGCTCGACGATCTCGCTGCCGATATTGACGATCATCGCGACCACGCGCTGGCAGACCGCGCCGCAACTATCGCTCACCAGGGTCGCCTTGCGGCCGGCGCTTTTGGCAAGCGCGAGGGCGGCGCTCCTGGCCGTATCGGATGTCGCCGCCGACGCGACGAGCGTGACGTGACGGTCCAGGCCGAAATAGGGATCGAACCCGACGCATAGTGAAGATGAGAGGCCAAGACGCATCGCGGCGCCGGCGACATCGTGCCCCTCCAACCCTACGAGGATGAGGCCGTCCCGCCCTAGCGCCTGATCCTGGAGACCGCAAACAGTGGCGCCGGCCGACGCGACCAGTTTTTGCATTTCGCCGGTGTCATTGTCGGCCAGAACGGTGACGCGATCCGGAATCCCGGCGGTCTCCGCCGGCTGTGTCGATGCGGGCGGAACGGCTTGCCGGCTGCCGTCGTAGGCATAGAAGCCGCGTCCGGTCTTGCGCCCGAGCAGGCCCGCAGCCACACGCTGCGCCGCGATGACGGAAGGGCGGTAACGCGGATCCTGATAGAACTGGTTGTAGACACCCTCCATCACCGGGTGGGAGACATCGAGCCCGGTGAGGTCCATCAATTCGAAGGGGCCCATCCTGAAGCCGGCGGCGTCGCGCAGGATCGCATCGATGTCGGCGATCGAGGCCACGCCCTCCCGCAGCATGGCCAGGGCCTCGGTGCCGAAGGCGCGGCCGGCGTGATTGACGATAAAGCCGGGCGTGTCGCTGGCGACGACGGGCCGGTGGCCGAAGCGGGCCGCAAGCTCGACCAGCGTGTGCTCCACCTCAGGCGCCGTGTGAGCTCCTGAGACGACCTCGACCAGTTTCATCACGGGCACGGGATTGAAGAAATGGTAGCCGGCAATCCGCTCAGGTCGCTTGGCCGCGGAAGCGATCGCCGTGACGGACAGCGAAGAGGTGTTGGTCGCGATGATGGCGTCCGGCCTGACGATTGTCTCCAGCGCCTCGATGAGCTGACGTTTGGGCTCGAGACGTTCGACAATAGCTTCCACCACCAGATCGGCGCCTGCCAGTCGCCCAAGTGTTTCGGCAGGTTCGATATGGGCGAGCAGCTTCTCGACTACCTCCGAGCTGACTTTGCCGGCGGCTGCCCTGGCGCGCTGACGCGACGCGATTTGCTCGATGGCCGCCGCCGCCTTTCCGGGGGCATCATCGACCATCATCACATCGATGCCTGCCGCCGCCAGGACCTCCGCTATGCCGGAACCCATCACCCCGGCGCCTACGACACCGGCTTTCCCGATCCGACTGGTGGGCTCCCCTCCCGCGCCTGCCAAGTCAGCGCCCCTTGAACGAGGGTCCGCGCTTCTCCAGGAAGGCGGCAATGCCCTCCTGTTTGTCCGCGGTATCGAAAAGCAGCTGGAAGGCTTTGCGTTCCAGCCTCAAGGCGGTTTCCAACGGAGCGTCTTCGCCGTTGACGACCGCCTCCTTGATCTGCTCGACGGCCAGCGGCGGAAGACGGCCGATCCTCTCAGCGATTTGCAGCGCATGCTGCAAGGCCTGGCCCTCATCCGTCAGGGTGCTGACCAAGCCGGCACGCTCGGCATCCTCGGCCGAAAACATGTCGCCGGTGAGAAGGAGCATCAGCGTCTTGTATTTGCCGATTGCCCTGAGCAGGCGCTGGGTGCCGCCGGCGCCCGGCATCAAGCCGAGCTTGACTTCAGGCTGACCAAAAGTGGCTGTCCGTGCGGCGACGATGATGTCGGCGTGCATGGCAAGCTCGCACCCGCCGCCCAGCGCGAAGCCTTCGACCGCGGCAATGACCGGCTTCGGGCACCTGGCGATCGCGTCCCAGTAGCGGTGGGTGCGCTGCAGAAGCATGTCGGCCGAGCCGAGCTTTTCGAACGCTTTTATGTCGGCTCCTGCAGCGAAGTTGCCGCCGCGCCCAGCAATGACGATCGAGCGGATTTCCGTGTCCTCGGAAAAGCTTGTCACGGCGGCGGCCAGCTTCTCCCGCACTTCGAGGTTGAGCGCGTTGCGCACTTCGGGACGATTGATTTCGACCAGCCCCACCTTCTCGACAGGGCGGCTCTCGACGACAAGGAGGGAGTCTTTCGCGGAACTCATTTCGTGCTGCGGAAGCTAACTGGGAACTTCATACCCGAACTATGGTCAGCGGCCGCGAGGCCCGCAAGGATATTGTTTGCTGCGACCGGTGCGATCAGGGCGGTCCGCAGGCCTGAGGCGGCTTCTCAGCGTCATGCTTTCGCTCGAGCTCCGATGTCCCTTAGCGATGCTCCAGCAAGATGCGCGTCACATGCTCGGCGATGGCCAGGCTCGAGGTCAGCCCGGGGCTTTCGATGCCAAATAGATTGACCAGGCCCGCGATGCCATGCGTCCCGGTATCCTGGATGACGAAATCGCTGTTGGCTTCGCCGGGACCGGAAAGCTTTGGTCTGATACCGCTATACGCCGGCTGCAGGCTGCCGTCGGCCAGTTCCGGCCAGTATTTGCGGATTTCAGCATAGAAGCGGGTGCCGCGTGCGGGGTCGACGCGGTAATCGAGCGCATCGGTCCATTCGACGTCAGGCCCAAAGCGCGCCGTGCCGCCGAGGTCGAGCGTCAGATGGACGCCGAGCCCGCCGGGCTCCGGCACGGGATAGATGAGGTGCGAAAAGGGCGCTCGCGTCGCCACTGAAAAATAGTTGCCTTTGGCGTAGCGAAGCCCGGGCAGGAACCGCCGATCGAATCCTGTGATCGAGCCGGCAAGCGCGACAGCGCCGAGCCCCGCCGCGTTCACGAGCCGCGATGTGGCGATCTCGAAATCTTCGCCGCTTCCCGTGCTGGTTGTCTGGAGAACGATGCGGTCGGCTTCGATCCGGCCCGACACGATGCGGGTGTTGAGCGACAGCATCGCACCGCCTCCCTCGGCTTCGCCGAGCAGGGCGAGCATCAGCGCGTGGCTGTCGATGATGCCGGTGGAGGGCGAAAGCAGGCCAGCGGTGCAATGCAGCGCCGGCTCAAGCTTGTGAGCCTCGGCGGCAGAGAGGAAACGCAAGTCACCGACACCGCAGGCCGCGGCATTGGCTCGGATATTGGCAAGCACCGGCTCCTGCGCATCATCGGTCGCGACGATCAGCTTGCCGCAGCGCCGGTGCGGAATCGAGCGCTCGGCGCAGTAGCGATAGAGCATCTCGCGTCCGGCCACGCAGAGCCGCGCCTTGAGCGAGCCTTGCGGATAATAGATGCCGGCATGGATGACTTCCGAATTGCGCGAGCTCGTCTCGGTGCCGATGGCATCCGCCGCTTCGAGGATCAGCGTGTCGAAACCTTGCGCGGCAAGGCCGCGCGCGATTGCGAGGCCGACCACGCCGGCACCGGCAATCACGCAGTCAACCCGTTCCATGCCCAGTCCATTCGGTTGCGCGAGCGGCGCCTCACAGCCCTTTCTCAAGGATCATCTGGCTGTTGTCCATTGCTATCGGGCAATGATGTGCCCGCCGCCGCTTCCGAGACCGACCATGCGCCAGGTTCCCATGGCGCTATCGATCGTGACAGGGCGGCTCTTGCGGCTTGAACCCGCGATGATGCATCACAGCTCAGACACGAGGGCAAATTTCGGACTTCTCGACCAGCGAGATGGTCCTACACTCGCAGACAGGAGCCATCATGGACGCCAGACCGAATTCCCCTGAAGCCCGCGACATCCGCTACCACATGCACGCCTACACCAATGCCCGCAAGCATCAGGAAACGGGACCGCTGGTCATCGAAAAGGGCGACGGCGTCTATGTCGAGGACATTGCCGGCAACCGCTATATCGAGGCGATGGCCGGCCTGTGGAGCGTTGCCGTCGGCTTCTCGGAAAAGCGACTGGTCGAGGCGGCCACGCGGCAGATGTCGAAGCTGCCCTTCTACCACGATTTCGGCTCGAAGGCGCATTCGCCGCTGATCGATCTGGCCGAGAAGCTGGTGCAGATGGCACCGGTGCCGATGAGCAAGGCCTACTTCACCAATTCGGGCTCCGAGGCCAACGACACGGCGATCAAGATGATCTGGTACCGGTCGAACGCGCTCGGCCAGCCGACGCGCAAGAAGATCATCAGCCGCAAGCGCGGCTATCATGGCGTCACCATCGCGTCCGCAAGCCTGACCGGGCTGCCGAACAATCATCTGTCCTTCGACCTGCCGATCGCCAATATCCTGCACACCTCGACGCCGCACCACTGGCGCGATGCCGAGCCCGGCGAAAGCGAGGAGCAGTTTTCCAGCCGTCTGGCCGACGACCTGGAAAAGCTGATCCTCGCAGAGGGGCCGGAAACCATCGCCGCCTTTATCGGCGAGCCGATCATGGGCGCCGGCGGCGTGGTCGTTCCGCCCGCCGGCTATTGGGGAAAAATCCAGGCGGTGCTGTCGAAATACGACATTCTTTTAGTGGCCGACGAGGTCATCTGCGGCTTCGGCCGCACCGGCGAGATGTTCGGTTCGCAGACCTTCGGCATCAAGCCCGACATCATGGTGTTGTCCAAGCAGATCTCGTCGTCCTACCTGCCGATCTCGGCGCTGCTGATCAACGACAAGGTTTTCGAACCGATCGCCGACGAGAGCGATCGCATCGGCACCTTCGGCCACGGCTTCACCGGCGGCGGTCATCCTGTCGCCGCGGCCGTCGCGCTGGAAAACCTCAAGCTGATCGAGGAGCGCGACCTTGTCGGCAATGCGCGCACGGTCGGCGCGCATTTGCAGGCCAGGCTGCGCAAGCTCGGTTCCCATCCACTGGTGGGCGAGGTGCGTGGCGTCGGCCTGATCGCCGCCGTCGAGCTGGTCGCCGACAAGGCGAGCAAGGCGCCATGGGGCAAGCCTGCGGCTCTCGGTGCGCTGGTCAATGGGTTCATGCAGCACAACGGCGTGATCTCGCGCAACATGGGCGATGCGATCGCTTTCTGTCCGCCGCTGATCATTACCGAGGCTCAGGTCGACGCTTTGGTCGACGCGTTCGAACGGTCGCTCGAGGCCGCGCTGCCGCAGGTCCGGCCACAGGGCTGAACCATCGATCACCATGGGAGCGCCGTGTCGGCTCGGTCAGGTCGGCATTTCCGAACTGACCTGCTTGCGAGGCATGGTTATTCGGGCTTGTCGTCCGGATGCCCGAGCTCGCAGAACCAGCCGCCGAGATATTTCACCGACGGCCTCTTTGGGTCGGGAATTGGCGTCTTCGCCTCGACGGCGGCCCGGAACGGCTCGGCGCTGTCCTGCGGGATGAATCCGAGATGATCGGCGCCGCTGTTGTCGACCATCTTCAGCTTGTTGTTGGATAGGCCAAACGAGATGGTGTGGCCGACGCGCGGCGCTGTCAGCGATGCCTCGACCAGGCGCACGCAGTCGGCGAAGGAAAGATACGACCACAGCATGCGCCGGTCGGCCGGCTCGGGGAACGACGAGAAGATGCGCAGGCACACCGTCTCGATGCCGAACTTGTCCCAATAAAGCCGGCTGAGGCTTTCGACGAAGTTTTTCGACACGCCATAAAGACTGTCCGGGCGCACCGGCGCGTCGACGCCGATATGCGCCTCGATTTCGTGATAGCCGATGGCATGTACCGAGGAGGCGTAGACGACGCGCTTCACGCCGTGTTTCCGCGCGCCTTCATAGATGTGGTAGGAGCCGCGAATGCTGGAATCGAGGATGGTCTGCCACTCGCATTCGAGCGGCGCGCCGCCGAAATGCACGATCGCATCGCAGTCCTTGGTGGCCGCGATGGTCGCCTCCATGTCGGCAAGATCGAAGACGGCTTCTTCTTCATGAGGCGCAAGATCGCTGAACGGCCCGCGGCCCGCCAGGCGGATCTTGCTTGCCAGCGGCACCAGTCCCTTGCGCAATTGCGAGCCGAGCCGGCCAGCGGCACCGGTAATCAATATACGTTCGTAGTGCGGCATCGTTTACTCCACCTGTGCGACGGCGGCATTGATCCGCGAGATCGCCTCGGCCAGCACCCCTTCGCCGGTCGCCGTCGAGATGCGGAAATAGGGTGACAGTCCATAAGCGACACCCGGCACCGACGCCACGCGTCCTTCGTTGAGAAGATAGTTGGACACGGCCGCGTCATCCTCCAGGACGACGCCCTTGGGCGTCTTGCGGCCGATCAGGCTGGCGCAGCCGATGTAGGCGTAGAAGGCGCCTTCCGGCGGCGACAACGTCAGTCCGTTTATCCTCCTGATGCCGTCCACTACCAGGTTGCGGCGCGCCTCGAAGGCCTGCCGGAAGCGCGCGACTTCATCCTGCGGACCGCTGAGGGCGGCGACGGTCGCGGCTTGTGCGATCGAGCACACCGAGGTGCAGGACTGGCTCTGGATCGTCGACATCGCCTTGATGAGTGGCGCGGGGCCGGCTGCGTAACCGACGCGCCAGCCGGTCATCGCATAGGACTTCGAGACGCCGTTGACGATCAGGGTGCGGTCCTTGAGCTCGGGGCAGGCCTTGTCGAAGGAGACGAATTCGCGTCCGTCGAAGAGGATGTGCTCGTAGATCTCGTCGGAAAGGACCAGCACCTGCGGGTGTTTTGCCAGGACCGCGCCCAGCGCCTTGAGATCGGACGCGGAATAGACCGCGCCAGACGGGTTGCCGGGCATGTTGAGGAAAAGCCACTTTGTCCTTGACGTGATTGCCTTTTCCAGCAGCGCCGGCGTCAGCCGGAAACCTGTGGTCTCCGGGCATTCGACGACGACGGGCGTGCCGCCGAGCAGCTTCACCATTTCGGGATAGGAGACGAAATAGGGCGCCGGCAGGATCGCCTCGTCGCCTGGCTCCAGCGTCGCCATCAGCGCGTTGAAGATGATCTGCTTGGCGCCGTTGGCGACGACGATGTCGTCGGCCGTGTAGTCCAGGCTGTTCTCACGGCGGAACTTGCCGGCCACGGCTTCGCGCACTTCGATGGTGCCAGCGGCAGCGGTGTAGAGCGTCTGTCCGGCCTTGGCGGCAAAATGCGCGGCATCGATGATGTGAAGCGGGGTCGGGAAATCGGGTTCGCCCAACCCGAGGTCGATCACGTCCACACCCTTGGCGCGCAGCGCCTTGGCGGCCTGCGAAGCCGCCATGGAAGCCGAAGGCTTCACCGCCGAGAGGCGCGAGGCAACGTAACTCATTGGTCGTTCTCCGAGATGTAACCCTTGGATCGGTCGTTGGCCCGCGCGGCGGCACTGCGCTTGGCCGGATCGCCATAGCCGCCGCCGCCCGGCAGTTCGAGGATCAGCCGCCGCCCGGCGGGGACGTGCTGCCAGCCCTTGGGGCGCATCTTTGTGCCGTCGTCGAGCTTGACCACGCCGGCGACGCCGGGCTCGCCGCCATTGCGTCCGCGCGGGGGATGGTTCACGCGGTCGAACATGGCGGAGAAGTCGAACTCGTGGCCGTCGGTCGCGGCGATCTCGATGATCTGACCCAGGCCGCCGCGGAACTCGCCGTCGCCGCCGGAATTCGGCCGCAGCTCTTTGCGCCAGATCACGATCGGACCGGTATGCTCCGTCGCCTCGATCGGCATCGTATGGACACCGGACGGGAAGGCCGTCGCCGACAGCCCATCGAGCTCAGGCCGCGCGCCCATGCCGCCGGAGTTGAACATCAGCACTTCGGCGCGGCGGCCGGACGCGCCGGCGACGGGCCGCGCCGAAATGTGGATGTTCCACAGCGCGCCGGCGCCTTCGGCGAGGATCTTTCCGGGCAACGCCTTGGAGAACGCGCCAAGTACCAGATCGGGCACCATGTGGCCGAAGATGTGCCTCAACGCCACCGGGGCCGGCCGCACGGCATTCAGGATGTTGACCGGCGACGACACGGTGAAGAAGGCGAGCGAGGCGGCATTGTTCGGGATGTCGGGCGCCACCATGCATTTCAGCGCATAGCAGGCATAGGCCTTGCTGTAGATGATCGGGCAGTTGATGCCCCAGCGGCTCATCGGGTCGGTGCCGGTGAAGTCGACCTCGACATGGTCCTCGCGGACCGACACCCTGGCCGCGAGTTTCACCGGCTCGTCGTAGCCGTCGGTCACCAGCTCGTTCGACCAGCTTCCCTTGGGCAGCGCCTCGATGCGTTCCAGCATGGCGTCGCGGGTGCGCGAGAAGATGAAATTGCCTAACCCATCCAGCGAGGTCAGGCCGATCTCCTTCATCATGTCGACGAGGCGCCGGTGCCCGACCTCGTTGCAGGCAGCGAGCGAATAGAAATCGCCGACCACCTGGTTGGGCTCGCGGACATTGGCGCGCAGGATCCTGACCAGATCGAGATTGACCTTGCCCTTTTCCGCGAACTTCATGATCGGGATCTGGATGCCTTCCTCGTAGACCGACTTGCCGTCGGCGCCGAAGCCGCGCCCGCCGACATCGACGACATGTGCCGTGCAGGCGAAGAAGGCGACGAGCTCGCCGTTGAGGAAGGACGGGGACACCATGGTGATGTCGTGCAGGTGGCCGGTGCCCTGCCAGGGATCGTTGGTGACGTAGGTGTCGCCTTCGAACATCTGGTCGCGCGGGATTTCGTGCATGAAATGCAGCACCGCCTCGGCCATGGTGTTGACGTGGCCCGGCGTGCCGGTGACTGCCTGCGCAAGCATCTGGCCGCGCGGGTCGAACACGCCAGCCGACAGGTCGCCGGATTCGCGCACCGAAGTCGAGAAGGCGGTGCGCAGCAGGGTGAGCGCCTGCTCCTCGACCACCGAGATCAATCGGTTCCACATGACCTGCATGCGGATTTCGCCAATATCGCTCATGCCTGGCTGCCTTTGCGGCTCAGTAGGATCGCGCCGTCGCTCTGGATGACGGCGTCGAAGCTGGTGGTGACGACGGTGGAAGTTTCGCGCTCGACGATGACCGCGGGGCCCGCGATCCGATCGCCGGGGCGGAGCGAGTCGCGCTCGACGATGCCGTAGCTGCGCGGTGCGCCGCTGACCGGATCGAACACCTCGCGGGTCGTTTTGAGTTCGCTCGTTGTCTTGCCAGTTGTGAGCTCGTGCCTGGCGACGGCGGGACGAACATCCGTCGCCTTGACCGACCAGGTGACGATCTCGATTTCCAGTCCGTCGAGCCCCTCGATGGCGCGGCCGAAGAAGCGCTGGTAATTCTCCTCGAACAACGCCTTGAGTTCTGCAACGGCATCGTCTCCGAACGGCTCGTCTGCCACCGGCACGGGGATTTCCCAGCCCTGGCCGGCATAGCGCATGAAGGCGGTGATTTCGCAGACGATCCTGCCGCTGGCGCCGCCGCGCACAAAACCCTCGGCGGAGGCCTTGAGATCGGCGAGCAGGGCATTCACTTCGGCAGGCTGGAACCGCGACAGGCGCGTCAGCTTCGAGGCCAGCGCCTCGTAGCCGAACGGCGCCTTGAGGAAGCCGATCGCCGAGCCGACGCCGGCGCCGCGCGGAACGATGCACTGGTCGATGCCGAGCTTTTCGCACAGTCTCGCCGCGTGAAGCGGGGCGGCGCCGCCGAAGGCGATCATCAGATTGTCGGATATGTTCTTGCCGTTCTCGACCGCATGGACGCGGGCAGCATTGGCCATGTTCTCGTCCACTACCTCGCAGATTCCGAAGGCCGTCGACATGGCATCGAGCGACAGCCGCTCGCCGACATCGCGCAGAATCGCCTGCTCGGACGCAGTGCTGTCCAGCTTGATCGCCCCGCCGGCGAAATTGTCGGGGTCGAGCTTGCCGAGCACGAGATCGGCATCCGTGATCGCCGGACGCTTGCCGCCGCGCCCGTAGCAGGCCGGCCCCGGCTCCGAGCCGGCACTCTCCGGCCCGGTCTGGATACGGCCCATGGCGTCGACCCAGGCGATGGAACCGCCGCCGGCGCCGATCTCGATCATCTCGATAACCGGGATGGAGATCGGCATGCCCGAGCCCTTCGAGAAGCGGTAGGTGCGCGCCACTTCGAAGGTTCTCGCCGTGCGCGGCGCATAGTCCTCGATCAGGCAGATTTTGGCGGTGGTTCCGCCCATGTCGTAGGAGACGACCTTCTCAAGACCAAAGCGCCTGGCGATGTCTGCGGCGAAGATCGCGCCGCCCGCCGGGCCGGATTCGACCAGCCGGACCGGAAATTCCGAAGCGGTCTCCACCGAGATCAGGCCGCCGCCGGAATGGATCATGAAAACGGGGCAATCGGCGCCCATGTCCTTCAGGCGCGTCTGCAGGCGGGCGAGATAGTCGGCCATCTGCGGCCGCACATAGGCGTTGGCGCAGACCGTGTTGAAGCGTTCGAACTCACGCATCTGCGGCGAGACTTCGGCGCTGATCGAGATCGGGATGCCGAGTTTTCTGGCGAGGATCTCGCGCGCCCGGCGCTCGTGGTCGGGGTTGGCATAGGCATGGATGAAGCCGATCGCCACCGAGCCGAAGCCGCCGGCCGCGATCCGCTCGGCGATGTCCTCCAGGGCGGCTTCGTCGAGCGGCTGCAGCTCTTGGCCTTCCGCGCCGATGCGGCCCTTGACGGTGAAGCGATCCTCGCGCGGAATCAGCGGCGTCGGCAGTTGCAGGTTCAGATCATACTGCTCGAAGCGGTTTTCCGTTCGCATCTCGATCACGTCGCGGAACCCTTCCGTCGTGACCAGCGCGGTCTTCGCGCCACGGCGCTCAATCAGCGCGTTGGTGGCGAGTGTCGTGCCGTGGATGATGATGCCGATCTCGGACGGCGAAATTCCGGCGTCGCGAATGACGATGGCGATGCCGTCGAGGATCGCCTGCTCGGGAGCCGCATAGTTGGTCAGTACCTTGGTCGAAAACATCGTCCCTCGGACATCAAGGGCGATGTCGGTGAAGGTGCCGCCGATGTCCGCGCCGAGGCGGATGTCGTCAGTTCTGGAGGTCATGACTTGGCCTTCTGGGAAGCGAGCGCGGCGTCGCGCATCTGAGAGAGGGTCTGCCGGGGCGTTATCGCTTCGGGCGAGATGGTGATGTCGAGGACGGCGCCGGTCGTCGAGCTAAGCGCCCGCTCGAACGCCGCCGCGAAATCCCCCGTGGTTTCGACCCGCTCGGCGTGAAAGCCATAGGCCTTCGCCAGCGCCACGAAGTCGGGATTCTCGAGCGAGGTTCCAGAGACGCGAGCCGGATAGTTGCGCTCCTGATGGGCACGGATGGTGCCGTAGATGCCATTGTTGACGATCAGCACGATCGGCTGCGCGCCGGCCTGCATGGCGGTTCCGAGTTCCTGGCAGTTCATCTGGAAATCGCCGTCACCGGCAAAGCAGACCACGGTGCGTTGCGGGTATGCGACCTTGGCCGCGATCGCGGCCGGCAGGCCATAGCCCATGGCGCCGGATTGCGGCGCAAGCAGGCGCGCTTGCGGTCCAAACTTGAAGAACTTGTTCGGCCACACGGTGAAATTGCCGGCGCCGTTGGTGAGGATGACGTCGGGCGGCAGCGTCTCGCGCAGCCAGGTGCTGACCGCGACCATGTCGACCGGGCCGGGCTGCACGGGCGCAGCGAACGTGCCTTCATAGGCCTTGCGTGCCGTCGTGCGCCAGTCGGCCCAAGAACCCTTGATCGGGGTGAGCGCCTTGGCGAAGGCGTTCGGACCGGCATGGATACCGACCGTGGGCACATAGATCTTGCCAATCTCGCGATCGGAGCCGTGCACGTGGATCAGCTTCTGGCGCGGTACGGGAACTTCCAGCAGGGTGTAGCCGTCGGTCGTCATCTCGCCGAAGCGGACATTGACGGCGAGGATCACGTCCGCATCGCGGATCAGGTTTTTCACATGCGGCACCATCCCGACGCCGGCCTCGCCGACGAACACCGGCGAATGGTTGTCGAACTGGTCCTGATACCGGAAGGCTGTCACGACCGGGATATCGGAGGCCTCAGCGAAAGCCTGAAGCGCCGCGCGTCCGTCAGCCGTCCAGTTGGTGCCGCCCATCAGCAGCACCGGATTTTCGGCGGCGGCAAGCATCTTCAATACCGACGCAATTGCCTCCTGTGCCGGCGCCGCTTCGAAGACAGACGCCGGTCCGCCGAGCGGCGCGGCTCCGGTCATGGCCGTCAGCATGTCTTCCGGCAGCGCGACCACTACGGGGCCGGGCCGTCCGGTCAAAGCGGTGTTCCAGGCCCGCGCCACGATTTCGGGAAGACGATCGACGTCATCGATCTCGACCGCCCATTTTGCGACGGTTCCATACACCGCCCGGTAGTCTATTTCCTGGAAGGCTTCGCGGCCTTTCATGTCGGTGCCGACCTGGCCGACGAAGAGGATCATCGGCGAACTGTCCTGCATGGCGGTGTGCACGCCGATGCTGGCATTGGTCACGCCCGGGCCGCGCGTCACAAAGCTGATGCCCGGCGTGCCCGTCAGCTTGCCGTAGGCGGAAGCCATGAAAGCCGCACCGCCCTCATTGCGGCAGAGCACGTAGTCCAGCTTTCCACGCGTGTCGTGCAGCGCGTCGAGAACGGCGAGATAGCTTTCGCCGGGAACGCCGAAGCTCTTGGTCGCGCCAAGCGAGATCAGGCACTCGACAAGAAGGCGACCGCCATTGCGGACCATGCTTCGGCATCCTCTTACGCTGGTGGCAAGCAGACGGAGCCTGCCTTTCGAACTTATACCTGCACTCTGGCGGGCCGACGCGAAATCAAGAAATGCGGTCCATTCGAAAGTTTTTCTTTATTCTGCAATTCGAACCAGGACGCCGGGATTCATCGTGCCCTGCGGGTCGAACGCGCCCTTCAGCCGCGCCATGAGTTCCCGCTCCACTGAACTGCGATTCCGCTCGGCCACGGCGATCTTGGCGCGCCCAAGCCCATGTTCCGCCGCGAAGCTGCCCCCCATCTCGGTAGCGAGCGCAGCCAGCGCCTCGGCAAATTGTCCCGCCTTGCCGTCGAAATCGGCGCGGCCTTCCGGCGGCGACACATTGTAGTGGATGTTGCCGTCGCCGAGATGCCCGAATGGGTTGATCCGCACGCCGGGCAGGATGTCGTCGCAAATCCCGGCGCCGGTCTCGATGAAGCGGGCGATGGCGCCCGGCGGCACCGAGATGTCGTGCTTCAACTGTTCGCCTTCCAGCCGCTGCCCCTCGGGTTGTTCCTCGCGCAGCCGCCAGAATTGCGCCCGCTGCGCGCCCGAATTGGCCAGCGCGCCATCCACGACCAGACCTTCCTCCATACCCCATTCCAGTGCCGAATCGAGGATCTCGTCCAGCGGAACGCGCGCCGAACCTGACGCCAGTTCGACGAGCAGGTAGACGTCGCCTCGTGTTTCCAGCTGGTAGGCGAGATCAGGCAGATTTTTGAGCGCCAGCGTCAGGCCGACATCGGAGAAGAATTCGAGCCCGGCAAGGAACTCGCCGGCCTCGCCGCGCAGATAGGTGCCGAAGGAAACGGCCGCGGCGAAGTCGGACATCACCAGAAGCGCGCTCGCCTGTTGTTTTGGGGTGGGATAGAGCCTGAGGACAGCGCGCGTGACGATGCCGAGCGTGCCTTCGGCACCGCAGAACAGCTTGCGCAGCTGATAGCCGGCATTGTCCTTCTGCACCGCGCGAAGGCCGTCCCACATCGCGCCGTCCGGGGTCACGATTTCGAGGCCGAGCACGAGGTCCTGCATCATGCCATAGCGAAACGCCTGGCTGCCGCCGGCATTGGTGCCGATCAGGCCGCCGATCCTGGCGCTGCCTTCGGCGCCGAGATGCATCGGGAACATCAGGCCATGCGGCTCCAGCGCGTCGTGCAACGCGGCGAGCACAACACCCGCGTCAACCGCAATCGACCCGCTCTCCGGATCCGGTTCGCCTATTCCCGTCATGCGCGAAAGCGAGACGATGATCGCGTCCGCCCGATCGGCGACGGCGCCGCCGCACAGGCCGGTGTTTCCGCCTTGCGGAATCACGGCCACGCCGCCCACCCGGCATGCCTTGACCACTGCGGCAACTTCGGCCGTGTTCGCGGGCCTGGCAACGCCCAAAGGCGCGACGCCATAGCGGTTCAGCCAGTCGCGCTGATAAGGCTCGGCGTCGGTGCCCGAAAGCCAGCCTTTCGGTCCGAGAATCTCGCGCAAAGCGGTGACGGGGTCAGTCATTTGCGATACCTGCGATGTGTGGCACGCCGCGTATAGACAGCAGCGGCGCCTGGCTCAATGACCCAGCACCTGCGACAGGAATTGCCGGGTGCGCTCGTTCCGGCAAGAGGTGAAGAACTGCTCCGGCGGCGCCTCCTCGACGATTTCGCCGCTGTCCATGAAAATGACGCGGTCGGCGACGCGGCGCGCGAAGCCCATCTCGTGCGTGACACAGATCATCGTCATGCCGTCCGAAGCAAGGGTCACCATGACGTCCAGCACTTCGGCGATCATTTCCGGATCGAGCGCCGACGTCGGCTCGTCGAACAGCATGAGCTGCGGCTGCATGCAAAGCGCGCGCGCAATCGCCACCCGCTGCTGCTGGCCGCCGGAGAGCTGTCCGGGAAATTTCGTCGCCTGCTCGGGAATGCGGACCTTCTCCAGATAGCGCCGGGCGGTCGCCTCGGCCTCGGCGCGCGGTCGCTTGCGCACGATCATCGGTGCGATCATGCAGTTCTCCAGCACGGTCATGTGCGGGAACAGGTTGAAGTGCTGGAACACCATGCCGACTTCGCGCCTGATCCCGTCAATGTTGCCGACATCGTCGTTGAGCTCGGTGCCGAGCACGGTGATGCGCCCGCCATTGTGCTGCTCGAGCCGATTGATGCAGCGGATCATGGTCGACTTGCCGGAGCCCGAGGGGCCGCAGACGACGATCTTTTCTCCGCGCTTCACGGAAAGGTTTATGTTCCGCAGCGCGTGGAAAGAGCCGTAGTATTTGTCCAGGTTCTCGATATGAACCGCGGCGCCAGATGACTGCGTCGAATTCACTTTGCGCGCCTCCCTACCGTTCGCCGACCGACATGCGGCGCTCGAGGTAAGCACCGTAGCGGGACAGGCTGAAGACGAAGACGAAATAGATCAACGCAATGAAGGCATAGACCTCGACATAGGCGAAGCGCCATTCGCCGGTGCCGTAGGCGGCATTGCCGGAAGCGAGGATCTCGAAGAAACCGACGATAACCACCAGCGAGGTTTCCTTGAACGAGATCACGAACTGGTTGATCGTCGCCGGCAGCGCGTTGCGCATGGCCTGCGGCAGGAGGATGCGGCCGATTCGCTGCCAGTAGCTCATGCCGAGCGCCATGGCGGCTTCTTCCTGGCCCTTCGGAACGCCCTGCATGCCGCCGCGCACGATCTCGGCCTGATAGGCCGAGAAGAACAGGGCCGAGCCGAGAATGACTCTGTACAGCTTGTCGCCTGCCATCCATTGCGGCAGCGCGAAAGGCAGCACGACGGCGAAGGTGAAGAGGATAGAGATGAGCGGCAGCGAGCGCACTCCGTCGATGATCAGGCCCGTGGTCCTGGATATCCAGGGCAGCTCCGAGCGGCGCAAGAGAGCCAGGCAGATCGCCAGCGGGAAGCCGATCAGGCAGGTGGTGACGAAGATGAAAAGGGTGAGCGCCAGCCCGCCCCAGGCTTCCTCGCCGACATAGGGAAGGCCGAGCACGCCGCCTTTCATCAGTACATAGTAGAGCGCCGTTCCGGCGCCCCAGACGAGCGCGATGCGGCTACCGGTCCAAAAGGCCGGGATGCAGCTCAGCACGGTCATGACCACGACGGCCACACAGGCCAAGGCCGAGCGCCATTGCTCCTCGAAGGGATAGAGGCCGAAGAGGATGATGCGCCACCTGGCGGCAATGACCGACCAGCAGGCTCCTGCCGCCGCCTGGCAGGCCTCGGGCCCGCCGCTGGTGGTGAACACCGCTGCGAACACCGCCCAGTTCAGCAGCTTCCAGAGAACGAAAGCCATGATCGCCAGCGATATCAGCGACAGCAGCGCCTGCAGCGGCGTGGCGAAGAAACGGCGCCTCACGTCTTCGAGCTTGCCAGGGGCAGGGGGAGCGACAATTACCATCTCCATCACTCACCCCCTCAACTGATTGCCCTTGAGGGCAATGGTTTTGTTGATGCGGTTGAACACGGCGGCCAGGCTGAGATTGATCGCCAGGAACCCTGCCATCAGGATACCGATCGCTTCCAGCGTCTGGCCGGAGTGGTTGATGGTCAGCGCCACGATCATGAAGAAGTCGGTGAAGCCCACCGCAATGCCCATGGTCGTCGCCTTCATCAGCCAGACATATTGGTTCGCGAGGATCGGCAGCATGGCACGCAGCGCCAGCGGCAGCCGCACCAGCGTGAACACGCGCCAGGGGCTCAGCCCCAGCGAAAGTGCGGCCTCCATCTGGCCCTTCCCGACGGCCTTGAAGCCGCCACGCACGATCTCGGCGATATAGGAGCCGCCATAGATGGCGATCGCGATGGCCAAAGCGGAAAATTCGGGAGGGATGCGCAGGCCACCCTTGAGATTGAGGCCTTGCAGGGCAGGGAAGTCGAGCAGCGGCAGGTCCGGCAGGCGGCCCAGCGCAAGGACAATGACTGCGCTGGCCAGTGCCGTCGCGGCCGCGGTCAGTTGAATGCCGAGCCGCTCGCCGGGCGGTTGGCTGAGGCGCGTGGTCCGGCCCAGCCAAACCGGCAGCGCGATCGCTGCGATTGCGGCAAGGAAAGCTGCCGCAAACGCGACGCCGCCGACATTGGGGACCGGGACATAGAGGCCGCGGCTGGTCAGCAGCATGCCGAAGGCCTCGTGCGCGGCGCGTGGCGTCGGCAGATGCGTAATGACGGCGTACCAGAAGAAGACCTGGAGGATCAGCGGGATGTTGCGGAAAATGTCGACATAGGTGCGGCCAAGCAGCCGCGCCAGCTCGTTCGAGGAGGTCCGCGCCAGGCCGACAATGGTGCCGACGATCGTCGCCAGGATCAGCCCGGTGCATCCCAGGAATAGCGTGTTGATGACGCCGATGAGGAAGAACCACCAGTAGGGGTCGTTGGCGGTGGCGGGCAGCAGCGAGAAGTTGACATCCCAGCCCGTCGACTTGAACAGGAAGTCGAAGCCGGAGGTGATGCCTTGCTGCGCCAGGTTCCGCCGGGCGATCATCACGCAGGCAAGGATCATCGCAGCAAGCGAGCCGACATAAAGAACCTGTAAAAGCGTATTGCGGACCCTCTGATTTCTTAGCAGGCTGACCATCATGGTCGTCCCCGAATTGTCGCCGGCTCCGCCTGGCGGTGCCAGGCGGAGCTCAGAGCGAGCTGCGTTGAGAGGTGGAGTCAGTCGATCACCAGCGGGAACAGGACGCCGCCATTGTTCCACAGGTTGGTCAGCTCGCGATCCATCTTGTAGGGCGACTCCTTGCCGAGATCGCGATCGAAGATCTCGCCGTAATTGCCGACCTTCTTGATCACGTTGTAGGCCCAGTCGTCAGGAAGTCCGAGACCCTTGCCCATGCCTGGCGCGGCACCCAGGAACTTGGCAACTGCCGGCGACGTGGGCTTGGCTTTGATCTCATCGACATTTTTGGACGTGATGCCTTCCTGCTCGGCGAAGAGCAGGGCGGAGAGCGTCCAGTTGGCGACGTCGACCCAGTTGTCGTCGCCTTGCCGTACGATCATGACCTCGGGTTCGACGGCGAGCACGTCGGGCAGGATCACGTGGTCGTCGACCTTGCCCTTGGCGACACGCGCGATTGCGAGAACTGGCCCCCACTGGGCATACATGTCGCAGCGCCCCGAGAAGTATGCTTGCTCGAGCTCTTCCGTCTTTTCGATGACGACAGGCTCCAGCTTGATCCCGACCTTCTGCGCATAGGCCGCGACCTGCTGCTCGATGGTCGTCCCCGCGGGGATGCAGATCGAGCCGCCATCGGCGTCCTTGAGCGACTTCAGATTGAGCTCCTTATGCGCCATCACCTTGGTCGTTCCGAGGTAATAGGACATCGAGAATTGCAGGCCGAGCTCGGTATCTCGGCTGAGCGTGCCGCCCGACGCCTTGATGATGATGTCGACGTCCCCCGACTGCAGCGACGGCCAGCGCTGCGCCCAGCTGATCGGGACGATCTTCAGCTTGGCCGGGTCGCCGAACACGGCGGTCGCCACCGCCTTGCAGAGGTCGATGTCCATGCCCTTCCAGTTGCCCTTGTCGTCTACCTCGGCGAAGCCGAGATAGGAGCCGTCATGGCCCGTGCAGTTGAGCAAGCCGCGCGCGTTCACCGTTTCCAGCGTCTTGCCGCCCGCCGCCTCGGCAGGCGCCGCAAAATGAACCAGGCCAAGGGCCATGGCTGCGGCCCCCCATTTCATCATTTTCATGTTTGTTGTCTCCACTGTTGAGGTTCACTTGTTCTTGTTGTTGGAGGCCCGAAACACGCGCTTCGGCCCTCGGTCGCGAAGCCGCTCCTAATCGGAGAGCGGTGTCGGTTTCGGCAGAGAAAGCTTGAGGTCGCTGCCCCAATCCTGCTGGACGAGCCAGCGATGCAGGGCGGCCACCGCCTTCACGCGCAGATGCCCGCGCGGCATGACGAGGTAGAAGCCGGGGACTTCTTCCGGCTTCATGTCCGAGAGGGCGTCACGGCCAAGTGGCGCGACCAGCGCGCCCGACCTGAAGTCCTCCTCGGCATCGATGATGGAAACCAGGCCGACACCGATGCCTTGGAGCGTCGCACGGCGCATGGTGGCGGCGTCATCGAACCCGATGCTGCGGTCGCCCTCAGCCAGTTCCACTCCGAGGTGCCGCAATATGTCGGGCCACAGCCGCTTCGACTTGACGGTGTCCAGCAGCGTGAACCGCGTCAGGTCCTGCGCCGACTTGATCTTCTCGCCGATCGCCGGGGTACAGCATATGATCTTCGGGTCCGGCACCAGCAGCGTGGTCTCGTAGTCCGGCCAGTTGCCATAGCCCCACTGCACCGTCATATCGATGTCGTCACGCCCGAAATCGGGCAGGTCGACCATCGTCGTC
Source organism: Mesorhizobium sp. AA23 (assembly GCF_001672435.1). Classification (NCBI taxonomy): domain Bacteria; kingdom Pseudomonadati; phylum Pseudomonadota; class Alphaproteobacteria; order Hyphomicrobiales; family Phyllobacteriaceae; genus Mesorhizobium; species Mesorhizobium sp. AA23. Next base: position 166,479 of record NZ_LYTP01000030.1, read on the forward strand.
AGGCGCAGATCAGCGCCCGGCAGGATCTCGCGGAACAATGAAAGCCTGGGCAGCAGATAGTGCGTTGCGAAGTAGGGGCTCGCATTAAGATTGATGCGGTCCCGGTAGTTCGATTTGGTGACGCGGCGAACGCCTTCGGAAAATTCGTCGAAGCCGGCTTTGACATAGTGCGAGAGCAAGATCGCTGACTCAGTCAGCTCGATCGAGCGCCCCTTGCGCTCGAACAGCGTCACCTGCAGCGTGTCTTCCAAAAGCTTGATCTGCTGACCGACGGCTTGCGGCGTCACCAGGAGCTCGTCGGCGGCCTGCCGGAAGCTCTTGTGCTGTGCGACGGCGTGGAAGACGCGAAGCGCATTGAGCGAAGGAAGGCGAAGCTTGCCGGTCATCGTGAAGTCCGCCTCCTTTCGTTCGAGACTCCGTTGATCATGCACTGCTGGATTTCAGACGCCGCCGGCTTATGAAAACCGATTCAGGCGTAGATGTAACCGCCTGAGACGATTACGTTTTCACCGGTCATATAGGTGTTCTTCGGGCCGCCGGTCATGAGCACCCACTCGGCGACCTCGGTCGGCTCGGCGCCGCGGCCGAGCGGGCTTGCCTTGGCCAATTCCTCGAGAAAACCGAGCGCCTTGGCCTTCTCGGTGGCCATGCCGGCGGGCGCGACGGAATTCACCAAAATCCCGTCCTTGGCGACGTGATGGGCAAAGGAGCGCGTGAGGCTGACGACGGCGGCCTTGGTCGCCGCATAATGGGCGTTCTGCGGGTGCGCCTTGAAGGCGTCGACGGAAGTGAGGTTTACGATCCTTCCACGCACATGCGCTTTTGGCTCTTGCGACTGCATGTGGCGAACGGCCGCCACCATCATGTGGTACGTGCCCTTGATGTTGATGCCGTTGGAGGCGTCCCACTCGGCGTCGGTGATCTCGAGGAGCGGACGCCGAGGATAGATCGCGGCGCAATTGATCAGCGTGTCGACGCGCCCGAGCTTCGCGACAATGGCGTCGAAGGCGGCGTGACACTGCGGTCCGACCTGGATGTCGCAAGCTGCGGCAGCCGTGGGCAGGCCCTTGGCTTTCGCCGCGTCGAGAGCGCTCTCAGCGGCTTCCTGGTTGATGTCGATGATGCCGATCTTTGCCGCCCCGGCCTCCACAGCCATGCGGGCGAGAAGGGCGCCAAGGCCGGCGCCGCCGCCGACGATCAGAACGGAAAGATCCTTCATTGCAGTTTTCCTTACTTGGTGCCGCTGGGCGAGGTCGGCCAGGTCGGCATGATGTCGAAACGAGTAACGTCGGCCCATGCGGGGAGCGCCAGCACAGCGACGACCATCCTGCCCACGTCGTCCGGCTGCACTACTTTTCCGGCGTACATCGCCGCCCGGGCGTCGGCGTCGAGGATGTCATTGTAGAGCTGCGTCTCGACCCGACCGGCGACGATCTCGGTGACGCGTATGCCGGACGGCGAGAGGTCGGCGCGCAAGGCAGCGGCAAAGCCGGAGATCGCCGCCTTGGTGGCCGAATAGACGGCGATGTTGGAATAGGCCGCGTGGCCGGCGGTGGAGCCGGTGAACAAGATGTGGCCTGACTGGCGCTCCCGCATCTGCGGCGCGACGAGGCGGGTGAGCAGGATCGCCGCGCTGAGGTTCACCTCCAACGTGGTGTCGATGTCTGCGATCGTCATGTCGGCGAAATTGCCGAGCGGCGGCATGATGCCGGCGTTGTTGATCAGCACATCGATGGTGAGATCGGCCAGGACCGATTCCAAAGCCTCGCGGTCGGTAACGTCAACGGCGATCGGCAGGATGCCAGGACGCACGGCCTGCAGTTCTTTCAGCGCCGCCTGGCTCCGACCGACCGCATAGACGTCGTAGCCGGCGTCGCTCAACGCGATGGTGATGGCTCGCCCAATGCCGCTCGTCGCACCTGTGATGAAGGCTGTCGTCACGTGGGCTTCCCCTATTGCCTGATCTTAGTCTGCGGCCTCGACCGGTGCCGCGAAACCAAGAAAAGCAGCAAAAAGGAAAGATAAACTTTCGAGAGCCTTTCCGGCAGCTCAAACGTTCCACGCTGCCTGCGCGGCCTCCAACGCTGCGAACCAAAGGAAAACAATCCCGTCGGCGCGCGGGAGAGGGTTTCCGGTCGCCGGTGGAACAAAAACACGGCTTTCGCAACGCGCGGCAAGTCGCATTCGGTGCTCACGCGAAGGATCGAACCCGTCCCGGCCTTAACCGGCCGTTGGCGCAGGCCTTTTCATTTTGGTGAAGAGCGAGGCTGCGGCGGCCTTTTGCTCCGCGTCGGTCGCCTCGACTCCGGAAGCCCGCGCGAGGGCGCGAACGCGCCCGAGGCTGTTGTGCAGATGCTTGCGCATGGCCTGGCGGGCCTTGCCGCCATCCTGTCTTTCGATGGCATGGACGATGGCTTTGTGCTCGCTGTGGATGCGCGCGTAATAGCTGTCCTTCAGGGCCGGCTCGACGACGTAGCCGAGTTGGAAGCGCGGCACGATCATCGGCCCGAGATAGGCCAGGAAGCCATGGATGAATTCGTTGCGCGCGGCCTTGGCGATCGCGAGGTGGAAATCGTAGTCGTAGTGGATCTGGACCGCTGCCGGGTCGGCCTGCTGCGCGTCGATGTCATCCATCATGGCACGGATGGCGCTCGCCTCCTTGTCGGTGCGGCGTTCGGCGCAGAGCCCGGCGGATTCGACTTCGACGCTCAACCTGAGTTCGAGCAAGGCGATGGTTTCCGGCAAGGTTCTCAGCGCCTCGTCCGGGATCGAGAAATTGCGCGGCACGGGTGTTTCGCTGACGAACATGCCGCGACCCTGCTGCGGCACCACCATGCCCTCGGAGCGCAGCCGCGCCACGGCTTCGCGCACGACGGTGCGGCTGACATCGTATTCGGCGCAAAGCTCCGCCTCGGTCGGCAGTTGCGCGCCCGGCTGCAACTCACCGGAGCGGATTTTTTCGGCCAGGCTCTCCGCCACGACGGTGGAAAGCGGCTTGCGCTTCGTCATGCAGGCCTTCCGTTCAAGTCCAGACTAGGGCCGTTCAAGTTCAGATTCGGGATGATGCCCGAACCGGCGAGACCATTCAAACCGCCGCGGTGACGATCAGTTCGACCAGCATGCCGGGCTTGGCCATCCGCCCCTCGCCGGAAGAGCGTGCCGGCGCATGCTCTTTCGGCATCCAGGCGTCCCAGACCGCATTGACCTCGTCGAAATCCCGCACGTCGTCCAGCCACATCTGGACGTGGAGGATGCGGGTCTTGTCGGTGCCGGCCTTGGCGAGCAGGACATCGATCTTGGCGAGCACCTCGCGCATCTGGTCGGCCGCCGGTTGGCCCGGCTTGGCAACCTGGCCGGTCAGGTAGAGCGTGCCGTTGTGGATGACGCCATGATGGATGCGGGTGTCGAAGTCGAAGCGTTGGATATCGCCCACTGGATCTTCCTCGTCAGATTGCCGGCGTCTGCCGGATGGGGTTGCCCTGCAGGTACTGCGCGTACGGCGCCTGGACGAGCCAGCCCGCATCGACGGGCAGCGTGACGCCGGTGATCGAGGCGGCACGGTCGGAGCAGAGGAACAGCGCCGCCTCAGCGACATCGCGCGGCTCGACGAAGCGGCGCAGCGCGGTGGTGGCCTGAATCGCTTCCGGGTTGCGTTCGCCCTTGGCGATCCTGGCCTTCAGCCCGTCGGAGAGGGTATAGCCCGGCGCTACGGCGTTCACACGGACTCCATGCGGGCCGAGTTCGGCAGCCAGGATCTGGGTGAGCGCCAGCACTGCATGCTTTCCGGGCGTGTAAGCCGGAAGCGACAGCGGCGCGAAGGAGGCGAGCGAGCCGACATTGAGGATCGCGCCGCGCCCGGCGGCCGACATCAGCCGGCCGAACAGCTGGCAGCCAAGCAGCGTGCCGCGATAGTTGATCCGCCACATCTGCTCGTCTTCGGTGAGGTCCTGGTCGAGCACATGCTTGCCGCTCTGCAGGATGCCGGCGCAGTTGACCACGACATGAGGGGTGCCGAACGCATTGCTGACGTCTTGCGCCAGCGCCTCGACGGAAGCGGGATCGCCGACATCGGTCTGGACAAACGCGGCGCGTGGGGCGCCGGCGCTCTCGCAGGCCTCGGCGGCTTCCTTGCCGCGGCTCGCGTCCCGGCCTGCGACGACCACCTGGTAGCCTTCCTCGGCGAAGCGCTCCGCAATAGCGCGGCCGATCCCGGACGTGCCGCCGATGACGACCGCGGTCGAAGCCTCAGCCATTGTGGCGCTCCTTTCGCTCGATGTCGAAGAATGCGGCCATGGCCTCGACCTGGAAGTCCATCATCGGGCGTCCGGGCTGGATGCGGCAGCCGATCTCTTTCGCCGCCTTGAGCAGGGCCGTTTCGGCCGGCTCCATGATGATGTCGACCACGGTCATCTCCGGCGTCAGCTTGTTCACATCCATCGGCAGCGGATCGCCGGCCTTCAGCCCGGAGGGCGTCGCGTTGATCGCCATGTCCATTCCGGACGGATCGGGTTCGCCGACCTCGATGCGGCAATCGGGGAACGACCTGCTGACCAGCGAAGCGAGCTTTTGCGCGCGTTCCCTGTCGATGTCGGCGAGGCGGATCTCCGTCGCGCCTTCCTCGGCGAGGCAGTAGGTCAGCGATGCGCCCGCACCGCCTGCGCCGACCTGGAGGATGCGCCTGCCGGCGATCCGGTGTCCGCCGGCCTTCAAGCCGTCGATGAAGCCGACGCCGTCGAAATTGTCGGCATACCAGGTGCCGTCCGCCTGCCGGCGCACGGAATTCGCGCTCTGCACGCGCGCGGCGCGATCGTGGGCGGCGGCGCATTTGTGGTAGACCGGGACCTTATAGGGCACCGAGATGATGACGCCGCGGATGTTCTCCGCCGCCGTGATGCCGGCCCAGAAAGTATCGAAGTCTTCCGGACGGCAGCTCAGCGGCACCATCAGGCTGTCGAGCCCCTTCTGCTCGAAGATCTCGTTGAAGATGCCAGGGCTTTTCGCGTGGCCCACGGGATGGGCCAGCATGACGAAGACATCGGCCTTGCCGGTTCCGCGCATCGGTTACTCCTTTCCGTTTGACAGTTCATGATCGCTCAGGACCTCGAGAGCCCGGACGAGCGACGAGTGGTCTGCTTCCGCGCCGCCCGGGCGGGCCGCACAGGCATTCATCAGTTGCTGCGCCAGCGCCGTGCTCGGCAGGGCGGCTCCAAGCGCGCGGGCGCTTTCGAGCGCGAGGTTGAGATCCTTCTGGTGCAAGCGGATGCGGAAGCCCGGCGCGAAGGTGCGGGCGATCATGCGCTCGCCATGCACTTCGAGCACGCGGGACGAGGCGAAGCCGCCCATCAGCGCGCTTCGGACCTTCGCCGGATCGCAGCCCGCTTTACTGGCAAAAACAAGCGCTTCGGCAACGGCTTCTATGTTGAGCGCGACGATGATCTGGTTGGCTATCTTGCAGGTCTGGCCGGCGCCGTTCTTCTCGCCGATCAGGGTGATATTCTTGCCGAGCTTTTCGAAGATGGGCAGCGCGCGCTCGAATTCGGCAGCCGGCCCGCCGACCATGATGGTGAGACTCGCCGCTTTTGCGCCGACCTCGCCGCCGGAGACGGGTGCGTCGAGGAAGCCGCCTCCCGCTTCCCTGAACTTTGCCGCGAATTGCGCGGTGGCGATCGGGCTGATCGAGCTCATGTCGATGACCAGCTTGCCGGCTGAAATCCCTTCGAGCACGCCACCCGGCCCGAGCAGGACGCGCTCCACGTCGGGCGTATCGGGCAGCATGGTGATGATGATTTCGCAAACCCGCGCCACTTCCGCCGGGGAAGCCAGCACCGACGCTTTCAGATCGGCAGGCAGAGGAGAGCGATTGAGCACTGTGACGATCTCGTGCCCGGCATCGGCAAGATGCCGCGCCATAGGCGCGCCCATAACGCCAAGTCCGATGAAGCCGATTTTCATGCGCAACTCCCGTGCTCGCCAGAGCGTCTTGCAGCTCGATGGAGGCGTATGATATAGGACATCATACAAATTTCAATGCCCCTTCCACTGGGAGACCGATCGCAAATGCAAGAGCGCGTCAATTCGCTGAAGGCGGCCGTTAAGGCCGGCCGGCCTCATATCGGCATCTGGTGCTCGCTGGCTTCAGCGCTGACCACAGAAGTGGTGGCTGGCTCCGGAGCGGGCTGGCTGCTGATCGACGGCGAGCACAGCCCCAACGATCTGCGCAGCATCATGGCGCAGCTTCAGGTCGCGGCGGCATTTCCGTGCGAGGCAGTGGTGCGCCTGCCGTCCGACGATCCCAACCTGATGAAGCAGGCCCTGGATGTCGGTGCTCGCAGCCTGATGATTCCGAATGTGCGCACGCCGGACCAGGCGCGCGCAATCGTCGCGGCGATGACCTATGCTCCGGGCGGCTTCCGCGGCTTTTCGGTCGGCCACCGCGCCAACGCCTTCGGCCGCATCGCCGGTTATCATGCGAAAGCGCGCGAGCAGCAGCTGCTGGCCGTGCAGATCGAGGACGCGGCCGGCGTCGCCAATGCGGCTGAGATCGCAGCGGTGGAAGGCGTGGACGTTCTGTTTGTCGGGCCCGGCGATCTTTCCACGAATATGGGCGCGATGGGCAATCCCGGCGCAGCGCAGGTGCAGGAAGCGATCGCGTCCGTGCGCAGGGCCGCGGCCGCGGCAGGCAAGGCGAGCGGGATTTTGGCTCCCGTGAAGGCGGACGCCGACCGTTATCTCGCCGACGGCTTCACCATGGTTGCCGTCGGTTCCGACCTCGGCCTGCTGGCGCGGGGCTCGGACGCCCTGATTGCGTCCTTCAACCGCTAGACCCGGGAGACGGCCGTGGCGATCCCCCCTTACAAAGCACCCTCGCGCTACGCCTACGACATCGTCATCGTCGGCGGCGCGGTCATCGGCTCTTCGACGGCCTATTGGCTGAGCCAGGCGTTGGGCAGCGGCGCCTCGATCCTCGTCGTCGAGCGCGACTCCAGCTACGAATTCTCCTCGACGGCGCTCTCCACCAGCGCCATTCGCCAGCAATACTCCAATCCGATCAATGTGAAGATCAGCCAATTCGGCATCGAGATCATCCGCGGTTTCCAGGAGCGGATGGCGCCCTTCTACATGAACGAGCCGGCGCCCGATCTCGGCTTCAAGGAACACGGATATCTCTATTGCTGCTCGCCGGAAGGCGTGGAGGCGGCCAAGGAGCGTGTCGAACTGCAGCGCAGCCTCGGCGCCCACACCGTCTTCCTTGAGCCGGGTCCGCTGAAGGAACGCTTCCCCTGGCTGAATGTGGACGACCTCGGCGGCGGTTCGTGGGGTGCGCGCGAAGAGGGCTGGTTCGATTCCATGGGCATGTTGAACGGCTTCCGCCGCGCCGCCCGCGCCAGCGGGGTCGAGTACATCGACAATGCCGTGACCGGACTGGATGTCGTCGATGGGCGGGTTGTCTCCGCTCGGCTGGCGACCGGCGAGACAGTCGCTTGCGGAACCCTGGTCAACGCCGCCGGCCCGCGAGCGCAGCAGGTCGCTGCCATGGCCGGCCTTTCCATCCCGGTAGCCCCGTACAAGCGCTACAGCTTCGTCTTCGCCAGCGCCAACCCGATCCCTGGGCGAATGCCCAACGTCATCGACCTTTCCGGCACTTTCGTGCGCCCGGAAGGCGAGCTGTTCCTCACCGGCAACACGCCGCAGGGCGACGGGCCGGCCGATTACGACGATTTCGAAATGCATTTCGAGGAGTTCGACGACTATATCTGGCCGGCGCTGTGGCACCGCATTCCGGCCTTCGACGCGCTCAAGGTCCAGACCAGTTGGACCGGCCACTACGAATACAACATGCTCGACCACAACGGCATCGTCGGCTTTCACCCGGAGGTGAAGAACTTCATGTTCGCCAACGGCTTCTCAGGGCACGGCCTGCAGCAGTCGCCGGCGGTCGGGCGGGCGGTGTCGGAGCTGATCGTTCACGGCGCCTTCCAGACGCTGGACCTGTCACCGTTCTGTTACGAGCGCATCCCGCGCAACGAACCGTTCCTGGAAGAAGCGGTGATCTGAGCTGTTCCGGAGAATTTCACTCGGCGGCCTGAACGTGCCGGGCGTCGATGATCGCCCTTATCTCCGAGCGGCACGACCCGCAGTTGGTTCCGGCGCGCAGCGTGGAGCCGATCGCCTCCAGACTGTCGCAGCCCGCAGCGACCGCCGAAGCGAGCTGGTTGGCGCCGACGTGGAAGCATGAGCACACGATCCGCCCGATGGCGGGCATCGGCGCTGGTGAACGCCCGGAAAGAAGCGCATGGCGATCGGCTGGCGACAGCGGCTGGCGGGTGGCCAGCAGCGAGACCAGCCAGTCCCGCGTCGGCAACTGGTCTGGAGCGGCGACGAGGACGGCCTCAGCCATGGCGCCGCCTTCGTCGATCGCAGCGGCGCGATAAGCGAGCCCGCGGCGGTCGGTGTATTCGAGCAGTTGATCCTGCCGTTGGACGCCGAGCAGCTTGCGCGCCAGAAGAATGCCCTGGTCCGGCGGCTCGGTCCCCGTCAGTTCGTAGACCCAGCCGCCTTCGACCGTGTAGCGGCTCCAGTGGACGAAACCCGTCGGCCTGAGATTGCGCCGCGTGATGAGCACGCCGGCCCATCCAGTGTTTTCGCGCACGATTCTGGCTGGGACATGCTTCAGTTCCGGCTGGCCGGAATGCGGGTCGGTAACAGGCGAGGACAGCAGGCCGGCGGCGGCCCTGGCCGCGAACTGGCCGCTCCAATGCATGGGCATGAAGGCATGGCCGCGCCGCTGCGCGTTGGCCACTCGTACTCTCGCGCGCACGAAGCCGAAGCGCGTCGACAAATGGGCAAGGTCGCCATCCTTGAGCTGGTGCGCGGCTGCATCCGCCGGATTGAGGTCGACCGCCGGTTCGGGCGCGTTGGCCATCAGGCGCGGCACGGTGCCGGTACGCGTCATGGTGTGCCATTGGTCGCGCAGCCGGCCCGTGTTCAGGGCAAGCGGATAGTCCGCATCGACTGTGAACGCCGTCGCCTCCTGCCGCACCGGCACGAAACGCGCACGGCCGTCCGGTGTCGGGAAACGACCGTCCGCAAACAATCTCGTCTGGTACTCGCGCGATTCTGGTGCCGGCCAGTGGCGCGGCGCGAAGCCGGCATAGCCCGCATCGCTGAGGTCCATCAGGCCGCCCAGATCGAACAAGCGCCCCCCATTGTTCTCGAAAGCCGAGAGCGCGGCATGCTCGCGGAAGATTTCGGCCGGCGTCTGGTAGGCAAAAGCATCGCCGAAGCCCATGCGCGCGGCGACCTCGCAGATGATGCGCCAATCGGCTTTCACTTCGCCCGGCGACGGCACGAACGGCCGCTGACGCGAGAGGCGCCGTTCCGAATTTGTGACCGTGCCGTCCTTCTCGCCCCAGGCAGCGGCGGGCAGCAGCACGTCGGCATAGCGCGTGGTGTCGGTGCGGGTCACATCCGAAACCGCGACGAAATCGCATTTGGACAGGGCGGCGCGCACGCGCGACGCGTCCGGCATGCTCACCGCGGGATTAGTGCCCATGATCCACAGCGCCTTGATGCGGCCGTCGGCAACCGCCTGGAACATGTCCACGGCCTTCAGCCCGCCGCGTCGCGCGATTCCGGGCGCCTTCCAGAAGCGGGAGACCCGCTCGACAGCGGCCTGATCCGCGAAGTCCATGTGCGCGGCAAGTTGGTTGGCGAGGCCCCCCACCTCGCGGCCGCCCATGGCGTTCGGCTGGCCCGTGACCGAGAACGGCCCCATGCCTGGCTTGCCAATGCGGCCGGTGGCGAGGTGGCAGTTGAGGATGGCGTTGACCTTGTCGGTTCCATGTGCCGACTGGTTGACGCCCTGGCTGTAGACGGTGACCGTCCGTTCGGTGCCGGCGAAGATCTCATAAAGGGCCTGGACATCCGTGGCCACCAGCCCGCAGCCTTTTGCGACGCGCGCGATCGACGGCGCATCGGCACCGGCCAGCGCGGCAGCGGCTTCGAAGCCCGATGTGCTGGTGCGGATGAAATCCGCGTCGATCTTTCCGCTCTGGACGAGATGCGCCAGAAGGCCGTTGAACAAGAGCACGTCCGTGCCCGGATCAAGCGCCAGGTGCAGGTCGCATTCGTCGGCCGTGGCGGTGCGGCGCGGATCGATGACGACGATCCTGGTTCCGCGTTCGCGCTGCGCCGCGAGCATGCGCTGGTAGAGCACGGGGTGGCACCATGCGGTGTTGGAGCCGGTGAGCACGATCAGATCGGCGTGCTCGAAATCCTCATAGACACCGGGGACGATGTCCTCGCCGAAAGCGCGGCGGTGGCCGGCGACCGACGACGCCATGCACAGCCGCGAATTGGTATCGATATTGCCCGAGCCGATGAAGCCTTTCATCAGCTTGTTGGCGAGGTAGTAATCTTCGGTAAGCAACTGGCCGGAGACATAGAAGGCGACCGAGTCCGGCCCATGCTCGGCAATCGCGTCCGAGAATTTCGCGGCGACGAGGTCGAGCGCTTCGTCCCAACTCGTCTGCCTGCCTTGGATTTCCGGCTGAAGCAAGCGGCCATCGAGGCCGAGCGTCTCGGCAAGCGCGGCACCCTTAGAGCAAAGGCGGCCGAAATTGGCCGGGTGCTCGGGATCGCCGCGGACGGTTGCCTTGCCACCCGCGGCGATCTCGGCCACCACGCCGCATCCCACCCCACAATAGGGGCAGGTGGTCCTCACCTCGCGTGCTTCTTCCATGGCTCAGGCCGCTTTCGAGGCCAACGGTTCGAGCGCAATGAACAGCCGTTCGCCTTCGATCCTGACCGGGATCGTCCTAACCGAGCCTTCGTCGGCGCCGAGCGCCTTGCCGGTCTCCAGCGAGATCACCCAATTGTGCAGCGGGCAGGTCACCGCCGCGCCATGGACGATGCCCTGGCTGAGCGGCCCGCCTTTGTGCGGGCAATGGTCTTCGATGGCGAAGACCTTGTCATCCGCGGTGCGGAAAACAGCGATCTTGCCTTGCGGGGTGGCCACGCAACGCGCGCCGCGGCGAGGGACGTCGGAAACGGAGCCGATTGCGATCCAGTTCATTGGGACACTCCCGTGTTTGCTTGATAGGCGAGCGTCCAGGATGGCGCGAACTTCTCCATCACTCGGCCGCCTCGGCGAACCCGACCGAGGCCAGCGGCCGGAACTCGTGCTTGTCCTTGCCGGAGACGCGTTCGGACCACGGGTCGACCTGCGCGAATTTCTGCGAAAAGACGAAGCGCTCGAAATAAGCGCGGCGCTTCTCCACGTCATCCAGGATCTGCTTTTTGATCTCGGCGGTACCGACGCGCTTGGCCCATTTGTAGATGCGCTCGAGGTAGCGGGCCTGCTCGCGATACATCTGGACAAGCGCCACGATCACCTCCAGCGCTTCGTCTTCGGTCTTCACCAGGCCGAGCACTTCGGTCCCCTTGATGTCGAGGCCGGCGGCGCCAGCGAAGTGGATCTCGTAGCCAGAGTCGACGCAGACCACGCCGACATCCTTGCAGGTCGCTTCCGCGCAATTGCGCGGGCATCCCGAGACTGCCATCTTCACCTTGGCTGGGGTCCAGGAGCCCCACATGAACTTCTCGATGCGGATGCCCAGCCCCGTCGAATCCTGCGTGCCGAAGCGGCACCAGTCGGAGCCGACGCAGGTTTTGACCGTGCGCAGGCCCTTGGCATAGGCATGACCTGAGACGAAGCCAGCCTTGCCGAGATCGGCCCATACCGCAGGCAGGTCCTCCTTGCGGATGCCAAGCATGTCGATGCGCTGGCCGCCGGTCACCTTCACGGTCGGAATGTCGAACTTATCGACCACGTCGGCGATGGCGCGCAATTCACCGGCGCTGGTGACGCCGCCCCACATGCGCGGCACGACCGAATAGGTGCCGTCCTTCTGGATGTTGGCGTGCACACGCTCGTTGATGAAGCGCGACTGATAGTCGTCGGCATATTGGTCCGGCCAATCGCAGACCAGATAGTAGTTGAGCGCGGGCCGGCACTTCGCGCAGCCGCAGGAGGTCTTCCATTCGAGCTCCTGCATGATGGCCGGTATCGTTTTTAACCCCTTCGCCTTGATCAGGCGCCGCACGTCGTCATGACCGAGGCTCGTGCAGCCGCACATGGGCTGCACGGCCGCCGGATTGTAGGCCTCGCCCAGCGTGAGTTTCAGGAGTTGTTCGACGAGACCCGTGCACGAGCCGCACGAAGCCGAGGCCTTGGTGTGGGCGCGCACGTCGTCGAGCCCGGTCAGCCCTTTGCCGGTGATCGCGCCGGTGATCTTTCCCTTGCAGACGCCGTTGCAGCCGCAGATTTCCGCATCATCCGCCAGTGCCGCAACGGCCGCCAAAGGGTCCGAGGAAGCGCCTCCCTGGAATGCCTGGCCGAAGATCAGCGTGTCGCGCATCTCCGAGATGTCGGTCGCCTTCTTCTTCAAATCGTTGAACCAGGCGCCGTCGGCGGTCTCGCCGAACAGCACCGTGCCGATGATGCGGTTGTCCTGCAGCACGACCCGCTTGTAGATGCCGGCCGATGCGTCGCGCAGGATGATCTCCTCGCGGTCGTCGCCGTCGGCAAAGTCGCCGAGCGAATAAAGGTCGATGCCGGTGACCTTGAGCTTGGTCGGCGTGTCGGAATGGACGAAGAGCCTGTCCTCGCCGTTCGCCAGCCCGGCTGCCGCGACGCGGGCCATCTCGTAGAGGGGCGCGACCAACCCGTAGACATGGCCGCCGACCTCGGCGCATTCGCCGAGCGCCATGATCGCCGGATCGGATGTCTGCATGCGGTCGTCGACGACGATGCCGCGATTGACTTCCAGCCCTGCGTCCTTGGCCAGCGCGATATTCGGGCGGATGCCGACCGCCATCACGACCAGCGTCGCCGGAATGATCGTGCCGTCCATGAGTTCGACGCCCTCGACTTTGCCATTGCCGACAATGGCCTTGGTGTTGGCCTTGGTCATGACCTTGATGCCGCGCGCCTCGACGGCCTTCTGCAGCAGATAGCCGGCAGCCGGATCGAGCTGGCGCTCCATCAGTGTCGGCATGACGTGCAGGACGGTCACGTCCATGCCGCGCTCTTTAAGCCCGGCCGCCGCTTCAAGGCCGAGCAAGCCGCCGCCGATGACGATCGCCTTGGCGCGCGACTGCGCGGCAAGCAGCATGGCGTTGACGTCGTCGAGATCGCGGTAGCTGAGCACGCCCGGCAAGTCCTTGCCCGGCACCGGGATGATGAACGGCACCGAGCCGGTGGCGATGATCAGCCTGTCGTAGCCTTCGGTCACGCCGTGGTCCGAGGTGACGGTCCTCGCGTCGCGGTCGATGGCGACGATCCTGTGGCCCTTGTAGAGGGTGATGCCGTGCTTGATGTACCAGCCGTCGCCATGGATGACGATTTCGTCGAACTCCTTCTCGCCCGAAAGCACCGGCGACAGCATGATGCGGTCGTAATTCACGCGCGGCTCGGCGTTGAAGATGGTGACGGCGTAGCGGTCGGGTGCGGCTTCCAGCAGGTGCTCGAGCATCCTGCCGGGGGCCATGCCGTTGCCGATGATGACGAGTTTCTCGCTCATGTCCGGTCAGCTCCGATCTATTCGGCGGCGTAGGTGAGGGGCGCGGGCTTTACGGCGGCCGCGCGCTCCATCCGGCGGATGGTGGCGTGCATCCAGAGAAGGCACGAGACCACGATGACGAAGAGCAGCATGAAGCAGCTCGACCAGACGCCGGTGAGGTCGTTCAGCGCGCCGAAGGCGATCGGCAGGATGAAGCCGCCGAGGCCGCCGATCATGCCCACCACCCCGCCGACCGCGCCGACGCTCTGCGGGTAGTAGACGGGGATGTGCTTGTAGACGGCGGCCTTGCCGAGGCTCATGAAGAAGCCGAGCACGCAGGCGACGGCGATGAAGGCGAGCGGGCCGATCTCGACATGGAACGGGATCGGCCCGCTGATGCCGCGCACGACGTAATCTGCCGAGGGGAGAGACAGAACGAGGGTCGCGACGGCAGATACGACGAAGGTCCAATAGAGCACGGTACGGGCGCCGATGCGGTCGGAAAGCACGCCGCCATAAGCGCGGAAAATGCTTGCGGGGATTGAATAGGCGGCGCCGATCATGCCGGCGGTGGCGATGCCAAGGCCATAGACGCCAATCAGATAGCGCGGCAGCCAGAGCGACAGCGCCACGAACGCACCGAAGGAAAAAAAGTAGTAGAAGGCGAAGCGCCAGACCTGAAGGTTCATCAGCGGCGCGAATTCCTGCCAGAAGCTTCTCGCCGTTACTGCCTTACCGGCACGGCGCTCGCGGATGACCGGATCGTCGCTGGTCATGAACCAGAACACGCCGGCCATGACAACCAGCGCCGCGGCCCAGATCAGCGCGACCGACTGCCAGCCCCAGGCAATCAGCACGAGCGGCGCCAAGAACTTGGTGACCGCGGCGCCGACATTGCCAACGCCGAAGATGCCGAGAGCCGTGCCTTGTTTGCGCGCGGGGAAGAAGCGCGAGACATAGGCGACGCCGACCGCGAAGGAGCCGCCGGCAAGCCCGACGCCGAGCGCCGCGACCAGCATCTGCTCATAGGTGTGTGCAAAGGCGAGCAGGAAGGTCGCGACCGCCGCCGCGAGCATGGTCATGGTGTAAACCAGCCTGCCGCCGTAGCGGTCGGTCCAGACGCCGAGCACCATGCGCACGAGCGAGCCGGTGAGGATCGGCGTGCCGACCAGCAGTCCGAACTCGGTCTCGTTCAAGCCGAGCTCCTGCTTTATACGCACGCCGATGATGGAGAAGATCGTCCACACCGCGAAGCAGACGGTGAAGGCGATAGTGGAGATGAGGAGCGCCTGCCGGGAGCTACTGTCCTGGCTGGGCGCGGCTTGGAGGTTTGCGGTCATGGTCGGCTCCGTTTGCGGCGTGGAGGCACCGCGTGTTGTGTTGATCAGAGGCTCGGCATCGGTCAGCGCGCCGAGGCTGGGATCTGCGCGGTCACTTGCGGACCCTTGGCCTCTCTGTTGTGATTGGTTGGGAACAACAGGAGCGCGGCGGCGAACAGCACCGCCGTCAGGATGCTGCTCGCCAGGAAATCGCGGCGGGTGAAGTCCTTCAGGGAAGCGCCAGTTCCGATCCGTTTCGTCATCGTCGTCTCCGTTCGGCGCCGCCTGGGATCGGCGCCGTCGATTGCGTTTCGGTCCAAAACAAAAAAGCTGCCGACCAGGCCTGTCGCGTCCGTACATCCGGGATCGCGCGTCGACCTGAGCGGCAGCTTTGCCTGTGGCGCCCGCCATTGGACGCCTGTTCTATTGCCCGCGAGGGGCGCGATTATCTTAAAGCACGAAGCGTGCCAGTTTTGCGTGGAAGACGGATTTCCAGGAGAATCAAAGCGGTAGGCGCTTCAGGCGCCGGCCCGGCCGAGCCGAGACACGGTCAAACGTTGATCAACGGAGCGGGCAGGGCGCACAAATTTTGTGCAATGCACAAGAATGGCGCGCAAATGATCAGTCGCGATTCTGGGCCGCGATGTAGGCATCGATCCGATCGGGATCGAAGATCTGGCCGTCGAAGAACCCGTCCGGGCCGAGCACAAGGCTCGCCCCGGCCGAGCCGACCGGCGTCGCGGTCTTCAGCGCGCCTTCCACTTTGGCGTTGGCGCCGGGCAGGGCCACGCCGAGCGGCTTCAGCGCCGAGCGGTAGAGATCGGGCCGGTAGCAGTCGCGGGCGATCGCTAGGTTTTGCGGTGTATGCGGCAATTGTCCCCAGCGCACCATCTGCGTGTAGAACCAGAGCGCATGGCTCTTCCAGGGAAAGTTCGCCGCCTTGTCGAAGGGCAGGAAGAAAGCCTCAACGCTGCGATCCGGGCCGCCGCCGAGCTGAAGTCGCCCGGTGAGTGCCGGCATCTGGATCGCCTCCGGCTGCCCGAGGAACGCAGGCTTGGCCATCAGCGCGGCCAGCGCGTCGCGGTTCACCGGATCCTGGCACCAGCGCGCGGAGTGATGCAGCGCTCTCAGCAGCGCCGCCAGCGCGTCGGGGTTTTCCTCGGCCCAGCTTCTGCGCGCGCCGATCACCTTTTCCGGGCTGTTGCGCCACAGCAGCGCCTTGACGGTGACGATGCGGCCGGTGCCGGCGGCGACGGCGGCACTGTTCCAGGGCTCTCCGACGCAATAGCCGTCGATGCGGCCGGCGGAGAGCGCATCGGCCATGAAGGGCGGCGGCACGATGACGATCTCGACATCGCGGTCGGGATCGATGCTGCAGGCGGCGAGCCAGTAGCGCAGCTCGTAATTATGCCCGGAATGCGGATGGACGACGGCGAAACGCAAAGGCTCGCGGCCGGCGGCCGCCCGCTCGCGGATCAGAGCGCCAAGCGCCGTCCCGGCGCGCGCCGGATCGAGATCGGGCGCGGCCCCGTGCGCCGACATGCCTTGCCACACCGCACTGGAGACGGTGACGCAGTTGCCGCCAAGCCCGAGCGAGAAGGGCACTATGGTCTCCGAGGCAAGCGGCGTGAGGCCGAGGCTGCAGGCGAGCGGCATCGGCCCCAGCATATGTGCCACGTCGAAATGGCCGATGGCGATGCGGTCTCGGATGTTGGCCCACGAGGTCTCGCGATGCAGCTTGAGCTCGATGCCTTCGCGGGTGGCAAAGCCCATCTCGCCGGCTGCTACAAGGACGGCGCTGTCGAAGAGCGGCATGAAGCCGGCGGTGATCTGGTGCGCGGCAGTCATGCTTATTCGCCCTCCAGCGGTCCCAGCAATCCCGCCGCCGTCACCAGGCTCTGGGCGATGTCGGCGATCTTGCGGTTCTGGTTCATGGCGGTCTTGCGCAGAAGCGCGTAGGCGGCCTCCTCGCTCAAGCCGCGCGATTTCATCAATATGCCTTTGGCGCGATCGACGACCTTGCGGTTCTCGAGCTCGCTGCGCGCCTCCTCCAGTTCGCGCGCCATGCGCGAGAAGGCGTTGAAGCGGCTGATCGTCATGTCAAGAATCGGCTTGATGCGCTCCTTCTTCAGCCCGTCGACCACATAGGCGGACACGCCGGCTTCGACCGCCGCCTCGATCGAGGCCCGGTCGGAGCGGTCGACGAACATAGCGATCGGCCGTTTCACTGCTCGCGAAAGCTGGAACATGTTCTCCAGCATGTCGCGGTTGGGGTTTTCGAGATCGATGACGATGACATCCGGCTCGATCTCGGCGATGCGCTTGGCAATGCCGGCCACGTCATGAACAACGGTGACATGGCGATGGCCGGCGTCCCGCAATCCGGCCTCAATGATCGAGGCGCGGATGCGGTTCTCGTCGATAACAAGGATGGTCAACGAACCAGCGGACATGCGCCCTATTGTGCAGCCCGGCCGGAATTGTGCAATGCGGTAGCGTGGTCCGCGGCGACTTTCCCACGCCCAAACGCCGCCGGCCAGTCGCCGATATTCGAAGCTTCTAATTTTCGAAGGCAGGTTTTTCGCTGGGCCAAAAAGGTCAAAAACGTATCAGTCGGCGCGGCGTGGCGAGGTGGCGGACATCCTTGGCCGCCGCTATCCTGACCCTAGATGAGCCGGAACAAACGGCCGCGGTTCGAAGGCTGGCGACAGCCTGCGGGAGGAATCGATGGGACCCGATCTGGAAGTCATACAGATAAGGCCTGGCGAGTCGTTCGCGGTGAGGTGGCATGGCTATCCCTACCATACGGTGCGCTGGCATTTTCATCCGGAGTACGAACTGCACCAGATCGTGGCGACCAAGGGCCGCTATTTCGTCGGCGACTTCATCGGCGAGTTCGAGGTCGGCAACCTCGTTCTCACCGGTCCCAACCTGCCGCACAACTGGATCAGCGAGGTTCCGGAAGGTCAGTCAGTTCCGCTGCGCTGCAGGCTGGTCCAGTTCAGCGAGGAATTCATCGGCGGCGCGATCGCCACTTTTCCCGAGCTTGGCGCGGTCTCGCCACTGCTCGAGCTCGCGCGGCGCGGCGTCCTGTTCAGCGCCAGTGTGAGCAGGGCGGTCATGCCGTTGCTGGCGGAGATCACTCATGCTTACGGCGTTCACCGGATCAGCCTGTTCATGTCGATCATGGAGGCGCTGAGCCGCGAAACTACGCCGCGCGTGCTCGCCAGCGAGAACTATCTGCCGGACCCGTCCGGATACATGTCTGCGGGCATGAACCAGGCGCTCGCCTATATCCGCGAGAACCTGACCCAGCAATTCAACGAAGGCGATCTGGCGGCAATCGCGGGACAGACGCCGAGCGCCTTCTCGCGCTCGTTTCGCAAGCATACCGGCATGTCGCTGCTGCAGTACATCAAGCGGCTGCGCATCAACCTCGCTTGCCAGATCCTGATGAGCGACGAAGAGGCTCAGATCTCGGACATCTGCTTCGAGGTCGGCTTCAACAATCTGTCGAACTTCAATCGCCAATTCCTGGCCGAGAAGGGCATGCCGCCTTCGCAGTTCAGGAGATTGGTTGCGGATAATTTCGCGGCCGCGCGCGCCGCATAGAAAGGAGTTCGGGAGGAGAAACAAGCCTTAGACAAGAACCAGGACGAAGCGGTGGGTCGCGCAAGCGAACCAGCGATGGACGAGTATTTCCTCGTGTTGCCAGCGGGAGGAAGCCGTGAGGCTGCTGCACGAGTTCACTGGACTTCCAATCGGGTGCGCGAGCAGCATCCGCGGCTCGATGTCGAAGTCCGTTTAGATCACACAATGGGAATTGGAGAAGACCTTATGTCCAGATACGTGTCCAGATTGACAGCAGCCGCGATGGCCGTCTCGAGCCTCGCTCTTGGGGCGACTTTTGCCAATGCGCAGGATATCGCCGGCTCCACGGTCGCGTTCCTGATGCCCGACCAGGGCTCGACGCGTTACGAAGAGCATGATCATCCGGGCTTCGTCGCTGAAATGAAGAAGCTTTGCGACAGCTGCAAGGTGCTCTATCTCAATGCCGACGCCGACGTCACCAAGCAACAGCAGCAGTTCAACTCCGTCATCACCCAGGGCGCGAAGGTTGTCGTGCTCGACCCGGTCGATTCCGCGGCGGCGGCCTCGCTGGTGCACAATGCGCAGGCTCAGGGCGTCAAGGTGATCGCCTATGACCGTCCGATCCCCACGGCCAAGGCCGATTTCTATGTATCGTTCGACAACAAGGCCATCGGCAAGGCGATCGCCGCCTCGCTGGTCGAGCATCTCAAGGCCAAGGGCGTGTCGAGCGACGGCGATGTCGGCGTGCTGCAGATCAACGGCTCGCCGACCGACGCCGCGGCGGGCCTGATCAAGGACGGCATCCATGAGGGTCTCAAGACCGGCAGCTACAAGACGCTCGCCGAGTTTGACACGCCGAACTGGGCGCCTTCGAATGCCCAGCAATGGGCGGCGGGACAGATCTCGCGCTTCGGCAACAAGATCGTCGGCGTGGTCGCCGCCAACGACGGCACGGGCGGCGGCGCCATTGCCGCCTTCAAGGCAGCCGGCGTCGATCCGGTGCCGCCGGTGACGGGCAACGACGCGACGATCGCCGCCTTGCAGCTCATCATTGCCGGCGACCAGTACAACACTATCTCCAAGCCGAGCGAAATCGTCGCCGCGGCGGCGGCAAACGTTGCTGTGCAGCTTCTCAAGGGCGAGACTCCGAAAGCCGAGACAACGCTGTACGATACGCCCTCGCAACTCTTCGTGCCGGCGGTGGTGACGCAGGAGAATTTGAAAGCCGAAATCATCGACAAGAAGATCCAGACCGCAGCCCAGCTCTGCACCGACCGCTACGCCGAAGGCTGCAAGAAGCTCGGCATTCAATAAGGAGCGATGCGGCTGAAGCCGCATCGTCTGCCAGAAGCGATGCGGCCCAAGGGTGCATCGTCTTCGAGGAGCGAGGCGGCGGAGCCGTATCGTCTCCAACAGCGATGCGGCGCAGCCGCGTCGCTGCGATATGCTCGGCTGGCCCGTCAGGGCTGAGAGCCGGGTGTGTCCGGCCGCTCCCTCCTGGCGGCCGGGCATATCGACCAAAACGCGGGAAGAGAGACACGCAATGGCAATACCCGACGCACCGCCCACGACGAGCCGTCCGCCGGTGCTTAGCCTGCGCGGCATCTCGAAGAATTTCGGCGCGGTGTCGGCTCTCACCGACGTCGATCTCGACATCAATGCCGGGGAAATCGTCGCCCTGGTCGGCGACAACGGCGCCGGCAAGTCGACGCTGGTGAAAATCCTGGCCGGCGCGCACATGCCGAGCTCGGGCTCGATCACCTTCGATGGCCAGCCGGTGACGCTTGCCAATCCCGCCGCGGCGCTGAAGCTCGGCATCGCCACCGTCTTCCAGGATCTCGCGCTCTGCGAAAACCTCGACGTCGTGGCCAACATCTTTCTCGGTCGCGAGCTTCATCCGCTTCGCCTCGACGAGGTCTCGATGGAGGTCCGCGCCTGGACACTGCTCAACGAGCTCTCGGCGCGGATTCCCAGCGTGCGCGAGCCGGTGGCATCGCTGTCGGGCGGGCAGCGGCAGACGGTGGCGATCGCCCGCTCGCTGCTGATGGAGCCGCGCGTGATCCTCCTCGACGAGCCCACCGCCGCACTCGGCGTCGCGCAGACCGCTGAAGTGCTGAATCTCATTGAGCGTGTGCGGGATCGCGGGCTGGGCGTCGTCATGATCAGCCACAACATGGAGGACGTGCGCGCCGTGGCCGACCGCATCGTGGTGCTGAGGCTCGGCCGCAACAACGGCATCTTCCTGCCCGGCGCCTCCAATCAGGAGCTGGTCACCGCGATCACCGGCGCCGACGACAATGCGGTCTCGCGGCGCGGTAGGCGCACGGCCGAGAAGGCGCAAGGAGAACAGCCATGACCACGGCGTCCGACCGCAATCCCGGCGCGCTGCTCGATCGCAGCGACGAACGGCTGAAGGATCGCAGCGGCGCCAAGGGCGCCATCAGGGGCTTCCTCGACCGCGTCCGCTCCGGCGATCTCGGCTCGCTGCCCGTGGTGGTCGGGCTGGTTTTGATCTGCACGATCTTCCAGACGCTCAACCCGGTATTCCTGTCGCCGAACAATCTGGTCAATCTTTTGTTCGACTGCTCGACGGTCGGCATCATCTCGCTCGGCATCGTCTGCGTGCTAATGGTGGGCGAGATCGACCTGTCCGTCGGGTCCGTCAGCGGCCTGGCCTCCGCGCTGCTCGGCGTGCTGTGGGTGCAGTGGGGCTGGCCGGTCGCGCTTGCCATGCTGGCGGCGATGGCGGTCGGGTTCGTGACCGGCTGCGTCTACGCGCTGCTGCTCAACAGGCTCGGCATGCCAAGCTTCGTCTCGACGCTTTCGGGCCTGCTCGCCTTCCTGGGATTGCAGCTCTACATCCTCGGCCCGACGGGCTCGATCAACCTGCCTTACGATTCGCCGCTGGTGAATTTCGGCCAGCTTCTGGTGATGCCACACTGGGTGTCGCACACTTTGGCCGTCGTGCCCGGCGTGCTTGCCCTGGCTCTCGGCTATCGCAAGGCGCAACGCCGCCAGGCCGCCGGCCTGTCATCGCGTTCGCTGGGCGGGCTGCTGCTCCAGGCGGTCGCGATCACGGTCGCGCTCGAACTGGTGGCTTACTACCTCAACCTGTCGCGCGGCGTGCCCTGGATGTTCGCGTTGTTCGTCGGCCTGGTCGTGGCGATGAACTATGCGCTGAAGCGCACCCAATGGGGCCGCTCGATGACCGCTGTCGGCGGCAACCGCGAAGCGGCGCGTCGCGCCGGCATCAATGTCCGGCTGATCTACGCCAGCGCCTTCGCGCTCTGCGCCACGCTGGCGGCGACGGGCGGCCTGCTCTCGGCAGCACGCCTGGCAACCGCCAGCCAGCAGGCCGGCACCGGCGACGTCAATCTCAACGCCATCGCGGCGGCCGTCATCGGCGGCACCAGCCTGTTCGGCGGCCGCGGCAGCGCCTATTCGGCGCTGCTTGGCATCATCGTCATCCAATCCATCGCAAGCGGCCTGACGCTGCTCGATCTGTCATCCTCGCTCCGGTACATGATCACCGGCTGCGTGCTGGCGATCGCGGTCATCGTCGATTCTCTCGCCCGCCGCTCGCGTGTCTCACACGGCCGCGCCTGACGGCCTATCGAAGAGGATCGCAATGTCTGAAAGTCTTTCCGGCAAGGTTGCCGCAATCACTGGCGCTGCCTCGGGCATCGGGTTGGAATGCGCCCGCACCATGCTCGCAGCCGGCGCGAAGGTCGTCCTTGTCGACCGGGCCGAGGACCGGCTTCAGAAACTTGTCGCGGAGCTCGGCGACAATGCTTATGCCGTCGTCACCGACCTGCTCGATCCGGCGAGCGTCAACCGCATGATGCCCGAGATCCTCGAAAAGGCGGGCCAGCTCGACATCTTCCATGCCAATGCCGGCGCCTATGTCGGCGGGGAGGTAGCGTCGGG
Source organism: Mesorhizobium sp. AA23 (assembly GCF_001672435.1). Taxonomy (NCBI): domain Bacteria; kingdom Pseudomonadati; phylum Pseudomonadota; class Alphaproteobacteria; order Hyphomicrobiales; family Phyllobacteriaceae; genus Mesorhizobium; species Mesorhizobium sp. AA23. The sequence goes on from NZ_LYTP01000030.1 coordinate 188,878, forward strand.
CGATCCCGACCAGTGGGATAGGATGCTCAACCTCAACGTCAACGCCGTGTTCCGCACGGTGCACGCCGTGCTGCCGCATATGATCGAGCGGAAGAGCGGCGATATCATCGTCACCAGTTCGGTGGCCGGCTTCGTTCCCGTGGTCTGGGAGCCGATCTACACCGCCTCGAAATTCGCCGTGCAGGCATTCGTCCATACGGTCCGGCGCCAGGTGCTGAAGCACGGCATTCGCGTCGGTGCAGTCGCTCCCGGTCCGGTGGTGACGGCGCTGCTCAGCGACTGGCCAAAGGCCAAGATGGAAGAAGCGCTCGCCGCCGGCAGCCTGATGGAGGCGAAGGAAGTGGCGGACGCCGTGCTGTTCATGCTGACGCGACCGCGCAACATCACCATTCGCGACCTCGTCATCCTGCCGCAGAGCGTGGACATCTGAGCGGCTTGCCGACCGGCCTTCGCAGAACGGAACCGCCGCCATGATCCTCGACCGCTTCCGACTGGACGACAAGGTCGCGCTGGTGACCGGCGGCACGCGCGGCATCGGCCTCGCCATCGCGAAGGCGCTCGGCGAAGCCGGCGCACGCGTCGTCGTTGCGGGCCGGACGATGAAGGATGATGCGCGGCAGGAACTCGCGGGCCTCGCCTTCGACTTTCACGCCGCCGAGATGCTGGACGAGAAAGCGCCGGACAGGCTGGTCGCCGACACGCTCGCCAAGGCCGGCCGCCTCGACATCCTGGTCAATAGCGCCGGCATCGCCATCCATGGCGACAGCGGCGACTATCCGGAGGACATCTGGCGGCAGACGATGGTGATCAATGTCGATGCCGTCTTTCGCTGCTGCAGGGCGGCGCTGGCGCCGATGCGGCGCCAGGGAGGCGGCGCGATCCTCAATGTCGGCTCGATTTCCGGCATCGTCTCCAACATTCCCCAGAACCAGGTCGCCTACAACAGTTCCAAGGCGGCGGTGCACATGATGACCAAGAGCCTCGCCAGCGAGGTGGCGGCCGATAACATCCGCGTCAACGCCGTCGCGCCCGGCTATATCGAAACGGACCTTTCGCGCGGCGGCATCGAGAATCCGGAATGGTTCCCGATCTGGCGCGGCATGACGCCGATGGGCCGCGTCGGCCAGCCGGAAGAAGTTGCGGCGGCCGCACTTTTCCTGTGCTCTCCCGCCTCGAGCTACGTGACCGGCGAGGTGCTGGTCATCGACGGCGGCTATACCACACGCTGAGATGGCGCTGAGCCAGGGCGCTGAGACAGGAGAATTGCCATGAAACTCAAGGACAAGGTCGCCGTCGTCACCGGCGGCGCGCAAGGGATCGGCGCAGCCATCGTGCGCGGTTTCGCCGCCGAAGGCGCCCATGTCGTCATCGCCGATATGGCACTAGACAAGGCGGAAGCACTTGCGCGCGAGCTCGAAGGCAAAGCTACCGCTCTGCAACTCGACGTGCGCGACCACGCCTCGATCGAGGCGATGGTCGCTTCGGTGACGAGGACGCATGGCGGGATCGACATCCTGGTCAACAATGCCGCCGTCTTCGACATGGGGCCGCTTCTCGAGATTTCGGAGAAAAGCTTCGACCTGCAATTCTCGGTCAATGTGAAAGGGCTGTTGTTCACGCTGCAGGCGGTGGCCAAGCGTATGGTCGCCCAGGGGCGCAAGGGGAAGATCATCAACATGGCCTCGCAGGCGGGTCGGCGCGGCGAGGCGCTGGTCGCCGTCTACTGCGCCACCAAGGCCGCCGTAATCAGCATCACGCAGTCGGCCGGCCTTGCGCTGATCAAGCACGGCATCAACGTCAACGGCATCGCGCCGGGTGTGGTCGACACGCCGATGTGGGACCAGGTCGACGCGCTGTTCGCGCGCTACGAGAACCTGCCGATCGGCGAGAAGAAGCGGCAGGTCGGGCTGGCGGTGTCGGCCGGACGCATGGGCGATCCCGACGATTACCGGGGTGCGGCCGTCTTCCTGGCATCGAGCGAGGCCGACTACGTCGTGGCGCAGACGCTCAATGTGGACGGCGGCAACTGGATGAGTTGATTGGCCGAAGCTCGAGGCCCCGCCTGCGACAATCGGGCAGGAACGATCTGGCGGCTGACGCATTTTGGTTCCCATCAACCGTTTGAGGGAACCATGCGCATCGCTCATGTCGCGCCGCTCTACGAATCCGTGCCGCCGAAACTATATGGCGGCACCGAGCGGATCGTGTCCTATCTCACCGAAGCGCTGGTGGAAGTCGGGCACGAAGTGACCCTGTTCGCCAGCGGCGACAGTGAGACCTCGGCGCGGCTGGTGCCCGGTCGCGACCAGGCGATCCGTCTTGATCCGCGGCCGAAAAAGTCCGAGATTGCGGCGCATATGGCGATGCTTTGCCAGGTGCGCGAGCGGGCGGACGAGTTCGACGTCATCCACTTCCATCTCAGCCATTTCGTGCATTTTCCATTCTTCGAACACATGGCGGGGCGAACGGTGACGACCCCGCATGGCCGGCTCGACTATGTCGACCTGGCGCCGGCCTACAAGCGCTTCCCGCGCTTTCCGATGATCTCCATCTCGCACAGCCAGAAGCGCGGATTGCCCGACGCCAACTGGCTGGCGACGATCCATCACGGCATTCCGGTCGATGCGTATCAGCCCACCTACAATCCCTCGGCCGAGGAACCCTATTTGGCTTTCCTGGGCCGGCTGTCTCGCGACAAGCGCCCGGATCGAGCGATCGAGATCGCGCGAAGTTCCGGTTTGAAGCTTAAGCTGGCGGCCAAGATCGGCGATGACGATCGCGCCTATTTTCACGACGAGATCGAGGCGCTCGTCGACGGCGACCGGGTCGACTATGTCGGCGAGATCGCGGAACACGAGAAGGCCGAGTTTCTCGGCAATGCCGCGGGCCTGCTGTTTCCCATAGACTGGCCGGAGCCGTTCGGCCTGGCGCCGATCGAGGCGATGGCTTGCGGCACGCCGGTAATCGCCTGGAACTGCGGCGCCCTGCCGGAGCTCATCGACCAGGGCGTGACCGGCTTTGTCGTGGACTCTGTCGATGATGCGGTCGCTGCGATGCCGGTCCTGCTCGGACTGGACCGACGGCAGGTGAGAGTGGTCTTCGAAAAGCGGTTTTCAGCCACCAGGATGGCGCGCGACTATCTTGCCGCCTATATGCGCCTGATCGGCATCCAGGAGGCGAGAGCCTCCTGATCGGCATTCTCTTGGGGCGGGGCAAGCGAAGAGGTGACGAATGACGCAGCTCGACGAGCGCAAGCTCGATCCCGCCGTAGCCCTTGCCTCGCTCGACGAAACGGCGCCGCGGGAGCCGCACCGGCTGTTCGCGCTCAAACAGGGCGATTGTTTCGCGGTCACCGACGCCTATGGTGACATCAGGGGCGCCGGCGACGGTTTCTTTCGCGACGACACGCGCGTTCTTTCCGAGTTCCGCCTGACGATCGGCGGCAGGCCGATGTCGCTGCTCGGCGCCTCGCTCAGCCAGGACAATGTTCTCTTCACCAGCAACCTCACCAACTTGCCGATACAGAGCGCCGCCGGCCGCGACATTCCGCAAGGCGCGATCCATATCGAGCGCGTCAGGCTGATCTGGCAGGACAGGCTATTCGATCGCATCACGCTTTCCAACTACAGCCGCGAGCATTCGACCATCGCCATCTCCTTGCATTTCGCCGCCGACTTTCGCGACATGTTCGAGGTGCGCGGCTCGACACGGCCGAAACGTGGAACGGTCCATCTGGCGAAGACCGACAAGGCGTCCGTTATGCTCGGCTATGACGGTCTCGACGGCCTGCCGCGCCAGTCGGCAATCTCCTTCTCGCAAGCTCCCGACCAACTGAGCGACAATCGAGCCGACTTCCTGATCGCGGTGACCAAGCGCAGCAGCAAGGTGCTTTATGTCGAGGTGGGCCCGGAAGTTGCCGAAACGCCGAATCGCGACCGGTTCCGGGCCGCTGCCGCACGCGCGCGTTTTGCCATGCGCGCCAAGCGTCGGCATGGCGCCACGGTCCACAGCTCCGGTCGCGTCTTCAACGATTGGGTCGAACGCGCCCGCGCGGATGTCGCGTTGCTTACCACCGAGCTTCCTACCGGGCCTTATCCTTATGCCGGCATCCCGTGGTTCTCCACGGCCTTCGGCCGCGACGGCGTGATCTCCGGCTTGCAGATGCTGTGGCTCAATCCGGGTCTCGCGCGCGGCGTGCTGGCGTTCCTTGCCGAACATCAGGCGACGGAGACGTCGCCCTTCATCGATTCCCAGCCAGGCAAGATCATGCACGAGACGCGCAAGGGCGAAATGGCGGCGCTGCGCGAACTTCCCTTCGGCCGCTATTATGGCGGCGTCGACACGACCCCGCTCTACATTCATCTCGCCTGCGCCTATGCCGACCGCACCGGCGACATGGCCTTCATCGACACGCTCTGGCCATCGCTCAAGGCGGCGGCCGAGTGGACGGAAGAGGCAAGCCGGGCAACGGGTTTCGTCACCTACCAACGCGCAGCGGAGTCCGGCCTCGCCAACCAGGGCTGGAAAGACAGCGTCGACTCGGTCTTCCATGCCGACGGCCGCATGCCCAAGGGACCGATCGCGCTGGTCGAAGTGCAAGGCTATGTCTTTGCCGCTTATCGCGGCCTTGCCGCGCTCGCACGCCGCCGCGGCGAGTTTGCCGATGCCGAACATTGGGAGAACCGCGCCGAGGAAATGCGGATCGCCGTCGAGCGTGACTTCTGGATCGAGGATCTGAACTTCTACGCCATCGCGATCGACGGCGAAGGCCAGCCCTGCAAGGTGCGAACGTCAAATGCGGGGCATCTGCTTTATGCCGGGCTGCCGCAGCCGGAGCGCGCCAAGATTGTCGCCGATCAATTGCTGTCGGCTTCCTTCCATTCCGGCTGGGGACTGAGGACGCTTGCGGACGACGCGATCTTCTTCAACCCAATGTCCTACCATAACGGCTCGATCTGGCCGCACGACACGGCGCTCTGCGGTGTCGGCCTCTCGCGCTATGGAGAGCGCGAAAGTGTCGTGCGGCTGATGAGCGGCACGTTCGAGTCGGCCGTGCACTTCAACATGCGGCTGCCGGAATTGTTCTGCGGCTTCACCCGGGCGCCAGGCGAGGCGCCGATCGCCTATCCTGTCGCCTGTCTGCCGCAGGCCTGGTCGGCAGGCTCCACCTTCATGCTGATGCAGGCCTGCCTCGGTCTGGAAATCGACGGTTGGAAAGGCGAGTTGCGCGTCACCCGCCCACGGATGCCTATCGGTATCGACACGCTCACGCTCCGGCATCTGTCCGTCGGCAATAAGACTATCGACCTCACCTTCCAGCGTGTCGGGGACCGCGTCGTTGCCTTCCTCGCCGATCGGCATGAGGGCCTGGTGCCGCTGATTGTGCGGACTTAGACGGGTCGATTGCGCAATTCCGGACGGAAAACCGTTACGAGAGCGGAGTTCCGCAAATGCATCCGGCAGTCGAAAAATGTCGGAACCGACGAGCGCCCTATGCGTTTGCAAACCGGAACCGGCACACCTCTCCGCAGCCGGCAAGAACGAAAACAAAATAGCGGACAGCCGGAGGCAACCTGGCATCAATGGCACAGTATGGCGTCGACCTCTTGTGGGTCCTTATCCTAGCTAGTCTCGGACTCAGCGCTCTCGCGATCTTCGTCTCAATAACCAGGCACCGTCACCAGCATGCAACGGCTGTGAACACGCCCGGTGCGGGCGAGGACGTCGCATCGGAAGCCGCACGCAAGGTGTTGCGCGAATTCGAGAAGAACGGGCAGTCGGTCGACGCCGCCCTCGTCACCTGGTCACCGGAGACGCTGCGCAAGATCCTTGCCGAGGATCTGCCGGACGCACAGGTCATCGTCGTCTCCAACCGCGAGCCCTACATCCACAATGAGGACGAGAACGGCGATGTCGAGCTCGTCGTGCCGGCGAGCGGACTGGTCTCGGCACTGGAGCCGATCACGCGCGCCTGCGCCGGCACCTGGATCGCCTATGGCGGCGGCAGCGCGGATCGTCAGGTCGTCGACCGCCACGACCGGGTACAGGTGCCGCCCGAAAATCCATCTTATGCCCTGCGCCGGGTCTGGCTGACCGATGAGGAATATCAGGGCTATTATCTCGGCTTCGCCAATGAAGGGCTTTGGCCGCTCTGCCATATAGCCTTTACCCGACCGATCTTCCGCGAGTCGGACTGGGCGGCCTACGAGGCCGTCAATCGCAAATTCGCCGAAACGGTGGTTGCCGAGGCCCGCAACGAGAGGCCGATCGTGCTGGTCCAGGATTATCATTTCGCGCTGCTGCCGCGCATGATCCGCGAGCGGCTGCCCGAGGCCATCGTCATCACCTTCTGGCACATCCCGTGGCCGAACTCGGAAGTGTTCAGCATCTGTCCGTGGCGCGAGCGCATCCTGGATGGGCTGCTGGGCAGCTCGATCATCGGCTTCCACACCCAGTTCCATGCCAACAACTTCACCGAGAGCGTCGACCGCTTCATGGAGAGCCGGATCGAACGGGCGGATGCCGCGGTGTCCTATGGCGGCCAGACGACTTTGGTCCACGCCTACCCGATCTCTATCGAATGGCCTGTGCAGCTCCTGAAGAGCCTGCCGCCGGTCGAGGAATGCCGCGCGCAAATCCGCGAGCGGTTCGGGATTCCAGCCGACGCCAAGCTGTGCGTCGGTGTCGAGCGCCTCGACTACACCAAGGGCATTCTCGACCGCTTCCATGCGCTGGAGGAACTGTTCATCCGCTACCCTGAAATGATCGGCAAGGCGGTGTTCCTGCAGGTCGCCGCACCGAGCCGGGGCACATTGCCGGCCTACAAGCACCTGCATGAGGAATGCCAGCGGCTCGCCGAGGGACTCAACGAGCGCTACGGCAACGGCAGCTATCGTCCGGTCGTACTCGTGGCCGAGCATCACTCGCAGAAGGACGTCTACAAGATCTACCGCGCGGCCGACATCTGCCTCGTCACCAGCCTGCATGACGGCATGAACCTCGTGGCCAAGGAGTTCGTTGCCGCGCGCGACGACGAAGAGGGCGTGCTCCTGCTCAGCACGTTTGCCGGCGCCTCGCGCGAACTGCTCGAGGCGCTGATCGTCAATCCTTACGACGCGGCGATGATGAGCGAAGCCATGCGGCAGGCGCTGGTCATGGGGCCCGACGAGCAGCGCGAGCGCATGCGCCGCATGCGCGAGATCGTACGCGACAACAATGTCTATCGCTGGGCCGGCAGCATGCTGCTCGACGCGGCGCGATTGAGGAAGCGCGGCGAGCTCGACCGCGTCACGGCCTTGTCCGACCGCTCGGCAAACACCAACGGCGACAATGTCGTCTCTATCTTCGAACGCAAACAGGCAGTCGGATTCCGATGAACATCCAAGCAGATTTGACACCACCGCTTCCCGAAGGCCGGTGGGCGCTCTTCCTCGATATCGATGGCACCTTGCTCGAGCACGCCGCCCATCCAGATAGCGTCGCGGTCAGCGCGGAGTTGCGTTCGCTGCTGCAAGCGGTCGAGCGCCGGCTGGATGGAGCGCTGGCTTTCATCACCGGCCGCTCTATCGCGGCCGTCGACCGGCTGTTCGAGCCTTTGAAGCTGCGAATCGCCGGCCTCTACGGGCTGGAGCACAGGCTGACACCGGACGGACAAATCGAGGCCGCCGACGAGCCGGCGGATATGGCCGCACTTGCCGACGAAATCGAGCTGGAGCTGGCAAGCAAGGCCGTCTATGTCGAGCGCAAGGGGCCGGTGCTCGCCATCCACACGCGGGCAGCGCCGCAATTGCTGGCCCGCGCGACGGAACTGGTCGAGACAGCACTTGCCCGGCTGCCGAAAGGCTACCGCGTAATTGCCGGCAATGCCGGTGTCGAACTGATGCCGCTAGAGGCGGCCAAGGGCGCCGCGATCCGGCGCTTCATGCAGCTTGAACCTTTCACCGGACGGCGACCGGTATTCCTCGGCGACGACACGTCCGACGAAAACGGTTTTGAGACCGTCAATGCCGCGGGCGGGATCTCGATCCGCGTGAGACCGCAGGGCGAGACCGCGGCGCGTTTCGCCATCGCCGATGTCGCCAGCGCGATCGCCTGGCTCGCGGCGAATTTCAATGACGGCTTCGAACAGACGGACCGCAGCGATCTGGTTGCCTGATCAATCTCGGGAAAAGTGCGTCGCGGTCCTTCGTCTGGGATCGCAAAAACGGCCCCACAACGGGGCCGTTTTGTCGGTAGCTGCACTGATTGGTTACTTGCTGCCGCCGTTCTCCTTGACGCTGCTGCAGAACTCCGGATGGCTGTTGGCTGCATTGGCGTTCTTGGCCTCGTCCTCACAAGCCGTCATCATCGCGGTCTGGTCCTCCGGCGACATTGCCTTCCACGCCTTCACGAAGGCGTCCTTGCTGACCATCGTCTTCATGCTGGAGTCGGTGTAGAAGGGCTGCATCTTGGCTGGGTCATCCAGCGCCGACGTGCCGGTTTCGCCAGCGGCGAGAGCCGAGCCGGCGACCATCGAAAGGCTCATTGCGCCAAGGCAGATCATCTTGATGTTCATGACATAAACCTCCTGTTTCTCTGGATCGTTCGAGAAACGATCGTGTCATCAACGGAAGGTCCGGATCAAAGTTCCTCTATTCCCGTGAAATGCAGAAAAAAATTCTGAAGAAAAATGGTCCTGAGAGGGCCGAAACTCTCCGTGGTCCGGCCGTTAAGTTTGGTTGCATTACACTCAGGGCGGCAATCAGTAGCAGGAACGCTAATGTTCCAGGCGACGAGGCGCGATCAGTTCCTGTCGACCGGCTTGGAGCGCATCCGCGAAACGGTCTCTCGCTCGGCGCGCTTGGAGCGCATCGGCGGCAGACCGCGATCGAGGAGGTCCATGTCCTCCAGCACCATGTCGCCCATGCGCTTGAAGGCAACGTCGAGCGCGCCGGCGCGGTGTGCCGAGCGCAGAAAGCCGGAAAGCGAGCGCACCGGGTGGTTCTTGGCCAGCGGCTCCTCGGGAAACACGTCGCTGGCCGCAACGATATGGCCGCTTTTGACCGCTCCCATCAGCGCCGGGAAATCGACGACGCCGGCGCGGCTGAGCAGGATGAAGGCGGCGCCCTGGCGCATCTTGGCGAAAGCGTCGGCGCCGAGAAAACCCTGGTTCTCGCTGGTCACCGAGGCGACGACGAAAACGAAATCGCTTTCCGACAGCACCTTGTCGAGCGAGGCCGGCTCGACGCCATGCTCCACCAGCACGGAAGGCGGTAGCCAGGGATCGAAGACCCTGGTGCGCGTGCGGAAGCCGGTCAGCAGCCGATTGAGAGCGCGGCCAAGATCGCCGAAGCCGATGATGCCGACATCCGAACCTGAGAGGAGTCGCGCCGTCTGGTTGCCGTCGCCGCCCCATAGTTCCTCGCCTTGCCGGAAGGCGAGGTCGGCATCGACGATGCCGCGCGCCAGGTTTAGCGCCATGGCAAGGCCGAGTTCCGCCACCGGCTCCGCGAACACCAGGCCGGTGGTGACGACGTGAATGCCGCGGGCAAACAGCGTCTCATAGGGCATGTTGTTGATGAGATTGGTCTCGACGTTGAAGATGCAGCGCAGCGCTTTCAACCTCTCCAGCGTCTGAGGGGTGATCGGCGGCTGGCCGACGATGTAGCGGGCTTCGGCCAGCACATCTGTCGGCAACTCCGAGACGCCTTCCGGCGTTGTCTCGACGATGCGATATCTTTTGCGGAAGCGCGCCAGCTGCGGCGGCGTGAAGATCAGGTCGAGCGTGCGCGGTTCGGGTGCGCTGATCACCAGCGGCGAGGCTTTGTTGGACATGATTTTCCTCCCGGCGCGATTGGATCGCATCAATCATATCAGCGTTTTTACTCCCGATGAAACGATTTACAACAGCGAAAAATCGATTTATCGATTATGTTAACGAGAGGGCGACCACTCGCCTCCGGGAGAAGATTAATGGCGCAACAGCAGGCCCAGCAGCGGCGCGCGTCGATCCACGATGTGGCAAGCCAGGCGGGCGTGTCGGCGGCCACTGTTTCCAAGGTTCTTTCCGGCGTCACCACGGTAAAACCGGAAAACGCGCAGCGCGTCCTCGATGCCGTCGAGCTTCTGGGCTACCGCGTCGATCCGCTCGCCTCGGATATGCGCAGGGCCAAGCGTCGCATCATCGGCGCCATCATGCCGGAGTTCGAAAGCGAGTTCTTCGGCCAGATGGTGAGCGAGCTCGAAGGCCTCGCCGAGCAACGCGGCTATACGCTGGTCGCCGCCTCCAGCCGGGAATCGGAGCAACGTGAGAAGGAGATCCTCGCCCGCATGCATGACTGGCGCGTTGCCGGCGTCGTACTGGCGCCGGTGCGAAACGAGCACGGACCGGCGGCTGGTTTCATGAAAGCGAACGGCATGACAGGGGTGCTGATTGACCGCGTGCTTGCCGATGACGCCTTCGACACGGTTTCGGCCGACAGCGCGGCGGCAAGCGCCGAAGTGGCGCGCGCGCTCGTCAGCCAGGGCCATCGCCATGTTCTTGTGGTCGGTCTCGGCCAGCAGGCGGCGACCGTGCGCGCCCGCCTCGAAGGGTTTCGCAAGACGGCACTTGAGCTTGCGCCCGACATCCGGATCGACGTCGTACTCTGCGAAAGCGATGTCGGGCCCTTGCGGACGCTACTTCGCGATTATTTCAGCCAGCGGGAGGACGGCGGCGACAGGCCGACGGCGGTCTATTCGCTCTTCCTGAAGGGCACGCTGGTGGCGCTTTCGGAATTTCGGCGGCGCGGCTGGCATTGCCCAAACGACATCTCGCTGGTCGGCTTCGACGACGCCGAATGGATGCAGGTGACGTGGCCGGCGATCGCCGCGGTGGTGCAGCCGGTGCGCGAGATCGCAGCCAACGCAATGGAGGTTTTGTTTCGCAGGATCGAAGGCGAGCGCGGCCCGCCGAGGGCGCGGCTCGAACCTTGCAAGGTGTTCATGCGGGAATCCGTTGGCTCGCCAGGCAGCGTCCCGCATTCCGGGGGAGGAGACCGACAATAACCCCCATGTCGACAACGGAAGAAGAGTGCCGGCCCTGGCCGAGGCATCCGGCGCAAGCAAACGGAGGATGGAATGACATCGCTTTCCACAAAGATAAATCGATTTACCCTCGCATTGGGCGTGGCGCTTACGTTTGCCGCGGTCGGCACTGCTAAGGCCGAGGACGGCGAATATGGCGTGCTGATGAAGACCTTGGCCAATCCGTTCTGGGGCGCGATGGCGCAGGGCGTCGCCGACGGCGCCAAGGAAGCCGGCGTGAAATACTTCCAGCAGGCGGCCGAAAGCGACCAGGCGGCCGAGCCGCAGCTCAACCTCTGCAACACGATGCTCGAGCGCAAGCCGGTGGCGATGATCACCGCCGCCATCAACTCGACCAACCTCTTGCCCTGCCTGAAATCGGCGCAGGATGCCGGCATCAAGATCGTCGATCTCGACAACAATCTTGACCAGGCGGTTCTCGACAAGGAAGGCGTCAAGGTCACCTTCCATATCGGTTCCGACAACGTCGCCGCGGGTGCGCAAGGGGCCGAATATCTCGTCTCGAAGCTTGGCAAGGACGCCAAGGGTCCGGTGCTGGTGATCGAGGGTCTCTCAGGCAACATCACCGGCGAGAAGCGCGCCAAGGGCTTTGCCGACAAGCTCAAGGAACTGGCGCCGGGGCTCGAGGTGGTCGCCTCGCTGCCGGGCGATTGGGATCGCGGCAAGGCCGCCTCGATCGCCACCGACACACTGACGGCGCATCCCGGTCTGGTTGCCATCTTCTGCGCCAACGACGGCATGGCGTTGGGCGCCGTGGAATCGGTCTACGCCGCCGGCAAAGGCGAGCAGGTGACGATCATCGGCGTGGACGGCAATGTCGACGCGGTGAAGTCGATCAAGGAAGGCCGTCTGAACGCTTCCGTCGCGCAGCTTCCTTATCTCGTCGGCAAGCAGGCGGTCGAGAACGTCAAGAAGGCGCTGGCCGGCGAGAAGGTCGAGGAAAGCATCGCGGTGCCCACCCTGGTGCTGACCAAGGACGTGCTCGACGCCGGCAAGGAGCCGATGCTGCAATATGTGAAGTAGCAAGCGAAGGGACTAGGGGAGCAGGTCAGTAGGGGAGCAGGTCAGTAGGGGAGCAGGTCAGTAGGGGAGTAGGTCAGTAGTAGGGGGGTAGGAGGAGGAAGGTTTGCACTTCCCAGACCCGGCTCTCTCCCGCTGACTTCCCTATTCCCCTAGTCCCCTACCCAGAAGGGTCAAAACATGGCTTCCGAAACGGCGCAGCCCGGGTTTTGGGCTCGGGTGCAGCGCGCATCCGTCGAGAGGCTCCACATCAGGCTGGAGTCGCTGCTGGTGCTTGTGCTGCTGAGCGCGGCGATGGCGATTCTGTCGCCTTTCTTCCTGTCGCTCAGCAATTTCCTCAACATCCTGCTCGCGACTTCGACGATCGGCGTGCTGGCGATCGCCGCGACCTTCGTCATCGGTTCAGGTGGGCTCGATCTGTCGCTGGGATCGGTCATGGGCCTTGCCGGCGTGGCGGGGGCCTTCGTCGCCGTCAACCTCGGCTGGCCGTCGGTGTTCGCGGTGATCGCCTGCATTCTGGCCGGAAGTATCGCCGGCTACATCAACGGCCAACTGGTCACCCGCGCCTTCGTGCCGGCCTTCATCGTAACGCTCGGCATGCTGGGCCTTGCGCGCGGGCTGGCGCTCGTCATCTCGCAGGGCAGGGCGATCTACGGCCTGCCGCCGGAGATCGTCTATATCGGGCAAGGGAGGCCGCTCGGCATTCCGATGCCCGTCATCATCTTCGTGCTGACGGCGATCGTCGCGCATACGGTGCTTGCCTATACGCGCTTCGGCCGCCACACTTTGGCGCTCGGTGACAGCGAGGGCGCGGCGCGCGCAGCCGGCATCCGCGTCGAGCAGCATCGCCGCATCATCTACACGCTCTCCGGCGCGCTTGCCGGGCTTGCAGGTCTCTTGTTCACCGCCCGCGTCAATGCGGGCGACCCGACCGCAGGCATCAACTATGAGCTCACCGCGATCACCGCGGCGATCATCGGCGGCACCAATCTGTTCGGCGGCCGTGCCTCGATCCTCGGCACCATGATCGGCGCGCTGATCATGGGCGTGCTGCAGAACGGGCTGACGCTGCTTGCCGTGCAATCCTATTACCAGCAGATGGCGATCGGCGCGGTTCTCATCCTCGCGGTCTTCATCGACCAGTATCAGGTGCGGAAGGAGTCGCGCGTATGACCCTGCTTTCGCTCCACAAGATCCGCAAAAGCTTCGGGGCGGTCGACGTGCTGCATGGCGTCGACCTGTCGGTCGCAGCCGGCGAGGTGGTCGGGCTGGTCGGCGACAACGGCGCCGGCAAGTCGACGCTGATGAAGACCATCACCGGCATCTACCGCGCCGACACCGGCTCGATCGAGTTCGACGGCAAGGACATCCTCGCCCTCGACCCCGGCCAGCGGCGACGGCTCGGCATCGAGATGATCTACCAGGATCTGTCCTTGGCCAAGCAGCAGGACGTGGCCTCCAACATCTTCCTTGGCCGCGAGCCGACGAAAAGGCTGCTCGGCCTCTTCCCCGGCTTTGTCGACAAGACCGAGATGGATCGGCAGGCGGCGCGGATGATCGAGCGGCTCGGGGCGCACTTGCCGTCGATCAGTCGTTCCGTCGGCTCCTTCTCCGGCGGCCAGCAGCAGACGGTGGCCATCGCGCGGGCGCTCACCTTCAACCCGAAGCTCGTCATCATGGACGAGCCGACGGCGGCGCTCGCCGTGCGCGAGGTGCAGAGCGTGCTCGATCTCATCCGGCGGCTGAAGTCTGAAGGCATCGCCGTCATTTTGATTTCGCACCGGCTGAACGACGTGCTGTCGGTCACCGATCGCATCGTCGTGCTGCGCCACGGCAGGGCGGATGCCGATCTCGTCACCGCCAAAACCAACATGAACGAAGTCGTCAGCCGCATCGTCGGCGGCGGCGATACGGCCGCCGCGGCGGCGCACGAGCAACGAGGCTGATATGAATGTTTTCGGACTGCACACTTTCGCCATCGCCCCGGTCTGGGATCTGGCCCGCATCGAGCCGCAGATGGACCGGCTGAAGGAGCTCGGCATCGGCCTGATGGAGATCCCGCTGCTCAGACCCGAGGAGATCGACACCAAGCGCACGCGCGGTTTTGCAAACCATTATGGCGTGCAGCTCATTCCCTCGCTCGGCTTGCCGCGCGCGCTCGACGTGGTGGAGCGGCCGGAAGAGGCGCTCGACTTCCTGCAGCCGGCCTTCGAGGTCTGCAACGAGGTGGGCGCCGAGGCGCTCGGCGGCGTCACCTATGGCACGATCGGCAAGACCACCGGCCGGGCGCCGACGCAGCGGGAGATCGACGGCATGTGCCGCTTCCTCGAACGGGCGGCAAAGTCGGCGAAGGCCCGCAGCCTGAAGCTCGGCATCGAACCCTGCAACCGCTACGAGACGCATCTGATCAACCGCGGCGTCGACGCGGCGCGCATCATCGAGCGCATCGGCGCCGACAACATCTTCATCCATCTCGACACCTACCACATGCATATCGAGGAAGAGAGCTTCGCGGCCGGCTTCGAGGCGGCGGCGCCCTTCCTCGGCTATGTGCATGTGTCGGAGGCCAATCGCGGTGTGCCGGGGCGCGGCATGCTGAACTGGGCAGCCTGCATGAAGGCGATCGCCGACATCGGCTATGAGGGCCCGATCACGCTCGAAAGCATGAACCATGTCGACGTCGACATCGCCGGGGGGCTCGCGGTGTGGCGCCCGGTGGCGGAAGACCCTCGCGACGTCATCGAGGTGGGGCTGCCGTTCCTGCGCGAGGAAGCGAAGAAGGCGGGGCTGACACTCGGGTAACGAAAGCTAGTTGCCCCGGCGCGTCAGCCAGCGGCGACGCGCCTCCAGCTGTTCGGCGAGTTCGGCCTTGTCCCAATAGCCGATGAGCACGCCGGAGCCGATGATCGGGTCGAAATGGCCGACCTTGTCGTCGATCTCCGTCAGCCACTCGTCGGGGACGGTAATGCGATTGTTGGGCAGCGCCAGCCAGCGCATCAGCATTTTGCGCAGCCGGTCAATGTCGCCGGCGGCCGACGGCTCGCGGCCGAGGTCGCGCAATTCGCCGGGGTCGTTGTGGAGATCGAAGAACATCGGCTCGACACCTTCGCCATGGACGAGTTTGAAGCGGCCGTCGGTGATCATGTAGAGCTTGCAGCCCGACACCGGCATGGCGAGCTTCAGCCGCGCCGCATCGCCGCTGTAGTCATACTCGCTTATGGCATAGTTGCGCAGGCTCTTCCGCTCACCCGAAGTCAGCGACAGCAGCGAGCGGCCTTCGAGGACATGCGGCTTGGGCCTGCCGCCGAAATAATCGAGAAAGGTGGGTGCGAGATCGATCATCTCGACCAGCGCGTCCAACGTGGTTCCTCTTGTGGCGTCGGCTTCCGGACGAGGATCGTAGACGATCATCGGCACCTTCACCGCGACGTCGTGGAACAGGTATTTCTCGCCGAGCCAATGGTCGCCGAGATAGTCGCCGTGGTCAGAAGTGAAGACCACAAGCGTGTTCTTGAATAGGCCGCGCTTCTCCATGAAGTCGAACAAATGGCCGAGCTGATCGTCGATCTGCTTGATCAGGCCCATGTAGCAGGGAACGACCGTTTCGCGGACCTCATCGCGCGAGAAGTTCTTCGAGTACCGCTCCTGCTGGAAGGCCTCGAAGATCGGGTTTGGCGAGATGCGCTCGGCTTCGCTGCGAACGGGCGGCTGGATGTCCGCCTTGCCGTACATGGCGTGGTAGGGCGCGGGCACGATATAGGGCCAGTGCGGCTTGATGTAGGAAAGATGCGCGCACCAGGCTTCGCCCTTGGCCTCGGCGTCCTCAATGAAGCGCATGGCGCGGCGCGTCATGTAAGGCGTCTCGGAATGCTCCTCCGGAATGCGCGCCGCCTTATCGGCATGGACGAGCAGCCAGCCGTTGAAATTCTCGCCATTCTCGCCTTCGCCGGAATTCGCCCAATGCTCCCAAGGATTTTCGGCCTCGAAGCCGTGCTGGCGCAGATAGGAGTCGTAGGCCGGATCGGGGTCGTAGCTGGTCGAGGGGTGCAGGCCGTCATCGCGCTCGAACGGCTCGAAGCCGCATTCCGCGACACGCACGCCGATGACGGAATCCTTGGCGATGCCGAGGCGCTCCATCCCTTCCTCGTCGGCCTTCATATGTGTCTTGCCGATGAGCGCACAACGCACGCCGACCTCGCGCAGATGGTCGCCCAGCGTCGGCTCGCCGACTCTGAGCGGCACGCCATTATGCGTCGAGCCGTGCGAGCGGACGTAGCGGCCGGTATAGGCGCTCATGCGCGAGGGGCCGCAGACCGTCGATTGCACATAGGCATTGGTGAAACGCACGCCGCGGCTGGCGAGCCGGTCGATGTTCGGCGTCGTCAGACTCTTGTGCCCGGCGCAGCTCAGATAATCGAACCGCAGCTGGTCGCACATGATGAAAAGGACGTTGCGTTTCGAGGTCATTGCTGCCCGTCGGAATGGTTCTCGAACCCGGTAATGCCAGAACAATCAGCGCATGCCAACCAGGGCAACCAGCCTGTACAGCTCACCAGAGAACTTTACAAAATCATTTTTTCATGTGAAGTCTCAGGCATCCCAAGGATCCCAAATGACATCCCACCGTTTTGCCACCCGTCTCAATTCCTTCGCCTCGCGGCCTGAGGCGGAGTGGGCCGGGCTTACCGGGAAGCCCTCGGTGCTGCAGATGGCGGCGCGGGCGGCTAAGGTCGAGGGGCTCACCGATCTCGACCTCAACTTTCCCGACCATATCGGTGAAAACCCCAGGGAAATCGCACGGAGGCTTGGTGATCTCGGGCTTTCCATCAATGGCTTCGCGATGCGCTACTATTCCAATCCCGCCTTCAAGCTCGGCGCGTTCACCAATCCCGATCCGGCAGTGCGGCGTGAAGCCATCGACCTCACCAAGGCTGGCATCGACGCGGCGCGAGAGGCCGGCGCCGGTCTCATGACGTTGTGGCTGGGGCAGGATGGTTTCGACTACGCTTTCCAAGCCGACTACGCGACACTTTGGCAACACGAAATCGACGGTATTCGTGAAGTTGCGTCGCATGACCCCGATTGCGCCATCAGCCTCGAATATAAGCCGAACGAGCCGCGTTCCTATTCGCTGATGCCGGATGCCGCGACCACGTTGCTGGCGATCCGCGAGGCCGGCCTGCCCAATCTCGGCGTCACCCTCGACTTCGCGCATGTTCTTTATGCCGACGAGCAACCGGCCTTTGCCGCCGCTCTTGTCGCCCGTCACAGCAGGTTGCTCGGCGTTCATCTCAACGATGGCTACGCCAAGCGCGACGACGGCCTGATGGTCGGCGCCGTGCACACGCTGCAGACCATCGAGCTGCTGCGCCAGATACGCAGGGACGGCTACGCCGGTGCCATCTATTTCGACACCTTTCCGGACATGACCGGTCTCGACCCGGTGCGCGAATGCGAGGTCAACATCATGACCGTCAAGCGCATGTTGCGGGTCGTCGAGCGGCTGGAGCGGGACAATCGGTTGGCGGCTGCCCTCGATGGGCAGGACGCGGTTGCCTCGCAGGCTATCGTCCAGGAAATCCTGCTCGGAGCTGCAGGATGACGTCCGCGGATCTCCGGGCCGTGGGGCCGCGCATCCGCATGATGATGCCGCATCTCACACCGCTGGAGGCAAAGGTGGTGGAAACCGTGTTCGGCCGCCGCGGTTTCGACGAGACAATCCCTTTGAAGGAGATCGCTGACGAGGCCGGCGTCTCCGAGGCGATGGTGGTGAAGATCGCCAAGAAGCTGGGCTTCTCCGGCTATCGCGACTTCCGGACGGCAGTCTGCGAATACAGCCGCTCGCCGACCGCCGAGATGCACCGGGAACTATCCGCCGACGACAGTTCGGCCGAGATCGTGCAAAAGGTCTTCCGCACTTCCATACAGGCGCTGGAGGAAACGCTGGCGATCCTTGACATCGGCCATTTCGACCGGGCCGCCGACCTCATCTATCGATCCAGAAATCGCGACTTCTATGGCGTCGGCGGCTCGGCTCAGATCGCCCGGGACGTCTCGCACAAGTTCCTGCGGATCGGCGTCCGCGCGGCGGTTTACGACGATTCCCACATGATGCTCATGTCGGCGTCGCTCCTCGGCGCCGAAGACATTGCCGTCGGCTTTTCCCATTCCGGCAACAGCAGCGCGGTGATTGATGCCGTTCAGCTCGCCAAGAAGAACGGCGCCCGCACGCTTGCCATAACCAACTACGCCAACTCGCCGCTGGCAGCCGAGGCGGATGTCGTGCTCTGCTCGACCGCGCGGGGGTCGCCGCTGATGGGCGAGAATGCGGCCGCCCGTATCGCCCAGCTCAACATCCTGGATGCGCTGTTCGTCGCGGTGGCGCAGCGCGACTACCAGGCGGCGGAGCACAATCTCGGCCGCACCATGTCGGCAGTGACGTCGAAACGGCGAGACAAGTACAGATGAAAGATCGTCGCGGATGAGCGTTGCTTCAGCGGGGCTGGTGGCCGTGTTCGGCAGCCTGCATTACGACATCCTGGTCGACGCACCGGATCGTCCGCGCAAGGGCGAGACGGTGACCGGTTTCGGCTGGCAGCCGAAATGCGGCGGCAAGGGCGGCAATCAGGCTCTGTCGGCGGCGCGCGCGGGGGCGAGGTCGGCGATGATCGGCGCCGTCGGCGACGACGATTTCGGCCGTGCGCTGCTCGCCAATCTCAGCCGCAGCAATGTCGATCACCGCTTCGTGCGAGTAGAACCGGGGATCCGATCAGGCATGAGCGTGGCCATCTTCGACGACGATGGCGACTACGGCGCGGTGATCGTTTCCGGCAGCAATCTGACACTCGGCGAAAAGAATGTCGCGGCGGCCGCCGGTCTGCTCGCGCAGACTTCGGTGCTGTTGCTGCAGAACGAAGTTCCGGAAATCGCCAACATCGCTGCCGCGCGCGCGGCGAAGGCTCACGGCTGCTGCGTCGTGCTCAACGCGGCGCCGGCCCGGCCGCTGCCCGCCGAACTCACCGGGCTCGTCGACATCGTGATCACCAACGCCATAGAGGCGGAGTTCCTGGCCGGCATTCCGGTCGTCGACACGCTTGAAGGCGCAGCTGAGGCAGCGCGGCAATTGGCAATCGTTTATCCGGCTGCAATCGTCACCGCCGGCGGCGATGGCGTCGCCTATCACGATCCCGATGGCCGCGCCTTTGCGCTCGCTGCCATTCCGGTGAAGGTGATCAGCACCCATGGCGCAGGTGACGAATTCGTCGGTGCCTTTGCGGCTGCGCTTGCTCGCGGCGAGCCCACCGAGGCCGCCATCGCCGCCGCGAATGCCGCCGCCGCCCTGCTGGTCTCGACCCCAGAGGCGGATCGCCAGACGCCCCCTCAAAAGATCCAAGATGGCGTGCACCGTCCAGAGTAGCCTCGGTTTACCGATCTAGACAACTGGTGCAATGTTGGTTTGGAGGATCGAGATCGTGCCATTCGTCAGTATCGGCGGCATTACGTTGCACCATCGCCTTATCGCCGGGACGGCTGCTGCGCGCCCGATCATCTTCATCAATTCGCTCGGCACCGACTTCCGGATCTGGGACGATGTCGTCGCACGGCTTGCCGGTGAGATGCCGATGCTCGTCTATGACAAGCGCGGCCACGGGCTTTCCGACATCGGCAGCGGCGTGCGCTCGATCGACGACCATGTCGACGATCTGAGCGCGCTCATCGATTGCTTCGGCTTCCAGAAGGTCGTGCTTTTTGGCCTGTCGGTCGGCGGCATGGTCGCGCAGGGGTTCTATGCACGGCGGCCCGAACTCGTCGAAGCGCTGATCCTCAGCGACACCGCGCACAAAATAGGTACCGCCAAGAGCTGGAACAGCCGCATCGCGACGGTCGAGCGTGACGGCATCGAGGCGATTGCCGATGGCATCATGAAGGTGTGGTTCACGCCGGATTTTCATGCCAACCGCGCCGCCGAGCTTGCCGGTTGCCGCAACATGCTGACCAGGCAGGCGCTGCCGGGTTACATCGGCACGTGTATGGCGGTTCGCGATGCGGATTTCACCGACAGCGCGCGCCGCATCGCGGTGCCGACGCTCTGCATCGTCGGCGACCAGGACGGCTCGACGCCGCCCGATCTCGTGCGCTCGCTTGCCGACCTGATCCCCGGCGCGCGCTTCGAGGTGATCCGCGGCGCCGGGCACATTCCCTGCATCGAGCAGCCCGACGCGCTCGTCGCCCTGATCCGCGCCTTCGTCGCGTCGTTGCCTGAGGGAAAGCATCTCCATGGGCGATGACGCAAACAATACCAACCGATCCCGGACCGGGCTCGAGGGCGACGCATCGCATCGATTGCGAGGCGGTGCGCTTCTCCTGGTGGATGACGACGATCCTTCACCGCTTCCCCGAGGCGGGTGAGTTCGGTCAGCGCATCCAGGAAGCCGAGCTCAATTATCTCGTACACTCCAACGCCGCCTCGACCGCGCTGGCGGAGAACTATGTCGGCCTGCCTTACTGAGCGGGCCGAGCCGTCAGACCCGTTCCAGTGCAATCGCAATGCCCTGGCCAACGCCGATGCACATGGTGGCCAAAGCGCAGCGTCCGCCGCGCTCGCGCAGCTCCAGCGCCGCCGTGCCGGTGATGCGCGCGCCCGACATGCCAAGCGGATGACCGAGCGCGATGGCGCCGCCGTTGGGGTTCACATGCTTCGCCTGCTCGGAAATTCCGAGTTCGCGCAGCACGGCAATGCCTTGCGAGGCGAAGGCTTCGTTCAACTCGACAACGTCGAATTGGTCAGGCCTCAAGCCGAGACGGGCGCAGAGCTTTTTGGTTGCCGGCGCGGGACCGATACCCATGATGCGCGGCGCGACGCCGGCAACAGCACCGCCGAGAATGCGGGCGATCGGCGTCAGGCCATGTTTCCTGGCCGCCGCTTCGGAGGCCATGATCAGCGCAGCAGCACCATCATTGACGCCGGAAGCATTGCCGGCAGTCACGGTGCCGCCCTGGCGGAACGGCGTCGGCAGCTTGGCCAGGGCCTCGATGGTCGTGCCGGCGCGGGGATGCTCGTCCTTCGAGACGACGATTGGCTCGCCCTTTTTCTGCGGGATCGCCACCGGCGTGATCTCCTTCGCCAGCCGGCCATTGGCCTGCGCCGCAACAGCCTTGTCCTGGCTGCGCACGGCAAAGGCGTCCTGGTCGGCTCTGCTGACCGAAAACTCCTCGGCGACGTTCTCGCCGGTCTCCGGCATGGAATCGACGCCGTACTGCTTCTTCATCAGCGGGTTGACGAAGCGCCAGCCGATGGTCGTGTCGTAGATCTCGGCATTGCGCGAGAAGGCGGTGTCGGCCTTCGGCATGACGAAGGGCGCGCGGCTCATCGACTCCACCCCGCCGGCAATCATCAGCTCGGCCTCGCCGGCCCTGATGGCCCGGGCGGCGATGGTGACGGCATCCATGCCCGAGCCACAGAGCCGATTGATCGTGGAGCCCGGAATGTCCTGGGGAAGGCCGGCCAGCAGCAACGCCATCCGCGCCACGTTGCGGTTGTCCTCGCCGGCCTGATTGGCGCAGCCAAAGACGACGTCGTCGACCGCGGCCCAGTCGACGCCCAGGTTGCGCTCGACCAACGCCTTCAGCGGAATGGCGGCGAGATCGTCGGCTCGCACCGAGGATAGCGCGCCGCCAAAACGGCCGATCGGCGTGCGGATGTAGTCGCAGATGAAGGCATCAGTCATTATGCAGCTTTCCCTTTGGCGGTACCCGCATGCGCGGCCTTGCTGCGCGCCTGCAAATCGCGCAATGTCTTCAGCTCGAGTTCCGTCGGCGCCGGCGTCTCGTCAAGCGCCTCGGCAAACTTTGCTTCCCAGCCACAGGTCGCCTGCACCTCTTCGCGGGTGACGCCGGGATGCAGCGACACGACGGTGAATTCCTTGGTGACACGGTCCGGCTTCCAGACGGCGAGGTCGGTGATCAGCAAGGTCGGACCGGCGGTGTCGATGCCGAGCCGCTTGCGGTGGTCACCGCCTTCGCCATGGCCGAAGGAGGTGAAGAAGTCGATCTTTTCGACCATGCCGCGCTTCGACTGCGCCATGGTGATGTAGACCTCTCGCGAGGAGGTGGCGATTTCCGGCGCGCCGCCGCCGCCGGGCAGCCGCGTCTTGGGATGCGCATAGTCGCCGATGACCGTAGTGTTGATGTTGCCGAATTTGTCGAGCTGGGCGGCGCCAAGGAAGCCGATGGTGATGCGGCCGCCCTGCAGCCAGTAGCGGAACATCTCCGGCACCGCGACGGTGGTGACCGCCGTCTCGCACACTTCGCCGTCGCCGATCGACAGCGGCAAAACGTGGGGCGCGGTGCCGATGGTGCCGCTCTCGTAGATCAGTGTGATGTCGGGCGCATGCGTCAGCCGCGCGACATTGCAGGCGGCCGACGGCGCCCCGATGCCGACAAAGCAGACATCGTCGTTCTTCAGCGCACGGCTGGCGGCGATCGTCATCATCTCGCTGGGGGTGAAGCCCAAATCGATCTCGCTCATGCGGCTTTCCTCAGATGCTTGACGCGAGCAGCGAAGTCGTCTGCGCTGCTCTCGATGACGTTCTTCTGCATCCATGCCTGAAAGCGGTCGCGGTCGGCGGCGATCTCGTCCCATTCGAGATAGGCGGAGTTGTCGCGCTCGTAATAGCCATGCGTGTAGGAGGGATGGGAGCCGCCCGGCACGATCGAGATTGCCGCGATCGTCCAATTCGGCAGCACCGTGAGATTGGGGTGGAGATCGTCGAAACTGTCGACCACTTCCTCGACGGTCACCACCGCGCGTTTGGCGGCGAGCACGGCCTCTTTCTGGATGCCGATGATGCCTTCGACCAGCACATTGCCTTTGCGGTCGGCCTTCTGCGCGTGGATGAAGGTGACGTCGGGCCGGATCGCCGGAACGGCGGCCAGCACCTCGCCGGTAAACGGGCAGGTTATGGACTTGATGTTTGCATTGACGGCGGCAAGGCCTGCGCCGCGATAGCCGCGGAACACCGCGCAGGGCAGGCCGGCGGCCGCCGCCTCATAGGCGTTGGCCATGCCGGCGTGGCTGTGCTCCTCGACCTCGATCGGCCGCGGAAAGCCGTTCTCGATGGCGTCGCGAACGCGCCTGAGCAGGCCGACGCCGGGATTGCCGAGATAGGAGAAGACGATCTTCTTGGCCATGCCCATGCCGATCATCTGATCGTAGATCAGGTCGGGCGTCATGCGGATCAGCGTCAGGTCGCGAAAGCCCTGGCGGATTGCCTCATGGGCCGCGGCGGTCGGAATCAAATGGGTGAAGCCCTCGAAGGCGACCGTATCGCCATCGTGCAGAGTCTCCGCAACGGCCTTTTTCAGCGGCAGGAAGTTGACCATCGTCCATTGCTCCGGAGATCAAGGTTCATATCGGAGCATATGAGAGCGCCCCTCTCGCGTCACTATGAGGATGCCTGCAGTCAGATGAGGTGCAGCGCAAAACATCCGGACATGCGGGACTTGGCCGTTGACGCTTCGTCTCACATACGCTAATGAACAGGATTACACAGGTTCATTGAACAGGTATCCATATGGCCCGTCGCGCGACGCAACTCACTCCCGGCACGGGCAAGCCCGAGCAGATCGCGACGGTTCTGGAGCACGAGATCCGCTCAGGCGTGCTCGGCTTCGGCGATCGCCTGCAGAGCGAGAACGAGCTCGTCCAGCGCTTCTCGGTCAGCCGCAACACGGTTCGCAAAGGGCTGGAAGAGCTTTCAAGCCGCGGCCTCATCACCACAAAGGTCGGCATCGGGTCCTTCGTCACTTTCGACGGCATGCCGGTCGATGACGCGATCGGCTGGTCGCGCGCGCTCGCCAATGCGGGCGCCAATGCCGAAACCCGGACGCTTAGGCTCGAGATCATCGAGAATGCCGAGCTCGCGGCAAAGCTCGGTGTCGAGAGTTCGTCTTTCATCGCCGTCGATCGCGTCCGTACGAATGCCGATGACGGCCATGCGATCTCGATCGAACGCAGCCGCCTGCCACTGTCGCCCGAGCTGGAAGACGTGCCGCTGCGCGGGCTTCGCGAAGGCTCGCTGCACCAGACGCTGCGCGGGGCAGGGCTGGTGTCCGACCATGGCGAGGAGTGGGTCGACATCGAGATGCTCAGCGCTGCTGATGCCGCCATCCTCGATTGCGCGCCGGGCACGCCGTTCCTCAGGACGCGGCGGCTGACGCGCGCCGCCGACGGCCGCGCCATCGAATTCGTCACCAGCCTGCTCAACCCGGCGCATTTCGCGCTGCATCTGGAGTTCTGAGCATGGCGGCCGACGCGATCGACCGGGCGATGGGCGCGCTGATCGGCGGCGCGCTTGGCGATGCGCTGGGCATGCCGACACAGCTTCTGTCGCCCGCCCGCATCGCCGAGCTCTATGGCCATGTCGAGGGTTTCGTTGCGCCCGCCGTCGACCATCCGGTGTCGAAGGGGCTGTCGGCAGGTGCCATCACCGACGACACCGAGCAGGCCCTGCTGCTCGGCCGCATCCTGGTCAGCTCCGGGAATCGCTTCGACCATGCGCGATGGGTCAACGCGCTGCTCGACTGGGAGCGCGACGTCAAGGCGCGTGGCAGTTACGACCTGCTTGGACCGTCGACCAAGCGGGCCATCGACGCCATCAATAACGGCGTGCCGGCGGAAGAAGCGGGGCGAACTGGCGACACCAACGGCGCCGCGATGCGGATTGCGCCGGTCGGCATTATGATCCGCCCGGAGCCGCTCGATGCCCTGGTTCTCAAAGTCGCGGAAACCTGCCGGGCTACGCACAATACGTCGATTGCGATTGCCTCCGCAGCCGCAGTTGCTGCCGCGGTCAGTCTCGGTGTTTCGGGCGCCGACTGGCGCGCTGCTTCCGGCCATGCCGTCGCGGCGGCAAAGCTTGGTGCCGCGCTCGGTCACTGGGTCACCGGCGGCGACATCGCCGAACGCATCCTCTGGGCGCAGGAACTTGTGCGCGGGAAGCGCGACAAAGAGGCGATCCGGTTGATCGTTGACCTGATCGGCACGGGGGTTGCCAGCCAGGAGTCGATTCCTGCAGCATTCGCCGTGCTGGAGGTTGCCAACGGGGATGCGTGGCGAGCGGCAGTGATCAGCGCCAATCTCGGCGGCGACACCGACACCATAGGCGCCATCGCCGCGGGCATGGCGGGCGCCTGTTCGGGCCTGTCGGGCCTGCCGCAAGATCAAATCGCGGGACTGAAGGGCATCGATCTCGCGGAGGTCGAGCCGTTGGCCAATGATCTTGTCGCGGCACGCATGCCGAAGGCCCGTGGCGGCAAGGAGGACGCCGCATGAGCGGGCGCCTCGTTCATGTCGGCAGCGCGGTGGTCGACTATGTATATCGCATCGACGCTCTCCCGGCGGCGGGCAGCGAAAAGACCGCGACGAGCTATTCGCGCGTCGCCGGCGGCGGCTTCAACATGATGGTCGCGGCAAGCCGCACCGGCATGAAGGTGGTGTTCGGCGGACAGCTTGGCATCGGGGCAGACGGCGACTTCCTGCGCGCGGCTTTCGCCGCTGAAGGCATCGAGACGCTGACGCCGCCGTCACCCTTGATGGACAGCGGCAATTGCGTCGCCATGATCAGCAGCGATGCGGAACGTACCTTCGTCTCATGGCCGGGCGCAGAGAGCGTGCTGACACCGGACATGATGGCGCCCGTCCAAGTCATTCCGGGCGATTGGGTTTTCACCTCCGGCTATACGTTGAGCTACCCTGGCAGCCGCGAAGCGCTCGCCGCCTGGATCGACGCGCTGCCGGAGGAAGTTCCCGTGGTCTTCGATCCGACGCCTGTGATCGCGGAGATTCCGCGCCCGATCTTGGAAAGGGTGCTTGCCCGCACCGCTTGGCTGAGCTGCAACGCCGACGAGGCCGCCGCAATAGCCGGCCGTGGCGACGCGCAGACCGTCGCGATCCGGCTTCTGGCCGAACACTGCCCGAAAGCCGCGGGCGTCGTGATCCGCGCCGGCGCGCATGGCTGCCTTGTGCGGCTGGCAGAAGGCGGCACGCACGCGATCCCCGGCTTCGCGGTCAGCGCCGTCGACACCAATGGTGCCGGCGATACGCATATCGGCGCCTTCGTCAGCGCATTGTGGCGCGGCCTGTCGCCCTGCGAAGCGGCGCGCTACGCGAACGCCGCGGCGGCCGTTTCCGTCAC
The DNA here is from genome assembly GCF_001672435.1 of Mesorhizobium sp. AA23. Lineage (NCBI taxonomy): Bacteria > Pseudomonadati > Pseudomonadota > Alphaproteobacteria > Hyphomicrobiales > Phyllobacteriaceae > Mesorhizobium > Mesorhizobium sp. AA23. The sequence continues at coordinate 215,157 of NZ_LYTP01000030.1, forward strand.
CCGTCATGGCGGCTCGTCCGCGCCGACCGACAGTGACATCCAGGAATTCCTAAGCCATCACGATCAAGGAACGATAGCGCATGGCCGGGAGGACGCGACTGCAACTTAACAAGCCCATCAACCGGGCCAACAATGAGAGGAAAAAACATGCGCATGCCCAGACTCACCGCTTTTCTGACGGCGACCGCCGTTTTCGTCTCAGCATTCACGTTTGCCGCCCAGGCCGCCGAGGAAGTGCATGTGCTCAACTGGAAGGGCTACGGCGCCGACGAGCCATGGGCGGTCGCCAACTTCGAGAAGGCGACCGGCTACAAGGTCGTCAATGACTTCTTCAACTCCGAACAGGAGATGCTGACCAAGCTGAGGACCAATCCCGGCCTCTACGACGTCGTCATGATCAACGCCGCCTTCAACGACCAGGCGATGGCCGGCAAGCTGATCCAGCCGATCGATACGTCGAAGCTCTCGAACTATGCCGATATCGCCAAGGACAAGGCCGGCTCGCCGATGCTGAACCATGACGGCAAGGTCTATGGCGTGCCGTGGGTGTGGGGCCTGACCGCTCTAGCCATCAACGAGAAGTCGTTCGACAAGCCGCCGACGAGCATCGCCGAGATGTGGGATCCGGCACATAAGGGGCGCGTCATCATCCGCGACGACGCCGTCGAGGCGGTGCAGTTCGGCGCCATCGCATCGGGGCAGAACATCAACGACATCAAGGATATGGGCGCGGTCAAGGCGAAGCTCACCTCGCTGATGCCGCAGATCAAGACCTTCTGGAGTTCGGAGAACGACTGGAACCAGATGGTTGCCTCCAACCAGATCGATATCGGCACCTACTGGAGCGGCTCCGCCGACCGCGCCAAGACGCATTTCAAGCTGCCGGTCTCGCTGGTCATCCCGCAGGAAGGGGCCGTCGCCTGGCTGGACGCCTTCTCCATCCCGGCCGGTTCCAAGAATGTCGCCGGCGCCGAGGCCTTCATCAACTACATGATCGACCCGAAATTCTATGTCGAATGGGTCACCAAGGTCGGCGCGCCGGTTTCGGCCAACACCAAGGCGGTCGAGGCGCTGCCCGAGGCCGCATTCAACCGAAAGGTCATGGGCAGCCCAGAGGTCGCCAAACGTATCCAGTTCCAGGCGCCGGTCACGGATGAGCAGCGCGAGAAATACCTGGCACTTTGGCAGGAGCTGAAGGTCAACGTGAAATAGTTGGCGTCTTACGGGGAGGGAACGCATCATGGCAGAGCAGCTCGCGACCGGTTCGCGCCGCGGACTGCGGCCAGCCCTGCCGCTTCTGCTTCCCGCTTATCTGTGGTTGACGGTGGCGATCTTTCTGCCGCTGTCGGCCATGGTGTTCTTCTCCTTCATGACCGATCTGCCGCTGGCCGGGAAGGAGTGGTCGTTCACGCTTGGCAACTACGCCGCCTTCTTCTCGCAAAGCCTTTATCTGACACTTCTTCTGGCTTCGCTGCGGCTCGGCCTTGAGGTCACGCTTTGGTGCGTCGTCATCGGATATCCGGCGGCTTACGTGCTGGCGAAGGTTCTTAAAGGCCGCAGCCGCGAGGCGATCTTCCTGCTGGTCATCCTGCCTTTCTGGTCGAACGGGCTGGTGCGAATCTTCTCCTGGGCCATGGTGCTGCGTGAGGGCGGCATTCTCGACACCACGCTCAATGCGGTCTTGCCGTTCAAGATCAATATCGATCTCATGTATTCCTACCCGGCGGTCATCATCGGCCTGGTGCACTCCTACGTGCCCTATATGGTGCTGACCTGTTACCTCACGCTGCAGGCGATCGACGACTCGCTGATCGAGGCGGGCCGCTCGCTCGGGGCTTCGCGGCTGCAGGTGCTCAAGCGGGTGATCATCCCGCTGTCGATGCCCGGCCTGATCGCGGGTGCGGCGCTGATCTTCGTGCCGGTCGTGGGTTCTTTCATGGAGCCGCGCATCCTCGGCGGCCGCACCGGCACTTTCTACGGCACCGTCATCGAGGACCAGTTTGTTGCCGTCTTCAACTGGCCACTGGGCGCGGCACTCTCCTTCATCCTGCTTGCCGTCGTGCTGGTCATCCTGGCGCTCGCGGCACCGGTCTTGCGGAGGGCCGGCTGATGGCGACGACGCGCATTCTGGAATGGGTCGGGCGCTTTTACATCTTCCTGTTGCTCGGCTTCCTCTATCTGCCGATCATCATCATGGCGCTGATGTCGTTCAACGCCTCGCCTTTTTACCAGCTGCCGTTCGAGTGGACGACGGACTGGTATGCTTCGCTCGCGCAAAACGACCAGCTGATCGCGGCGACCTGGAACAGCATCGAGATCGCGATCATCACGACGATCCTTTCAACGCTGCTTGGTTCGATGGCGTCGCTAGCGCTCTATCGCTACGAATTCCGCGGCAAGAAATTCCTGCAGGCACTGCTGTTTCCGCCGATCGCAATTCCGTGGCTTATTACCGGCACCGCGATGCTGATCTTCTTCTTCGGCATCGGCATCGGCCGCGGGCTCATCGCAATCCTGCTCGGCCATGTCGCGCTGGCGCTGCCCTACGTCATCGTCGTCGTGTCCGCCCGCCTGCAGACCTTCGCGCCGGAGCTGGAAGAAGCGGCGCGTTCGCTCGGCGCCAATCAGTGGCAGGTTACCGTGCGCGTAACTTTGCCCTGGATCATGCCTGGCGTGATCGCCGGCGGACTGTTCGCATTCGCTGTCTCGTTCGACCAGTTCGTGGTCTCGTACTTCCTGTCGACGCCAGGCCAGACGACGCTGCCGGTCGAAATCTACGCCGCGATCCGCAAGGGATTCACGCCCGAGATCAACGCGGTGTCGACCATCATCATCGTGGTGTCGATGGCGCTCATGCTGCTGACGGCGCGCTTCTTCAAATTCGGCGGAGATAAATAATGGCCGGCGTCCAGGTATCGAACGTCTCCCGCAGTTTCGGCGCGCACAAGGCGCTGGACCATGTCTCGATCGACTTTCCCGACGGTGGCTTCTATGCGCTGCTCGGGCCTTCGGGCAGCGGCAAGACCACGCTGCTCAGGCAGATCGCCGGCTTCGACTTTCCGGATACCGGCCGCATCGCCATCGGCGGCGAAAGCGTCGAGCGCGTGCCGGTGGAGAAGCGGCGCATCGGCATGGTATTCCAGAACTATGCGCTGTTTCCCAATATGAGCGTCGCCGACAACGTCGCCTTCGGCCTTTCGGTGCGCGGCGAGCCGAAGGCGACGGTCGCTACGGAAGTGCAGCGGGCGCTGGATCTCGTCCAACTCGGCAAGCTCGGCGGCCGGCGGCCGCACCAGCTCTCGGGCGGCCAGCGGCAGCGTGTGGCGCTGGCGCGCGCCATCGTCACCAAGCCGCGCGTGCTTTTGCTCGACGAGCCGCTCGGCGCGCTTGACAAGGCGCTGCGCGTCGACATGCAGATCGAGCTGAAGCGCATCCAGCGCGAGATCGGCATCACCACCATCTTCGTCACCCACGACCAGGAAGAGGCGCTGACGATGAGCGACCGCATCGGCATATTGCGCGACGGCCGACTGGTGCAGGAGGGGCCGCCCGAGGAGATCTACGACAGGCCGCAAAGCGAGTTCGCCGCGACCTTCCTCGGCGACGCCAACATCTTTCGCGGCGATGCGACCGGCAACGGCATCAGGCTGCCCGACGGTACAGCAATCGCCGCTGCGTCGGGTGCGTCTCTCTCGGCCGGCGCCAAGGCGAGCTGCGCCGTGCGGCCCGAGCGCATCCAGATTTCAACCGGCTCTGCAACGTCCGAGGCGGGATATGCTAACACGGTCAGGGGCCAGGTTTCAAAACGCATCTTCGCCGGCAACAACAGCACCTATTTCGTCGACCGCGATGGACAGACGGTGAAGGTCATTGTCCAGAACACCGGCGCCGAGCGGCTGGCCGAAGGCCAAGAAGTGATGCTCAGCTGGTCGCCGGAGAGCACGGTGCTGATCGCCGCGTAAGCCGGATCCCCGGTCCCTGATGGGAAATGATGGCGCGGCCCTTGGCTGACCGCCTGATCCTGGCGTTAAATCCAGTCCTCGACGGGAGGAATGGATGGCGAGCATGGATTTCGAGCCGGACGTGAAAGTCCGGGTCAAGGAGTACCGGATCGGCTGCATCGGCGCCGGCATGATCATGGCCGAGTGCCATCTCGCCGCCTACGCGCAAGCCGGCTTTCCGGTGGTGGCGATCGCCTCACGAACCAGGACGAATGCCGAAAAGGTCGCCGGCCGCTGGGGCATTCCGACCGTCTGCGATACGCCGGAGCGGCTGATCGAAGATAGCCGCGTCGAGATCGTCGACCTTGCCTTCCCGCCGGACCAGCAGCCCGCGCTGATCCGCCATGCACTGAAGCAGCCGCACATCAAGGCGATCCTGGCGCAGAAGCCGCTGGCGCTCTCGGTCGAGGAAGCGGTGGAGCTGCGCGATGAGGCGGCGGCTTCCGGCAAGATCCTCTCGGTCAACCAGAACATGCGCTACGACCAGTCGATGCGCGTCTTGAAGCAGATCATCGATAGCGGGGCGCTGGGCGAGATCGTCTTCGCCGAGATCGACATGCATGCCATCCCGCACTGGCAAACCTTCCTCGCCGGATATGACCGGCTGACGCTCGCCAATATGAGTGTGCACCACCTCGACGTGCTGCGCTTCCTGTTCGGCGACCCTGACGAAATCACGACGCTGACGCGCAGGGATCCGCGCACCAAGTTCGAACATTTCGACGGCATCACCGTTTCGACGCTGCGCTTTCCCTCCGGCGTGCTCGCGGTGTCGCTGGAGGACGTCTGGTCCGGCCCGCGTCAGGAAGGCTATTCCGACGACCAGCACATCGACTGGCGCGTCGATGGCACCAAGGGTGTCGCCAAGGGCACGATCGGTTGGCCGAAGGGCGTCGCCTCGACGCTGACCTACGCCTCGACAGAGACGACCGGCGGCAAATGGGTCAGCCCGAGCTGGGAGACGATGTGGTTTCCGCATGCCTTCATCGGCGTCATGGAGCAGCTGCAATATGCGCTCAAGACCGGCACGCCGCCGGCGCTTTCCGTTGCCGACAACGTCAACACCATGGCGCTGGTGGAGGCCGGTTACCGGTCGATAGCAGAGGGCCGCACCGTCAGGCTGTCCGAAATCCCTGTCGACCGGGCGACTAAGAAACGGGGCAATTGAATCGCTTATCGGGAGGACTTCACCTCATGATGCAGGCAGGTATCTTCACAGGCTATTTTCCGTATGAGCTCGAGGAGGTCGCCAGGCGCATCCGGGCGCTCGATTTCAACACCGTGCAGCTCGACCTGCATTTCGAGGATATCGACCTCTCGGCCGGACAGATCACCAGGGACAAGGCGAGGCGGGTGCGCGATACGTTCCGCGACCACAACCTCCCGGTTTGCTGCGTGTCCGGCTACACAAACATCATCCACCCGGACAGGGCCGAGCGCGAGCGGCGGCTTGCCTACCTGAAGGAGCTCATCCGGAACGCACGCGATTTCGGCTCGCCTTACGTGATCTCGGAAACCGGCACCTACAACACCGAATCCGACTGGGTGCATCATCCGAAGAACAAGACCGAGGAGGGTTTTGAGGAGTGCCGCAAGGTGATCTCGGATCTTGCCCAGACCGCCTACGACCACGGCGCGGTGTTCCTGCTTGAAACCTACGTCAACAACGTTGTCGGCTCGGTCGAGGAGACGGTCAGGATGTTCGCTCAGGTCGACCATCCCGGCCTCGGCCTGTTGATGGACCCGACGAACTATTTCGAGGCGCACAACATCGACCGCATGGATCAGGTGCTGAACCAGGTGTTCGACACGCTGACGGACAAGATCGAAATCGCGCATGCCAAGGACGTGAAGCGTTCGGGCGGCGACAAGACGGAGAAGCATGCCGACATCGGCGACGCGGAGGCGCATGAGGGGCTGACCTTCCGCGGCGTCGGCGAGATCGAACTGCCGGCGCCGGGGCTCGGCGTGCTGAATTACGATCTCTATCTCAAGCGTCTCAGCGAAAAGCACCCGAACATCCCGGTAATCATCGAGCATCTCGACGAGGAGGACGTGCCGCGCGCCAAGAAATTCCTCGACGGGAAATTCCGCGCCAACGGGCTTTAATGACGATGACGACCACCGGTACGAAGCGCGACTACAGCCTTGTCGGCGAGAGCACGCGGCTTGCGATAGAGACCGGACTTGCATCGGCCGAGTGGTACCACACCGACGTGCCGCGCAAGGTGATGAAGGAGCTGATGCAGCGTTGCGACGGGCCGGCGATCCGCGATAGCGTCATCTGGATCTCGGCGATCCTGGGCTCAGCCGCCGGCATTATCTGGTTCTGGGGCACGTGGTGGGTCGTGCCATTCATGTTCGTCTATGGCGTGCTCTATGGCTCGTCGAGCGACTCGCGCTGGCACGAATGCGGGCACGGCACCGCGTTTCGCACGCGCTGGATGAACGATGTCGTTTATCACATCGCCTCGTTCATGCTGATGCGCAACCCGGTGCAGTGGCGCTGGAGCCATGCCCGTCACCACACCGACACGATCATTGTCGGCCGCGATGCCGAGATCGCCGTTATGCGGCCCCCGGACCTCATCAAGGCTGCGCTCGCCTTCACGGGCATTCTCGACTTCCGCTATTCGCTGCCCACGCTGGTGCGCCAGGCCTTCGGCAAGCTGTCGGACGACGAGAAGAGCTACATTCCGGAGATGGAGCAGCACAAGGCGGTGATCGCGGCGCACTGGCACATCGCGGTATACGTCGCGACGATCGCTGTCGCGATCGCGTTTGGGTCATGGATACCGCTGGTGCTGATCGGCTTGCCGCGACTCTACGGCACCTGGCACATGGTAACGACCGGCCTGCTGCAGCATATCGGGCTGGCCGACAACGTCACCGACCATCGGCTCAACACGCGCACGGTCTATATGAACCCGATCAGCCGGTTCATCTACTGGAACATGAACTACCATGTGGAGCATCACATGTTCCCGATGGTGCCCTATCATGCGCTGCCCAAGCTGCATGAGTTGATCAAGCACGATTTGCCGGAGCCGAACCCGTCGATGTTGCATGCCTATCGCGAGGTCTGGCCGGTGCTGCTCAGGCAGCTGAAATACGAGGACTATTACCTCAAGCGCGAATTGCCGCCGACGGCCAAGCCCTATCGCGGCGATTCCACGATCTCGACATAACGGCTGCGGCTGCCGAATAAGGTCGGTGCGCGCGGCAGTTGCGCGAACCCAATCAGGAGAGGACAAGATGCCGGAGTGGGTCGAAGCGTGCGCGGTGGGCGACGTGGACGAGGAGGACGTGATCCGCTTCGACCATGGCGGCCGCACCTTCGCGATCTACCGCTCGCCTGACGACGAGTTCTTCGCCACCGACGGTTTCTGCACGCATGAAAAGGCGCATTTGGCCGACGGGCTGGTGATGGACGACATCATCGAATGCCCGAAGCATAATGGCCGCTTCAACTATAAGACCGGCCAGGCCAAGGGCGCGCCGGTCTGCGTCAACCTCAAAACCTATCCGGTCAAGGTCGAGGCCGGCAAGGTGATGATCGATATCGGCTGAAGGCAAGCGGAGCGCATCGCGGCGTTCTCGGAAAATGTCGGCGACGTCAACAGCGGCGCCTATCCGGAAGACCGGCACATCGTGCATATGGATCCAGACGAGCTCAGGCGTTTCATGAAGAAAGTGGACGCAAGAGCCTGAACGGGCACTGCGATGGGTCTGCCTGGGTTCGCCGCCAAGTGCGGCAGGTATTGGGCCGGCCTCGCGGCCCGAGCCGGTAAGCTTTCGTCGAGAGATCGGCGCCTATTTCCGTAGCTTGACCACGCCCATCAGGACCTCCGGATAGGTTGCGGCCATCATCCCCTGATCGGCCTGCGCGGCAAAAATGGCGGTGCACCGTTCGGCGTTGAATCGGAAACGGCGTCTGTATTTTTCCTTGTTGAGAATGATCCCGGAGAGGCCGTCGAATTTGCGGAGCAATCGCTTGCGCAGACCTCTCGTCCAGAGCGGACGCTTGAACCGATCGAGCCAGGGCGTATCTTTCGCCAGGTTGCGATAGATCGCCATCGCGGCGAGTTCCACTCCTTCAGGGCTTGGCCACCACGGCTTTCCGAAGGTGAAATGACGCGCGAAGGCTCTACTGAAGGGTATCTGGCTGGAATAGTTGGTCTGCAGATTCCAGAGCGGATGCATCGTTTGCCAGCGTCCGGCAAACGCTATGTTGAGCGCTCCCTGATCGAGCTTCGGTACCCGCCGCAGCGCCAGTTCGCGCGCCCGCTCCAAGAGCCCCTCGGCGCGGATCATTGGCATGTTCAGCACCAGTATGCCGGCGTTGAAATGCGATGAGCCGGGCTCCATCTCAAGAGACTCACGGCAGCTCGGATCGAAATAGGTCTGTTCGTCATGGGCCGCCAAGAGTGGGGCATTCAGTTCAACATCGGCCAAGTCGGTGATCGACCGGTTGAAGATAACATCGGTGTCCACATAGACGAGCCTGTCGTAGGGCTCGAATACCGCCAGCTTGTCAGCAAGCAGGCGAATGTAGGTTGCTACGCTGAGGTGACCGGGATCGAAATCGAATTCCTTCATGAGATCGGACACGTCGACGATCTTGACGGCAGCCCCGAGCAATCGGTCCGCGACCGGCAAATCCTCAGTTCCGGCGCCGATATGAAGGATGAAACCGTCGATAGGCGCAGATACGTCCAGTATGCGCCGCGCGCCCAGAACAGCGTATGGGAAATTTTTTGCGTCTGCCGCCAAGACGAAGCAGGAACGATGCAATTGAGCCACCCCTTATATGCCCTTGGCTCTTCATATCCGAACTCATCGTGCAACCCAAGAGGGTGCCGAGGGCGCCGTCCGGCGGGCCCATAAGCGGCGGAGCCCGGCCATCCGATTCGGGGCGAGCGGCCAGTTGGCCTGAGGGTTGGCTTGGGCGGGTGGTGATCTCGATCGTCCGCAACGATGCGGTGCCCTGATCTCGTTTAGTCGAGCAGTATTTGGTGCACCGCAGGGAGCCAATACCCGTCGGCGAGCACCGCATGGAGCGCATCGGCATCGGATCCGAGCGGCCGGTCTTCCTTAAGCGTCGGCACATGGGCGCGGACGGCCGCGTGGATCGCGCTGGTGGCCGGCGCAAGTGTCAGACCTTCGCGAAGATCGACGGCCTGTGCGGCGGCCATAAGCTCCAGGGCGATCAGCCGCTGCCACAGTACGATCATCTCGACGCATTTGGCGACGGCGAGGGGAGTCTGCGTCGCATGATCCTCAACACCTTCGGACACGGGCAGGAAGTCGAGCATCACCGGATTGGCCTTGTGGCGGATGGCGGCCAGGATCGCCGTCACCGTCTTCTGCAGCGGCACGAAGCCGGCGGACGCGCCGCCGATTGGCGACAGATATTTCGGCAAGCCGTGGCGGGTTGAGCCGGTGAGCTGGATGAAGCGCGCGGCCGACGCCGCCGCGCATTGCGCAATCGCCAGACCTAGCGTCTCGAAGGCCAGCGACAGCGAGGCGGTGTGGAAATTGCCGGTCGACAGCACGAGTGAGTCGTTGGCGAGCACCAGCGGGTTGTCGGCGGACGCGTTGAGCTCGATCTCGACCGTGAGCCGGGCATGGTCGATCGCCTGGATGAGCGCGCCGTGGATCGAGGGCATGCAGCGGATCGACAGCGGATCCTGAAGGGTGGTCGGCGCGGGCGTCCCGTCGCGGGTGAGCAGGTCGCGCAGCGCCTTTGCCGCTACCTGCTGACAGGCGGCCGGCCGCGCCAGATGCAGGCGCGGGTCAAGGATGGTGCGGTTGGCCCCGAACGCTTCCATGGTGAGCGCGCCGGCCTGCTCCTGCTGTTCGAGTGCCGACAGCGCGTCGACGAGCGCCAGCGCGCCGGCGCCGGTAGAAACGGCGGAAGCGTTGATCAGCGACAAACCATCCTTCGGTGCCAGGCTGACTGGCGCAAGCCGCGCCATCATCAGCGCCTTTGCCGAAGGCATGCGCCTGCCCTGATAGTCGGCATCGCCTTCGCCGATCAGCGTGTGGGCTATCGCGGTCATCAGCACCAGGTCGCCGGCGCCGATCGAGCCCAGCGACGGCATCACCGGATGGATGCCGGCGTTGAGCAGATCGACAAGCGCGGTGAGGACATGCGGCGACAGGCCGGAGCCGCCGGCGGAAAGCATGGCGATGCGGGCAAACATTGCGGCGCGCACGAGCTGGGCGGGCAATGGGTTTCCCACCGCAGCTCCGCGTCCGTCGAGAAGCTGGCGCTGGAAGGCACCGGCATCGCCTTCGACAGCCGTGCCGAGATTGGCGCCCAGCCCGGTGTTCAGCCCATAGATCTGCTGGCCGCCGGCAGCGGCGTCATCGAGGACCTGGCGGGCCTTGCCGAGTTTCTCGATGACCGCCGGCGTGATCTCGACCTTGCCTGCACTGCGCGCCACGGCGGCCACGTCCTCGATGCTGACGCCGGCGCCGGTGAGAACGAGCGGGGTCATGCGAAACGCAGCCTCTGGCCGATGCCTTGTTCCGCGGCTTTGGCCAGCATCGCCTTGCCGAGCGCGATGTCGGAGAGCGACAGACCCCGATGCCAGAACAGGATCGTCTCGCCGTCGCTTTGCCGGCCCGCTTTGTGCCCGGCAGCGATCTGGCCGAGCTCGGCATGCAGCGTCGCCTCGCTAAGCCGTCCCCTCTCGACATGGGCGCGCAGCGAGCCGAACTTGCCGCCCTTGCACTGACCCCAGTCGTCGACGACGATCTTTTGCATGATGTCGGTAAGCGAAAGCTCCACCGCGCTCATCGTGCCATAGGGCACGACCAGCGCGCCGCGCTTGATCCAGGCGGTCTTGAGCAGGGGTTGCGGTTCCGGTAGCCGCGAGGCTTCGACAACGATGTCGGCGCCTTCCACGCAGCTCTTCCAGTCGGCAACGGCGACAACCGGCTTGCCGAGGTCGGCGGCAAGCTTCGCGGCGAAAGCGTCGCGGCTTTCGGGGCGGCGCGAATGGACGCGGATCTCGTCGAAGTCGAACAGGTGATCGAGCAGTCGCACGTTCCAGTAGGCGGTGCCGCGCGCGCCGATGTGACCGAGCACCCTGGATGATTTCTTCGCCAGATGCTTGGCGCCGATGGCGGTGACCGCGCCGGTGCGCATATCGGTGATCACGGTGGCGTCGAGGATGGCGCGTGGCGCGCCGGTGCGCGGGTCGAACAGGTTGAGTATGCCGAATTCGGACGGCAGGGCGTGCAGGTAGTTGTCGACATAATCGCCGACGATCTTGACGCCGGCCGCATCGAGCGGCGCCACATAGCCGCGCAGCACGTTGAAATGACCGCGGAAGGACGGATCCGGCTCAAGATGGACGCGCGGCTCGATCACCGTCTGGCCCTTGCCCTGGGCGACGAGCCCGGCTTCGACGGCGCCGATGATCTCGGCATCGCTCAGGCCAAGGGCTTCAATGTCGAGAGCATTGAGGTAGTCGATATAGATCGGCTTCATGCATTTCCCTCGTCCGGCCCGCGCTCATCCATAACAGGCGGCGGGGCGACACGAAAGTTTGTTGGATAAGCTCTGGACTGGTTCAGCCTTATGCTGTTCAACCGGCGCGTCATGACCAGCATCCCCGACAATGAGGCCGTATCCCAGCTCGTGCCGACGGCGGCGCGCCAGGCGCGGCGCGTCGCGCTGATCGTTGCCGTCGCCTTTTTCATGCAGTTGCTGGATTCGACGATCATCTCGACGTCGCTGCCGCAGATGGGGCAGTCTTTCGGCGTGCCGGCAGTGGCGATGAGCATCGGCATCACCGCTTACATGTTGACCATGGCGGTGTTCGTGCCGTTGTCGGCCTGGCTTGCCGACCGGTTTGGCGCGCGCAACATTTTCCTCGTCGCGATCGGGCTGTTCACGCTGGCGTCGATCGCCTGCGGCTACTCACAGAGCCTGACGCAATTCGTTGCCGCCCGCATCGTTCAGGGCCTCGGCAGCGCCTTGATGACGCCGGTCGGCCGCATCCTGGTGCTGCGCAACGCCGCCAAGTCCGAATTGCTTGCCGCCACGGCGCTGATCACCTGGCCGGCCTTGTTCGCGCCGGTGATCGGGCCGATGCTCGGCGGCTTCATCACCACCTATCTGTCCTGGCACTGGAACTTCTTCATCAACGTTCCGCTCGGCCTCGCCGGGCTGCTGCTTGTCGCGCGCTTCGTTCCGGGCGATCGCGAATCCGAGACCAGGCCGCTCGACTGGCCGGGATTCTTCCTCACCGCGCTCGGCCTCGCCGCGATGCTCTATGGGCTGGAACGGCTTGCGCATCCCGAGGATGGCATGCTGCCGACAGCGGGCCTGGTTGCCGCCGGCGTCGCGGTCGGCTGGTTCGCCGTGCGGCACTTGCGGCGGGTGACGCATCCGCTGCTCGACCTGTCCCCCTTCAAAGTGCCGACCTTCGCCATCTCGACGCTCTCGGCGGGCACGATCTTCCGCGTCGCCATCAACGCCACGCCGTTCCTGCTGCCGCTGCTCTTCCAGGTGGGCTTCGGCATGCGGCCGGTGGACGCCGGCCTGCTGATCCTGGCCTACTTCCTCGGCAACCTCGGGATGAAAGCGGTGACCACGCCGACGCTCAGACTCTTTGGCTTCCGCCGGGTGCTGGTGGTCAACGGGGTGATTGCCTCGCTTGGAATCGCGGCGTGCGGCGTGATTTCGCCGCAGACACCGCTGGCACTTGTCGTGGCGTTGATGCTGGTCGCCGGTCTGACGCGCTCGATGCAGTTCACGGCGCTCAACACGCTTGCCTTCGCGGATATCGGCGCGCCGCAGCGCAGCTCGGCCGCGACTTTGTCCAGTATGCTGCAGCAGGTGGCGATGCTGTTTGGCGTGGCCGTGGCCGCGGCGATCCTCAACCTGTCGCAGATCGTGCGCAGCGGCGCGGCGCCCAACCTGATGGACTTTAGGATCGCCTTTTTCGCGATCGGCCTGATCGGGCTGGTGGCAGCGCTGCGCTTTCTGGTCCTTCCGGCCCATGCGGGGGCCGAGGTTTCCGGTCACGCCCAAAAAAGCGATGTCGAACGTGTCTGACGCGCATATTCCCAGCGCGGTTTGGCCGAAGAGTGTCTTGCAGCAGCTGAATAGCAAAAAGCGCGGAATCCATAATCGGTGACGGCGATGCAGATACCGGTCGATGAGCAGTTCGAGTGAAGTGAACGGCGGCTTCGTGGGATGTGCCGTCTAAGCGCCACTTGTTCTGGCTAAAAATGTAAGCGCGGTCGCCGCCAAATTTTAAGAAATTGACCCTAGGCTGCTACGGAGATGCTAGGGGCCGATAATGTCAGCGATACTCAATAGAAGCGTTCTTCTGGCGATGGCAGTCGCTGTACTGACTGTAGTGGGCTTCTGGCTGTGGCCCGAACGCGAGCAGCCAGCACGACTTCCGACCTTTGGCGGCAGTGTCGCGAAATCGCTTGACGAAGGGATCGCACGCTACGGTGCCGAGGGTTTTCGCAAAAAGAACGAACAGGAATTTCGGGACGCTCTAGCAAACTTTCAAAAGAACGGACCTAAAGCACCCGCTACGCCGCAATAGATGCGGCTTCATTGGTATGTTTGGCAAAGTTTTCACACCAGCCGATCTACTTTCTCCGCCGTGTTCCAGAGAATATCCGCTCCCGCCGCCGCCCGTGCTTGGCCACCGCCACACGGTGCGCCTTGATCAACTCCGTGTGGCTGGTCCACAACTTTTCGATCGGGGAAATGCGCTCGCAGACATTGGCCTTTATCAGCTGGATTGCCTTGCGGACGCAGAAATCCAGCATCGTGTTGATGCGAGCGCGCGTCGCCTGCGGCGCCGGCGCATCGGCGGCGTCGAGCATGCTGTCGATGAAGCGCTCGATCTCGTAGTTGGCGACGTCGTCGATGCTCTCATTGTCGGTCGGTGATCGTCAGTCGCTGCGCCGGAAGTTGCGGATGCGGTCGAACAGCACCGCCAGGATGATCGCGCCCCCGATGAAAGTGCCTTGCCAAAAGGCATTGATGCCAAGCAGGCCGAGGCTGTTGCGGATGACCTCGATCAGGGCGGCGCCGACGATGGCGCCGAACGCGGTGCCGACGCCGCCGGCGAGGTCGGCGCCGCCGATGACGGTCGCGGCAATCACCTGCAGCTCCATGCCGTTGCCGAGATTGGTGGTGACGGCGCCGAGCCAGCCGGTCTGGATGATGCCGGCGAGACCGGCCGAGAGCGCCGAGATCATGTAGACTGCGACCTTGATCTGGCGCACCGGAACACCGGTCAGCGTGGCCGCATGCTCATTGCCGCCGATGGCGAAGATATGCCGGCCGAACTTGGTCCAGCGCAGGATGAAGCCGGTGATCAACGCCAAAAGGATCATGTAGAGCACCGGATTGGCGATGCCGAACACCCAGGCGCCGCCGCCCAGCGCCAGAAGCTTGTCGTGGTCCGGCCCGAACTGGAAGACGACGGTGTTGTTGGAGGCGACCATGGCGAGGCTGCGCGCCACCGACAGCATGCCGAGCGTCACCACGAAGGGTGGGAAACCGAGATAGGCGATGAGCACCCCGTTGAAGGCGCCGATGGCTAAAGCGGTGACGATCGAGGCCAGGATGCCGATTTCGATCGAATAGCCGGCATGCATGGTGACGGCCAGCACCATCGAGCACAGGCACAGCACCGAGCCGACCGACAGGTCGATGCCGCCGGTGATGATGACGAAAGTCATGCCGAGCGCCACGATGGCGACGAAGGTGATGTTGCGGGTGATGTTGAAGAGGTTCTTCTGCGTGGCGAAAGCGTCGGTCGCGAAGGACAGGAACAGGCACGCGAGGATAACCGCGATCACCACCCAGAAGGTCTGGTTGGCAAAGAGCCGTGAGAAGAATGTGTGCTGCTTCTGCGCGATCGTCTGGTCAAGGGTGACTGCCATTATCGACCTTCCTGAGGCGTTGGACGCCCGATCCACACGATTACGCAACCTGTTCGATGGCGCCGGTGATCAGCCCGGTGACTTCCTCGGGCGAGCTCGAGGCGATCTTCTTGTCGGCGACTTTCCTGCCGCGCCGCATGACGATGACGCGGTCGGCGACATCGAAGACGTCGGGCATGCGGTGGCTGATCAGCACGACGGCGATGCCCTGGTCACGCAGATGGCGGATCAGGTTCAGTACCTCCGCGACCTGCCTGACCGAGATCGCCGCCGTCGGCTCGTCCATCAGCACGATCTTGGCTTGCGACAACATGGTGCGGGCGATCGCCACCGCCTGGCGCTGGCCGCCAGACATCTGCTTGACGAGGTCGCGCGGCCGCGTCTCGGATTTCAGTTCGGCAAAGAGCTGGCCGGCGCGCTTGTACATCGCGGCGTAGTCGAGAATGCGGAAGGGGCCGATGCCGCGGCGCAGTTCCCGGCCGAGATAGACATTGGCGGCGGCCGTCAGATTGTTGCAAAGCGCCAGGTCCTGATGGACGATCTCGATGCCGTGCTGGCGGGCCTCGGCCGGCTTGTGCAGGATCAGCTCCTTGCCGTCCATGTGCATCGTGCCGTGGCTGGGGCGGAAATTGCCGGCGATCATCTTGACCAGCGTCGACTTGCCGGCGCCGTTGTCGCCCATCAGGCCGACGACCTCGCCGGCCTCGAGCGTGAACGAGACGTCGTTCACCGCCTGGATGGCGCCGAAATGCTTCGAGATGTTGGCGAGTTCGAGAACCGACACCAGCCTTAAGCCTCCCCGTTTTCGTCCCTCGACTGCCTTGCCATAATTGCCGGCGCCGCAGGGGCCTCGCGCCTCCAACTCCTCCCGAGCAGGTGCGATAGACTCATTTAGGCAAATGCGGCCATGGGCGTCAATCAATTGTCGGGCGATTAATTTCGAGTCCCGTCGAAAAATCGGTTTTGTAGGACAAATAGCAATTGACGTTGGCAGCGAGCCGTTATTAGCTAGCATTGGAGGAAGAATTTTTCCGTCGCGAAATCGCTGCTCGGCGTGACGCGATGGGCGAGATTCAGGATCCGGCCGGCGCCCATTCGAGCTGGAACGGATCGGCAAATGCTTGTCGGCCCGGCTTGAGACACGAACTTTCGAGCCTATTCCGCGTGTTGCTTGCATCCGGGCCGATCGGTGTGGCGGGCACGTCGTGTCCGTCTGTTTTCAAGGGAGGACTGATATGAGGAAATCACTTTTGCTCGCCGCCGTCGCCGCCATGGCGCTGGGCGCCGGGCCGGCTTTGGCCAAGAAACAGCTCGTCATTGTCGTAAAGGGCCTCGACAACCCTTTCTTCGAAGCCATCCATCAGGGCTGCGAGAAGTGGAACAAGGAGAACGCCAGCTCCGAGTATGAATGCTTCTACACCGGCCCGGCATCGACCTCGGACGAGGCCGGCGAAGCCCAGATCGTGCAGGACATGCTGAGCAAGCCGGACACGGCCGCGATGGCGATCTCGCCGTCCAACGCGCCGCTGATCGCGCAGACCATCAAGAGCGCCAATCCGTCGATCCCGATCATGACGGTCGATGCCGATCTTGCCAAGGAAGACGCCGCGCTTCGCAAGACCTATCTCGGCACCGACAACTATCTGATGGGCAAGCGGATCGGCGAATACATCAAGAAGGCCAAGCCGAATGGCGGCACGATCTGCACGATCGAGGGCAATCCGGCCGCCGACAACATCCTGCGCCGCGCGCAGGGCATGCGCGATGCGCTGTCGGGCAAGGAAGGCCTGCCGGCGCTCGCCGGCGAAGGCGGCTGGACGGAAGTGGCGGGCTGCCCGGTGTTCACCAATGACGACGGCGCCAAGGGCGTGCAGGCGATGACCGACATCCTGGCCGCCAATCCGAAGCTCGACGCTTTCGGCATCATGGGCGGCTGGCCGCTGTTCGGCGCTCCGCAGCCCTATCGCGACCTGTTCAAGCCGATGGCCGACAAGATCGCCAAGAACGAGTTCGTCATCGGCGCCGCCGACACGATCGGCGACGAGGTGGCGATCGCCAGGGAAGGCCTTGTGACCGCACTGGTCGGCCAGCGGCCGTTCGAAATGGGCTACAAGGCGCCGTCGGTGATGCTCGACCTCATCCAGGGCAAGAAGGTCGACGATCCGGTCTTCACCGGCCTCGACGAATGCACCAAGGATACGGTCGACACCTGCATCCAGAAGTAGGCTTCGATCCCCGGGGCGCCCTTCGAAGGGCGCCCCTCCACCTTTCGCCAGGACTATGGGCGCGGCCTTGCCGGGGCGGCGGAGCCAAGAGTTTTTGCGCCAGAATTTTCTTATCCCGGCAGAGTTTTTGCGGGCGACTTGGAGCCCGCGACAGGAGGCACCGGAAGGCGGATGCCACGGGAAAAGTCTGGAAAGCGCTTAGCCGAGCCTGCACAGCCGGCCACGATACGACGACCCGAGGCGACGCGGATCGCCGGCCTCAGCGTGCACGCATCGCTCGCCGGCGAGATCGGCCTCAGGATCGTGCGCGGCGACTATCCGCCCGGAACTGTCCTGCCCAACGAAGCCAAATGGTCGGAAACCTTCAATGTCAGCCGCTCGGCGGTGCGCGAGGCCATCAAGATGCTGATGGCCAAGAGCCTGCTCGCGTCCCGCCCCAAGATCGGCAGTTGGGTCGAGCCGAGGGAGCGCTGGAACCTGCTCGACCGCGACGTGCTCGCCTGGTACGCGACCTCGCCTGACCGCGAGGTGTTTCTCAGAACGGTGCAGGAGTTCCGCCATATCATCGAGCCTGAGGCGGCCGCCTTCGCGGCGCTGCGGCGCTCCGACGAGCAGATGGTCGAAATCAGCCAAGCGTGCCGCGAAATGGGGGAGGCGGCGCATATCCAGGAGCGCACGCGCGCCGATACGCGGTTCCATCTCGCCATCCTGCGCGCCTCGGGCAATGAGCTGCTGGTGCCGCTAGGCGTACTGATCGAATCGGCGCTCGATCATCTCTTCATCTTCGTCACGCGCGAGCACAGCGACCAGCGGCGGGCCCAGTCCCTGCACGAGGCGATCGAGCGAAACATCCGCCTGCAGCGCCCGGCCGCGGCGAGAAGCGCGGTGCACAGGCTTCTCGCCAATACCGACGAGGTGATCGAGCTCTCGAGACGCTGACAGGCTTGGCCGCGGCTTTCAGATCGTCTGCTTTTTGCCGCCCTTCGACGGCATCAGGTCGACGCCGTTGAGCTTGCCGATATGGGTGGCCAGCATCGGCACATACTGCTCGGCCGGCCCCGCCGCGAAGGCGGTCGCGAACGAATTCTTGGTGGCGTTGCCAAGCGGATTGGCGATGCCGGCAGCGCCGGCCATCGATTCCAGATAGGTCAAATCCTTGAAGGCATTGGCGATGGAGAATTTGTGGGCGTCGCGGTCGCCTTCCAGCGTCCAGCGCATGAAGGTCTGGTAGAAGCCGCAATCCATGCGGCCGTTGCGGATCACGCTGTCGAAGCGGGGCGGCGAGATGCCGACCTTCTGCGCCAGCGCCAAGGCTTCCGAATAGATCGCCGCGTAGCCGAGCGAGATGAAGTTGTTGAGCAGCTTCATGCGGTGGCCGTCGCCGGTGTCACCGATATGGACGATGCGGCCGGCCCAGGTTTCGATCACCGGCTTCAACCGTGCGAACACCGCGTCGGGCGCGCCGACCATGGCGTCGAGCGTGCCTTCCCAGGCCTCCTTCGGCGTGCGACTGAGCGGCGCGTCGACATAGTCGACGCCGAGCGCCCTGAGTTCGGCGGCCAGCGCGACGGTGGAGACGGGGTCGGATGTCGAGCAATCCACGACCACGCAGCCTTGCTTCAGACCTTCCTTCAGCCCGCCGGGGCCGCGGATGATCGCCTCGACCTCACGCGAGCCGGTGACGCAGATGAAGACGATGTCGGAGGCCGCTGCCACTTCTTTGGACGTGGCCACTTCCTTTGCGCCGCGGCCGAGCAGGTCATCCGCCGGCTTGCGGTTCTTGCGGCCGAGGAAGGTGAGCGGATAGCCCTTGTCGACGATGTTCTTGGCGATGCCATGCCCCATCAGGCCGAGGCCGATGAAACCGATGTTTTCGCGGGCAGCGGTGGTGGTCATGTCGTTTCGTCCCTGTCTTTCCTGATGGTCGGCGCCGGCGCGACCGGCCGGCGAGCATTGCTGGAGAAGGTTTTCGCGGATCGCGGTTGGCAGGCCGTTGCTGAATGCCATATTGTCTGACAATACACACAATCCTTGAGAAATGTGGAGAGCAAAATGACGAAGCGCATCATGTTCACCGGCGGCAGCGGCAAGGCCGGCCGCCATGTCGTGCAGTATCTGGTCGAGCATGGCTGCCAGGTGCTCAACATCGACACCAAGCCGCTCGACAACCCGAAGGTGCGCACGCTGATCACCGACATTACCGACAGCGGCCAGGTGTTCAACGCGCTGTCGAGCTATGCCGGGCTGCATGAATTCGATCCATCGCTGCGCGCACAGCCGGTCGACGCCGTGGTGCATTTTGCCGCCATCCCGCGGATCATGATCACCCCGGACAACGAGGTGTTCCGCATCAACGCGATGGGCACCTACAACGTCATCGAAGCGGCGGTGAAACTCGGCATCCGCAAGGTGATCATCGCCTCCAGCGAGACGACCTACGGCCTGGTCTTCGCCAACGAGCCGCGCAACCCGACGCATTTCCCGCTCGACGAGGACTATGACGTCGATCCGATGGACAGCTACGCCCTGTCCAAGATCGTCAACGAAAAGACAGCGCGCGCCTTCGCGCTGCGCAGCGGTTTCGACATCTATGCGCTGCGCATCGGCAACGTCATCGAGCCGCATGAATATGCGCTATTCCCGAAATGGTTTGCCGATCCCGGTTTCCGCAAGCGCATTGCCTGGAGCTATATCGACGCCCGCGATCTCGGCCAGATCGCCTTGCGCGCCATCGAGAAGGATGGGCTGGGCTATCAGGTGTTCAACGCCGCCAATGACGAGACCTCGTCCGATCTGCCGACGGCCGAGCTGCTGAAGCGTTTCTATCCAGGCGTGCCGGTGAAAGCCGAGCTCGGTGAATTCGAGACGCTGCTGTCCAACCGCAAGGCGCGGGACGTGCTCGGCTTCCGCCCCGAACACAGCTGGCGCAAATACGTCAAACAGCGTGAGGGCCGACAAACATAGGTTGAGCTGTGCACAGCGCGGCGTCTGGCGGCAAAGCCGGCCTTGCCGCGCTTGACAGCTTCTGAAAACCGGACTTTCTGGGCATATGCGGGACGCAAAGCCGAACAACGAAAAAAGGCCGGCGAAAGCGGCATCCGCCGAGCGTATGGCTGGCGTTCGCCGGCCGGACGCGCCGCGCATCCCTGGCGCCAGCGTGCATACCTCGCTGGCCAGCGAAATCGGCCTTCGGATCGTGCGCGGCGACTATCCCCCGGGCACCATCCTGCCCAACGAAGCCAAATGGTCGGAGACTTTCGACGTCAGCCGCTCGGCGGTGCGCGAGGCGATCAAGATGCTGATGGCCAAGAGCCTTCTGGCATCACGTCCGAAGATCGGCAGCTGGGTTGAGCCGAAGGAGCGCTGGAATCTGCTCGACCGCGACGTGCTTTCCTGGTACGCGACGTCGCCGGATCGCGAGGTGTTCCTGAAGACGGTGCAGGAATTCCGCCACATCATCGAGCCCGAGGCGACGGCTTTTGCCGCAATGCGGCGCACCGATGAGCAAATGGCCGAGATCAGCCAGGCCTGCCGCGAGATGGGCGAGGCGACCAATTTGCAGGAGCGGACGCGCGCCGACACCCGCTTCCACCTGGCCATTCTCCGGGCCTCCGGCAACGATCTCCTAGTGCCCCTGGGCGTCCTGATCGAATCCGCCTTCAATCATCTCTTCGCCTATACGACACGCGAGCTGGACGATCTGCAGCACGCCCAGAAACTGCACGAAGCGATCGAGAGGAACATCCGGCTGCAGCGGCCGGATGCGGCGCGCAACGCCGTGCGCAAGCTGCTCGCGAATACCGACGACGTCATCCGCTCGCGCTAAGGTCTACCGATACCCGGGTGAGGCCCGGTCCGACCTCGACAAGTCTTAGTCTTCCTTCTCGCGCCCGAAAGCGACGCGCAACTCGTCCTTGGCCTTTTCCAGAACTCGCTTGCGCTTCTCCGGCAGGTTCCTGCCGGCGCGGTTGATGTAGAAATTCAGCATCGACATCGCCGACCGGAACGGCTCCGCCTTGCGGCGATGGCTGTGCTCAGCCGAGCGCTTCAGCGAGATGGCGATCCTCTTGGCATCGTCGGATTCGAAAATGTGCTCCTCGAGATCCAGCGCATCGCTGTGCGCGGTCACTTCGGCCGACCATTTTTTCCTGGCGGTCATGGCGAACCTCCTTCCTGGGGCACAACTCCCCTTGGGCACAACGCTCTCTTGGGGCAAAAACTCTGGGCGGCATGGCCGGTTCCCGATTTCTGGAGCCACGGATTTGTCCCTTGTGGCGCTGCTCGGCACCGGGAATGCGCCGATACTTGGGGTGGAAACCGCCCGATCACCAACAAGCGCGGACAGGAAAGGTGTGACGACAACCGTCTCCAGCCGGGCAGATGGCCCCAGCATCGACAGCGCCTATGCATGGATACGGCTCGGCGTCTCGATGCTTTTGTCGACGATCGGCGGCGCCGGCATGTGGGCGGTGGTCGTCGTTCTGCCCGCCGTGCAGGCCGAATTCGGCGTCGACAGGGCCGCGGCTTCGATGCCTTATACCGCGACCATGGTCGGCTTCGCCGCCGGCAATATGCTGGTCGGACGCGCCATCGACCGCATGGGTTACTGGATCCCGGCGCTCGTCTCTGCGATTGCGCTCGGCGCGGGCTTCCTGCTCGCCTCGCTGACCAGCTCGATCCTTGCGTTCACCCTTGTCCAGGGGCTTCTGATCGGACTCGGCACATCGGCGATCTTCGGCCCGCTGATCGCCGACATCTCGCACTGGTTCAACCGGCGCCGCGGCGTCGCGGTGACCGCGGCCGCATCCGGCAGCTATCTTGCCGGAGCAGTCTGGCCGACGGTGATGCCCTATGTCATGCAAGGCGAAGGCTGGCGGTTCACCTATGCCGCGATCGGCATCTTCTGCCTCGCTACCATGGTGCCGCTGGTGCTGATGCTGCGCCGCGGCGCGCCGCTCGAAGCCACCCATGGCTCGCCGGGAAGCCGGCCGACGCAGCCAATCTCGCTGCCGCCGGCGGCGTTGCAGATGCTGCTGGTGATTGCTGGCTTCGGCTGCTGCATGGCGATGTCGATGCCGCAAGTGCATATCGTCGCCTATTGCATGGATCTCGGCTACGGCGTCGCGCGCGGCGCCGACATGTTGTCGATCATGCTGGCGGCGGGCGTTGTCAGCCGCATTGGCTCAGGTTTCCTCGCCGATCGCATCGGCGCGGTGAAAACTTTGATCATCGGCTCGGCGCTGCAATGCTTGTCGCTGCTGTTCTATATTCCCTTCGACGGGCTGGCTTCGCTCTATGTGGTGTCGCTGGTGTTCGGCCTCTCGCAAGGCGGCATCGTTCCCTGCTATGCGATCATCGTGCGCGACTACATGCCGGCCAAGGAAGCCGGCCAGCGCGTCGGCATCGTCCTGATGGCGACGATCTTCGGCATGGCCGTCGGCGGCTGGATGTCGGGCTGGATCTACGATCTAACCGGCTCCTATGCCGCCGCCTTCCTCAACGGCATCGCCTGGAACTTGGTCAATCTCGCGGCGATTTTGCTGCTTATGTGGAAGGCGAGGCGAGGCGCGGAAGCGCCAGCCTGATTTCCGCCGGCAACCCTGGCCATTGCAAGCTTGTCTACCGGCGCAAAGGGAGGGGTCAGGTGGATAGTCGTCCGTGCTCTTTCGCATGACGTCGCGTCCGAATACTGGGTGCAGCAAGCTATTTACTTGGAAAGGCTTTCGGCGGAATATCGCGAAAGTGGGAGGAAGCACTCGGAAAATCTCCTGAATAATGCGCTCGAACGGCTTCCGCCCGTTGAATGCAAGGGAGGATAATCATGAGACGTACTTTCCCGCTCGCGGCATCCGCCGCGGCGTTGTTGCTCGGCGTGCCCTCCGCCTTCGCGCAGTCCGGCGGCGTCGAGAAAGCAGTCGGCGGCTACAGCTTCGAGGAAGCCGCAAAGGAAGCCCCCACCACCAAGGATTTCCATTCGGCCGATGGCCATCTCACCTTCGCCATCGTCACACATACGGCCGGCAACGGCTTCTTCGATCCGGTCTATGTCGGCGCAACCGCCGCCGGCAACCTGATCGGCGCCAAGATACTGCTGCTCGGCTCGGAATCTCCGACCGACGACCCCGCCCGCGAGATCGAAATCCTGAATCAGATCGTGCAGGATCCGACGATCGACGGGCTGATCATGACAACGCCCCAGGTCGGCGCCTATAACGACATCGTCAAGGCCGCCGGAGCCAAGGGCATACCGGTAGCAACGACCAATTCCTTCGACGGCACGATCCTCGACCGCAGCGGCATCAGCCACACCGGTCAGGACGCCTCCGCCGCGGCGATCGCCGGCGAGGCACTCGTCAAGTGCCTGGCGGACAAGGGTATCGAGAAGGGCTCGATCGTTCTGCCGTCATCGACCGCGATGGGCAACATCGAGGTGAACAATCGCGTCACCGCGGCCTTCAACGCGATCGTCAAAGGCCTGAAGGATGCCGGCAAGCTCGAGGCCTTCAAGGTCGACGCAGGTCCCGAGAACACCGGCATCGACACCAATCCGAACGATCCGGTGAACGGCATCGTGACGCTGTTCGAGTCGCGCGGTGATGTTGTCGGCGCCTTCGCCGGCAACAACGTGTTCACGCCTGCGCTGGCCAAGGCCGTCGCCCAAACCGGAAAGACTGGCAAGATCTGCGCCTATGGGTTTGACCTCGGTCCGGCGCAGCAGGATGCGTTGAAGAGCGGCGACCTGACCGGCGCGCTCGGGCAGCAGCCCTTCCTGCAGGGCTTCTATCCGGTCATGCAACTCTATCTGCAGATCGATCGCGGCATCGCGGCCGCCAATCTCGACACGCGCGCCCAACTCGTGACGCAGGAGACCGTTGGAAAGGTCGGCAAGCGTTTCGAGAACTGAATGTCAAAGCGACACTGAACCCGGCGCGGGAGGGCTGGTATCTTCCCGCGCATTTTGGCCTTCGGAACCCTTTATCAAAGAATGCCCGCTGAAGCTCTCGCTCGTCGCCTTCCACCCCAGCTCGTCGGCGGCTGGGAAATGGGATTGCTTGCCCTGCTGGCGCTGATCTATCTCGGCGGCGCTGCCGTCAATCCGACGTTTTTCGGCTCGCCGGAGGCGTTCCATGCACTGCTTCGCGATACCTCGCGGGTCGCCATCATCGCCGTCGGAATGACCTTCGTCATCATCAACAAGGACCTCGACCTTTCGGTCGGTTCCATCTACGGCCTTGTGGCCGTCGTTTTTGCGAGGCTGTTCGCGCCAAGCTTCGCCGATCTCGGCATCGTCATGTCGGTGACCGTCTGCGTCCTTCTTGGGATGTTGATCGGCCTCGTCAACGGCGTGCTCGTTACCATCCTAAAAGTGCCGGCGTTCATCGCCACCCTGACCACGCTTCTGATCGGCCGCGGCTTCGTCCTCGCCCTGACGCACGGTCAGGCGATCTACTATCCAGGAAAAGCGAAGGAGGCCCCGCTCTTCTTCCATCTCGGCGAGACGAACGTCTTCGGCTTCAACAACCAGATCGCAATCTTCGCGGTCGTTGCCGTGATCGGCGCCTACGTGCTCGCCAACACTCGCTGGGGCTACGAAACCTTTGCGACGGGCGGCAACGAGCAGGCAGCAGTCTATGCTGGCATACCGACGAACTGGGTGCGCATCCGTGCCTATCTGCTCTCGTCGCTCTGCGCCGCCGTTGCCGGCCTGCTGTCGGCCGCTCAGGACAAGGGCGTGACCCCGCTTTACGGCGTCAGCGGCGAACTGACCGTCATCGCCGCGGTGATCATCGGCGGCGCTTCCATTCTCGGCGGTCGCGGCCGCGTCGCCGGGTCTTGCCTCGGCGCCACGCTGGTCGTTCTGCTCGACAAAGTGCTGCGCGAGGGTTTGCCGATCACGCGCACCATCAAGATCGGCGAGGAGGAGGTGACGGTCAACGCCGTCTACTCCCTGCCAGTGGGCGCGGTGCCGGTCTTCCTCGGGCTGCTGCTTGTCATCGCCGTGCTGATCGAACCCTATCTCATCCGCCGGCAGGTCGCGGCGCGCCTCTGGGCATGGCTGCGCGGCAGGCCGCCGCCGCCGGCCTTCGAGATCGGCGGCGTCGCGCTCGAGGGCGTGGTGACCAAGGGCGCGATGGCGACCGACATCGCACTGTCGGCAACGGGGTTCGGCAAGTTCCTCGCCCGGCGCGATGCCCTCGCCGTCATCCTGACAGTGGTGCTGTGGCTCACGGGCCTTTTCCTCAGGCCGGATTACTGGTGGAACCTGTCCAACACTTTCGCGATCCTGCTCAACTATACGGAACTGGCGCTGATCACGGTCGGGCTTACCTACGTCATTGCGGCCGGCGATATCGACCTCTCCGTCGGAGCCGTCCTGGCGCTCGCCGGCAGCGCGGCGGCCTATTTCCTGAAGGTCCTGGGTGCCGACCCCGTCACCGCTATCGCGATGGGCCTGCTTGCGGGAATGCTTGCCGGCCTCGTCAATGCCGCCGTCGCCGTTGGCTTGAAACTGCCGGCCTTCATCGCAACGCTTGGCATGTTCTACATCGCCCGCGGCCTCGCGGCCTGGTTCGTCGCCGGGCAGCAGCTTACCGGCTGGCCGGAGGGCTACAATTTGCTCGGCCGCAAGGTGAATGACATCCTCCTTCACTTCAGCATCGTGCTTCCGGATGGCATCCTCAGAACACTGGCCGAGGTGGTCAGCGTGCAGACTATCTGGATGATCTTCGTCGCCGTGATTGCCGGCGTCGTGCTCGCCTACACGCCGTTCGGGCAAAAGGTCTATGCAACCGGCGGCAACATCCGCGCCGCCGCCTATGCCGGCATCAACACCAACCGGGCGCGCTTCATCTCGCTCATGCTGGCGGCGTTCTGCGCGACGATGGCCGGGATCATCAACGTCGCCTATTTCCGAAGCTTCAACCCCGTTGCAGGCCAGTTCCGCGAACTCGACGCCATCGCGTCGGTGATCATCGGCGGCGGGTCGATCTTCGGCGGCTACGGCACCATGCTGGGTTCTCTGGCCGGTGCAGCCGTGATCACACTGGTTAGGGCGCTCCTGCAGCTCAATGTCCAGGGCTTCAGCATGCCGCAGCATTGGATCAATGTCTTCATCGGCGTCATTCTCATTGTCGCGGTGCTGATCGACATCTGGGTGCGCCAGGCCAATATCTTCGGTCGCCTGCGAGCCCGCCTCGCGCGAGGCGCACGAACCCGGGAAACCATTCATGCCTGATGCTGCGTTGCCTCAACCGATCGTGGAAATGCGAAGCATCGAAAAAGCCTTCGGTGCCGTTCAGGCGCTTCGGAAAGTCGATCTGGTGCTCTATCCCGGAGAGATCCTTGGACTGGTCGGCGACAACTCGGCCGGCAAGTCGACGCTCATGAAGATCCTGACCGGCGCCTATCAGCGCGACGCCGGCGAAATCCTCGTCGCCGGTCAACCGGTGCACTTCAAGAGTCCGCATGAGAGCCGCGATGCGGGTATCGAGATGATCTACCAGGATTTCGCTCTTTGCGGAAACATGGATGTCGGCCAGAACATCTTTCTCGGCCGCTGGCCGCGCAAAGGCCCTTTTGTCAATCGCCGCAAGATGTACGCGGAAGCCGATAGCGTACTGAAGCGGCTCAAGGTGGACGTGAACTCCGTTTTCCAGAAGGTCGAGAGCCTGTCGGGCGGTCGCCAGCAATCCGTGGCGATCGCCCGCGCGATTTCGTTCGAGCCACGCGTCGTGATCCTCGACGAACCGACCGCCAATCTCTCGGTGATGGCGACCGCGCGGCTCCTCGAGACCATGCTGGAACTGAAAAGGCAGGGTGTTGCCCAGATCATCATCTCGCATCGGCTGGTCGACATTTTCGCCGTAGGCGACCGTGTCATGGTACTCAAGCGCGGCGAGAATGTCGGCGACCGTCATGTCAGGAACACCGACGAGCACGAGGTCCTTGAGATCATCGTCTCCGGCACGCGGGAGCAGGCGCTTACGGCCGATCAGGCGAGGGCGGTCTGACGACCGAGGCATTGACCTGGGGGGTTTATCGCCTCTGCCGGGGGTGGGCTGAACCAATATTCGTCGGCTTGACAACGGCCATGGCCTGCGCGACCCAACCGGAATGGGACGGGCTGCGAAACATGGTTGCTGTGGCTAAACTGTTGATCGTCAACTCGCCGCTGCGCTCCTTTCGTGCAAAAAGGACAAGGCGGTGACAAGGCCGCGCTCGCGGCGTGGCGGCGGCCGCCCGACCATCGCCGACGTGGCGCGCAAGGCGGGCGTCGGCGCCATCACCGTGTCGCGCGCGCTGCGCGAGCCTGGGCGGGTTTCGGAAGATCTGCGCCGGCAGATACAGGTCGCCGTCGACGAGCTCGGCTACATCCCGGACCCCAATGCGCGCGCATTGGCCTCGGCGCGCGCGGAGGTCTTCGGCGTGCTGGTGCCGTCGCTCACCAACAATGTCTTTGCCGAAGTGGTGCGCGGCATCTATGACAGTCTTTCGGACAGCCCTTTCCGCATCCAGATGGGCAATACCCACTATTCGGGCTTGGAAGAGGAGCGGCTGCTGCAGCTATTCGCCTCGCAGCGCCCGGCGGCGCTTATCGTGGCCGGCATCGACCAGACACCGCAGTCGCGAAAGCTGCTGGAGACGGCCGGCTGCCCGGTGGTGCAAGTGATGGAGACCGGACACGATCCGGTCGATATGCTGGTCGGCTTCTCGCATTTCGACGGTGGCCGCGCTGCCACCGAGCACCTGATCGAGGCAGGTTATCGGCGCATCGGTTTCATCGGCGCGCGCATGGACCCGCGCTCGCAGCGGCGCCTTGCCGGCTATCGCGCGGCCATGGAGTCGGCCGGCCTGTTCGATCCCCGCCTGGTCACCACCACGCCGCTACTGTCCAGCGTGACGCTCGGCCGCGAGCTTTTGCGCGATGCTCTGGCCAAGATGCCGTCGCTCGACGGCGTCTTCTGCAACAATGACGATATCGCGCTGGGGGTCTTGTTCGAATGTCGCCGCGCCGCCATCGCGGTACCGAAGGCCATCGGCATCGTCGGCTTCAACGACCTCGACATGATGCAGGCGGCGTTCCCGTCGGTCACCAGCGTTCGCACGCATCGTTATGAAATCGGACGGCAGGCAGTGGCGATGGCGCTGGCGGCGATTGCGGGCCGGAGGCCCCAGCAGAGGGTTGTCGATCTCGGTTTCGAGCTCATTCGCCGCGAGAGCACCGCACGTTGAAACACGCAAAGACGACTGTGCAAATGCCGGTTTACTACCTTGCATGGTAGCGCTACCATCTTCTGCGTCGAGTAGTAAGGCGGCGGACTTGAGGCGCTGTTTATTATACATAAGCAAACAGTCCGTACTTGTTTATTATGTATAATATGATAGTTTGCTGAATCGCCCT
The DNA here is from genome assembly GCF_001672435.1 of Mesorhizobium sp. AA23. NCBI lineage: Bacteria > Pseudomonadati > Pseudomonadota > Alphaproteobacteria > Hyphomicrobiales > Phyllobacteriaceae > Mesorhizobium > Mesorhizobium sp. AA23. Next base: position 243,716 of record NZ_LYTP01000030.1, read on the forward strand.
CAGGCGAGGCAAGAGGAGGCAGCGGGCGGCAAAGGTCGGCCGGCAGGCGATTGGATGCGGCAGGAGGTGCCGGCCAAAACGCCAGGACTTAATCAACAAGCAGAACTGCAACTGGGAGGAATACTGATGATCAAGTCACTTGTTGGCGGTGTGGTTGCCGCCACTGCATTTGTCATGCTGAGCTCGTCGGCGATCGCCGATCCGGAAATCGTCAAAGGGCCCTCGGCCGAGCCCGACTGCTTCGCGCCCTGGGCGGCCGACACACAATTCTTCAAATATCCGAAGAAGGAAGGGCCCTATCGCATCGCGCTCGCGAACGGCTATATCGCCAATACCTGGCGCATCCAGATGATCCAGACGGCCAAAGCCTATGCCGCGCAGCCGGACGTTGCCAAGAAGCTGAAGGAATTCAAGGTGGTGTCGACCGGCGAGGATGTGCCGGCGCAGATCTCGGCGATCAATAACTTCATCGATTCCGGCTTCGACGCGATCGTCGTCAACGCCCAGAACCCGACCGCGTTCGGGCCTGTGATCAAGCGCGCCAAGGACGCCGGTGTCATCCTGGTTGCCTTTGACAACATCCTCGACACCAAGGACGCCATCAACGTCAATGTCGACCAGAAGGGGCTCGGCGAATTGTGGGGCAAATGGCTGGTCTCTCACGTTCCGAACGGCGGCAAAGTGCTTGAGGTGCGCGGTGTCGCGGGTACCTCCGTCGATACCGACCGGCACAATGGCATTCACGAGGTTCTCAACGCGTCGGGCAAGAAATGGGATGTCACCGAAGTCGTCGGCAAGTGGGACGACGGCGTGGCGCAGAAAGCCACGGCCGACGCGATCGCCACCAGCGGACCGTTCGACGGCATCACAGGGCAAGGCGGCGATACCGGCATCGTGCAGGCGATGATCGACGCCAAGCATCCGTTCGTGCCGTTCGGCGGCGAGACGGAAAACGGCTTCCGCAAATTCTGCGCGGCGCATGCGGCGGACGGGCTGAAATGTTCGTCGGCCGGTACCGGCCCGGCGCAGGTTGCCGTTGCCATCAAGACGGCGATTGCCGCGCTCGAAGGCAATGTCGTGCCGCAGTCGGTCAAGCTGCCTTTGGCCATCGTCGAGGATCCGAACTTCAAGGCAGGGCAGGACTACTTCCCCGATCAGTCCGACAATTTCTTCGTCGGCAATTCCTTCCCGACCTGCGGCATCAATTTCACCGCGCAGGAAATCATGGGCCAGACCAAGGAAAACAAATAGTCTGACGGACCGGCGTCGCGGAAGCCGCGGCGCCGGCCGCTTGATGCCAATCACGAACTGGCCTGGGGAGGGCTGATGAACGGCGCGGCTCCGCTCTTCCGCATGGAAGGCATATCCAAGCGCTATGGCGGCGTGCGCGCCCTGGAAAAGGCCGATCTCACCGTCACGGCCGGCAGCATCCACGCCATTCTCGGTGAGAACGGCGCCGGCAAATCGACTTTGATCAAGGTCATGGCCGGTGTCGTCGCGCCGGATGAAGGTACCATGACCCTGGACGGCCGCGAGGTGACATTTGCTTCGCCCGCCGCGGCAAACCAGGCCGGCATCGTCTGCATCTTCCAGGAGCTGTCGCTCATTCCGGAGCTGAGCGTCGCCGACAACATCGTCATATCCGACCCGCCGAAACGCTTCGGCATGATCGATCGCAAGGCGCAACGGCGCCTCGCGGAACAGGCGCTTGCCCGCGCCGGTGCCGCCGATATTCACCCCCTGGCGCTGATCAAGGACCTGCCGCTCTCGCGACGACAGATGGTCGAGATCGCCAAGGCGTTGGCCAGGAAGCCGCGCATCCTGATCCTCGACGAAGCGACGTCGGCGCTGACCGCCGCCGATGTCGCGAAGGTCTTCGAGGTGCTGAAGCGGTTGCGCCAGGAAGGGCTGGCGCTGCTCTATATCTCCCACCGAATGAACGAGATCTCCGAGCTTGCCGACCAGTGCACGGTGTTTCGCAACGGCCGCAATGTTGCCAGCTATCGGGCTGGATCGAAGAGCGACAACGAAGTCGTCGAGCTGATGATCGGCCGGGAATACAGCCACATCTTTCCGCCGAAGCCGACCAGGCCCCAGACGGTTGCGGCTCCTGTGCTGGAGGTGCGCAACCTGTCCTGGAGCGATAGGCTGGACAATATCTCGCTCTCGGTTGCGGCCGGCGAGGTGGTAGGATTGGGCGGGCTCGACGGCCAGGGTCAGCGTGAGCTGCTGCTGGCGTTCTTCGGCGTTCTGCGAGGTCTTTCCGGGCAGATCCTGGTCGACGGCAAGAAGGTTTCGATTGCCAGCCCGGCAGCCGCCAGCGATGACCGTATCGGCATGGCGCTGATCCCGGAAGACCGCAAGACGGAAGGGCTGATGCTGCCGATGACGGTGCGCGAGAACCTTTCCTTCGCAGCACTAGACAGGCTGTCCAAGGCCAGCGTCATCGACCGTGCCGCCGAGCAGCGGCTGATCGATGACATGGTTGAATTACTGGCCATCAAGACGGCGGGGCTCGATATCCCTGTCGGGGCGCTGTCCGGCGGCAACCAGCAGAAGGTGGTGATCGCCAAATGGCTGATGCGGCAGCCGCGCATCATTCTGCTCAACGATCCGACGCGCGGCATCGATGTCGGCACCAAGCAGGAGCTCTATCAGCTGATGCGTAAGCTCGCCGACGCCGGCGCCGCGATATTGTTTTATTCGACCGACTATGACGAGCTGATCGGCTGCTGCGACCGCGTGCTCGTGCTTTATGACGGCGCCATCAAGCGCGAGCTGGTTGGCGCCGATATCACCGAGCACGCGCTGATCGCCAGCGCGCTGAATATCCACGGCGGCAGCGGGCGGGCAGAACAAGGAGAGGGCGCGTGAAGGATTGGCGCTATTGGCTGGCCGAACAGCGCGGAACGCTGCTGGCGTTCGCCATCTTCATCGTCATGTTCGCGATCTACAGCGGCAATCATCCAGCCGGCTTCACGGCCAATGTCGTGCAGACGGCGGCGAACAAGGGCGTTCTGCTTGCCTTCGTGGCGATGGCGCAAACGCTGGTTGTGATCACCGCCGGCATCGATCTCTCGGTCGGCATGATCTTCACGCTGACCAATTGCATGGCTTCCTGGCTCGTCATCGGCACGGGTCTCGAGACGGCGTTCGGATTGGTGGCTGTGCTTGGCACCGGGCTCGTCTGCGGGGCAATCAACGGCGCCATCGTGATCTACGGGCGCCTGCAGCCGATCGTCGCTACGATAGCCACGGGCGCCGTCTATTTCGGTCTCGCGCTGCTTTTGCGACCGGTTCCCGGCGGATCGGTCAACGAGGACGTCGCCGATTTCCTGACAGGGCGCTTCTTCGGCGTCGTGCCGGCAAGCCTGATGGCGCTGTTCGTCGTCGTGCTTGTCGTGTGGATGCCGTTCCGCCGCTCCGAGCTCGGCCGCGCCGCTTACGCTGCGGGCTCGTCCGAAACGGCAGCCTATATGTCGGGTGTGCCGATCCGCAGGGGCAAGTTCCTTGCCTACACGCTGGCCGGACTGCTTGCCGCGATTGGCGGCCTGTTCCTCACCTTCTTTACCTATACGGGCGAGGCTGCCTATGCGAGCGGCAATGCCTACACGTTGTTCTCGATCGCGGCAGTTGTGCTCGGCGGCGTCTCGCTGTTCGGGGGCAAAGGCAGCGCTATTGGCGCGATCTTCGGAGCGCTCGCCTTCCGCACCATCGGCGACCTGCTGTTCGTCTTCGATTTCGACCCGCTCTGGCAGCCGCTGTTCCAGGGCATCATCCTGTTGATCGCGGTCAGCCTCGGCGCCTTCGCGCTGTTTCGGGTGCGCAACCGGCTGGAGTGGTTCCTGTGAGCGAAACGACGCTTGGCGGCATCGCCAGCCGCATGCCGAAATTCATCCGCCGCGCCGATCCGGCGGTGGCGACCGCCTTTGCCTGCATCGTTATCCTGCTTCTGCTAGGTAGCCTCTATTCGCGCAGTTTTCTCTCGCCGGAATATCTCCTGCAGCAGCTGAAGGTCGCGTCATTCCTCGGCGTGATCGCCACCGGCATGATGCTGGTAATCCTGCTCGGCCAGATCGACCTTTCCGTGCCGTGGTCGGTGGCGACCGGCGCGATGATGGCCTGTGCCGCTGCAGCCTACGGTCCGGTCGGCGTCGCGCTCGCCATCCCGTTCGGCGTCCTGTGCGGGGTCGCGATCGGCATCGTCAACGGCGCCGGCGTGGCTTATTTGCGCATTCCCTCGATGATCATCACTCTAGCCACCAACGCCGTCGCGCAAGGGCTGATGGTGGTCTATACGGGCGGGTTCTCGCCGCAGGATTCGGCGACAGCGGCGATGCGCTACCTTGCGACCGGCTTCACCATTCCGGGGGTGCCGAACGCGGTGATCATCTGGGCGCTGATAGGGGCGGCAATGGTTTTCGTGCTGACCCGCACCTCCTTCGGCCGCGTCGTTTACGGCATCGGTAACCGTGAGCGCGCCGCCTATCTTTCCGGAATCGACACGCGCCGCGTGGTGCTGATTGCCTTTGCCGTCTCCGGCGGGCTCTCGGCCTTCGGGGGCGTCCTGCTCGCGGGCTACGCATCGAAGGCGGCGCAGTCGATGGGCGACGCCTATCTGTTGCCGTCGATCGCCGCCGTGGTGCTGGGCGGCACTTCGATCCTCGGCGGCCGCGGCTCATATCTTGGCACCGTCGCTGGCGTGATCCTGATCACGCTGCTGCAATCGATCCTGTCGGTCATGCAGATGCCGGAGGCGGGGCGGCAGATCATTTACGGCGTCGTGATCGTGGCCATGCTTTTGCTCTATGGCCGTGCGCCGGCAAGCCGCTGACTGTGGATGAAGGATCGTAAGGTCACAGCCGTCGGAGGTTTCCATTGAACGACATCCGGTCAGCGCCGGCCATAGTCGTGATGGGGGTCGCCGGCTGCGGCAAGACGGTGATGGGCGAAGCGCTGGCCGAGGCGCTGGGCGCGGTCTTCATCGAGGGCGACCGGTTGCATCCGCCGAAAAACGTGGCGCGCATGGCGCGCGGCGAGCCGCTGACGGATGCGTTGCGCGAGGGTTGGCTCGATGCCATCGGCGAGCGCATCGCAGCCTCGGTCGGCGAGGGACACAAGCCGGTGGCGGCCTGTTCGGCGCTGAAGCGCAGCTACCGGAACCGGCTGCTCAGCTTTTGCCCGGGCATCGTCTTCCTCTATCTGAAGATCGATCGCGAGACTGCCCGGCGACGGGTGTCGGGGCGCAAAGGCCATTTCATGCCGGCGAGTCTGGTCGACAGCCAGTTCGCGACCCTGGAAGAACCGGAGCCGGACGAACCGGCGGTGACGGCGGATGGCGCGCGGAGCGTCGCCGCCATCCTTAAGCAAGCACTGAGCTCAAGCCCCTCGAGCTGAACAGGTTCAGGCGACGCACTTTTCAGTCTTCGTTCTGATGCATGTCGTTGACCCAAAACCGCTGCGCGTCTCGGGGAAATGCATTATGCGGCGTCGGCGCCGATCGCGGCTTGATCCTGCTGTCCGGTGAGCCGGTTGGCGCTGGACCAGGCCATCATCTGCTCGGGATGCAGTTTGACCGCTTCCAGCAGCCGGTCGCGCTTGAGCAGGATATAGGCCGCTTGCAGAACGAGGTTCTTTGCCGCCACGTCCTTTGCCGGCCGGGATGCAGGCTGGACAGCGTTGGGCTTCAGTTCGGGACTGACGATCGCCCGGTATTCGCGAAAGGGCACTGTCTCCAGGGTCGACATGCCAAACAGCGCAGCGCCGGCGCGCGCCGCAAAATTCGCCGGCGCCGAGGCGAGGTGGGTCCAGCCACGCTCGCCCATGGCGCTCTCGGTGAAGGTAGATCCCGCGTGGATGGTGTTGGTCATCAGCACGACTCCGTTCTCCTTCAGCGTCTTCTGGATGCGCGCCGTAACCTGGTAGGCTTCGGCGCGCTCAAAGACGATGCGGCTCTTCAGAAACCGGTTTTCGACCTCGACCAGCGGCTTGTTGATCACATGCAGGCCGAATTTGCTTTCCGAAAAGCCGTGGAAGTTGACGCTCACCTGGTGCGCTTCGATGCCGGCTTCGAAGAGGGCGCGCTTGCCCATGATGGTCTGGGCGACGAACTGATCGCACCAGACGATGGCGCCGCGGCCGCGCTGCAAGGCCTCGCGCAAGCCGTCGATGCCTTCCAGCCGGATCGCCGGCGACCAGCGCCTGCCAGGCGCCAGATGAGCGGCAAGCATCAGACGGCGGCGATGCGCGGCGGCGAGATGTCCCCTGAAAAGGCTTCGCGTGTCGGCATCATCGCCAAGGACCGCTTTGATCGCCACGTCATACCGCGCGAAATCCTTGCGAAAATGACGCTTGCGTCGAAGCGTGGAAACCCAATCGCAGATCGGCGCCCACCAGGCCACCGGCAGCACCGCCGCCACCCCGAGATAGAACATGGATAGCAGGCTTTCGCGCAGATCCTTGTTGGAGACGCTGCGCAACTTGCCGGGGCGGAGGAGCTTGCGGCTGAAGAAGCGGACGGTCTCGCCGCGCTCCGGCACTGCAACGTCGGCGATGATCTCGGTATGATAGATGCTGGCGGATGACGGTTGCCGGTTGGCCCTGCGGGACTTGCCAAGCCGAGGCAGCCTCATGCGTTAGATACCCCCAAACCTTGATCCATCCGTCAGCCGATTTACAGCGTCTGTCGCGGACAGACAACCAACGGCGAGACGGCGCGGCTGAGCGGTCAGATCTGCGACGTGAGTTCGACCGGGAAATCGTCGTTGTCGGCGTCGCGCATGGCGGCGAGGCTGCGGTTGTCGAGCACCTCGGCGATCGCCTGGCGCACTTCCAGCATCATGTGGCGGACCTGGCACGTCGCCTCGTCGCAGTCCTCGCAGCGCTGATATTGCGTGCGGCTGGCGCAAGGGATCGGCGCCAGCGGCCCGTCGAGCACGCGCACGACATGGCCGATCTTGATCTCGGAAGCGGGCCTGGCGAGGCGATAGCCGCCTTCCTTGCCCTTGCGGCTCTGGACGAAGCCGGCATTGCGCAATTCGCCCAGAATGGCGTCCAGGAACTTCTTCGGGATGTTGTTTGCGACCGCTATGTCGTTGACGAATGCAAGCTGGCCAGCCGGCAGGCCGGAAAGATGCACGAGGGCCTTGAGGCCGTATTTGCCTTTTTTGGTCAGCATGCCCGATTCAGTTTATCAAACCCCAATCGCCTGCATCTGGCGGTTGTTTGTGTGCAAATCATGACAGTTTGGCCGCGCTACGCGGCTTGGCACAACAATTCGTCGACACAGGTTAGGCACAAACGCGTTGATTCTTCGTAATGTTTTTCACATTGGCCGCGTTGATTTCGCCGGCAAAGTGATGCCGGCTCCAGATTGAAAAAAGCCGGCGATGCCGACGGCGATGACGGCTTTCCACTTCTTTTGATTGTAAGCGCTACCGGCTGCCATAGGCCTGATCGAGCAAGCCGCCTGCCGCGAAATGCTCTTTCTGCACCCTATCCCAGCCGCCGAAGATCTCGTCTACCGTCAACAGGCGCACGTCGGGAAACTCGGCTTTGTATTTGGCGGCCACTGCTGCGTCGCGGGCCCGCAGGCCGTTGCGGGCGGCAATGTCCTGGCCCTCGGGCGAATAGAGGAATTCGAGATAGGTCTTGGCGAGATCGCGGCTACCGTGCTCGTCGGCGATCTTATCGACGATCGCCACCGGGAATTCGGCCAGCAGGCTGACTGAAGGCGTGACCTGCTCGAACTTGTCGTCGCCATATTCCCTGCGGATGCCGCGCGTTTCGGATTCGAAGGTGATCAGCACGTCGCCGATCTCGCGCTGCACGAAGGTGGTGGTGGCGGCGCGGCCGCCGGTGTCGAAGATCGGCACGTTGGCAAACAGCTTGGCGATGAACTCCTTCACCTTGGCGTCGTCGCCCTTGAAGGCTTCCTTCGCGTAAGCGGTGGCAGCGAGATAGGTATAGCGGGCATTGCCTGATGTCTTCGGGTTGGGGAAGATCACCTGCACGTCACGCACCAGATCGTTCCAGTCCTTGATGTGCTTGGGATTGCCGGCACGAACAAGGAAGGACGGCAGCGAATAGAAAGGCGATGCGTTGTCTGGGAAATCCTTCTGCCAGTCCGCGGAGATCAGACCCCTCTTGACCAGGAAATCGACGTCGGTGACCTGGTTGAAGGTGACGACGTCGGCTGCCAAACCTTCCGCGATGGCACGAGCCTGCGCCGAGGTTCCGGCGTTGGACTGATCGACGGTCACGCCGGGATGCTCAGCGATGAAAGCCTTGTTGATGTCGGCAAACAATTCGCGGCCGACGTCGTAGGAGGCATTGAGCAGCTTGTCGGCCGACCAGGCTTGGGAGGACGCGAGGACGACGAAGCCGGCAAGCGTGGCAATACCCAGCAATAAGCGCTTCATGAAAACGGTCCTCCTCCAGACAATCAGAACTATGGTGTGACCATAAAAAGGAAAGCCTGGCTGCGCGAGGCACGCGGTCCGGGGGACGCACGAGCAGCGGGAAAATCTCCCGCCCGAACAGCCGCTTGGTAGGATTTTCTTCCAACCTGATTCATCGCGGCTCCTCTACCGGGCGCCTGGACGTGGCAGGCGGCAAATAGGTCAGGAGGCCGGGAAAAGCTTCCAGCGCCTCGGCCTGAAAGCCACCCGGCTCTTCTGTGCCGCCGGATGGTCGACCGGCAGCTCGATCTCGACGCGCTGACGCTCGCCGCCGATCTCGAGCTCGACCCGCCTTGTGCCGGCGACGCGGCGGCTGGCGGCGACCGTCCCGGCAATGCAGCCGCTGCAGCCGTCGAGCAGCTCGACATCGTGCGGACGAAAGTAGAGCAGGGCCTCTCCCGGCTGCGCATGCGGCGCCTGCAGACCGACCGGCCGGTCGGCCAGCCAGATCTCGCCATTGTCAACCTTGACCGGCAGCGAGCTCGATTCGCCGATGAAGCTGTAGACGAAAGGCGAGTTCGGCGTGTCGTAGATCTCGTCGGCCGAGCCGACCTGCTCGATGCGACCTTGGCTCATGACGACAACGCGGTCGGCGAGTTCGAGCGCCTCCTCCTGGTCGTGGGTAACGAAGACCGTGGTGTGGCCGGTGGCGTCGTGGATTTCGCGCAGCCAGCGGCGCAACTCGCGGCGCACCTGCGCGTCAAGGGCGCCGAATGGCTCGTCGAGCAAAAGCACCTTGGGCTCGATGGCCATGGCGCGGGCGAGCGCGACGCGCTGGCGCTGGCCGCCGGAAAGCTGCGCCGGATAGCGCTTTTCCAGCCCCGACAGCTGGACGAGGTCGAGGAGTTCCGAAGCGCGGCGGCGGATCTCCTGCGCCGAGGGACGCGCGGCGCCGTGCCGGACCTTGAGGCCGAAGCCGATATTGTCGGCAACCGTCATGTGTCGGAACAGAGCGTAATGCTGGAACACGAAGCCGACATTGCGCTCCTGGATCGACTTCTGCGAAGCATCCTCTTCGCCGAAGAAGATGGCGCCCTTGGTGGGCCGCTCCAGGCCGGCGATCAGGCGGAGCAGCGTCGTCTTGCCGGAACCGGATGGCCCGAGCAGCGCGATAAGCTCGCCCGACCTGATGTCGAGCGAAACGTCGTGGAGCGCCGGAAACCGCTCGAACTCCTTGCGCACGTTGACAACGCGAACTTCCATACAGATCCCTCAATCAGTTGATGCATGCTACGCGGTTTCGGGCGGCATGCATCTAATGTCCGCGTGTCGCGGCAATCTCGGCGCCGTAGCGCATCTCCAGAAGTGTTTTCAAGACCAGCGTCACCAAAGCCAGGCCGGCAAGCAGCGAGGCGACCGCGAAGGCCCCGACGGCGTTATACTCATTGTAGAGAATTTCCACATGCAGCGGCATGGTGTTTGTGAGGCCGCGAATGTGACCTGAGACCACCGACACGGCGCCGAACTCGCCCATGGCGCGCGCGTTGCAGAGTAGCACGCCGTAGAGCAGGCCCCATTTGACGTTGGGCAGCGTCACATACCAGAAGGCCTGCCAGCCATTGGCGCCGAGTGACAGGGCCGCCTCCTCGTCGCCATTGCCCTGTTCCTGCATCAGCGGGATCAGCTCGCGGGCGACAAAGGGGAAAGTGACGAAGATGGTTGCGAGCACAATGCCCGGCACGGCGAACAGGATGACGATGCCATGCGCCTTCAGCCACGCGCCGAGCAGGCCTTGCGCCCCGAAGAGGAGCACATAAACCAGGCCGGAAATGACGGGCGACACCGAGAACGGCAGGTCGATGAGGGTGGTCAGAAAGGCCTTGCCCTTGAACTCGAACTTGGCGATCGCCCAGGCAGCCGAGATGCCGAAAATGAGGTTGAGCGGCACCGAGATCGCCGCCACCAGCAGCGTCAGGCGGATCGCCGAGCGCGTGTCGGGGCTGGCAAGCGCCTCCGTGTAGGCGCCGATGCCTTTGCTAAGCGCCTCGTGGAAGACAACGATCAGCGGCAGAAGCAGGAAGACGGCGAGGAAGGCGAAGGCTATTCCCATCGCCACCCAGCGCACCGGCCTGCTTTCGGTCACCGCGGCCGACTGGCTTTCGTGATGCGGTTCGTAGGATTTGATCTCGGGATCAGCCATAGCGCTTGCGGCTCCATGTCTGGACGAGGTTGACGACCAAAAGCATCACGAAGGACAGCGCCAGCATGATCGCGGCGATCGCGGTCGCCGCCTCGTAATTGTATTCCTCGAGCCGGATGACGATGAGGAGCGGCGCGATCTCCGACTTGAAGGGCAGGTTGCCGGCGATGAAGATGACCGAGCCGTATTCGCCGACACCGCGCGCGAAGGCGAGCGAGAAGCCGGTGACGATGGCCGGCGCCAGTCCCGGGAAGAGCACACGAGTGATGGTCTGGAAGCGGTTGGCGCCAAGCGTGGCGGCAGCTTCCTCGACCTCCCTGTCGAGCTCCTCCATGATTGGCTGGACGGTGCGCACCACGAAGGGTAGGCCGATGAACACCAAGGCGATGACGATGCCGAGCGGGGTGTAGGCGACCTTTATGCCGAGCGGCATCAGAAGCTGGCCGATCCAGCCATTCGGCGCATAGAGTGTGGTGAGCGCGATACCGGCGACTGCGGTGGGCAAGGCGAAGGGCAGGTCGACCATCGCATCGGCGATGCGTCGGCCGGGGAAGCGGTAGCGGACCAGCACCCAGGCGACGATGGTGCCGAAGACGACGTTGACCGCGGCGGCCAGGAAGGCGGTGCCGAAGCTGATCTTCAGCGCATTGAGAGTGCGCCGGTCGACGGCGATCGCCCAGAAGTCGGTCCAGCCGAGCGCGGCCGAACGCCAGACCAGCCCCGAAAGCGGAATGAGGATGATGAGCGTGAGGTAGGCAAGCGAGAAGCCGAGCGTCAATCCGAAGCCCGGAATGACACTCGGCTGTCTGAACCGCCACCCCGCCTTGGCGGGTGCTGTGTTCATGCTGTTCTGGATCGTCCCTTCTTACTCAGACCAGAGTGCCCTTCGCCTCGGCTCGGGCACTCGTACAATAGACCCAAGCAGGTTTCATCCGGCCTATGGCTGCCATGCTTCATTGGGCGGGCTTGTAAATCTGGTCGAATATACCACCGTCGCCGAAATGATAAGGCTGCGCCTTCTTCCAACCGCCGAATTGCGGATCGTCGATGGTGACGAGCTTGATTGCCGGTAGCTTGGCGAGATCCTCGGCAGGCACCAGGTCGGGCTTGGCCGGACGATAGTGGTTCTTGGCGATGATGGTCTGGGCTTCCTTCGAATAGAGCCAGCTCAGATAAGCCTCGGCGACCTTGCGGGTGCCCTTGGCGTCGACATTGCCGTCGACGACGGCGACCGGCGGCTCGGCCAGGATCGAGGTCGGCGGGTAGACGATGTCGAAATTGTCGGCGCCGAATTCATCGAGCGCGAGATAGGCTTCGTTCTCCCAGGCGATCAGCACGTCGCCCAGCCCCTTCTGCGCAAAGGTCACCGTCGAGCCGCGGGCACCGGTATCGAGGACGGGGACATTCGCATAGAGCTTGCCGACGAACTCCTTGGTCTTGGCTTCGTCATTGCCGTCATTGGCATTGGCATAGGCCCAGGCGGCGAGGTAGTTCCAGCGCGCGCCGCCCGAGGTCTTCGGGTTCGGCGTGATTACCTGGACGCCGTCCTTCACCAGATCGTTCCAGTCATGGATGTCCTTGGGATTGCCCTTGCGCACCAGGAAGATGATGGTCGAGGTGTAGGGGGCCGAGTTGTTCTCGAACTTCGTGCGCCAGTCCGGATTGATCTTTTTCGTCTTCGCGGCAATGGCGTTGATGTCGCCTTCGAGTGCCAGCGTCACGACATCGGCGTCGAGACCGTCGATGACGGCTCGCGCTTGGGCGCCGGATCCGCCATGCGACTGTTGGATGGTAACGGTTTCTCCGGTCTCCGCCTTCCAGTGCGCGGTGAAGGCCTCGTCATAGGCTTTGTAGAGCTCACGTGTCGGGTCGTAGGACACATTCAGAATGGTCGTATCGGCAAATGCGAAACCGAGCGAGCCGAACTGGACAGATGTGGCGACCAGCGCGCCGAGCAGTTTCCCGAAATGAGGGTTGGTCATTTCCGCCTCCGTTGAACGGCCCGAACTCTAGCGAATTTATAGAAATTAGATGCACTCAATGTTGCCTTTTTCATCTCCTTGCAGCAATTTTTCGCCGAGGGGCGGCCAGTCGAGGAAATATCTTCCTCACTTGCCAGCAGCGTGGTTCCTCGTCAGCGGGCCTAATTAGAACCGGCCGCGATCCGGGCAAGTCCTGTGCCCTAGTCGGCGGTCACCGGAAAATCGAAGCGCTGCTTTGGGAACGGCTCGTCGGCGAGGGTGAAATGCCACCATTCGCGCGCATAGTTGCGGAAGCCGGCGGCGCGCAAGGCCGAAAGCAACATCGTGCGGTTTGCCGTCGCTTGGAGGGGCAGCGGGCGGTGGGCCGTCTCGCTCGCCGAATCGAAACAGTCGAATCCGGTGCCGAAGTCGAGCGTGCGGGCGTCAGTCGCGCCGCAAGCGGAATGAGCCGGGCTTGTCTTGTCAAGCTCAGCGACGGCGAGGTCAACGGTCGAGCCCCGCGAGCGGCTGGACAGTTCGCCGACATAGCCCTCGGCGATGAGGTCGCCGCGCTCGACCGTCGGATACCATTGCGGATCGGGCGGGCCGCCTTGCCTTGTCCATCTGACCATGTCGGCGACGGCGCGTGCGGGGCGGTAACAGTCGAAGACGATCAGCGTGAGGCCCTCGGCCGTCATTGCTTTCTGGACGCCGGACAGCGCCTTCGCCGCCGGCGCGGTCAGGATGCAGACCGGCGCTTCGTAGCCGTCGACCTCGCGTTGCAGGAAGTTTCCCAGCCCGGCATAGCGGATGTCCTGCGAATGGTCGGATCGACATCGGCGAGCCGGACGAATCCGGCGGGCAGGGGGTCGGCGTGGGCGGAGAAGGCAGCCAGGAGAGCCAGTGCCGGGAGGATTATAGCTGCTCCCGCTGAAGGACGGGTGTGCTTCGCAATAAGCCTCGAGAGAAGTGCCTTTCGATCCTTGAAAGGCGCAACGCGCCGAATCGCTTGCCCGCTTCTATTCAACGAAAACCTTCACGCTGGCCGCGCGCCCGGCGGCGTCGATAACGGTGAGCGTCGAATAGCCGGTGCCGTCGGGCTGCCAGGTCGCGGTGCGGCGGCGGTCGATGCCGGCGAGCGGCTTGCCGTTGGCAAGCCAGCGGAAGGGCGCGCGGCCGCCCTGCAGCTTCAGCACAAGCGGCGAAGCGTCCGCCGAATTGGTGCCGAGGTCGACGCGAGCCCCGTCCGGCGGGAAGACGATGGTGGGCGCCGGTTCAGTCGGCGTTGCCTGCACCAGCCCGTCGGAGCCGGCGCCGAAGCGGGCGAGCGTCACCGGCAATTCTTCGCGTTTGGGATTGAAGAGACCCGGCGGCCGGCCGGGCAGCGGCACGCTGGCCAAACCCGAGCGGACAAAGCCTTCGAAGAGAATGGGCGCGGCCGAAACATAGCCGGAGAGGCCAGGTACCGGGCCGGCGTCGGCACGGCCGACCCAGACGCCAAGCACATAGCGGCCGTCGAAGCCAACCGACCAGGCATCGCGATAGCCGTAAGATGTGCCGGTCTTGTAGGCGATGCCGCGCTGGGCCGCACCTTCGGGCGGCTTCACGCCGGACAGGATGTCGTCGATCTGCCAGGCGGCCTGGTCGTCGAGGATAGTGGCGGTGATGCGCTCGGCATCGGCGGGCTCGGTGCCGTCATGCAGCGCGTGCATCTTGCCGCCATTGGCGAGGCCGGTATACAGCTGCACCAGGTCGCGCAAAGTCACCCCGGCGCCGCCGAGGCCGATCGCCAGCCCGGGCGCCTCGTTGAGCGGCAGGACCAGGTTGACGCCGGCCTGGCGGAAGCGCGCCGTGAGCCGCGCGGGACCAACTGCGTCCAGCACCCGGATCGCCGGCACGTTGAGCGACAGCTGCAGCGCCTGCCTGATGCTGACGTCGCCCTGGTAGCCCATGTCGAAATTCTTCGGCCGGTAGCCGCCAAAGTCGGCGGGGCTGTCCTCGATGATCGTCTCCTGCGCCACTAGGCCTTGCTCGAAGGCAAGCCCATAGATGAACGGCTTCAGCGTCGAGCCGGGCGAGCGCACTACTTTGGTCATGTCGATCCAGCCGGATCGGCTGGCGTCGAAGAAATCGGCTGAACCGACTTCGCCAAGAATGTCGCCGGTGCGCGCATCGGCCAGCACCATGGCGACGGAAAGCTTTGGGCCGAGCTTCCTGGCGGCCTCTTTCGCCACCTGCTCCAGCCCTTGCTGAACACTGCGGCGGATGGTGAGTTGCAGCGGCTTGCCGGGTTGAGCCTTGGGCAGCATGGCGTAGGACGCATGCGCGGCCAATGCCGGCAGCTTGCGGCGCAGGCCGGAGACGTCGTCGAGCGCGGCGCGCGCTGCCTCTCGTTCGTTGAGCAGACCGGCCGAGACCATGCGGGTGAGCACGCGGTCGCGCGCGGCATGCGCGATGTCGAGATTGCGGTCTGGCCGGCGCTTTTCCGGCAACTGCGGCAGCGCGACCAAAAGTGCTGCTTCCGATACGGTCAGCCGCTTCGGCTCCTTGCCGAAATAGGCGAGCGAGGCGGCGCGCACACCTTCCAGGTTGCCGCCATAGGGCGCCAGCGTCAGGTAGCGCTCGAGGATTTCGCGCTTGGACAAACGCCGCTCGATCTGGATGGCGCGCAGGATTTGCCTGGCCTTGGAGGCGAGGCTGCGGCTGTCGCGCGGCTCGATCAGACGGGCAAGCTGCATCGAGAGCGTCGAGCCGCCGGAAACGATGTGGCCGCTGGTGGCGAACTGCCCGGCGGCGCGACAAAGCGCCAGCATGTCGACGCCGCGGTGGTCCCAGAAGCGCTTGTCTTCATAAGCGACCAGCATGTCGACGAACTGCTTGTCGACCTGGTCGAGCCGGGTCCCAAGCCGCCAGTAGCCGTCCGGCGTCGCGAAGGCGCGCAAGAGTTCGCCGTCGCGGTCCTGCACTTCGGTGGAGACCGTCAGCGGCGCCGGGAGCGGCGGCGGGAAGGCGCGGTCGAGCTGCCAGAGAGCGGCGACGGAAAGGGCAAGACAGGCGGCGGAGGAAGCTGCCGTTATGGCAGCGCGGCGCAAAAATCTTTTGGAAAGCATGGTGCTGCCCCTCACCCTGACCCTCTTCCCGTGAAAGACGGGGAGAGGGGGGCGTCAGCGCTGGAGCTTGTCCCTTCTCCCCGTCTTTCACGGGAAGAAGGTGCCGGAAGGCGGATGAGGGGCAGCGCTATCGCCATGTTTGTGATCGCCAGCGTCGGAATACTTACTCCGCCTTGACCTCCACCATGCCGGAGGCGGTGCGGGCCGAATATTGCGGCCGGTACATGTCCTCCACCGTCGCCGCCGGATGGGCATAGGTGCCGGGCCTCACGGCGCGCACGACATAGGCCAGCGTGATGTTGCGGTCGCCGTCGCCTTCGTTGGGATTGAAGGCGGCGACGAAGCGGTCGTCGCGGAACTCCAGATGCGCGGCGTCGGTCTGCGCCAGCCAGGAGAAGTTCGACAACTGAGCGCTGGACACCAGGCTCGGATTGTCTATCTCGAAGCCGGCCGGCAACAGATCGGTGATCAGCAGGCGCGAGGGCCATTTGTTCTGCTCATAGACCTTGAGCACGACCACATAGCGTTCGTTCTGCCTGGCCTCGGTGATGTTGGCCTCGGTGCCGTCGAGCCTGTAGTAGGTACGATCGATGGTGAAGCCGTCGCCGCCGGCCGGCAGCGGCTCGACGGGTGCGGCCACCGCGGTGACCACCGCCTGCAGCGCCGTCGTGCCGGTGTTGGCGATGGCGAGCGGGCTGTCGACAAGGTCGTTGCCGGCAACCCGATCGGAATAGCCGCCGGTATGCGGCGCGCCGTTGACGGAAAGCGTGATCGAATTGTTGCCTTCCTTCAGCGCCCTTGCCGCAAGGAGCATCCAGGATTCGTCCTGCGTGCTCGTCCAGCGGGCGTCGGCGCGTTCACGCGCCACCAGCCTGATCAGCTGCGGCACGATGCTCGGCACCGGCTTCGATTCCGCGGCCAGCGCAAGCATCGCCGCGCCGTCACGCAGGGGCGAGCCATAATCGGAGCGATAATAGTCGTATTCGGTGCTTGCCTGCGCCAGCCGCAAGGCCGTCTGGAAAGTCGCCTCCGAACGCTGGGTGTCGCCATAGAGCGCCAGGCTCGCGGCCAGTTGGGCGACAGCCATCGGGCTGGAGAAGGACTCGAGCTGCGTGTCCGAATAGTAGCGCAGATCGCCGATCGAGGCCTTCTTGTTGCGGGCGAGCACATAGAGCGCGTAGGCGATCTCGCTGCCGCGATCCTGGACGTCTTGGTCATAACCAAGCGAGTTCTGCAGGTTGTTCAGCGCCTGGTTCATCGCCTGAGCCGGCACGTCGTATTTCTGCTCGCGTGCCCGGGTCAGGAACTCCGTGACATAAGCATCGAGCCAGAGATCGCCGGACCCCGGGCCCCAGAGGCCGAAGCTGCCGCTTGATGCCTGGTAGCTCAGCACCTTGTAGACGGCATCTTGGATGCGCCCATGCAGGTCCGGATCGCTCTCCATGCCGGTGCTTTTGGCCATGTCGTTGACATAGAGCAGCGGCAAGGCGCGGCTGGTTGTCTGTTCGGCGCAGCCATAGGGGTAGCGATCGAGCGTCATCAAAAGCGAAGGGACGTCGAAGGCGGCTGCCTGCGAGACGCCGATGCTGACCGAAGCACCGTCGAGCACGCTTGCGGCGAGCAGCTCCTTGTCGACGCGCAAGGCTCCGCCATTGGGCTTCAGGTCGACCACCATGCGGTTGGTGACCGGGAGCTGCGCCGGGCGCACCGGCAGGTAGAGCGTCTGCTCGACCTCCGTTCCGCCGTTATGCGCGAGCTTGACGGTGATCGAAGCGTCGCCCGCCGTCTGCGCGATCAGCGGAAATGAGAGCGCTTGCCGCTTGCCCTGGCTAAGCGTCAGCTTCTCGGGCAGGGGCTTGTCGCCGGTCGAGAGATCGCCGGTCGTGGTGACCGACAGCTTGTAGTCGCCGGCAGGGCCGTCGGTGTCGGCGATATCGAGACGCATGGTCGCGGCATCGCCAGGCGCCAGGAAGCGCGGCAGGCCGGCGGTGATCACCACCGGATCGCGCACGATGACGTCGGTTTGAGCATGGCCGACGGCCTCTTTGGTCCAGGCGACGGCCATGACGCGCGCGGTGCCGTTGAACTGCGGGATGTCGAAATCGATCCGCGCCTTGCCGTTGGCATCGAGCTCGACCGGGCCGGAGAAGAAGGCGACCAGCTTCTCGGTCGGCGGGCTGCCCTGCGACCGCATGTTGGCGCCGTCGCCGCCGGTCCGCAATTTGCCGGTGGTGCCGAGCGAACCGTCGATCAGGCGGCCATAAAGGTCGCGGATTTCCAGACCCAGCATGCGCTGGCCGAAGAACCAGTCCTCCGGATCGGGCGCCTTGTAGTTGGTGAGATTGAGGATGCCGACATCGACGGCGGCGACCATCACATAGGCCTTGCTGCCGGCTTGCGCGCCGCTGACGGCGACCGGGATCGACAGCTGCTGGCGCGGGGCCGTCTTTCCAGGCGGCGTAAGCGCAACAGTGAGCTTTTTCGAACCCGGATCGACGGTCAGCCATTTGACGCCGATTGCGCGGGCCGGCATGCGCGATTCCTGCGCATCGCCGGGCCGGAACAAAGTCGCCGTGACATAGGCGCCGGCTCCCCAGTCGTTGCCGACCGGGATGTCGACGGTGCTGCCGCCGGTCGGCACCGAAGCGGTGACGGTCTTCAACAGCTTCTCGGCGCCGATGGTGACCAGGAGTTCGCCGGCAAAATGCGGCGACACCTTGAGCTTGGCCACCTCGCCAGCGGCGTAAGTGTCCTTGTCGAGAGCGATCTCCAGGCCGTCCGGTGTTTCGGTGGTGGTCGAGGCGACGTACCAGCCGGCGTCGAACTCATAGCTGGTCGCCGGGCCATCGGGGTCGGCCGTCTCGACCTCGAGCCGGTAGCGGCCCCAGTCGACAGGAAGCGACACGGTCGCCTCGCCGTCGGCTTTCAGGTCGATCTGGCCGTTGGCGACGGCCTTGGTGAGGTTCACCGCTTCATAGTTCCAGGAATTGTTCGAACGGTACCACTGGTAATTGCGCTCGACCTTGACCAGCGACCACTGCGCGCCCTTCAGCTCCTCGCGTTTGCCGTTCGGATCGACGGCGATGATGCTGAATTTCGCCGTTCCGCCTTGCGGCACCTCGCCGCCTTCGAAATCCGGGCGGATGCCGATCATCTCCTTTTCCGGATGGACGGCGATGTCGAGCGAGCGCTCGACGGCACGGCCGCCGGCTTCGCGCATGCGGACTGTGACCTTGGCGTTGATCAGCTTGGTCGTGGAGGGCAGTTGGTCGATCGAGACCGGGAAGGTCGCCTTGCCGTCGTCGCCGACGAGGGGAAGGTTGGCCAAAGGCGTCACCGAAGGTTCGGCCGACTGCTCGTCGGCGAGACCGAAGGTGAAGTCCTTGAACCGATCCCAGCTGTCCGTGGTCGACAGCGTCATCTCGCCTTCAAGCGCGAGGCCGGCGGCCGGCGTGCCATAGAGGAAGCGGCCGTCGACGCTGACATTGGCTGTCTCGCCCTGCGCGATTTCCTTCTTGTCGGCCGTCAAGTCGAACTCGATGCGATCCGGCACGAAGTCTTCGACCAGGAACATATGGCTGGCGACCGGTGCCTGCTTGGGATCGGTGTAGATCGACACCGACCAGGTGCCGCGCATGGCGTTAGGCTCGAGCGACAGATCGACGGCATGGGCGCCGGCGGAAGCGCCGTCGCTGACGATACGGCGGTTCTCGACGCCATCGGGTCGGGTGAAGATGAAGGTCAGCGGCAGGTTCTCGACCGCCTTGGCGGCGCCGTCGCGCGCAAGGGCGGCGACATGGACGTCTTCGCCGGCGCGGTAGATGCCGCGCTCGGTCCAGGCATAGACGTCGAGCGCGCCGGGCGCGGCACGCCCGGCAACGCCGCGGTCCGACAGATCGAAACCGGCGCGGCCCATGTCGAGGAAGACGAAGTCGTTGTCGCCCTGCTTGGCCATCAGCACCGCCGGCACCATGCCGCCTTCGCCGCGCGTCAGGCCCGGGTTGAAAACGGCATGGCCCTCGGCGTCGGACGTCGCCGTGCCGAGGATTTCATTGTTCTTGGCAAGCAGCGTCAGTTCGGCGCCGGCAATCGGCTTGGCAGAGCCCAGCGAGCGGGCAAAGACGTTGAGACCGTCCTGGCCGGTATAGGTGGACAGACCGATGTCGGAAACGACGAACCACTGGGTGGCGCGCGAACCATAATCGTCGCTTTTGTCGTCGACCGGCTGGGCGGTCAGCACATAGACGCCGGGCTTGCGCTGCGGGATCGCCTCGTCGACCGGAAAGGAGGTGGTGACCTCCTTGTTGAGGTCGTTGGCGATGTCGAGCGTGCCTTCCCAGACCGGCTCGCCCATCTGGTCGGAAATGGTGGAAATGTCATAGCCGTCGAGCTGATGCAGGAACTGGTAGCCGGACAGAAGCTGCGCCAGCGATCGGTCGCCGATGCGGTAGAGCTTCATCTTGGCGGCGCTCATGTTGACGGTGACGACCGGAATGCCGCGGCGGGCGCCGGCCGGCAGCACGAAGCTGTCGCCAGTGAAGCGGGCCGACGGGGCGCGGTCCTGGACATAGATCGACAGCACGACCGGAGCGGCAATCGACTCGCCGATCGCGGCCGGCAGACCGGCGCGGAAGGTCACGTCATAGTGCTGGCCATGTTCAAGCCCTTCGACGCAGATCTGCTTGTCCTTGGCTTCGACAGCCTTGGGAGCGGCATTGTCGACGGTGACGAACTGCGAATAGTCGACGCCGGTCTTCACCAAGTCCTCGGAGAACTGGGCGCAGATGCGCGGCGAAGAGGAATCGGCATCGACGGAATGGTCGATCACGCGGAAACCCTTGCGTGCTTTGAGGTCGGCGTAGTCGGCCTGCACGGCTGGCGAGTTCACCAGCGCAAGGCTCGCCTCATAGGCCTGAATGGCCGGCCGGAAAAGGTCGCGCTTGTCGAGGCCGGCGGCAAGCAGCGCCAGCGCCTCGGCGCGGGTTTTTGCCGTGCGCACCAGCTTATAGGCGTTGAAAGCGGCCGAGGTGACGTTTGCCGGCAGGGTCGAGGGTTCGGAAGTGTTGGAAGCCGGCTGCACGCCGAGCGTCTCGCGCGCCAGCGCCAGCCAGAGCGCGCCGTCGTCGAGCAGGACGGACAGCGCCGCCTGGTATTTCTGCATGGCCAGGCGATGGTCGCCGGTCAGCGCTGCCTGCTCGGCCGCAGCCTGAAGTGCGGCCAGCCCTTCGGTCGGCTTGTCATACGCCGGATCGGTCAGCTTGTTGCGAAACTGCTGGGCCTGATCGGCCATCCAGTTGGGGAAGAAGGCAAGTGGAGGCGGCGCGCCGATATCGGGGTCGCCATCGACGTTTGCGACTTTGCCGGCGACGGCGCCGCTGAAGGGTTTCAGCTGATTGTAGTCGGATTTGAGAAAGCACCATTTGGCCTTCGTGTTGTAGGTGAAGGCGCGGCAGGCGGGATCGCCGAGGCATGTGGTCTTGCATTGGTCGAGGCTGACATTCTGGTCGGACCTGAGGTCGAAACCGAAATAGTCGGAGTTGTCGGTCGTCACGATTCGCCGGGCTTCGGCCGCTTGCGCGGCCCCGCTCAAGGCAAAGAACAGAAGAACGAGGAAAGAGAGACCACGAGCCGCGCGCATTGCCATATCACCCTCCCGACATTGCAGCGTCCGGCCATGATCAAGCATCAAACAGGCTTGTCAACGCCGAACGCGGCAGGTTTTCAACCCGCCAACGGTTTCCATGCCGGCCACAGGCCGGTATTTCGACAGAACCTCCATGGGACAAGGGTTCACGCTTTCTTGCGAAGGCGCAAAAGGTGTGAATTCCAAGCCCGGTCTATTTCAGACAATTGGATTGTGGCCCCTTTACGAGCGTTTCAGAACTTCATTCCAATTTTAGTTTTGTCGTCTAGGTTAGCGTAATGCCGGCGTATGAAACGCAGATGTCAGGAGGGATCGCGCCAGGGCGCGTGCTTCCGCGCGCCCTGCTTTTGGCGCTCGTCTGCGCGGCCATGCTCGCCGGCGAAGCCCGGCCGGCGGCTGCTTTCGAGATTTTCGGCATCAAGCTTTGGGGCTCGTCCAAGGACGAGGATGCCGACATCGTCGATCCGCTGCGCTATTCGGTGACCATTGACGCTCCCGATGCCGACAAGGATCTGGTCAAGAAGCTGGAAGATGCCTCGGTGCTCAAAAATGACGAGGAGCACCCGGTATCGGGGTCGCTCGGCTTGATGGCCAAGGCGCGCAGCGACCGCGAGCAACTGGTTGCCGCCCTTTATGCCGACGCCCGCTACGAGGGCGTGGTCACCATCACCATAGAGGGCAAGTCCATCGACGAACTGCCGCCGGACGCCGAATTCAAGGGGCCGCAGCCCATTCCGGTGGTCGTCAGCATCGCCGCCGGGCCGAAATTCACCCTCGGCGACATCAGACTGAAAGGCGACGCGGCCGGCCTGGCGAGCGCCGATTTCGGCCTGATCGCGGGCGGCGACGCCAGTTCGGGTGCCGTGCTCAAGGCCGAAGCGGCGATCGTGCGAGCGCTCAAGGAGGAGGGCAGGCCGCTAGCCAAGGTGACGGATCGCGAGATCGTCGCAGACCATGACACCTCGACGCTCGACGTGACACTGACGGTCGCGGCCGGCCCGGTCGCCGGCTATGGCGACACCACCGTCGAGGGCACCGAAAAGGTCGATCGCGACTTCACCGAATACATGACCGACCTAAAGCGGGGCCAGCAATATTCGCCGCAAGAGATTGACGATGCCCGCGATCGGCTGCTCGGGCTCGAAGTCTTCAACAGCGTGACCATCAAGGAGGGCGAGAGCCTCGACGCCCAAGGCAACATTCCGATCGACGTCCAGGTGAGCGAGCGCAAGCCGCGCTTTTTCGGCGTCGGCGGCACGTTTTCGAACACGGAAGGACTGGGGCTCGAAGGCTATTGGGGCCACCGCAACCTGTTCGGCCAGGCAGAGAAGCTGCGCATCGACGGCTCCATCAGCGGCATCGGCAGCAACAGCATTTCCGCGCTCAACTACAATGCCGGCATCATGTTCGAGAAGCCGGGGGTGCTCGGGCCGACATCCAAGTTCTTCACCGGCGTCAAGACCGTGTTGGAGCACCCCGACGCCTATGACCATTTCTCGGTCAAGGGCGACGTTGGAGTCTCCTACGACCTCGACAAGAGGCAGCGGGTCTCGGCTGAATTCGACCTCGACTACTCGAGGATCACCGACGCCTTCGGCAAGCACACCTATCTGATCGCCAGCATTCCGCTGCAATATGTCTATGACAGCCGCGACAACAAGCTCAACCCGACCAGGGGTTTCCGGGCGCTCGCCTATGCCGAGCCGAGCTACGACATTCTGAACGGCGCGACATTCCTCAAGTTGAAGGGCGAAGGCTCGGCTTACCAGTCGCTCGATACGGCGAGCAGATTCGTCCTCGCCGAACGCGCCACGCTCGGCTCGATCGTTGGCACCGGGCTGCAGAATGTTCCGGCCGACAGGCGCTTCTATTCCGGCGGCGGCGGCTCGGTGCGCGGCTATGCCTATCAAGGTATCGGCCCGAAGGACATCGACGGCCAGCCGATCGGCGGCCTGTCCCTGTTCGAGACCTCGGTCGAGATGCGCATGGCCGTCACCGACACGATCGGCATCGTTCCGTTCGTCGATGCCGGCACGGTCTCGACCAAATCCTTCCCCGATTTCTCCGACGTCAAGGTCGGCGCCGGCGTCGGTCTGCGCTATCTTACGCCATTCGGGCCGCTGCGCATCGACGCCGCCGTGCCGCTCAACCGCGATCCGGGCGATCCGCATTTCGGCCTCTATGCCGGCATCGGTCAGGCGTTCTGATGATGAGGATATTCTGGCGCATCCTTCGTATCTGCCTTTACGCGCTGCTCCTGCTGCTGGTGGTGGCGATCGGCGCCCTCGCCGTGCTGACCGGCACCGAAGGCGGTCGTCAGAATCTCGCCGGTCTGATCTCGAAGCTGGCCTCGACCGAGGACCGCAAGATCACCGTCAGCGGTATCGAAGGCATCTGGTCCGGTCAGCTCAGGCTCGATCATGTCGTGCTGGAGGATCGCACGGGGCCCTGGCTGGTGGCGCGCAAGGTGGCGCTCGACTGGTCGCCGACGGCGCTTTTGTCGCGCAACTTCAGCGCCGATCGCATCGAAGCCGAGCGCATCGAGTTGGCGCGGCTGCCACGAGCCGGCCAACAGCCGTCGCAAGGCGCATCGAACAGTCTGCCGGTCTCGATCGACGTCAAAGAGATCGAGCTGCCGGAGATCGCGCTCGGGCAAGAGCTCGCCGGCAGCGGCATTGCCGAACTTGCCGCCAAGGGTTCGCTCAAGGCCGATCCATCGCCGCTGGCGATCGACACGGTGCTCAAAGTCGCCCGCCGCGACGGCAAGCAGGGCAATGTCGACGCCAAGGTCCGTTTCGCGCCGGCCGACAACAAGCTCGACCTCGATCTCAAGGCGTCGGAGCCGGCCGGCGGCATCATCGCCAATTTGCTCAAGCTCCCCGATGCGCCCCCCGTTGATATCGTCGTCTCCGGCACGGGGCCGCTCGCCAATTGGAACGGCATCGGCACGTTCGTTGTCGACCGTCAGATCGTCGCCCAGCTCACCGGCCGCCATCAGTTGAGCGACAGGGGCCACTATGTCGAGGCCAAAGGCGACGGCGAATTCGAGCGCTTCCTGCCGGAGAAGTTCAAGTCGCTGTTTGCCGGCAAGACGAATTTCGACGTGGCCGGGACGGCGACCACGACAGGCGGGATCGATATCGAGCGCGCAATTGTAGAGAGCGGCGCCGTGCACGGCACGGCCACCGGCAATGTCGACCCGAAGGGCGCCAGCGATCTTGCCGTCGAGCTCTCCGCCAAGGACAAGCCCGTCACCATCGACGTCGGCACCAGCGCGGTGCCGATCCTGGTCGCGGTCGAGAAGGCGACCGCACGCGCCTTTGGCGACGGCAAGGCGCCGATAGTCGACATCGGCACCTCCTTGGCCTCGATCGCCGTCGGCGGCACGCAGCTCAACAATGTGACGGGACAGGTCCATTCCGACGGCTTCGACGTCGCGACCCGCACCGGGCCGGTCAATGTCAAGCTCGCGGCCGCCGGCCTGAAGACCGACGTGGCGACCCTGGCGCCGCTGGTGACGGGCAAGCTAGCCGCTGATCTCGCCGGTTCGATCAGCCGCGACACCGTCACCGTCGACCAGGGCACGTTGCGCAGCGATGCGCTCAATGCCGCGCTGACCGCCGGCGTCTCGCTCGCCGACCTGTCGATGACGCTGAAGATGAACGCCGACGCCGTATCGAAGGCGCTGCCGCCGCAGATCAGCTCGCTGCTTGGCGAACGGGTGAAATTCTCGGCTACCGCGACCCGCGATCCGGAAGGCGCTTTCGCGGCCAACGAGCTGGAACTCACCTCCGGCTCGCTCAGCGCCAGCGGCACCGCCAGCGCGCAAGGCTCGGATATCAAGGCAAACGTCAAGGGAACGCTGGGCGATGTATCGGCGCTGTCGTCGCTGGCGGGCACGCCGCTTGCCGGCGGGGTCAATTTCGCGCTGACCGCCAGCGGTCCGCGCTGGGCGCCGGATTTCTCGGTGTCGGCCGACAGCGCCAGCCTGACGGCGGCCGGCCGCACGGTGAAGGACATCAAGCTCTCGGCGAAGGGCAAAGCCGACATCGCCAACCCCTCGGCCGATATCTCGCTGACGGGCAGCGTCGAGGAACAGCCGCTCGACATCGAGGCGTCGTTGGTGACCGCCGCCGGCAAGCGCGCGATCAAGGGCCTCAGCCTTGCACTGGGCGACAACAAGGTTTCGGGCGACCTCGCGCTCGACGATCAATTCCTGCCAGTTGGCACGCTAACGCTGGCCGTTCCCGATGTCGGCCCGCTGGCGGCGCTAGGCGGCCAGACGGCGACCGGCGATATCAACGGCACGATCGCCTTCGCCAAGGATGGCGCGGCTCCGAACCTCACCATCAATGCGGCCAGCACATCGATCGCGCGCGGCGAAGTGGCGGCGAAGGCGATCACCGTCAATGCGCTGATCGCCAACTATCTCAAGGGACCGGCAATATCGGGCACGATCAAGGCCGACAGCGTCACTTCCGGCAAGACGGTGGTCAGCGGTATCGGCATCGACCTGAAGCGCGACGGCGACTGGACCAATTTTTCCGGCGGCGCGACGGCATCCGGAATTCCGGCCACCGCGACCGGGCGCGTGAAGATCGCCGACGGCAAGACCAGCGTCGAGATCGCGTCCGGCGAAGCGACCCTGCGCGGCATCAAGGCGGCGATCGCCGAGCCGTCGCGCCTCGCAATCGCCAACGGCGTCGCCAGCGTCGAGAAGCTTGCGCTCAATCTCGGCGGCGGCTCGGCGACCATTTCCGGCAGCGCCGGCCAGATCCTCGACCTGACGGCCAATTTCGCCGGCCTGCCTGCGGCGCTCGCCAATGATTTCGTGCCGGGCCTCGATGCTGCCGGAACGCTGGAAGGCACGGCACATGTTACGGGCCCGTCGGCCAATCCCGATATCGAGTTCGACGCCAAGCTTGCCGGCGCCGAGACCAGCCAGACCCGCCAGGCCGGACTTGGGCCGCTCAATCTGGATGCCGCCGGCAGCTACGGTCTGGCGAGCGGCCTGGCCCTGGACCATGCAACGCTTTCGGGCGACAAGATTTCCGGCAACGCCGCCGGCACCTTGAATCCGAACGGCGTCAGCGATTTTTCGCTCGATCTGACGTCATCCGGACCCAGCCTGCCGTTGACGATCGGCAGCGCCGAAAGCCCGGTCAAGATCGAGGTCCAGTCATTGTCGGCAAAGATAGCCGGCCAAAGCACGCAGGCCCGCCTCGAGGCTTCCGCCATCCTGCCTTCGGTTGCCGCCAGCCAGGTGAATGTGGACGGCCTTGCCGTTGCGCTGCATTCGGATGCGTTCGATCTCAAGGGGCGGGCAGGCCCGGTCTCCGGGACGGTGTCGATCGACAGAATCGGCCTGGACAATCCGATGATCGCGCCGTTGGTTGCCGGCAAGGTCACGGCCGAGGTCAATGGCCGTTTGACGAGCGACGCCGTTGCCGTCAACAGCGGCTCGCTCAAGAGCGATGCGCTCAATAGCCAGGTCGCCGGCCGCATGTCGCTGCGCGACGGCGCCGTCGACCTCAATGTGAACGCCAATGTCGCTTCTTCCGCCTTGCCGGCGGCGGTGCGCGGCATGTTGGGCGAGAGCGCGCAATTGAGCGCCGCGCTGAAACGCGACGCCAACGGCAACGTCAATGTCTCCGGCTTGAAGCTCAACTCGGGCGCGCTGAGCGCCGACGGGCAGGCGAGCCTTGCCGACAACAAGCTTGCCGCCGACATCAGGGGGGCGTTGAGCGACGTTTCGCTGCTGTCGAAAGACGCCAAGGGCGCCATCGCTTTTGGCCTGAATGCGCAAGGTCCGATTATGGCGCCCGACCTCTCGCTGACGGTGAACAGCGACAGGCTGTCCGTGGCGGCGCGCGAGATCACCGGACTGAAGCTCACCGCGACAGGCAAGGCGGATGCCGCCAATCCGGCGGCCGATGTGCAACTGACCGGCAATGTCGCCGGACAGCCGCTGCAGGGCAATGCGGTGCTTGCCACCGCCAATGGCAAGAGCGCGATCAAGGGCCTCAGCCTTGCACTCGGCGACAACAAGGTTTCGGGCGACCTCGCGCTCGACGAAGCGTTCGTGCCGGTGGGCACGCTGACGCTGGCCGTTCCCGATGTCGGCCCGCTGGCGGCGCTAGGCGGCCAGACGGCAACCGGCGATATCAACGGCACGATCGCCTTCGCCAAGGATGGCGCGGCTCCGAACCTTACCATCAATGCGGCCAGCACATCGATCGCGCGCGGCGAAGTGGCGGCGAAAGCGATCACCGTCAATGCGCTGATCGCCAATTATCTCAAGGGACCGGCAATATCGGGCACGATCAAGGCCGACAGCGTCACTTCCGGCAAGACAGTGGTCAGCGGTATCGGCATCGACCTGAGGCGCGACGGCGACTGGACCAATTTTTCCGGCGGCGCGACGGCATCCGGCATTCCGGCCACCGCGACCGGGCGCGTGAAGATCGCCGACGGCAAGACCAGCGTCGAGATCGCGTCCGGCGAAGCGACCCTGCGCGGCATCAAGGCGGCGATCGCCGAGCCGTCGCGCCTTGCAATCGCCAACGGCGTCGCCAGCGTCGAGAAGCTTGCGCTCAATCTCGGCGGCGGCTCGGCGACCATTTCCGGCAGCGCCGGCCAGCTCCTCGACCTGACGACCAA
This sequence comes from Mesorhizobium sp. AA23, assembly GCF_001672435.1. Taxonomy (NCBI): domain Bacteria; kingdom Pseudomonadati; phylum Pseudomonadota; class Alphaproteobacteria; order Hyphomicrobiales; family Phyllobacteriaceae; genus Mesorhizobium; species Mesorhizobium sp. AA23. The sequence goes on from NZ_LYTP01000030.1 coordinate 271,690, forward strand.
TTTCGCCGGCCTGCCTGCGGCGCTCGCCAATGATTTCGTGCCGGGCCTGGACGCCGCCGGAACGCTGGAAGGCACGGCACACCTCACGGGTCCGTCGGCCAATCCCGATATCGAGTTCGACGCCAAGCTTGCCGGCGCCGAGACCAGCCAGACCCGCCAGGCGGGACTTGGGCCGCTCAATCTGGATGCCGCCGGCAGCTATGGTCTGGCGAGCGGCCTGGCCCTGGACCATGCAACGCTTGCGGGCGACAAGATTTCCGGCAACGCCGCCGGCACCTTGAATCCGAACGGCGTCAGCGATTTTTCGCTCGATCTGACGTCATCCGGACCCAGCCTGCCGTTGACGATCGGCAGCGCCAAAAGCCCGGTCAAGATCGAGGTCCAGTCATTGTCGGCAAAGATAGCCGGCCAAAGCACGCAAGCCCGCCTCGAGGCTTCCGCCATCCTGCCTTCGGTTGCCGCCAGCCAGGTGAATGTGGACGGCCTTGCCGTTGCGCTGCATTCGGATGCGTTCGATCTCAAGGGGCGGGCAGGCCCGGTCTCCGGGACGGTGTCGATTGACAGGATCGGCTTGGACAATCCGATGATCGCGCCGTTGGTTGCCGGCAAGGTTACGGCCGAGGTCAACGGCCGTTTGACGAGCGACGCCGTTGCCGTCAACAGCGGCTCGCTCAAGAGCGATGCGCTCAACAGCCAGGTCGCCGGCCGCATGTCGCTGCGCGACGGCGCCGTCGACCTCAACGTGAACGCCAATGTCGCTTCTTCCGCCTTGCCGGCGGCGGTGCGCGGCATGTTGGGCGAGAGCGCGCAATTGAGCGCCGCGCTAAAACGCGACGCCAACGGCAACGTCAATGTCTCCGGCTTGAAGCTCAACTCGGGCGCGCTGAGCGCCGACGGGCAGGCGAGCCTTGCCGACAACAAGCTTGCCGCCGACATCAGGGGGGCGTTGAGCGACGTTTCGCTGCTGTCGAAAGACGCCAAGGGCGCCATCGCTTTTGGCCTGAATGCGCAAGGTCCGATCATGGCGCCCGACCTCTCGCTGACGGTGAACAGCGACAGGCTGTCCGTGGCGGCGCGCGAGATCACCGGACTGAAGCTCACCGCGACAGGCAAGGCGGATGCCGCCAATCCGGCGGCCGATGTGCAACTGACCGGCAATGTCGCCGGACAGCCGCTGCAGGGCAATGCGGTGCTTGCCACCGCCAATGGCAAGAGCGCGATCAACGGGCTTCTGCTGTCGCTCGGCCCGAACAAGATCTCCGGCGACCTCGCGCTTGATGAAGCTTTCGTGCCGGTGGGCACCGTGTCGCTCGATCTTCCTGACATCGGGCCGCTGGCGGCGCTTGCGCTGGAAAAGGCGGAAGGCGACGTCCGCGGCACGATCGCCTTCTCGAAGGCCGGCAACGCACCGAACGTCGCCGTCAAGGCAACGACGGCGGCGATCCGGCGCGGCGACCTCTCGGCCAAAAAAGTCGCCATCGACGCCCAGATCGCCAATTACCTTGCAGCACCTGTCATCTCCGGCAAGATCCGCGCCGACAGCGTGACCTCCGGCGGCACTGCCGTTACCAGGATCGATGTCGACCTGAAGCGCGACGGGGACTGGACCGGCTTTTCCGGCGGCGCCACCGTGAAGAACATTCCGGCGAAAGCGGCCGGCCGGGTGAAAGTGGCGAACGGCACGACGACCGTCGAACTCGCGTCGGGCCAAGCGACGGTGCAAGGCATCAAGGCGGCGATCGCGCAGGCCTCGACCGTGACCATCGCCAACGGCGCGACGACGCTCGACCGGCTGGTGCTCAATCTCGGCGGCGGTACGGCGACGGTGACGGGCAAGGTCACGCAGACGCTCGACATCAACGCCAATCTGGCCAGGGTGCCGGTCTCGCTCGCAAACAGTTTCTCGCCTGGCCTCGATGCGGCAGGCTCGATCTCGGGCACGGTCAAGGTCTCCGGCGCGCCGGCCACTCCGACGGTCGCCTTCAATGTCGATGCCTCGGGCGTGCAGACTTCGCAGACGCGGGGCGCAGGCCTCGGCGGCATGAACGTATCCTCGTCGGGAACCTTTGCCGGCAGCAAGCTTGCCTTCGACGCCAACATCAGCGACGGCGCGGGCCTTGGTCTCAAGGGCGGCGGCACGGTGACGACGGCAGGCGGGCCGACCCTGGCGCTCGATTTCAAAGGCAAGGTGCCGTTTTCCTTCCTTGCCTCGAAACTCGCCGTGCAAGGCCTGGCGCTCAACGGAACCGCCAATGTCGACGTGCAGGTGCGCGGTCCTGTATCCGCGCCGGTGATCAGCGGCAAAGTCTCGACGTCGGGCGCCCGTCTCATCGACGCGCGCTCCGGGCTGGCGGTCAACGACATCGGGGCCGACGTCTCGATCGGCGGCGGCGTCGCCAGGATCAATCGCCTTACGGGCACGTTGTCGACGCGCGGCAGCCTTTCGGCGAGCGGCACCGTCGGCATCACGCCGGCGCAAGGTTTTCCGGCCGACCTGTCGATAAAACTCACCGACGCCCGCTACACCGACGGCAGGGTGGTGACCGCCAATCTCGGCGGCGACCTGACCATCAAGGGGTCGCTCGTGTCGGCGCCGGTGCTCGCCGGCACCATCAATCTGGCGAGGACGGTCATCACCGTGCCGGAGAAGCTGCCCGGTTCGCTCTCGGAGTTGGATGTGAAGCATAAGAACCCGCCGCGCGCGGTGCGCGCGCAGGACAGGGCACTGAACCCGCCGACATCCAGCAGCGGCGGCAGCAGCGGCAGCGGCCTTGTCCTCGACGTGACGGTCAACGCGCCGAATCAGATCTTCATCCAGGGCAGGGGCGTCGATGCCGAGCTAGGCGGCTCGCTGAAGCTGACCGGCCCGGCATCCTCGCCGCAGGCCGTCGGAACCTTCACCTTGCAACGCGGCCGGCTGACGATCCTTGCCAAGCGGCTGACCTTCACCGAGGGCACAGTCGGGTTCCAGGGTTCGCTTGTGCCTTACCTCAACCTGACCGCGACCACGACGACCGGCAGCGCCACCGTCACCATCGTCGTTTCGGGCGAAGCGACCAACCCAAAGTTCAACTTCTCCTCCGCACCGGCGCTGCCTGAGGACGAGGTGCTGGCGCAACTGATCTTCGGCCGCTCGATGTCCAATCTCTCGCCGCTGCAGATCGCCCAGCTTGCCGACGCGGCCGCGCAATTGGCAGGGGCCGGCGGCACGACCTCGCTGCTGGACAATCTACGCAGCGCGATCGGCATCGACGATCTCGACGTGACGACCGACGAGAAGGGGGGCACCGCGGTTTCGGCCGGCAAGTACCTCAACGACCGTACCTATGTGACAATCCAGAAGGGCGACAAACCGGGCTCCGGCAAGGCGACGATCGATCTCAATGTCGGGAGGGGCGTGAAGCTGCGCGGCGAGGCCAACGACGCGGGCGAAGCCAAGGGCGGCGTCTTTTACGAACGCGAATATTGACGGTGTTGCCCGCCCCGGCGGGCTGAAGAGGACTTTTGGCGCGCGCACGAGGCCTGTCCGCCGGCAATGTCTTGATTTGATTGCCCTGTTAATTTTTGGAAATGTGCTGTGGACTAACAAATTTGCGTCAAGGCTGTCGCTATCACGCCAACCGGCCCCATTCCAAAGTTGCACATTCCCCACCATGTTCCAATTCCAAACCGGCTTTTGACATCACGGTCTGGATGCGGAATGTTAAAAGGCAGAAAGCCAAACAATGGGAGTCAGTCATGGCAATCTACAAAAGTAACGGTGATCGCGTTCCGGACCACATCGTGGCGATGGCCGAAGCGGCCAAGTCGGGCACGGTGGACCGCCGTGAATTCCTGGCTTTGGCCAGCGTTTTCGGTGCATCGACGGCAATGGCTTACGGCATGCTCGGTCTCGCCGCGCCGACGCCGGCCAAGGCCGAGGACGTGCAGGGCAAGAAGGGCGGCGTGCTGAAGGTCGCCATGTCGATCAAGGATCCCAAGGATCCACGCACCGCCGACTGGTCGGAAATTGCGAACGCCGAGCGCCAGGCGCTCGAGCCGCTGGTGAAGTACACGAAGGAGTACACCTTCGCGCCTTACCTGCTGGCAAGCTGGGATATCAACGACGACGCCACCGAATACACGCTGCATGTGCGGCCAGGCGTCGAATGGAATAACGGCGACAAGTTCGCCGCCGACGACGTGATCTACAATTTCACCCGCTGGGCCGACAAGGCAGCGGAAGGCAACTCGATGCCTGGCCGCCTCGGCAGCCTGGTCGACGACGGCACCAAGAAGCTGCGCGAAGGCTCCGTGGTCAAGGTCGACGACATGACGGTCAAGCTCAAGCTGAGCAAGCCCGACATCGCCATCATCCCGAACATGTGCGATTATCCGGCACTGGTCGTGCATAAGACCTTCGATGAGAAGGGCGCCAACTTCAAGAATTGCCCGATCGGCACCGGCCCGTTCGAGCTTGTCTCCTACGATGTCGGCCAGAAGGTGGTCTACAAGCGCCGCGAGACCGGCAAGTGGTGGCAGGGCGAAGCTTTCCTCGATGGTGTCGAGTTCATCGATTACGGCACCGATCCGGCGGCGACGGTTTCGGCTTTCGAATCTGGCGAAGTCCAGACCAACCACGAAACGACCGCCGACTACATCAAGATCATCGCTGATGTCGGCGCGCCGGTTTCGGAGGTCGTCACGGCGGCCACCGTGGTGTCGCGCTTCAACATCACCCACAAGCCCTATGACAACCAGAAGGTTCGTCAGGCGATGTTGCTTGCGGTCGACAACGCCACGGTGCTGCAGCTCGGCTACGGCAATGCCGGCACCCCGGCTGAAAACCACCATGTCGCGCCGATCCATCCGGAATATGTCAAGCTGCCCGAGGTCAAGCGCGACATCGCCAAGGCCAAGCAGATGCTGACGGAAGCCGGCGTGATCGATTTCGAGCACGAACTGATCAGCAACGACGAAGACTATCACAAGAACACCACGGACGCGATCGCGGCCCAGCTGCGCGAAGCGGGCATCAAGGTGAAGCGCACCGTGCTGCCGAGCTCGACCTTCTGGAACGACTGGACGAAGTATCCGTTCTCGCAAACCAACTGGAACATGCGCCCGCTGGGCATCCAGGTCATCTCCATCGCCTATCGCTCCGGCGAAGCGTGGAACGAGACGGCCTACGCCAATCCCGACTTCGACAAGAAGGTCAACGAGGCGCTCGGCATCGCCGATGCGGAGAAGCGCAAGGTTGTGATGAAGGACATCGAGCAGACCCTGCAGGATTCCGGAATCATCATCCAGCCCTACTGGCGCAAGCTCTACATCAACATCAAGCCCGAGGTGAAGAACCACTCGATGCACCCGACCTATGAGCACGACTTCGGCAAGGTCTGGCTCGAACAGGCGTGATCCTTTTGCGACAAATATGAGGGGCGTCAGCCCCTCTTATTTGCAGCTTCGTCGCCGTTGCGTATTGTGCAACGGTGGCGGAGCCTCACAAGGTATCCGACACAGGGTTGAACCTATCTGACCCCAACCCGGCCGGCAGGGGAGCGCGCATGTTCTCATTCATTGCCAGACGCATCGGCACGATTCTGCTCACGATGCTATGCCTGACGCTGGTCGTCTTCTTTCTCGTCAATCTCGAGCCCAACTTGAAGAAGCTGGCGATCAGCCAGACCGAGATGCACACGTCGGCCGAACAGCTCGAAAGCTGGCTGGTCAATCACGGCTACCGGCAGAACTTCTTTGCGCGCTACGGCCAATGGCTGGGCGTCCTGCCCAAGCAGCCGATCACCGATCCGGCCACCGGCAAGGTGACGCAGCGCTTCTCCTTCTGCAACGACCCGGTCGAGCCGAAATTCTCCGGCGTGCTGCAGGGCGATTTCGGCTGTTCGACCAAGTTCAAGACGACGGTCGCGGCCAAGCTGTTTCCGGCACTCGGCGCCACCGGCATATTGATGTTCTGGGTGCTGGCGGTGATGGTGCCGATCTCTTTGCTCATCGGCATCCTTGCCGGCATGCGCGAAGGCTCGCGAACGGACCGGACCCTGTCGGTGGCCTCGATCGCCTCGACGGCGACGCCCGAATATGTGTCGGGCGTCATCTTCACCGTCATCTTCGCCTCGTGGTTGGGCTGGCTGAACGGCTCGGCGGCATCCGCCAGCCAGGGCATCACCTTCTACAATTTCACCCTGCCAGTGATCACTCTGGCGATCTACGGCACCGGCTATATCGCGCGCATGACACGGGCCTCGATGGTCGAGGTGATGACGCAGCAGTATATCCGCACGGCCCGCCTCAAGGGCCTCTCCTTCGGCAGTGTGGTGATCAAGCACGCGCTACGCAACGCGCTGATCGCGCCTTTCACCGTCATCATGCTGCAGTTCCCGTGGCTGCTCACCGGCGTCGTCATCGTCGAGGTGATGTTCCGCTACCAGGGTTTCGGCTACACGCTGGTCGAGGCCGCCGGCAACAACGACATCGACCTTCTGCTCGGCTGCTCGCTGGTCTCGGTATTCATCGTGCTGATCACCCAACTCATCTCCGATGTCGGCTACGCGTTTCTCAATCCGCGCATCAGAGTTCAATAGGGGGCACGGCGGATGCAGATCGAATATATCGGTGCCTTCGATGTCGTGCTCGGCGTGCTTTGGCGCTTCTGGCCGGTATGGGTCGCGCTTGTCCTGGTGATGGGCGTTAGCTTTACCTACAAGAAAAAGCTCGGGCTATACGGCCAGCTCTTTGACAGCGGCGTCGGCATTGCCGGCGTCGGCATCTGCCTGTTCTGGCTGTTCACGGCGATCTTCGCCTCGACCATCTCGCCTTTCGATCCGCTGGCGCAGGTGTCGATCATGAAGGATACGCTGCCCGGCGCGATCGAGCCGACATCGAAGCTCGTCTACTATTTCGGCGGCGACAAGCTCGCCCGCGACGTGTTCTCGCGCATGGTCTATGGCAGCCAGATCGTGCTGATCATCGCGCCGGCGGCGACCGGTTTTGCGCTGATGGTCGGCATCACGCTCGGCCTGCCGGCCGGTTACTACGGCGGCAAGATCGACACGGTGCTGTCGTTCCTCGCCAATCTGGTGCTGGCCTTCCCGGTAATCCTTTTGTTCTACCTGCTGGTGACGCCAGGCATCATGGATACGCCTATCCCGTACGCCCTGGCGGGGCTGTTCTTCCTGTTCCCGATCATCTTCTTCTGCGTGCTGTTCTGGACCCGCTACAAGAACCGGCCGGACCGGCTCTATATCCTGCTCGGCCTGACGCTCGTCATCGGGGGCTGGATCTATACGGGCCTCGTCTTCGACAAGGATCCGCTGAGGATCGTCCACATCGATCCCAACCAACTCAACATTTTCGTGGCGGTGGTGTTCGCTTCCAGCCCCGGCGTGTTCCGCATCGTGCGCGGGCTGACCATGGATATCAAGACGCGCGACTACGTGGCGGCGGCGCAGACACGCGGTGAATCGCCCTGGTACATCATGCTATGGGAAATCCTGCCCAATGCACGCGGACCGCTGATCGTCGATGCCTGCCTGCGCATCGGCTATACGACGATCCTGCTCGGCACGCTCGGTTATTTCGGCCTGGGGCTGGCGCCCGAGAGTCCCGATTGGGGCACCGCGATCAAGGATGCCAGCCGGCTCTTGCGCTCCTTCATCCACCCGGCGCTGCCGCCGACGATCGCGCTAATGTCGTTCGTGCTGGGCCTGAACCTTTTGGCGGATTCGCTGCGCGAACAGTCGATGAAGGATTGATGGCGGGGCTTCGGGCCCCATCTTCCAGGAAGCAAGGATTGGAGCGACCCATGAACGAGGCAGTTCGAGATCCAGCCAAGACGACCAATGGGCCGATCATCGAGATCGAGAACCTCTCGATCTCCTTCTTTACCCGCAAGGGCGAGATCCCGGCGGTGATGGACTTTTCCTGCACGGTCATGCCCGGCGAGGCGATGGGCATCGTCGGCGAATCCGGCTGCGGCAAGTCGACCGTATCGCTCGGCATCATGCGCGACCTCTCAAACATCGGAAAGATCGTCGGCGGCCGCATCAAGTTCCAGGGCAGGGACATGGGCGAGATGTCCGACGAGGAGCTTCGGGCCATCCGCGGCAACAAGATCGCCATGATCTATCAGGAGCCGATGGCGAGCCTCAATCCGGCGATGAAGGTCGGCCAGCAATTGATGGAAGTGCCGCTGATCCACGACAAGGTCTCGAAGGAAGAGGCCCATAACCGTGCACTGGAGATGGTGCGCGCGGTCAAGCTGCCCGATCCGGAGCGCATGATGCGCTCCTATCCCCACCAGCTTTCGGGCGGCCAGCAGCAGCGCATCGTCATCGCCATGGCGCTGCTGTCGAAACCGGCGCTGCTGCTCCTCGACGAGCCGACGACGGCGCTCGACGTCACCGTCGAGGCCGGCATCGTCGAACTGGTCAAGGGACTGGGCCAGAAGTTCGGCACCTCGATGATCTTCGTGTCGCACAATCTCGGCCTCATTCTCGAGACCTGCGACAAGATCACGGTGATGTATTCCGGCGAGGCCGTCGAGACCGGCAAGATCGAGGACGTGTTCGACCGGATGCGCCACCCCTATACGCAAGGGCTGTTCCGCTCGATTCCGCTGCCCGGCGCCGACAAGAATTCGCGGCCGCTGATCTCCATTCCCGGCCAATTGCCGCTGCCGCATGAGCGGCCGAAGGGATGCAATTTCGGACCCCGCTGTCACCATTTCGTCGAGGGCGTCTGCAATGCCGCCGAAATTCCGATGGTTGCCGTCGAGGGGCATGAGGGCCATTTTTCGCGCTGCGTGCGCTTCAACGAGATCGACTGGGAAGCGCTGCCGCCCGGCGCCAAGAAGGTCAACGAAAAGGTCGAGCCCGGCGCGCCGGTGCTCAAGATCGACAATCTCAAGAAGTACTACAAGGTCGGCGGCAGCGAGGTGTTCGGCTCGAGCGAAGGCCGCGTCGTCAAGGCCAACGAGACGATTTCGTTCACCGCGCGCGAGTCCGAAACGGTCGCAATCGTCGGCGAGTCCGGCTGCGGGAAATCGACGCTCGCCAAGGTGCTTTTGGGGCTTGAGACCGCAAGCTCGGGCACCGTGACGCTGGGCAACAAGGAGATCCAGTCGACCGGCATCGAGAGCCGCAATGTCGAAACGGTATCGTCGATCCAGATGGTGTTCCAGAACCCGTTCGACACGCTAAACCCCAGCCATACGGTCGGCTCGCAGATCATCCGCACGCTGGAGAAGTTCAATGTCGGCAAGACCGTCGCCGAGCGGCGCAAGCGCATGCTGGAGCTGCTCGACCTGGTGAAGCTGCCGCGGGCCTTCGAGACCCGCAAGCCGCGCCAGCTCTCAGGCGGCCAGAAGCAGCGCATCGGCGTGGCCCGCGCCTTCGCTGGCGACGCCAAGGTGGTGGTGGCCGACGAGCCGGTCTCGGCGCTCGACGTCTCGGTGCAGGCGGCGGTGACCGAGCTCTTGATGGACATCCAGCGCAAGAACAAGACGACGATGCTGTTCATCAGCCACGACCTGTCCGTGGTGCGCTACATCGCCGACCGTGTCGTCGTCATGTATCTCGGCTATATCGTCGAGCAGGGCACGACGGACCAGATATTCTCGCCGCCCTACCATCCCTACACCGAGGCGCTGCTCTCGGCGATCCCGATCGCCGACACCAGCGTGGTCAAGAAGCACATCGTGCTCGAAGGCGATATCCCATCGGCGATGAATCCGCCGACCGGCTGCCCCTTCCAGACGCGCTGCGGCTATAAGAAGCTGGTGCCGGACAATCTGTGCGAGACGACGGTGCCGCCGGTGAAGAATCTCGGCAACGGCCATATGAGCCTGTGCTGGCTGTCGGACGATGTCTTGGCGAAGATGGAGCCGGTCATCAAGTTCGACAAGGAGCATGCGGCACATGAAGGCGTGCCGGACGACGCGCCGCACGGCACCGGGCCGGGCTTTGCCGGCACCCCGCCCAAGCGCCCGAGGGGCAAGAGGCCGAAGTCGAATTAAAACTTCGCCGGGTCCCGGCCTCAGTTCCCACATTGCCGCAACTGGGCGGCGTAGTCGCGGGCCATTTGGTCCGTGGCGCGCGCGTAGTTCTGCACGCCGGCATCGCCGCGATTGCCGCGTCCGTAGGCCGACCAGCCGAGATAGTAGGCGAGATAGAGACTGTAGGTGTCGTTGCGGGCGACGCCGAAGCTGTCGACAGTCTTGGAATGATACCAGCCGACGAAGTCGATGGCGTCGGCGAAACGGCTGCGGCGCGCCGCCCAGTTGCCGGTCTCCATCTGATATTGCGACCAGGTGCCGTCCAGCGCCTGCGAATAGCCCGCGGCGGTGGAGACATGTTTCCAGGGAATGAAGCCGAGCAGCTTGGCGCGCGGTGGCCGGGCGTTGCTCTTGAAGCCGGATTCCTTGCGCACCGTCGCCATCAGCACCGGAACGGGAACGCCGTATTTTTGTTCGGTGCGCTCGGCGGCGGACTGCCAGTTGTCGAACCAACCGTCATTCTGGTCGAAGACGGCGCAGACATTGTTGATGTGGCTGGGCGCCGTCGCGCAGGCCGAAAGCGCCAGCAGCACAGAGACAACGACAATTTTACTAAAACTCGAGCTAGGCATCGGAAGACGAATAGGGCGAAATCATAAAAGGAATCTTTCGAGCTTCCTTAACGCCGGCCGAGGCGCCTCGATTTGACTCTATCGATATTTCGACGTCGTTCGTCGCATTTGTCTTCATCAGAACGAAAAAATGCCGCCTTGGCTAAAATCACGCCGGCAAATGGCGAATTCCTGACAGCTCGCGCCTGACGTCGGCGCTCTGATAGACGCATGACCGAACCAAGACGAAAACGCGGCGCCGAACGGACCAGCAACCGCGGGCCCGCCCCCATTCCGCAGCTGCCGCCACGGCGTGTGGTCAACCCTTACCCGCCCATGGCGGTGCTTTCGGCCGACCAGATCGAGTCCATTCACCAGGCCTCGATGCATATTCTCGAAAGTTTCGGCATCGAGGTGATGAGCCCGCGAGCGCTCGCGCTGTTCGAACGCGCCGGCGCCAAGGTCGATCACAGCTCGATGAATGTGCGCCTCGATCGGGGCATGGTCGACGAAGCGCTGAAGACGACACAGGCCGGCTACACACTTACGCCACGCAACCCGGCTCACGCCGTTTATCTCGGCGGCAACACGATCAACTTCACGCTGGTGGCCGGGCCGCCCAATGTGCACGACATGGAGCGCGGCCGCCGCGCCGGCAATCTCGCCGACTATTGCGATCTCGTCCGGCTGGCGCAGCATTTCAACTGCATCCATATGCTGGGGAACCAGGTCTGCGCGCCGATCGAGCTGCCGGCGAATTCGCGGCACCTCGACACCTACTTTGCCAATCTGACGCTGACCGACAAATGCTTCCATGTCTCGGCGATCGGCCGGGGCAGGGCGCTGGACGGCATCGAGATGATGGCGATCGCGCGTGGCTTGACTCTCGACCAGATCGGCCGGGATCCCGGCGTCACCACCATCATTTCCGTCAACTCGCCGCGCCGCTTCGACGAGATGATGGCCGAAGGGCTGATGACCATGGCCGAGTTCGGCCAGTCGGTGGCGGTGACGCCGTTCACGCTGATGGGCGCGATGAGCCCGGTGACGCTTGCCGGCGCGCTGGCGCAGCAAAATGCCGAGGCACTGTTCGGCATCGTGCTGACCCAATTGGTGCGGCCCGGCGCGCCGGTGACGTATGGCGCCTTCACTTCCAATGTCGACATGAAGTCCGGCGCGCCGGCCTTCGGCACGCCGGAGAACACCAAGGCCAACATCGCTTCCGGGCAATTGGCGCGGCGCTACAATCTGCCGTACCGCACGACGCCGGGCTCGGCGTCCAATGCCGCCGATGCGCAAGGCGCCTATGAGACGCTGATGGCGCTGTGGGGTGCCGTGCTTGGCCACGGCAATCTCGTCTATCATGCCGCCGGCTGGCAGGAGGGCGGACTGACGGCCTCATTCGAAAAACTCATCATCGATGTCGAGATGATGCAACATATGATGGAATTCCTGCGGCCGATCGTGGTCGACGAAGGCGAATTGGCGGTCGACGCATTGGGCGCCGTGCCCACCGGCGGCCACTTCTTCGGCGAGCCGCATACGCTTGAACGCTATGCCACCGCCTTCTATCAGCCGATGCTTTCCAACTGGCAGAACTACGAGGCCTGGCAGGAGGCCGGCGCGCTTGACACGACGGCGCGCGCGACCCGGCTCTGGAAGAAGGCGCTGGGAGAGTACGTTCAGCCGACAATGGACCCAGCCGTGCGCGAGGCACTTGAAGCCTATATGGCGCGCCGCAAGGAAGCGATCGGGCACGGCGAGCCGTGACTTTTCCGTCGGCGCGAGGCACCCCCCTCTGTCCTGCTGGACATCTCCCCCTCAAGGGCGCCCTCAAGGGGGGAGATTGGATGTCACCTCGGCCTTCGCCAATCTTCAGCGCGGGGAATTTAGCGAGACGCATGAACTGCCAATCTTCTCCCTTGAGGGGGAGATGGCCGGCAGGCCAGAGGGGGGTGCCTGGCGCTGCCTTTCCGATTCAATTTGTCTTCCCAACTCACTGAGATAACGAGAAGAACCCATGAAGTCGCATGCAAAGGTCGTGGTCATCGGCGGCGGTGTCGTAGGATGTTCCGTGCTGTTCCATCTTGCCCGCCACGGCTGGACGGACGTGGTGCTTCTGGAGCGCGATGAGCTGACCTCGGGCTCGACCTGGCATGCGGCCGGCGGCATGCACACCATCAGCGGCGATCCCAACGTCGCTAAGCTGCAGAAATACACGATCTCGCTTTACAAGGAGATCGAGGAGCTTTCCGGCCAGGCTACAGGCGTGCATCTGACCGGCGGCGTGCTCTTGGCAGCAACCGAGGCGCGGCTCGACTGGCTGCGCGGGGTCGTCTCCAAGGGCCGCTATCTCGGCATCGACCTCGAGGTGATCTCGGCGAAGGAAGCGGCCGAGTTGATGCCGCTCATCGATCCGAAGCAATTCGTCGGCGCCGTGCGCAACAAGGAGGACGGCCATCTCGATCCCTCCGGCGCCACCCACGCTTACGCCAAGGCGGCGCGGAAGCTGGGCGCGGAAGTGGAGCGCTTCACCAAGGTCGAGGACATCGTGCGCCGGCCCGACGGGCTTTGGCGCGTCATCACCAACAAGGGCGATGTGATCACCGAGCATGTCGTCAACGCCGGCGGTCTTTGGGCGCGCGAGGTCGGCCGCATGGTCGGGCTCGAACTGCCGGTGCTCGCCATGGAGCACATGTACCTGATCACCGAGGACATGCCGGAGGTCGCCGACTGGAACAAGAAGACCGGCACGGAAATCATCCATGCGGTCGACTTCGACGGCGAGCTCTATCTGCGCCAGGAGCGCGGCGGCATGCTGATGGGCACCTACGAGAAAGCCAACAAGGTCTGGTCCGAATTCTCCACACCCTGGAATTTCGGCCATGAGCTCTTGGAGCCGGACATCGACCGTATCGCGCCCTCGCTCGAAATCGGCTTCCGTCACTTCCCGGCCTTTCAGAAAACCGGGATCAAGCAGATCATCAATGGCCCCTTCACCTTTGCGCCGGATGGCAATCCGCTGGTCGGTCCGGTGCGCGGCCTGCCGGGCTTCTGGGTCGCCTGCGGCGTCATGGCGGGTTTTTCTCAAGGCGGCGGTGTTGGCCTGGCGCTCTCAAACTGGATGATCGAGGGTGATCCCGGCGCCGATATCTGGGCGATGGACGTGGCGCGCTACGGCGACTGGGCGACGATGGCCTATACCAATGCCAAGGTGCGCGAGAATTACTCGCGCCGCTTCTCGATCCGCTTCCCGAACGAGGAACTGCCGGCCGGGCGTCCGCTGAAGACAACGCCCCTTTACGACACATTGTCGGCCAAGGGCGCGCAATGGGGCGTCGCCTTTGGGCTGGAAGTGCCGCTCTGGTATGCGCCCGAAGGGGTCAAGGACGAGTTCTCCTGGCGGCGGTCGACCGATTTCGACCATGTCGGCAGCGAAGTGGCCGCCGTTCGCAACGGCGTCGGCCTCTCGGAGATCTCGAGCTTCGCCAAGTACAAGGTGACGGGCGAGGGGGCGGCAGCCTGGCTCGACCGTCTGCTTGCCTGCAGGTTGCCGAAACCCGGCCGCATGACGCTGGCGCCGATGCTGAAGGAAGACGGCAAGCTGATCGGCGATTTCACGCTCGCCAACATCGACGACAGCGACTGGTTCATCGCCGGCTCCGGCGTCGCCGAGCAGTACCATATGCGCTGGTTCGAAGCGCATCTTCCGAAGGACGGCTCGGTGGAGATAAAATTGCTGGGGCAGAAGCTCACCGGCCTAGCCATCGCCGGGCCGAAGGCGAGGGCGGTGCTGGCCAAAGTCACCCGCGCCGACGTCTCCAGCGCGGCGTTCCCATTCATGGCCGTCGCCAGGATGGATATCGGCATGGCGCCCTGTCTTGTCGGCCGCGTCAGCTACACCGGCGATCTCGGCTATGAGATCTGGGTGGCGCCGGAATATCAGCGCGCCGCCTACCAGGCGCTGATCAGGGCCGGCGAGGAATTCGGCATCGGCCTGTTCGGGTCGCGCGCGCTCAATGCGCTCAGGCTCGAAAAGAATTACGGTTCATGGGCGCGCGAATACCGGCCGATCTACGGACCGCTCGAGGCCGGGCTCGACCGTTTCGTCGCCTACGGCAAGGAGGCCGGGTTCATCGGCAAGGAAGCCGCCATTGCCGAGCGCAAGCAGGGCGGCAAGCTCCGGCTGCGCGCCTTCATCGTCGAGGCCACTGATGCCGACGTCATCGGCGACGAGGCGATCTGGCACGACGGCGTCGTGCGCGGCTGGGTGACGTCCGGCGGCTATGCGCACAATGCAAAAAAGTCCATCGCCATGGGCTACGTGCCGAAGGAGATCGCCGACAGGCCCGACGGCTTCGAGATCGAGATCCTCGGCAAGCGCCACGCCGCGCGCATTCAGGCAACGCCGCTGTTCGATGCCAATTTCGAGCGGATGCGCGCCTGAAAAACAGGCGCGCGTCCGCACAGGGCATCAGGCGCTGCGGCGGTTGTCGAGCGCGAAAGCGCCGGGACCGGCAAAGACCAGATAGAGGAAAATGAAGCAGAACGAGATCGCAGCGTCGCCGCCATTGTTAACGGGGAAGAAGTCGCGCGGGAAATGCGCCATGAAATAGGCGATGGCCATTTCGCCGCAGAGCAGGAACGCCACGGGTCGGGTCAACAGCCCCAGCGCCAGCAGGATGCCGCCGGCGAATTCAAGGATTGCGGACGTCAGCGCGAGCCCCGTCAGCGCCCCGGCATGGGCGCCGGCGGGGAAATTGAACAGCTTCTGGGTGCCGTGCTCGGTGAACTGCAACGCCGTCATGATGCGAAGCACGCCCAGCGCCTGCGGCTGATAGCGGGAGAGACCTTCAAAAAGCTTCATCTAAACTCCATCTTGCCCTTCCGGACCCGCCATAAATTATCGCCCGGAAGCGGACCATTCACTTCCCATGCCCTGCCATCAACAATCGGTGAGTGGGCATGAGTTCACCTCTTCCGGCTTATTCTCGCCGTGGTTGCAATTGTCTCTCATAAGTTGTATTGATGCGCGGATACACCAAATCATCCGGGAATCCATCGCCATGAAAAAATTCGCCATCAGCCTCTTCGCATTCCTTGCAGGCACGAGCTTCGCCATAGCTGCCGATGCTGGTTGTGATGCCTTCAAATGGCCGGTGACACGCGAGCAGGCCCTGTTTCCGTCAGCGTCCGCCGCCCAGTCCGGCGCGGCCCTGACAGTCGGGCAAGCGGCGGATTTCTCACTTGCAGCGGTCGACACGATCGGGTTTGAAGTTCCGCCTGGACGTGCACCGGCAGCCGGCACGTTCGGCGCGATGGCAAGCGTGACCGTACCGGCTGAAGGTGAGCTCCAGTTCAGCCTGTCCGATGAGGTCTGGATCGATGTCGTCCAAGACGGCCGCGCCGTGAAGTCGGCGGGCTTCAGCCGCGCGAAGACCTGCCCAGGCATTCGCAAGAGCGTGCGCTTCAAGCTGTCGGCCGGTCCGGCCACCGTGCAGCTCAGCGGCGCCAAGAAGGCCGATCTCAAAGTGGCGGTGCTGACGCCGGAGTGACGCCCAAGAGGGCGACGCCGGCGCCGGGCCAGCGCTCCCCTCTGCCCGGCCCGACCTCCGCAGCAGCTGCGCCGCGGCTGCGGAGGATGGACCGGATATCTGCCCCACAAGGGGGCGGCAGTTTCTACCGCCCAGGCGCCAGCAGCGCGAAATGCGCGCCCTGCGGGTCCTGGCATTGGACGATCCACTGCGCGCTCGGCACCTCCATCGGCCCCATCAATACCTTGCCGCCATTGTCGGTGACACGCTTGGCGGCGGCGTCGATCGCGTCGACGTTGAAATAGAACTGCCAGACTGGGATCGGGATCTGCGGCGGCTTGTTCATCATGCCGCCGCCGGATTCGGGGCCGGCGCCGAAGGTCTGGTAGATGCCCATCTCGCCCATGTCGAACTGACCGGCGCTCTTCCAGCCGAACTGGCTGGAATAGAAGTCGAAAGCGGCTTTCCAGTCCGAGGTGTAGAGCTCGTGCCAGCCGACATGACCGGGCGTGGTAGCGGGTACCGGCGGCTGCTCGGGCTGGTTGGGCTGCAGGAACATGAAGGTCGCGCCCTGCGGGTCGGCGACGACGGCGAAGCGACCGACGCCGGGAATATCATCCGGCGCGCGATGAACGGCACCGCCAGCGTCCTTGAGCGCCTTCGTCGAGGCATCGACGTCCTTGGTGTAGATGTAACCGAGCCAGGCCGGCGGCATGCCCATCTTGGCGGCATCCTCCGGCATCGTCATCAATCCGCCGACGCCGCGCAGGCTGGAATTCACCACGATATAGCGCGGCATGCCCGACGCCTTGTCGAAGGGCTCGGCCCGCCAGCCGACGACAGCAGTATAGAAAGCCTCGGCGGCGTCGAGGTCGGTGGTCATCAGTTCGTACCAGAAGAAGGGTTTTGCGGCATTCGGCATGGTCGGTCTCCTCACCGGTTCAGGCAGCGATCGCGGTTCCGATCCATCGTAGGACGATCTCGGCGACAGAAATCCGACATCTGGACCAGAAATCGAGAACGGCAAGGCGCTCATGCATGTCACTCAAAAATGCGCAGCGGTTTTGGGCGGCCGACACGCATCAAAATCGGAGCTTGAAGCGCGTCGGCCAATCCGTTCTGCGCGAAGCGCCATAGGAACCGTGATCTTGCATGGCCCGGGGTTTTAGCCTTTGCTGCGGGCAACGAGGGGCTGTCTTCCATGCGTGAATGTCGCTTACGCCCGAGAGTGGCTTTGTGCCATCGCGAGGAGCTCGACCCTGGTCCGAGCGGGGACTGGACCCAGCTTAACGACGACGATTTCCGCGCGCTCGCCTCGCGCCTGTCAGACGAGGCCGACGAGGGGCCGCTCTGGGTGTTCGCTTATGGCTCGCTGATCTGGAAGCCGGCGTTGGAATCCATCGAGCAACGCCGCGCCTCCGCCTATGGCTGGCATCGCTCCTTCTGCCTCGACATGGTGCGCTGGCGAGGCAGCGCCGCGCAGCCGGGGTTGATGATGCTCGAGCGCGGCGGCTTTGTGACGGCGTCATCTATCGTCTGCCGGACGGCGAGAAGCCCGCCCAGATCGAGAGATTGCTGCGGCGAGAAATCGACGATCATGAAAGCGTCAGCTCGGTCCGGTGGGTTCCGGTACGCACGGCGCAAGGATCGCTGCGGGCGCTGGGTTTCTGGGTCGGGGTACGGGTAGGGGCACGTCGCTCAGGCAGCCGCTCGAAAGGGTGGCAAAGATACTGACACGCGCGTGCGGCCATGTAGGTTCCGGCGCCGAATATCTTTACTACACCGTCAGCCACCTCGAAACATTCGGCATCCATGACGGCAATCTGTGGCGCCTGCAGGAGCTCGTGGCCGACGAGATCAGGTCGATCCATCCCTCCAGGATTGAATGCGCTGAACCGACAGACATCGGCGTGGCGAAACATGACTGATATTATCATGTTTTTATGCAAGCAATACAGCAGCTTGGCCGAAAATTGACCAATTGATAAAAAAATAAAACGTGCTAGCCTTCCTCAAAACAAACAAGGGGAACTGGAATGGCGACTGGTCATTTCATCGAAGGCATAGCCGGCGGCCGGCTGTCTGCCGAGCAGTATGCCGATAATTTTTCCGACCTGCACCCGCCGCTCGATCATCACGAGGCGCTGGTCGAGTCCGATCGCTGCTATTTCTGCTACGATGCGCCGTGCATGAATGCATGCCCGACCTCGATCGATATCCCGATGTTCATCCGGCAGATCGCGACCGGCAATCCGCTGGGCTCGGCCAAGACCATCTTCGACCAGAACATTCTTGGCGGCATGTGCGCCCGCGTCTGCCCAACGGAGACGCTGTGCGAAGAGGTCTGCGTGCGCGAGGTGGCGGAGGGCAAGCCGGTGCAGATCGGCCGCCTGCAGCGCTATGCGACCGACGTCGCGATGGATGAGGGCAAGCAGTTCTACAAGCGCGCCGAACCGACCGGAAAAACGGTCGCCGTGGTCGGCGCCGGGCCAGCGGGCTTGGCGGCGGCCCATCGCTTGGCCCGCCACGGCCACGATGTGACGATCCTCGAAGCGCGGCCGAAGGCTGGCGGCCTCAATGAATACGGCATCGCGGCTTACAAGAGCGTCGACGATTTCGCTCAGGCCGAGGTCGACTACGTCACCGCGATCGGCGGCATCGACATCCAGAACGGCAAAGCGCTCGGACGGGACTTCCAGCTTTCCGACCTGATCCGCAACTACGATGCGGTGTTCCTTGGCCTCGGGCTCGGCGGCGTCAATGCGCTGCGCGCCGAAGGCGAGGATACGGATGGCGTCGCCAACGCAGTCGAGTTCATCGCCGAACTCAGGCAGGCAAGCGACCTTTCCAGCCTGCCGGTCGGCCGCCGCGTCGTCGTCATCGGCGGCGGCATGACGGCGATTGACGCCGCGGTGCAGTCGAAGCTGCTCGGCGCCGAGGAGGTGACGATCTGCTACCGGCGCGGCCAGGAGCATATGAATGCCTCCGGCTTCGAGCAGGATCTGGCCGCCGCGAACGGCGTCACGATCCGCCACTGGCTGCAGCCGAAGCGCGTCATCGCCGAGAACGGCAAAGTGTCGGCGATCGAGCTCGAATACACAGCCATGAATGGCGACAAGCTCGCCGGTACCGGCGAAATGCTGAGGCTCAACGCCGACCAGGTGTTCAAGGCGATTGGCCAGAGCTTTGTGCCGGCTCATCTCAACGGCAGCGTTGCCTCCATCGAGCTCGATGGCGGCCGCATCAGGGTCGATGCCGAGGGCCGCACCTCGCTGGCGAAAGTCTGGGCGGGCGGCGACTGCATCTTCGGCGGCGACGACCTGACGGTCTCGGCCGTGGCGCAAGGCCGCGACGCCGCCGAATCCATCCACCGGGCACTGACCTCTAACGGGAGGGCATGAGCATGGCAGACATCCGCAACACCTTCGTCGGCATCAAGTCGCCAAATCCGTTCTGGCTGGCTTCGGCGCCGCCGACCGACAAGGCCTATAATGTCGAACGCGCCTTCAAAGCCGGCTGGGGCGGCGTGGTCTGGAAGACGCTTGGCGAAGAGGGCCCGCCGGTCGTCAACGTCAACGGCCCGCGCTACGGCGCGATCTGGGGCGCCGACCGCCGGCTGCTCGGCCTGAACAATATCGAGCTGATCACCGACCGGGACCTGCAGACCAATCTGCGCGAGATGAAGCAGGTGAAGATGAACTGGCCGGATCGGGCGCTGGTCGCCTCGATCATGGTGCCTTGCGAGGAGGAAAGCTGGAAGGCGATCCTGCCGCTGGTCGAGGAGACCGGCGCCGACGGCATCGAGCTCAATTTCGGCTGCCCGCACGGCATGAGCGAACGCGGCATGGGCTCGGCGGTGGGCCAGGTGCCGGAATATATCGAGATGGTGGTGCGCTGGTGCAAGCAGTATACGCGCATGCCGGTCATCACCAAGCTGACGCCGAACATCACCGACATCCGCAAGCCGGCGCGCGCCGCCAAAGCCGGCGGCACGGACGCGGTGTCGCTGATCAACACCATCAACTCGATCACCGGGGTTGACCTCGACAGTTTCGCGCCGCAGCCGACCATCGATGGCAAGGGCTCGCATGGCGGCTATTGCGGCCCGGCGGTGAAGCCGATCGCGATGAACATGGTGGCCGAGATCGCGCGCGATCCGGAAACGCACGGCCTGCCAATCTCGGGCATCGGCGGCATCACAACCTGGCGGGATGCTGCCGAATTCATGGCACTCGGCGCCGGCAACGTGCAGGTCTGCACCGCGGCAATGACATACGGCTTCAAAATCGTGCAGGAGATGATCGCGGGGCTGGAGAACTGGATGGACGAGAAGGGCCACGCCTCGCTGTCCGACATCATCGGCCGCGCCACACCCAATGTCACGGACTGGCAGTATCTCAACCTCAACTATGTCGCTAAGGCGCATATCGACCAGGACGCGTGCATCAAATGCGGGCGCTGCCACATCGCCTGCGAGGACACCTCGCATCAGGCGATCACCAGCATGGTCGACGGCGTCAGGCATTTCGAGGTGATCGAGGCCGAATGCGTCGGGTGCAATCTTTGCGTCAATGTCTGCCCGGTCGAGGGCTGCATCACCATGGAACCGCTGGCCGCCGGCGTGCTGGATCAGCGCACGGGCATACCGGTGTCGCCGGTCTACGCCAACTGGACGACGCATCCGAACAATCCGATGGCCAAGGTGGCCGCGGAGTAGGGAACACTTTTGAAGGAAATGCGGCGCCTTCGGGTGCCGTTTTTCGTTACCTATATTGCAGATAAGAGTTATCCATGATAAGTACTATCCATGAATTGGAGCCAAAGATCGTGAAGCTGGGAGAGGGCGTCGAAGCGGCGATCCACTGCGCCGCCATGCTTGCCGGCGTCGACGGCAACAGCACCATGTCGGGCGCGGCCATGGCCGAGGCGTTCGGCCTGTCGCCGAGCTATCTCTTGAAGCATCTCAATCAGCTGACAACGGCGCGCATCCTGGAATCCGTGCCGGGGCCGGCAGGCGGCTACAGGCTGGCGCGGCCGGCCGAGCGGATCACGCTGCTCGACATCGTGCTTGCGGTCGAGGGCAGGGAGCCTGCCTTCCGCTGCGGCGAGATCCGCCAGCGCGGCCCGGTCAAGCTCGACGCGTCGGCCTATGTCAAACCGTGCGGCATCAATGCCGCGATGCTGAGGGCCGAGCGCGCTTATCGCGCCGCGCTTGCCGATGCAAAGCTCTCCGACATCGTCGCCGATTTCATGAACGACGCCGATCCCCGCACCGTCGCCGCAAGCTGCGCCTTCGTCGAACGCCATCAGCGGGCGCAGAAAGTTCAACAACCAAGCAAAGCGTGAAAGGTAAGAGAATGAAACAGAGGCTGCAGTTCTTCGCCAAGGCGCCTGAAATCATGAAGGCGGTGATGGCGCTCAACAAGGCCGTCGAGGAGTGCGGGCTGGAAGAAAGCCTGATGCACCTGGTCAAGCTCAGGGCTTCGCAGATCAATGGCTGTTCCTATTGTGTCGAGATGCACAGCCGCGAGGCAAGGCGAGATGGCGAAACGGAGCAGCGGCTTTATCTGGTCGCCGCCTGGAAGGAGTCGCCGCTGTTTTCCGAGCGCGAGCGCGCCGCGCTCGCCTGGACCGAGAAGGTGACAAACATCTCCGACAACGGCGTTCCGGACGATCTCTACGCCAGGACGCTGGAGCAGTTCTCCGAGGAAGAGCTGGTCAAGCTGACAGTGGTGATCGGCATGATCAACACCTGGAACCGGCTCTGCGTGTCGTTCCACGCCATCCATCCGATGCCGGCCGCCAAGGCTGCCTGATCATCCAAAGCCGCGCGGATCCGAAGACGGTTCCGCGCGGCTTTCATTTGCGAGATCAATGACATGTTTGAGAATTTTCAGAGCGAGATTCTGTTTGCCGCGCGCCCGCTGCTCGGCGGCGCCTTCGTCTCTGCCGGCCTGCGCAACGTCCAGCACAAGACCT
The DNA here is from genome assembly GCF_001672435.1 of Mesorhizobium sp. AA23. Taxonomy (NCBI): domain Bacteria; kingdom Pseudomonadati; phylum Pseudomonadota; class Alphaproteobacteria; order Hyphomicrobiales; family Phyllobacteriaceae; genus Mesorhizobium; species Mesorhizobium sp. AA23. The sequence goes on from NZ_LYTP01000030.1 coordinate 293,805, forward strand.
GCTCATCCCAATGATGACGGCACGCGGCGTGCCAGGCAGGGCCGGCATTGTGGCTGGGCATGTCCTGCAGGTCGCGCCGGACGGCAGGTGATCGGCGTCTTGTTCACCGCGCTGGCGGCGGCAAGCCTGATCCTGTTCCTGATCGTCGCGACGGCCGATGTTTCACCATTTCTGGACATCAGGGTCCGGATCGCGCCTCACGCATCAACGGCTTCGTCGGCAATGTCGCCCTGGCCGCGGGTTCCTGGCGCGGGTCGCGCACTATGCCTGACAACCGCACTCGGATTCCGCGCAATCGATGGCGCCGCGTTAATCGGTTTGTCGCGATTGTCCTGTATTGGCAAAAAACAGGTTCGCCCGTCGGAGCGTTCATGGAGCAGAGCTGGACTGCATTCTGGGCACGCGTTTCGGATGCCTTTCACCAGGCGCTGGCTCCGTTCCGTGCAGTCGCGGGAGCCTTCGGCCAGCATCCGAGCGACATTCAGATATGGTGCTTTCTGTGCGGCGTCTTCTTCCTGGCGGTCGTCGCCATACAGACCTATGGCGACATCATGCTCAGGCGACGCGGCGCCTTTGCCACCGGCAAGGTGATCGGCATCGACAAGTCGAGCGACGGGCCGGACACGCCGATCATCGAATTCGCCGACCGACTGGGCAAGACCTGGCGTTTCTACTCGCACCTGCCGGTCAACAGAACGACCGGGAACGTCGGCGCAGCGGTCGAAGTGATTTATGACCCTCTCCACCCGAAGCGGGCGCGGGAAGTGGGCCGCCCGCTGATGAAGGCAGTCCACCTGGTTGTCTGGTATGCGGTCGTCGCCGGGCTGATGGTGCTGGCCTTCCTGCCCGGCCTCATTTCCAATTGATCCATTCAGGCGGCGAAGCGCAGGCCGCCGTCGCAGGTCAGCACCTGGCCGGTCATGAAACCGTTGGACACCAGGAAGGCGATCGCGTCGGCGACGTCCTCGGCGCGGCCGATACGGCCGACCGCCGTCTTTCCGGCGTACTCGGCAAAGACCGCCTGCCGCTCTTCGCCCGATAGAAAATCCCACCAGGGCGTATCGATGACGCCGGGGGCCACGACGTTGACGCGCAGCGGCTTCAGTTCAACGGCCAGGATCGGGACTACGGTCAAAAGCATGCCGTTGATGGCGCCGATGCCGGCAATGCCGGGTGCTGCGATCTGCGCCGAGACGGCCGAAATGAAAGTGACCGATCCGGCTTTGTTCAAGGTCGGCAGGGCCGCTTGCAAGCAGCCTAGCTGCGGCTTGATCTTCTCGTCGACGCCGCCGCCGATGTCGGCAAGGTCGAGGGTCGCGAACGGCCCAAGGCCCTTGCCGCCGCTTGCGGCGAGAACGAGATGATCGAATGGGCCGAGACCATCGAAGAAGTGCCGGACCGCGTCCGGCTTGGTCGCGTCGAAAGCGGCCTTGCCGACGGTGCCGCCGAGGCTCTTCCAGGCGTTGTTCAGCTTGTCCTCGCTGCGGCCGGTGATCGTCACCTTCATCGCGGGGCTGAGCAGCCGTTTGGCTGTGGCAAGGCCAATGCCAGACGAGCCGCCGATGATGACGCAATGTTCGATGCTCATGAATGCTGTTCCTTGGATGTCGCGGAAGATTGTCCGGTCAGTTCGAGGCTGAGCGCCCGCAACCGGCTGCGGGCTTTTTCGTCATAGGCCTGGGCATCGGCGCGCGCTTCCCGCTGGCCATCGAAATAGAGGCCGCTGCGCCCTTCGAGCGCCGGAGATATTGCCAAGTTGAGGATCGCGTCGGCGCCGGTCTCGACCGAGCTCCACGGTGTGATGCCGGCCTGCCGGACCATGGTGGTATCCATGTAGCTTGCCGGATGGAGTGCATTGACGGTGACGCCGCTGCCTTCGAGCTGCTCGGCCAGATCGATGGTGAACAAGATCTGCGCCAGCTTGCTCTGGCAATAGGCGCGCACGCCGCTATAGCCGTGGGCCAGATTGATATCGTCGAAATCGATCGCCTGCTGGCCGGCGGAGGCGACATTGACGATGCGCGCCGGCGCGCTTGCCTTCAGCAAGGGCAAAAGCTCCGACGACAGCAGGAAGCCTGCGAGATAGTTTACGGCGAAGCGCATTTCGTAGCCGTCGGCGCTCACTTGCCTTTTTGCGCCTTCGCCGCCCGTGCCGACGCCGGCATTGCTGATCAATATGTCGAGCCGGTCGGTTCCTGCCCGCACGGCGCCGGCAAGGCGGCGCACTTCGGCGAGCGACGAAAGATCCGCAAGCAGAAATTCGGCGTTGCCGCCCTCGGCTTCGATGGCAGCGACTGTCGCCTTGGCGCGAGTTTGGTCGCGGCCATGTACCAGCACGCGGGCGCCGGCAGCGCCGAGCCTTTCAGCGACCACGCGGCCAACCCCGTCGGTCGAGCCGGTGACGAGAACGGTCTTATTCTTAAGTTCCATGTTCAGAGCCTCCTTATGCTGCTCTGAACGCAAGATGGGGCGCGGCGCGCAGGCCAAACAGTTCAAATTTTATCCTGGTATCGATACTGCTATAATAGCTGCATGGATGCCGTGCCCCATTCCCCTGACGACAGCCGCCGCCGCGAGCTCGGCGCTTTCCTGCGCTCGCGCCGGGAGCGGCTCTCGCCTGCCGACATTGGGATTGCGAGCGGCGCCAGGCGGCGTACGCCCGGGCTGAGGCGCGAGGAAGTGGCGATGATCGCCGGCGTCGGTACCACCTGGTACACCTGGCTGGAGCAGGGGCGGGACGTGCGGCCCTCGGTCGAGGTGCTGACCGCGCTCTGCGAGGCGCTGCGCCTGGACGCCGTCGAGAAGCGGCATCTGTTCATCCTTGCCGGCCGCCAGCAGCCGGAGCAGCGCACGGCGACGTCTGAAAAGGTCGACGCCACACTGCTGCACATGCTGGGGAGCCTCGTCCTGCAGCCGGCTTATGTGGTTGGCCGGCGTTGGGATGTGCTCGCCTGGAATCCGGCGGCGGTCGCCTTGTTCGGCGACTATGGCCTGCTGGAGGGCGATGCCCGCAACATCGTCCATCTGGTGTTCACAAGCCCGCAGCACCGCCGGCTGCTGGTCGACTGGGACGCGCTTGCCCGCATGGTGCTCGCTTCGTTTCGCGCGGAGAGCGCCAAATATGTCGGCGATCCGGATTTCGAGCGGCTGATCGCGCTGATGATGCGCTCAAGCCCGGAGTTCCGTGATTGGTGGCCGCGGCGGGACGTGGCGAGAAGGCTGACGGGCGTGAAACACGTCCGCCATCCCACAGCCGGCCCGATGGCTTTCGAGCATATGAGCCTGTCGATCGACGACGGCTCGGACATGCGGCTGATCGTCTACACGCCGTTGCCCGAGCAGAATACGATCGCCAAGCTCAAGAAGCTGCTGGAAGAGAAGCCCGCCGAACGGCGCAGCGCCTGATCTTCGCCCGACCTAAGCTTTCGGCTTCAGCCCATCGAGGAACAGTTGCTCCAGGAACCGGGCAGCATCCTCGAAGCGGCCGTCGCCGCCGCGGTCGGGGCCGAGCACGGCGCGCACCTGGACGTCGAAATCGGCGTAATGCTGCGTCGTCGCCCAGATCGAGAAGATCAGATGCCAGGGGTCGGTGCGGGCGATCTTGCCGGAGCGCATCCAGCCCTTGATGACGGCGGCCTTCTCCTCGACCAGCGTTTTCAGCTCGCCCTCCAGCATCGGCATGATGCGCGGCGCGCCCTGCAGGATCTCGTTGGCGAAGAGCCGGCTTTCGCGTGGAAAATCGCGCGCCATTTCGAGCTTGCGGCGGATGTAGCTTCTGAGCTCGGTCATCGGATCGCCGATATCGTCAAGCTCGCGGAGCGGCGCCAGCCAGGTGTCCAGCAGCCGCTGCATCAATGTCTCGTGAATGTCCTCCTTGCGGCGGAAGTAATAGAGAAGGTTCGGCTTCGACATGCCGGCGGCTTCGGCAATCTGGTCGATGGTCGAGCCGCGAAAACCGTTGGCGGAGAAGACTTCCAGCGCGGCTTCCAGGATGAGCTCGCGCTTTTCCTGCTGGATGCGGGTGCGGCGTGGAGCTGAGCCTTCCATCCTGTCCGTCATCCTTGCCGGCTGCTGCCGTGTGGGCACTCTGGACCAATTCTCTGGACCAGTTTTTCTCCGAGCCGTGGAGCGCGCTTTCGATGCCGCATTTCCGTTAGTAGTCCCTTGACCGCCGACAGGGCGGTGCTAACGTTTGTCCAACCGGTCAAAATTTTGCGTAGCACGAAAACGCAACGAAGACCAAGCCTTGGGAAGACCAAGCGTTAGCGCACAGAAACAGGTTACAAGGGGAAATCTTGGTCATGTCCAACCGGCTGAAAGTCACGCCGAACGATCTCAGCGCATTCTGGATGCCGTTCACGGCAAACCGGCAGTTCAAGCAGGCGCCGCGCATGTTCGTGTCCGCCAAGGACATGCACTACACGACGAGCGATGGCCGCAAGGTGCTCGACGGCACTGCAGGCCTCTGGTGCGTCAACGCCGGCCACTGCCGGCCGAAGATCACCGAGGCCATTCAGCAGCAGGCCGCCGAACTCGACTATGCGCCGGCCTTCCAGATGGGCCACCCGATCGTCTTCGAACTGGCGAACCGCCTGGTCGATATCGCGCCGAAGGGCATGGACCATGTGTTCTTCACCAATTCCGGTTCGGAGTCGGTCGAGACCGCGTTGAAGATGGCGATCGCCTATCACCGTGTCCGAGGCGAGGGCTCGCGCACCCGGCTGATCGGCCGCGAGCGCGGCTATCACGGCGTCAATTTCGGCGGCATTTCGGTCGGCGGCATCGTCGCCAACCGCAAGATGTTCGGCACGCTGCTCGGCGGCGTCGACCATCTGCCGCACACCCATCTGCCGGAGAAGAATGCCTTCTCGAAGGGCGTGCCTGAGCACGGCGCCGAATTGGCGAACGAGCTGGAGCGTCTCGTCACCCTGCATGACGCCTCGACCATCGCGGCGGTCATCGTCGAGCCGGTCGCAGGCTCGACCGGCGTCATCCTGCCGCCGAAAGGCTACCTGCAGAAGCTTCGAGAAATCTGCACCAAGCACGGCATATTGTTGATCTTCGATGAAGTGATCACCGGCTTCGGCCGTCTTGGCGCGCCATTCGCCGCCGATTATTTCGGCGTCACGCCGGATATCATGACGACGGCCAAGGGCGTCTCCAACGGCGTCATCCCGATGGGCGCGGTTTTCGTGAAGAAGGAAATCCACGACGCCTTCATGAACGGCCCGGAGCACATGATCGAGTTCTTCCACGGCTACACCTATTCGGGCAATCCGATCGCCTGCGCCGCGGCTCTCGGCACTTTGGACACTTACAAGGAAGAAGGCCTGCTAACCCGCGGCGAGGAGCTGGCGCCTTACTGGGAAGACGCGCTGCATTCGTTGAAGGGCGAGCCGCATGTCATCGACATCCGCAATATCGGCCTGATCGGCGCGATCGAGCTGGCGCCGATCGCCGGTAGCCCGACCAAGCGGGCCTTCTCGGCCTTTGTCAAAGCGTTCGAACGCGGCGCGCTGATCCGCACAACCGGCGACATCATCGCGCTGTCGCCGCCGCTGATCATCACCAAGGGCCAGATCAACGAACTGATCGACCATGTTCGCGATGTTCTGCGCTCGATAGACTAACTGCTCAAACCGCTCGGGCGGCGACGGGAACCGCCGCCCGACCGGAGATCTGAAATGAGAGGACTTTGAATGGCCGCCCCCGGCGAGAATCTGCGAATCAATTCAGACCGTTTGTGGGATTCCATCATGGAGATGGCGAAGATCGGCCCCGGCATCGCCGGGGGCAACAATCGCCAGACGCTGACCGATTCCGACAAGCAAGGCCGCGAACTGTTCAAGTCTTGGTGCGACGAGGCCGGGCTCACGATGGGCGTGGACCAGATGGGCACCATGTTCATGACGCGGCCCGGCACCGATCCGGACGCGCTGCCGATCTATGTCGGTTCCCATCTCGACACCCAGCCCACCGGCGGCAAATATGACGGCGTGCTCGGCGTGCTCTCTGGCCTCGAGGTCGTGCGCTCGCTCAACGATCTCGGCATCAAGACCAAACATCCGATCGTCGTCACCAACTGGACGAACGAGGAGGGAGCCCGTTTCGCGCCGGCCATGCTCGCCTCCGGCGTGTTCGCAGGCGTTCACACGCAGGACTATGCCTATGCCCGCAAGGATCTCGACGGCCTGAGCTTCGGCGACGAGCTGAAGCGGATCGGTTGGGTCGGCGACGAGACGGTCGGCGCGCGTAAGATGCACGCCTATTTCGAGTACCATATCGAGCAGGGGCCCATCCTCGAGGCCGAGAACAGGCAGATCGGCGTGGTGACCCACTGCCAGGGCCTGTGGTGGCTGGAATTCACGCTGACCGGCAGGGAGGCGCATACCGGCTCGACCCCGATGAACATGCGCGTCAATGCGGGGTTGGCCATGGCGCGCATCCTGGAGATGGTGCAGACGGTCGCGATGGAGAACCAGCCTGGCGCTGTCGGCGGTGTAGGCCAGGTGAAGTTCTCGCCCAACTCCCGCAACGTTTTGCCGGGCACGGTGATCTTCACTGTCGATATCCGCTCGCCCGATAAGGCGAAGCTCGACGGCATGCGCGCGCGCATCGAGAAGGAGGCGCCGAAGATCTGCGAGCCGCTCGGCGTGAAATGCGCCGTCGAGGCGGTCGGCCATTTCGATCCGGTGACCTTCGATCCGACGCTGGTCGGCCGTGTCCGCACCGCCGCCGAGAAGCTGGGCTACAGCCATATGAACATCATCTCCGGCGCCGGCCACGACGCCTGCTGGGCGGCCAAGGTCGCGCCGGCGACCATGGTCATGTGTCCCTGTGTCGGCGGGCTCAGCCACAACGAGGCCGAGGACATCTCCAAGGAATGGGCGGCGGCAGGCGCCGATGTGCTGTTCCACGCGGTGGTCGAGACGGCAGGAATCGTCGAATGACCGATTAGAAATCACCTCGAAAAAGCCGCTCGCAAAGAAGCGTGAAAAGATCAGGGGAACAGCTATGACCAAAGTCATCAAGAACGGCACCATCGTCACCGCCGACCGCACGTGGAAAGCCGACGTGCTGATGCAGCACGGCAAGATCATCGCCATCGGCTCGAACCTGCATGGCGATCACGAGTTCGACGCCACCGGCTGCTATGTCATGCCGGGCGGCATCGATCCGCACACCCATCTCGAAATGCCCTTCATGGGCACCTATTCGGCCGACGATTTCGAATCCGGCACGCGCGCGGCGCTTTCGGGCGGCACGACCATGGTCGTCGATTTCTGCCTGCCGGCGCCGCAGCAGTCGCTGCTGGAGGCGCTGCAGATGTGGGACAACAAGACCTCGAAAGCTGCCTGCGACTATTCCTTCCACATGGCGATCACCTGGTGGGGCAAGCAGGTCTTCGACGAGATGGCGACCGTCGTCGACAGGGGCATCACCTCGTTCAAGCACTTCATGGCCTACAAGGGCGCGCTGATGGTCGACGACGACGAGATGTATTCCTCGTTCCAGCGCTGCGCCGATCTCGGCGCGCTGCCGCTGGTCCATGCCGAAAATGGCGACGTGGTCGCGGCACTCTCGCAGAAGCTGCTTGCCGCCGGCAATAACGGCCCCGAGGGGCATGCCTATTCGCGTCCGCCCGAAGTGGAAGGCGAGGCGACAAACCGCGCCATCATGATCGCCGACATGGCGGGCGTGCCGCTCTATGTCGTGCACGTCTCCTGCGAGCAGAGCCATGAAGCCATCCGCCGGGCACGCCAGAAGGGCATGCGCGTCTATGGCGAGCCGCTGATCCAGCACCTGACGCTCGACGAGAGCGAATATTTCAACAAGGACTGGGACCATGCGGCGCGGCGCGTGATGAGCCCGCCTTTCCGCAGCAAGTGGCACCAGGATTCTCTGTGGGCGGGCCTGCAGGCCGGATCGCTGCAGGTGGTGGCGACAGACCACTGCTCCTTCACCACCAAGCAGAAGCGCAACGGCGTCGGCGACTTCACCAAGATCCCGAACGGCACCGGCGGCCTCGAGGATCGTTTGCCCGTGCTTTGGACGACCGGCGTCAACACCGGTCGGCTGACGATGAACGAGTTCGTCGCGGTGACCTCGACCAACATCGCCAAGATCCTCAACATGTATCCGAAGAAGGGCGCGATCGTCGAAGGCGCGGATGCCGACATCGTGGTCTGGGACCCGAAGCGCAAGAAGACGATCACGGCCAAGAACCAGCAGTCGGTGATCGACTACAACGTCTTTGAGGGTTTCGAGGTGACAGGGCTGCCGCGCTTCGTCTTTTCGCGCGGCGAACTGTCGATCGAAGAAGCGGACGTCAAGGCCAAGGTCGGGCACGGGGAGTTCGTGGCGCGCGAACCGAACGCCGCTGTCAACCGCGCGCTTTCGACCTGGAAGGAGATCAGCGCACCGCGCAAGGTGGAGCGCACGGGCATTCCGGCGACCGGAGTTTGAGCGTGCGCGCAACTCACCTTCTGACCGGGGCAGCCGTGCTGCTGGCCGCGGGCCAAGCTTTCGCCGCCGGCATCGATCTCTCCAAGCCCTGGGGCAACAAATCCGGCTGCATCAACAAGAACGGCCAGGAGGTCTATGCCGAGGACATGCTGCTGTTGACCAGCGAGGCGTTCGTCACGGTCGCCAGCGCCTGCACCTTTACCGACAAGAGACCCCAGGCGAATGGCTCCCTTGTGGTGACGGCGCAGTGCGAGGCGGAAGGCGAGGAGGGGCAGACGCCGGCCCAGTTCATCATCAAGCGCAGCGCCAAGAACGCCAAGAGACTGGTGATCGCCGACAAGGACGGCAACGCGATGGGAGAAGTCTCCCGGTGCAAATGACGGCGGTCCCGTCGACCTCAGGCAACCAACGCATCCAGTTCCGGCATCAGGACCACGCTTTCCTGCTCGTTGGGATCGGTGCGGGCGATGACCGCCGAAGAGGGCGCTCCGCTCAGATTGGCGGGCAGATGCGGCACGCCCGCCGGAATGTAGAACAGGTCGCCGGCCTTGACGACTTCGTGATGCTCGAGCCGGTCGCCATACCAGGTGTGGACCTCGCCGGAGAGCACATAGATCGCGGTCTCGTGGTTCTCATGCATATGCGCCTTGGCGCGGGCGCCGGGCGGCATGGTGAGAAGATGCATACAAATGCCGGAGGAGCCGACGGTTTCGGCGGCTATACCGGCGAAATAGCTCAAGCCTTGCTTGCCTTCATAAGTGCTTTCAGGGCGAATAAGGTGGCATGTGGGTTTAGGCGACATCGGCAAGGCTCCGGGCGTCGATCAAGTGGGACTGGACGAGTGGAAAGCAAGGCAATCGTAAAATCAACCGGATTCCGGCCGGCGCGGCAGCGGCTGCGAAAGACAGGTTTCTGCCGATGAGCGGACAGTCGCCAGCCGTCGTTTCGGCAAGCAAGCTCGGCCTCACCTTCCAGACCAATGACGGTCCGGTGCAGGCGCTGTCCAATGTCGATCTCACCATCGGCAAGGGTGAGTTCGTCTCCTTCATCGGCCCCTCCGGCTGCGGCAAGACAACCTTGCTGCGCGTCATCGCCGATCTGGAGAAGCCGACCTCGGGAACGATCTCCGTCAATGGGATTTCGCCGGAGCAGGCGCGCGAGAAGCGGGCTTACGGCTATGTCTTCCAGGCGGCGGCGCTGTTTCCTTGGCGCACAATCGAGCGGAATGTGGCGCTGCCGCTGGAAATCATTGGCCTCAGCCAGGCCGAGCAGGCGGAACGCATCAAGCGAACCCTCGAACTCGTCAACCTCTCCGGCTTCGAGAAGAAGTATCCCTGGCAGCTATCCGGCGGCATGCAGCAGCGCGCCTCGATCGCGCGCGCGCTCGCCTTCGACGCCGATTTGCTTTTGATGGACGAGCCGTTCGGCGCGCTCGACGAGATCGTGCGCGATCATCTGAACGAACAGCTTCTCGAACTCTGGGATTCGACCAACAAGACGATCTGCTTTGTCACTCACTCGATCCCCGAGGCGGTCTATCTGTCGACCCGCATCGTGGTGATGTCGCCGCGACCGGGCCGCGTCACCGACGTGATCGAATCCACCTTGCCCAGGAAGCGGCCGCTCGACATCCGCGAGACGCCGGAATTCCTGGCGATCGCCGCGCGCGTGCGCGACGGGTTGAGGGCGGGGCACAGCTATGATGATTGAGGGTGCTTGCCAGCGGACGGACACCCGCTGCTTCGACATCCTGGGGCGGAGCAAGCGCGAAGCCGCGCGCGTGGCGGGAGCCGACCGCCGTGATTTCGTTATCCTAGGGTGGAGCGACGCGAAGCGGAGCGCAGACCCTAGGATCCATGCCGTGACGTCGACCGAAGGCCGTAAGCGGCTCAGAATACCCGACGAGCTGAGCGCGGCGCAGGGAGCCGCATTCTGCGCCACGGCGGAGCGTCGAGATAACGGCATGGATCCTAGGGTCTGCGCCGCGTCGCTTCGCTCCTCGCTCTGCTCTAGCATGACGAAAAACGCGCAGCGCCGCGTGCTGCCGTTGCGCCGGGGGAAGGCCTGCTAAATGGACTCCTTCCGTTCCAAGATCATCCCGGTCACCTCAATCCTCGCCGGCGTGGTGGTGCTCTGGTATGTCTTCGCCGTCATCCTCAATGCGCCGTTCCAGCGCGATCTCGACGCCAGAGCCAACGAAACCCCCGGCACGGTCGAATTCATCGGCAAGACATTATCGCAGCCGAAGCCGACGCTGCCGGCGCCGCACCAGGTGGCGGTGAACTTCTTCGAGAACACCTTCCTGCGCGGCATCACCTCGAACCGCAGCCTTGTCTACAATGCCTGGGTGACGCTGTCCTCGACGCTGCTCGGCTTTGCTTTCGGCACGGCGCTCGGCATCGTGATCGCCGTCGGCATCGTGCATGTGACGACGCTCGACCGCAGCCTTATGCCGTGGATCATCGCCTCGCAGACCATTCCGATCCTGGCGGTGGCGCCGATGATCATCGTGGTGCTGGCGGCCATCGGCATCACCGGGCTGATCCCCAAGGCGCTGATCTCGACCTATCTGTCGTTCTTCCCGGTTGCGGTCGGCATGGTGAAGGGATTGCGCTCGCCCGAGCTCATGCATCTCGACCTGATGCACACCTATAATGCCAGCGCCTCGCAGACCTTCTGGAAACTGCGCGTGCCGGCCTCGGTGCCGTTCCTGTTCACGTCGATGAAGGTGGCGGTGGCGGCGAGCCTGGTCGGCGCCATCGTCGGCGAATTGCCGACGGGTGCTGTCGCCGGAATCGGCGCCAAGCTGCTTTCCGGCGCCTATTACAGCCAGACGATCGAGATCTGGTCGGCGCTGGTCGCGGGGTCGATCGTCGCGGCGCTGCTGGTCATGGTGGTCGGCATCGCCGGCCGCCTGGTCGACCGCGCCATGGGTGGGAGGCCGGCATGACCTGGCTGAAACCATCGTGGCAAGCGGTGCTGGCGATCCTTCTTTGCGTCGTCGCCTTCGCGCTCGGCGCGATGTCGACACCGGAAGCGGCTGCGCTCGCCGAGCCCGCCGCGACGGTTGCCTACCCATATATGGGCACCAAAGGCCTCATCCTCGGATTGCTGCTGATCGCGGCGCTGGTTTCGACAGTGAGACTCGCGCCACTTGTCGAGGCGGTTGTCCTGTTCGTCGGCGCTCATGTCGCAGCGTGGCTTCTGGTCAGGGGCATCGGAGGCTTCGAGGGCACGGCGCTGGCGCCGTACTTTCTGGTTCTCGCTGCCGCCTGGCTGCTTGCCTGGCGCTGCGTCGCGCTGTTGTCCTCGCTACGGACTGCAGCCAGCGGGGCCAAAACGGCGCTTCGCCTGATCATTCCGGCGATCTTCGGCGCCTGGATCCTGATCATCTGGGAAGCGGTGACGCGCGGCGCCGGCATTCCCTTCATCCTTTTGCCACCGCCGAGCGCCATCGGTGCGCGCATCGCCAACTCGCTGCCGATCCTGGGATCGGACGTGCGGCAGACGATCTTCAAGGCGGTGCTGATCGGCTACATCGTCGGCAATCTCGCCGGCTTCGTCGTCGCTATTCTCGCCGACCGTGTGCCGTTCCTCAGGCGCGGGCTGCTGCCGATCGGCAACATGGTATCGGCGCTGCCGATCATCGGCGTCGCGCCGATCATGGTGATGTGGTTCGGCTTCGACTGGCCGTCCAAGGCGGCGGTCGTGATCATCATGACCTTCTTCCCGATGCTGGTGAACACCGTCGCGGGGCTTGCCGCCTCCGGCCACATGGAGCGCGATTTGATGCGCACCTATGCGTCGGGCTACTGGCCGACCTTGCTGAAGCTGCGGCTGCCGGCGGCAATGCCGTTCATCTTCAATGCGCTGAAGATCAACTCGACGCTGGCGCTGATCGGCGCCATCGTCGCGGAGTTCTTCGGCACGCCCGTGGTCGGCATGGGATTCCGCATTTCGACGGAAGTTGGGCGGATGAACATCGACATGGTCTGGGCCGAAATCGCAGTTGCAGCACTTGCGGGTTCGGTCTTTTATGGCGTGGTCGCTCTTGTCGAAAGAGCCGTCACGTTTTGGCATCCCTCTGTCCGTGGTGGATAGGGGCGGTGGGTTGGGTGCTAACTTCAGAGGGTAAAAACATGAAAAGACTGGTAATTTCTGCTCTGGCCGGGGCGATGTCGCTGGCCGCTTTCCAAGCGATGGCGGCCGACAAGGTGACGCTGCAGCTGAAATGGGTCACGCAGGCCCAGTTCGCCGGCTACTACGTCGCCAAGGCCAAGGGCTTCTACGAGGCCGAGGGGCTCGACGTCGACATCAAGCCGGGCGGGCCGGATATCGCGCCCGAGCAGGTGATCGCCGGCGGCGGCGCCGATGTGATCGTCGACTGGATGGGCGGCGCGTTGGCCGCCCGTGAAAAAGGCGTGCCGCTGGTCAACATTGCCCAGCCGTTCAAGAAAGCCGGCATGGAGCTGGTCTGCCCGAAGGACGGCCCGATCAAGACCGAAGCCGACTTCAAGGGTCACACCCTCGGCGTCTGGTTCTTCGGCAACGAGTACCCGTTCTATGCCTGGATGAACAAGCTCGGCCTCAAGACCGACGGCGGCAAGGACGGCGTCACCGTGCTGAAGCAGAGTTTTGACGTTCAGCCGCTGATCCAGAAGCAGGCGGACTGCATCTCGGTCATGACCTATAACGAGTACTGGCAGCTGATCGACGCCGGCTACAAGCCGGAGCAGCTCATCGTCTTCAACTATTCGGCCATGGGCAACGACCTGCTCGAGGACGGCCTCTACGCGCTGGAGAACAAGCTCAAGGATCCGGCCTTCGAGGACAAGATGGTGCGCTTCGTGCGCGCCTCGATGAAGGGCTGGAAATATGCCGTCGACAATTCGGATGAGGCGGCCGAGATCGTCATGGATAATGGCGGCCAGGACGAGAACCATCAGAAGCGCATGATGGGCGAAGTCGCCAAGCTGATCGACAATGCCGACGGCAAGCTCGATCCGGCCACATATGAGCGCACCGCCAAGGCGCTGCTCGACCAGAAGATCATCGCCAAGGAGCCGTCGGGCGCCTACACGACCGCGATCACCGACAAGGCGATCAAGTAAGGTTGACCTCGCCAGTCGAGACTTAACGGGGGCGGGTGACCGCCCCTTTTGCTTGGCTGTGGTAAAATATCCGTGTGCAGGGATACAAGCGGCCTGCCAACCGTTGCAGTGGGGCATCCGCGCGCCGGGGGAGCCGCGGCGGGGCGGATGCGCGCCAGCCAAGGAGGTTCTCCAATGCGCATCCAATCATGGCCGATGCTTTCGGCCTTTGCTGTCTCGACTGCTTTGCTGCTCGCATCTCCGGCCTTGGCCGAAACTGTGAAGTACAATGCGACGCTCGACGGTAGCCAGCAGAGCCCGCCCGTCACCACCAAAGGCAAGGGAACCGCCACATTCACCTTCGACACCGCCAAGAAGAAGCTCAGCTGGAACGTCAAATATTCCGGCCTCAGCGGACCTGCGACGGCTGCTCACATTCACGGGCCGGCCGCGTCGGGTGAAAACGCACCTCCGGTGATCCCATTCAAGAAGCTCAAGAGCCCGATCAAGGGATCGGCGACGCTGACCGACGCGCAGGCGGCCGACCTCGAGGCCGGCAAGTACTACGTCAACGTCCACACCAAGGCGAATCCGGACGGCGAGATCCGCGGCCAGATCGAGAAAGCCGGCGGATCGATGTAGCGGAGTTTCCTCAGGCAGCAACGAGGGGGGCGACCGCCTCGTTCTGCCTGATCAGGACTTGTCGCGTATCTGTGTCAGCGTGCGGGTCGGTGTGATGGCTTCGGGATCGAGCCTGATCTCGACGATCGCCGGTTTGCCGCTGGCGCGTGCGCGTTCGAAGGCCGGCGCAAAGTCTTCGGTCTTTTCGACGGTCTCGCCATGGCCGCCATAGGCGCGGGCGAGGGCGGCGAAATCCGGGTTCTTGAGGTCGGTCGCCACGACGCGGCTCGGATATTCCCGCTCCTGATGCATGCGGATCGTGCCGTAAATGCCGTTGTTGACGACCACCACGATGATCGGCAGGTCGTATTGCACGGCGGTCGCGAACTCCTGCCCGTTCATCAGAAAACAGCCGTCGCCGGCAAACGCGATGACCTCGCGATCCGGGTATAGGGCCTTGGCCGCGACCGCGGCCGGCGTGCCGTAGCCCATCGAGCCGGAAGTCGGCGCCGCCTGCGTGGCGAAGCGGCGGAAGCGGTGGAAGCGATGTACCCAGGTGGCGTAGTTGCCGGCGCCGTTGGTGAGGATGGCGTCTTCCGGCAGCGCCTTTTCCAGATAGGTCATGATCGGCCCCATCTGCACAGCGCCGGGGCCGGTCTGAGGCGGCGTCGACCATTCGAGATAGGCGGCATGCAGCTTTGCCGTCTCCGCCGCCCAACCGGGCGCGGCCGGACCTTTGCGTCTGGCGAAGGCTCGCACGAAGGCGGCGGGGGAGGCGTTGATCGCCAGGGTCGGCCGATAGACGCGGCCAAGCTCGCCGGCGTCGGCGTGGACATGCACCAGCATCTGGTCCGGGTAAGGGCTTTTCAACAGCGTATAGTCCGAGGACGGCATCTCGCCCATGCGGCCGCCGATGAGCAGCACCAGGTCTGCCTGCTTGACCGTTGCCGCCAGCTTCGGATTGATGCCGATGCCGACATCGCCGGCATAGTTCGGATGCAAGTGGTCGAACAGCATCTGGCGGCGGAAGGAGCAGCCGACCGGCAGTGACCAGGCCTCTGCGATACGGGTGACGTCCTGAACCGCTTGAATATCCCAGCGCGTGCCGCCCAGGATGGCAATCGGCCGTTTGGCGGCATTGAGCAGGGCCTCAAGCCGGTCGAGTTCGGCTTCACCAGGGCTTGTTTCGACCAGCGTATGAGCCAGCGCCGTTGGGGCCTCGACCTCGCTGGTCAGCATGTCCTCGGGCAGCGAGATGACAACTGGGCCAGGGCGGCCTGACGTCGCCACCGCGAAGGCGCGGGTGACGAATTCCGGGATGCGTGAGGCATCCTCGATCTCGACCACCCATTTGGCGATGTCGCCGAAGAAGCGCTTGTAGTCGACCTCCTGAAAAGCCTCGCGCTCCTTGGCGTGACTGGCGACCTGGCCGATGAACAGGATCAGCGGCACCGAATCCTGCATGGCGATATGAATGCCGGCCGAAGCGTTGGTGGCGCCGGGGCCGCGCGTGACAAAGCATATGCCGGGCTTGCCGGTCAGGCGCCCCTGGCAGTCGGCCATCATCGCCGCTCCGCCTTCCTGACGGCAGACGATGGTGCGGATCGGCGAGTCATGCAGCGCGTCGAGCACCGCCAGATAGGATTCGCCAGGAACGCAGAAGATGCGGTCGGTGCCGTTCGCTTCGAGCGCCTCGACGATCAATTGTCCGCCCGTTTTCATTTTGCTGCTCTCTCCAGTTCGGCAAGGATTTCCTCAGTGTGCTCGCCGAGACGCGGCGAGGGGCGCTCATAGACGAGCGGCGTGCCGGACATCACCATCGGCGCACGTACCGAAGGCAGCAAATTGCCATGGCCGTCCTCCAGGTCGAGCTTCATGCCGCGCGCGATCGTCTGCGGGTCGGCGAACATCTGGCCGATCGTGTTGATCGGGCTTGCCGGCACGCCGGCTGCCTCGAGCTTCGCCAGCAGCGGATCGCGATCCCACGTGCTCAGCTTCTCGATGATCCGCTCGCGCAGCTTGGCGCGATTGGCGACGCGGGCGGGGTTGGTGGCGAAATCGGAATCGGCGGGCAACTCGGTCAGCCCGACCGCTGCGCAGAACTTGGTGAATTGTCCGTCGTTGCCGACCGCGAGGATGATATGGCCGTCCCTGACCGGCAGCACCTCGTAAGGCGCGATGTTCATATGCGCGTTGCCCATCTGCACGGGCGACTTGCCGGAGACCAGATAGTTGAGATTCTGGTTGCCGAGCGCCGAGATCTGGCTGTCGAAGAGCGCCATGTCGATATGCTGGCCTTCACCGGTCCTTTCTGCGTGGCGGAGCGCCGCCTGGATGGCGATCACCGAATAAAGGCCAGTGAACAGGTCGGAGATGGCGACGCCCGCCTTCTGCGGCTCGCGGCCGACCTCGCCGGTGATCGACATCATGCCGGCCATCGCCTGGATGATGAAATCGTACCCAGCGCGGGGCGCGTAGGGCCCGTCCTGGCCAAAACCGGTGATCGAGCAATAGACGAGACGCGGGTTGATCCTCTTCAGGCTTTCATAGTCGAGCCCGTATTTCTTGAGACCGCCGAGCTTGAAGTTCTCGATCAGCACGTCGGCCGTGGCGACGAGGCGGCGGAGGGTGTCGGCGCCCTCGGGCTTGGAGAAATCGATGGCGACCGAGCGCTTGCCGCGATTGCAGGAATGATAGTACGCCGCCGAAAGGTTCTCGCCGTCATGGCTCATGACGAAGGGCGGGCCCCATTTGCGGGTGTCGTCGCCGCCGTGCGGGCTCTCCACCTTGATGACATCGGCGCCGAGATCGGCGAGCAACTGCCCGGCCCAGGGGCCTGCCAGGATGCGAGCGAGTTCGATGACGCGGATGCCTTTCAGCGGGGGTTCAGCCATGGATCACCGTGAAGGGTTGAAAGCGCAGCGTCTACCAACAGAGGTCGCCCCTGTCACGACCCATGCAATGGGCCAATGCCGCTAGAGTTCAGCGTATGATCCGCCCAGGCGGCGAAATCATTCATGATGATGTCACGGTTGACCTCGTTCAGGCTCTCGTGGCGGGTGTCGGCGTAAACCTTTGAAACCAGATTCGAAAAGCCCATTTTGCCCATACGCCGGGCAAGGTGGTGAACCGCTTTGCCGTAGTCCGATGCCGGATCCTTCTCGCCGCCGATCAGATTGACGAAGAGGTCGCGGCGCACGCCGGCGAAGCTAGAATCCCTGCCGGCGTAGAGCGCCAGGTTGACCACATCGCGCCACATGGAGACCGAGGCATCCCAGCCGCAGAGCGGGTCAGCGATGTATTTGTCGACCTCGACCGGATCACGCGACAGCCAGTCGAACAAGGTCCGGTGATTGGGCACGGCCTTGCCCCAGGCCTGGAAGGTCAGCTTGGGCAGCAGCCAAGATGGCACGTCGGAGCCCAGCCGCATCCTTTCCCAGCCCAGGATGGCCAGGGCCAGCCGGCCGAGCAGGCCTTGCGAGAAATTGCCGTTCCAGATCACGGCGGCATGGACGCGACCGGAGTGGCGGAGGACGAAATTCAGCGCGATCGAGGCGCCGAGCGAATGTCCAAAAGCGATGACCGGCAATCCCGGATGTTCAACGGCGATCAGATCATGCACCGCGCCGACATCGGCAATCACCTTGGCGATGCCGTCGGTATCGGCGAACCGGCCGAGCGGCGCATCGGGCGCCTTTGTCGCGCCATGGCCGCGATGGTCATGGGCGTAGACATGGAAGCCGCGCGCGCCGAGGAAGTCGGCAAAGCGGGCGTAACGCGCCGCATGCTCGGCCAAGCCGTGATTGATCTGGATGACGGCGCGCGGGGATACCTGCGCATGTCTCACATAGAGGTTGAGGTCGGCCTCGGTCGGTGAGGCCAGCCTGGTCTGCTTGTCGAATGGCATGTCTCGCTCCCTTGGCGACTGATGGGCGAGGGCTTCGGCGGCGTCAAGAGAGCGCGATCCTTTCGAGCCATGTGGAGTGCGCTTATCGCTCTCCTGGGGATTATTTTCGCGCGACGACAAAGATCGCAATTCTGACACGTCGCCTGTTCTAATGTGGCGAATCCGATACGGTTCGATGATCGCCGGGAGAGCGGGAATGCGGGTTTGGGCAGTATGGGGTTCGGTTGTTCTGGCCCTGGTTGGTGCCGGCGCGGCTCAGGCCGATGTGAAGATGAGCGGCACCTTCGTGGCCGACAGCGCCTGTCCGGCAACGCAAGCCATCAAGAGCGGCAAGAACTCCGGCAACGTGTCTACCCAAGCGGGACAGACCTATCAGCTTCTGGCAGGCAACAAGGACGAGCCTACCCATTATCTCATCCAGGTTCCTGGCGCCGATCCGGAGCGACGCTGGGTGAAGATCAACTGCGGCCATGTCATCGGCGGCAGCGCGTCCGCCACGCCCTCGCCGGCCGATCCGATGAAGCCGTCGCAACCTGGTTCCGGCAAGCCTGAATATGTGTTCGCGCTGAGCTGGCAGCCCGCATTCTGTGAGACCAAGGCCAACAAACCCGAATGCAAGGCGCAGAATCCCAACGAATTCGATGCTTCGCACTTCACGCTGCATGGGCTGTGGCCGCAGCCGAACGGCAATTTCTATTGCCAGGTGTCGGCGGGCGACAAGGCCAACGACAATCCCGCGCATTGGGGAGATTTGCCACCCGTCGAACTCGACGCCAACACGCGCGCCGAGCTCGACCAGATGATGCCGGGCACGGCGTCCAAGCTGGAGCGCCATGAATGGATCAAGCACGGCACCTGCTACGGCAAGAGCCAGCAAGAGTATTTCTCCGACGCGCTCAATCTGATGCGCGCGGTGAACGCCTCGCCGGTGCGCGATCTCTTTGTCAAAAACATCGGCAAGCAGCTGACATCGGAGCAGATCCGCAATGCCTTCGACCAGGCCTTCGGCAAGGGCGCCGGGGACCGCGTGCGCGTCTCCTGCCTTGTCGATCCGTCGAGCGGAAGGCGGTTGATCGGCGAGCTGACGCTCGGTCTCTCCGGTCCGATCGGCCCCGACAGCAAGCTCGCCAGCCTGCTGATCGCCTCGGCGCCGACGAGCAAGGCGGGCTGCCCGAAGGGCACGGTCGACGCGATAGGGTTCCAATAGGGCGCGTGCCAGGCCCGGATCTGGCGGCCGAACCGAGCATGATCGCCGGCTGGTGAAGATCGCGGCGTGCCGAAAGCGATTGCCGTTCGGCGCTTCATCGCCTACATAGCGCGCAACCCCACCCAATTCGACAGTTCAGTTTCAGGGAAAGCGCGCGTGGCTCGCCAGTTCATCTATCACATGTCAGGCCTGTCGAAGGCCTACGGCACCAAGAAGGTGCTCGACAACATCCACCTGTCCTTCTATCCGGACGCCAAGATCGGCATCCTCGGCCCCAACGGTTCGGGCAAGTCGACCATCCTGCGCATCATGGCCGGGCTCGACAAGGAGTTTCAGGGCGAGGCGTGGCTGGCCGAGGGCGCGACCGTGGGCTACCTCGCTCAGGAGCCGCAGCTCGACAACAGCAAGACCGTGCGTGAAAACGTCATGGACGGCGTCGCCAGGAAGACCGCCATCATCGAGCGCTATAACGAGCTGATGATGAACTATTCCGACGAGACGGCGGACGAGTCGGCCAAGCTGCAGGACGAGATGGACCGGCTGAACCTGTGGGATCTCGAGCAGCAGGTCGAGATGGCGATGGACGCCCTGCAGTGCCCGCCGGCCGATTCCGAAGTGACCAACCTCTCGGGCGGCGAGCGGCGCCGGGTGGCGCTCTGCCGGCTGCTTCTCGAGCAGCCCGACCTTTTGCTGCTCGACGAGCCGACCAACCATCTCGACGCCGAGACCACGCAATGGCTGGAAAAGCACCTGCGCGACTATCCGGGCTCGGTGCTGATCATCACACACGACCGCTACTTCCTCGACAACGTCACCGGCTGGATTCTCGAGCTCGACCGCGGCCGCGGCATTCCCTACGAGGGCAACTACACCAAATATCTGGATGCCAAGGCCAAGCGCCTGATCCAGGAAGGGCGCGAGGACGACGCCCGCCAGAAGGCGATCTGGCGCGAGCGCGAATGGATCCAATCCTCGCCGAAGGCGCGCCAGACTAAGTCCAAGGCGCGCATCAAGGCCTACGAGGAATTGGTCGAGCAGTCGCAGAACCGCAAGCCGACCGACACGCAGATCGTCATCCCGTCGAGCGAGCGCCTCGGCAATGTCGTCATCGAGGTCGAGGGCCTCAACAAGGGCTTTGCCGACGAGCTTTTGATCGAGGATCTGTCGTTCAAACTGCCGCCGGGCGGTATCGTCGGCGTCATCGGCCCGAACGGTGCCGGCAAGACGACGTTGTTCAGGATGATCACCGGCCAGGAAACACCGGATGCCGGCTCGATCCGCAAGGGCGAGACCGTGAAGCTCGGCTATGTCGACCAGAGCCGCGACGCGCTCGACCCGAACAAGACTGTTTGGGAAGAGATCTCGGGCGGCGCCGAGGTCATCAAGCTCGGCAAACACGAGGTCAACAGCCGCGCTTACTGCTCGTCCTTCAACTTCCGCGGCGGCGACCAGCAGCAGAAGGTCGGCAATCTTTCCGGCGGCCAGCGCAACCGCGTGCATCTGGCCAAGATGCTGAAGGGCGGCGGCAATGTGCTGCTGCTCGACGAACCGACCAACGATCTCGACACCGAAACGCTGGGCGCGCTGGAAGATGCGCTCGAAGCCTATGCCGGTTGCGCGGTGATCATCAGCCACGACCGCATGTTCCTCGACCGTATGGCGACCCACATGCTCGCCTTCGAGGGCGACGCGCATGTCGAATGGTTCGAAGGCAACTTCGAGGAATATGAGAAGGACAAGCTGCGCCGCCTGGGCGCGGAGGCAGCAACCCCGCACCGTATGACGCACAAGCGGCTGACGCGGTAGCAAAGTCCATGGGCGGCGAACAAGTATGAGGCTCCGAATGGCTGACTGGTCCGCCGCCCAATATCTGAAGTTCGAGGACGAGCGCACGCGGCCCGCGCGGGACCTGGCAGCACAAGTTCCGGTCGATTTCCCGCGCCGCGTCGTCGATATCGGCTGCGGTCCGGGCAACTCGACGGAGCTGCTGGTCGAGCGCTGGCCGGATGCGGAGGTCAGCGGCTTCGACACCTCACCCGACATGATCGAGAAGGCGAAGGCGCGGCTGCCCAACGTGAATTTCGCTCTAGCCGATGCTTCCGCATGGCAGCCGGCACAGCCCGTCGACGTGATCTTCGCAAACGCGGTCTTTCAATGGCTGCCGGAGCATCCGGCGGTGTTCCAGCAGCTGATCGGGCTGCTCGCGCCGGGCGGCGCCTTGGCCATCCAGATGCCCGATAATTTTGGCGAACCCTCGCATCGGTTGATGCGCGACACCGCGGCCGAGATGCCGTTCTCGGCCAAGCTCAGGAGCGCCGCCCGCGCGCCGCTGCCCCCGGTTTCCTTCTACTACGATCTTCTGTCGCCGCTCGCCGATCGCGTGGATATCTGGCACACGATCTACAATCATCCGTTGGCCGATGCCGAAGCGATCGTCGAATGGGTCAAGGCGACGGGGCTGAAGCCGTTCCTCGATCCGCTCGACGCGGACGAGAGAAAGACATTCCTCGAAAGCTATACCGCAAAGATCGCAAAGGCCTATCCGAAGACGGCGACCGGCAAGGTGCTGCTGCGCTTCCCGCGCATCTTCATCATTGCCAAGCGGGCCTGACCGTTTCCGGTCAACTCATCGCGATAGCCGGAACTGCGATTTAGGCTGGCATAAACCGGCCAAATGCGACAAGGGTAGCGCGCTCCGGCACAAAGGCCGTGCCTCGGACGGATTGGACATGCATCGCGTCATCATCAGCGGCATCGGCGCCGAAATCCCCGAGCCTGTCATCACCAATGAAGAGCTGGTCGAAAGCTTCAACAGCTGGGTCGACACCGAGAATGCGCGCCGCGCCGTCACAGGCGAGACGCTGCTGCAGAAGTCGGACAGCGACTTCATCGTCCATGCGTCGGGCGTGCAGACCCGCCATGTGATCGAACGCGAAGGCATCCTCGATCCAACCCGCATGGCGCCGCGCATTCCGGCCCGGCCGGACGACGCGCTGTCGCTGCAGGCGGAGTTCGGCATCGCTTCGGCCAAAAAGGCCATCGCCCATGCCGGCGTGGAAGGCTGGGATATCGATCTGGTGATCTGCTCGGCCTCGCATCATCAGCGGCCTTATCCGGCGATCGCCATCGAGATGCAGCAGGCCCTGGGCACCAATGGCGCCGGCTTCGACATGGGGCTCGGCTGCTCTTCCGCCGCGGCGGCGCTGCACATCGCGGTCAACCTGGTCAGGGCAGGGGCGCACAAGCGCATCCTGGTGTCGACGCCCGAAATCATCACCGGACATCTCAACTTCCGCGACCGGCAGACGCATTTCATCTTCGGCGACGCCTCGGTCGCCATGATCGTCGAAGGGCTCGACCAGGGCGAGAAGCGGCCGGGACGCTTCGAGGTGCTCGACACGCGCACTTGGACGCAAATGTCGAACAACATCCGCACCAATCTCGGCTACCACACCCGCACTGCCCAGGACGATCCCTACCAGATCAACCTCGAGGGCAATCTGATCAAGCAGGTCGGCAACAAGGTGTTCAAGGAAGTCACGGTCGCGGGCCACAAATTCATCGTCGAGTTCCTGGCCGAGCATGGTCTGACGCCGCAAGGCATCCGCCGCTTCTGGCTGCATCAGGCCAATGCGCGCATGAATGCGATGATCCTGAAACTCGCCTTCGGCCATGATGTCGACCATGACCGCGCGCCGATGGTGCTGGAGCGGCTTGGCAACACGGCGGGCGCCGGCGCCATCGTGGCACTGTCTGAAAATCATGCGGACATGAAGGCCGGCGATTTCGGCCTGCTCTGCGCCTTCGGCGCAGGCTATTCGATCGGCGGCGCGCTGCTGAGGATGTTGTAAACCGGCTCAGGCGGGAACGAACGGCACCAGCATCGGCACGCGCCTGGCATAGTCGTCATAGGCGGGGCCGAGCTCGCCGCGCAGGAAGCTCTCTTCCAGCCTGGCCTTGACGACGATGCCGACGAGCAGCAGGGCAGCGCCGGCAACACCCCAGACAGTGCCCTTGGCTGCCATGGTGGCGAGGATCGACACCAGCAGGCCGGTGTAGATCGGGTGGCGGACCAGCCGATAGGGACCGCTGTCGACCACGCGGTGATCGGCTTTGGCGGTGACGGTGCCCGACCACAGCCGACCGAGATGCAAGCGCGCCCACCAGGCGAAAGCGATGCCGATCGCGATCAGGGCGACGCAGATCCAGCCCTCGGCAAGCGTCGGCGTCCACAGCCGCAATCGGCCGACATAGCCGTGCGCCGGCGCGAACAGCAGAAAGGTGCCGGCCAGCCAGAGAACCCGGTAACGGGCCTCAGCCTTGAAGTCCGCGCGCTTTTGCGCTGGATCGGCCCACGCGGCGGCCAGCACCCAAGACACCACCCAGGCCAACCAGAGCGCGGCGATCGCATGTTGAACCTGCATGATCTGAACCCTCCCAAGTTTCGCGCCGCCATTTACGCCGCCGGCGCGGCGGCAATGCGGCGGAACGTGAAAGCGTGCGGCATCTTCAGGTAAGAAAGTCGTGATCGCCATCAAGCGCTGTGATCGGATCATCAGCGCTTTCGACTGGACCGAGTAGCCGAGCGTCTCTAGACCAACGCTATGCAGGAAACGAACCTAGAGCTTTTTCCGTCGGCGGAGCCGACGGCCGACATCGTCGCCGGCCGCAAGCTGACAGCATTGGCAGCGGCACTCTATGCCGCGCAGTCCGATCATTTCGAGACAAGGCCCGTGGACGAATTGCGCCTTGGCTTCGACGGGATCGAGGGTGACTTCCATGCCGGCGCGACGCGGCGCTCCGGCGGGCGCGAGCCCTGGTACCCGCGCGGCACCGAAATGCGCAACGAGCGGCAATTGTCGCTCGTCGCCGCGGATGAGCTCGCCATCGTCGCCCACCGCATGGGCCTCGAGGAGATCAAGGCGGAATGGATCGGCGCCAACCTGATGATCGAAGGCCTGCCGCATCTTTCCATGCTGCCGGCGGGGTCGCTGTTGTTCTTCAACGGCGGCGTGACGATCAAGATCGACGGCCAGAACAAGCCCTGCCGGGTCGCCGGGCAATCGATCGCCGAACATGTCAACGCGGCGGATCGCGACGCGACGGCCTTGCTGTTTCCGAAGACGGCGAAGAGGCTGCGCGGTCTGGTCGCCTGGGTCGAAAAACCCGGCATCATCAGGACCGGCGAAGAGATTTCGGTGCGGGTGCCGGAGCAGTGGATCTATCGCGCGTGATCGGGCTTCGGCTTTGGATATCGCCGGTTCAAGTCTCGCTCTGAGTGAACTGTTGGAGTGGCTTTGGTTGTCATCCGTAGCGCACTGCGCTGGACCAGGCCGGATCCTCGTGCTTTTGCCAGTAGAGGCGCATCAGACGCTCAGTGATCGCCCCGACCTTGCCATCGGCAACCGGAGCACCGTCGATCATCGTGACGGGCATGATGCCGCCGGCCGTCGAGGTGATGAAGACTTCGTCGGCTGACTTGAGCGCGGCCACGCTGACATCCGCGGCAACCGCAGGCAGTCCCGCCTCGGCGCACAGGTCAAACACGGTGCGGCGCGTTATGCCGGGCAGTACGCCGACGGCGGGCGTGGTCAATTTGCCTGCCCTGACACAGAACACGTTGAAGCCTGGACCTTCGGCGAGGTTGCCGTTGAAGTCGAGCACCAGCGCGGTGTCGGCGCCGCGGTCATAAGCGTCGTAGAGCCCGCGCACCAGGTCCAGCCAATGGTAGTTCTTGATCGAGGGATCGATCGAGGCAGGTGGGATACGGACCTTGTCGCTGATCGCGACGTGGAGGCCGCTTCGCAATTGTTCGGCATTGGCGACCGAGCCGAAGGGGACGGCGAAAGCCATGAACCGGTTGATCGCCTGACGCGGATCGCGGCTGAAGGTCGGCGAGGCGCCGCGCGTGCACAGCATCTCGACATAGGCGGCGCGATGGCCGGACAGCGCGACGCAATTGTGCAGGATTTCGGCAATGCCGTCGCGGTCGAACGGGATGGTCATGCGAAGCTTTTCCAGCCCGCCGAAGAAACGGTCGAGATGCAGATCGAGACGGAAAAAGCGGCCGTCCCAGACATGGACCGTGTCGTAAGTGGCGTCGGAATGCAGAAAGCCCCAGTCCAGCACCGACACCTTTGCCTGCGACATCGGCAGATATTGTCCATCGAGGTAAGCGACGCCGTTGGGATAGGCATGCGGATCGAGATGACGCTCTGACAGAACGGGTAGTGGCGCGGCAGGCGCGGGGGCGGCTTGGCTCATTTCGCTCCATCTTCGTCGTTGTGGAAAGGCAGGTTAGCGTCCAGCTTCGAATGAAGTAAGAGCCAGGCCAACGGCGCTGTCTAGCCTAGCCTGTGCTTTACTCGTCCTCGTCATCCTCTTCCAGCAGCCGCGTCGCGCGCCAGCGGGTCAGCACCTCATTGGTCTCGTCGATGACAAAGAAGCGTGCCGAGTCGCGGTCATAGCCTTCGGCCAGCAGTTTGTCATAGTCGGTATGGGTGTGGCGGACATGCGCGATGGTTGCCAGCCACACCGCGATCGTCGGCGGCAAGCTCTTCATATGCACGGCTCCGGCATCGGCGCGGATTTTTTCCATGTCGGAATAGGGGGCGAGCGGCAAGAGCGCGGTGAGCGCCTTGGCAATCGCGCGGCGGCGGCCGGTCGGCGCGCTCATTTCTCCTCGCGTCCGGCAATGGCCGCCTCAGGGAAGGCATCGGTCGACGCATAGTAGGGCTTGATGTCGACGACCGGCGTGCCGTCGAGCACGTCGATGGCGTCGATCTCGATCCGGCCTTCCTCGATATCGAGCGCGACGAGCTTGGCGATGTGCAGGCCGACAGGGTTCGGCCGGGCAGGGGAGCGCAGCGAGAAAACGCCTTTCGGTTCAGCCGCATGGCGCGGCTTCTGCACAATCAGATTCCGTGGGGCATGATCGAGCCAGGACAGGATGACGATGTGGCTGGCGCGATCGAGGTTCTGCAGCCCCCGGCGGTAGGGCTTGTCGATCAGGATGGCCCCAGTCCGACCGGTCTCGCGGGCGGCGCGCATGTTCTTGGGACAATCCTCGCGGCTCGTCCAAGGCGAGGCGATCCGGCCGATGAAGACGACATGGCCGTCCGGCGGCAGATTGGCCGGGTCGTTTTCCAGGAGCGTCTCGTCCTCGCGTCTCTCGAACATCGTTCAATCAATCCGCGGACGCATGGCCTGCAATGCGCGGACCATGGCTGCGCCATTTTCTTGTCCGAGAGCGACATAACGCTTGCCAGGGTTTTAAATTCGACATAAACATATCTTTATATCTTTCAGCGAGAACCTTTCATGCATGTCACGCTCGACACGATGGTAGATACATTGAAGGCGGCTGCCGAATCCAGCCGCCTGCGCATTCTGGTGCTGCTGTCGCGCGGCGATCTCACGGTCTCCGACCTTACCGAAATCCTTGGCCAGTCGCAGCCGCGCGTCTCACGGCATCTGAAGCTACTGCTCGATGCCGGGCTGATCGGCCGCTACCAGGAAGGGTCCTGGGCCTTTTTCAGGCTGTCGGACACAGACAGCTCGCGCGATTTCGTTCAGCGGCTCGTCTCGGGCGTGCGCGAGGCCGATCCGCAGGTGGTGCGCGACCTGGAGCGGCTGGCCGCTGTCAAGCGCAAGCGGCAGGACCGGGCCGCGGAGTATTTTTCGGAGAACGCCGCCAGCTGGGATCGCATCCGCTCGCTGCATGTGCCGGATCGCGCGGTGGAAGCGGCACTGCTCAAGCTTGTCGGCAAACGGCCGTTCCAGTCGATGCTCGACCTCGGCACCGGCACGGGCAGGCTGCTGGAGATCTTCGCGCCGCTCTACCGGCGCGGCGTCGGCATCGACATGTCGCGCGAGATGCTGACCGTGGCGCGCGCCAATCTCGACAAAGCCGGCGTCGCCAATGCGCAGGTGCGCCAGGGCGACATCTTTTCGCCGCCGGTCGAGCGCAACGCCTTCGATCTCGTCACCATCCACCAGGTGCTGCACTATCTCGACGATCCGGCCCGCGCCATCGGCGAGGCCGCGAGGCTGCTGCGTCCGTCCGGCAGGCTGGTGATCGTCGATTTCGCGCCTCATAATCTGGAGTTCCTGCGCGACCAGCACGCGCATATGCGGCTCGGCTTTTCCGACCGGCAGATCGCCGACTGGTTCGAGGAGGCAGGGCTTGACCTCGAAGAGAGCCAGGAGTTCGAGCCGCGCGGCCAGGCCGAGGCGAGACTCACCGTCAAGCTCTGGTTGGGTCGCGATCGCCGCCTGCTGATCGCCGATCCGTCCAACGACACACTTCCAGCAAGGGAAACAGCCTGATGAACCAGTTCCGCTTTTCCCGCCGCCCCGACATTGGCGACAAGGTCCGGGTTTCGTTCGAGTTCTTCCCGCCCAAAACGGATGAGATGGAAGCAAGGCTCTGGGACACCGTCACAAGGCTCGAGCCGCTCAAGCCGCGCTTCGTCTCGGTGACCTACGGTGCCGGCGGCTCGACCCGAGAGCGCACGGCGCGCACCGTGAAGCGCATCCTCAATGAGACGACGCTGACCCCGGCGGCGCATATGACCTGCGTCGACGCGGCCCGCTATGAGGTCGACGCCGTCATCCAGGAATTCGCCGACTTTGGCGTCACCCGTTTCGTCGCCTTGCGCGGCGATCCGGCAGCAGGCGTGGGCACCGCCTATCGTCCGCATCCCGATGGTTATGCGAACGGCGCCGAACTGGTCGGGGCGCTGAAGAGCGTCGGCGATTTCGACATCTCGGTCTCGGCCTATCCGGAAAAGCATCCGGAAAGCCCGGACTTCGCCACCGACATCGACATGCTGAAGCGCAAGGTCGACAATGGCGCGACGCGGGCGATCACCCAGTTCTTCTTCGACAACGACCTCTACGAGCGCTATGTCGAGCGCGCGCGCCGCGCCGGCATCTACATCCCGATCGTGCCGGGTATCCTGCCGGTGCACAACTTCACCCAGGTCGCCAATTTTTCCTCCCGCTGCGGCGCGCTGGTGCCGGCCTGGCTGGCCGAGCGCTTCGAAGGGCTGGAGAACGATCCGCAAACGCATGCACTGGTGGCCTCAGCGGTCGCGGCGGAGCAGGTCCATGATCTGGTCGAGCGCGGCGTCGGCGATTTCCATTTCTACACGATGAACCGTGCCGATCTGGTCTTCGCCGTCTGCCACATGATCGGCATCCGCTCGCATGAGGCGGAAGCGGCCGGCTCGGCCGCGGCCTGATCAAACTCGCCGAAAAGTGTGCAGCGGTTTTGCGAAACGACATGCATCCAAAACAATGATTGAAACGGAAAAGGCCGGGCGGAACCCGGCCTTTTCGAATCGGTTGGACTCATCCTCGGTGTTGGTCTTCCCGGCTTCGGCGGGTCAGGGAAGAACGCCCATGATAAGGGCGCCGATGAATGCAAACGCAGCACAAATCATCAATGCGTTGATTGGCCTCGTCAGTCCCATGCCATAGCCTCCTCTTAAGAGCTATGGCCCGAATCTAGAGTCATTTGGGTCACAGGCAAGCGGAAAATGTGCTGCATTGCGACGTGATTGTGGAATTTGCGACCTCGAATTTGCCGTTAGCCATTGAAACTCTTCGGCAAAAATCGATCCAAGAGTTTGTGAATAAATTATGGCGAAGCCGTGGCATGGCACCGCTACGATCGGCCGAACAGGCGCCCGTCAATGGTGATCAGACCGACTCCGATCAGCGCCATGCCGCCCATTTCGAAGAGCTGCAGCCGCTCGCCCAGAAACAGGAATCCGAGCAGCACGGCACTCACCGGTACGATCAAAGTGACCAGCGAGGCGTTGGTGGCGCCGGCCGAGGCCACGAGGTTGAAATAGAGGATGTAGGCAAAGGCTGTGGAGAGCAGGGCCAGCCCGAGCACCGCGGCCCAGACTGGCGGCGAGACCGAAAACATTCCGGTCGGGCCGTAGGCAATCAGCACGACGGGGATCATGATGATGGTCGATGCGGTCAGTTGCCCGGTGGCGATGACCGGCGCTGGCACCCCCTTGAACCAGCGCGCGATCATCAGGGCAATCGCGTAGGACACCGAGGCGCCGATCAGCGCGAACTTGGCCCAGACCGGCTCGCCGAGATCGTCAGCCAAACCAGGACCGATCATGACAGCTGTTCCTGCAACGCCGAGCGAGACGCCGGCCAGCTTGTTCCAGGACAGTTTTTCGTCAGCGGTGAGCGCATTGGCGAGGAGCAGCGTCCAAAATGGCGTCGTGGCATTGAGCACAGAGGCAATACCGGCGCCGAGCTCGGTCTGGCCGGCGAAGATCAGCGAAAACGGAATGACATTGTTGGCCAACGCCAGCAGGAAGAACAGGCCGGCGTGGGGAAAGGCGAGACGGAAGGACGGGCCGCGGATCGCCAGATAGAGCTGAAGCGCGGCCGCCGCGATGGCGACGCGAAACAGCACCAGCGCCAAAGGATGGATCTCCGCCACGGCAATGCGGGCAAAGAAGAAGGAGCCGCCCCAGATCGCGCCGAGCAGCAGGAGCTGCGCCCAATCTCTGAGCGTCATCGGTCCGCGTGTCGGCGCGGCGCCAGCCGCCATCGTCATGTCGTCACCCCTCCCATGCCGATCGCTCCCTCAATCCGCCGAACCAGCTCCAACCGATATACGGTTCGGTGGCAAGGGCCACCCGAAACCTGCCCAATGGTTTAGCGTGGCGCAAAAGGGTGCGGCCGCTCGCAGGCGAAGGCGAGACACAGAACTGTTTTCTTTGGCGGCTAGCTAGGATTAATTGTGCGCGCCGAGATCAAGGATTCGTCCATGCAGCGATTCGAAAATGCCCGCGAGGCGGCACTGGCGCTTCGTCCGGACGATCCGGTCTATTGCTTCCGCCCGCAGGTGCTTAAGGCCGATGCTTTGCAGTTCATGGGCATGTTCCCGGGCAAGACCGCCTATGCGGTCAAGACCAATGGCGAGCAGATCGTGCTGAAGACGCTGGTCGAGGCCGGCGTGAGCGCCTTCGACGTCGCCTCGCCCGGCGAGTTCGCCGCCGTGCGGGGGGTCTCGCCCGAGGCCGAAATGCTCTACATGCATCCGATCAAGGCGCAGTCGGACATCAAGCTGGCGCTGGAGAAATACGGCATCCGCGTGATTTCGCTCGATCATGAGGACGAGATCACCAAGCTGACGCGCGTGGTGCGTGCGCTCGACATCGATCCCGGCGCTCTCACCGTCTTCGTGCGCATCCAGACCAAGGGCCACGCGGCCTATGAGCTGTCCAAGAAATTCGGCGCCGGTCCCGCCAATGCGGTGGAGCTTGCCGAGCGGCTCAACCGTACCGGCTACAAGGTCGGGCTGTGCTTCCATGTCGGCAGCCAGATCGAGGACCCCGACACCTACGAGCGCGCGTTGGCCTCTGCCGACTGGGTGCGCAACCGGCTGACCTTCGACATTGCCGGGCTCGACGTGGGCGGCGGCTTTCCGGCCGAGTACGGCCACGATCCCAACCGCAAGCACATCGAGATGCCGTCGCTCGGCCAGCTCATGTCGCGGCTGGCCGGCGACCTCAAGGAATACCGGTTCGACGAGATGCCGCTGGTCGCCGAACCCGGCCGCGTGATCGTGGCGCGCTGCCTGTCGCTGATCGTGCGCGTGCTCTTGCGCAAGGGCAAAAGGCTCTACATCAATGACGGCATCTGGGCGTCGCTCTCGGATTCATGGACCGGCAAGATCACGCTGCCGGCGCGCTTCATTCCCGATCCGGCGATCCGCACGCGCAATGGCAGCGACAAGACGGTCGTGCCGTTCAAGGTCTGCGGCGCAACGTGCGATTCCGTCGACATATTGTCGAGGCCGTTCTGGCTGCCGGAAACGGTCGACACGGGCGACTGGATCGAGATCGGCCACATCGGCGCCTACTCGCTGTCGCTGAGGACGCGATTCAACGGGTTCTATCCCGACACGTTCGTGGAGGTGACGACGCCGTTCGACGAGGGCGACGCGCCGCAAGGTTTCGCGAGCTTGGAGACGATGGCGGATTGAGCTCCCCCTTCTCCCTTGTGGGAGAAGGACAGGGCGCTACAATTTCGCCAGCAATTCCGGCGTCGGCCAACCGTCCACGGCCATGCCCAGGCGCATCTGCTCCTTGCGGATCGCTTCGCGGGTATTCGTGCCGAGGATACCGTCGACCGTGCCGACATCGTAGCCCTTGGCCTCAAGCTTGGTCTGCAGGGCCTTCATCTGGTCACCGTTGAGGCCGGGCTCGGGCGTGCGCGGGTCGAATTGCGGCGCCCCGGCCAGACGGGTCGCCAGCACCGCAGCGGTGAGCGCGTAAGTGAAGGACTGGTTCCATTCCAGATAAACGTCGAAATTGTCGTAGGTCAGGAAGGCTGGACCCTTGCGACCCATGGGCAAGGCGAGCCCGGCCTTCAGGCCGTTGTCGACGAGCGGCGTGCCGTCCGGATTGGTCACGCCCCATTGGGCCCATTGCGACAGCGGCAGCTTGTTGGTGCGGCCGGTCTGGTCCCAAGGCATGTCGTCGGGAACGCGCACCTCCTCGACCCAAGGCTGGTCGCGCTTCCAGCCGCGCGACAGGATTTTGTCGGCCGTGGTCATGATGACGTCCGCCACGCTGTTCCGGAGATCGACCTTGCCGTCGCCGTCGCCGTCGACTCCGCGGGCGAGATAGTCGGTCGGCAGAATCTGCGTCTGGCCGATCTCGCCGGCCCAGGCGCCCTTGACATCGGCCGGCAGCACGCCGCGGTCGATCAAGGTCAGCAACGGCACCAATTGCGGCCGGAACAACTGAGGGCGGCGGCAGTCATGCGCGAGGGTGACCAGCGCGTCCAGCGTGTGGAAATCGCCCTGCACGGCGCCGAAATCCGTCTCCAGTCCCCAGAACGCTGTGATGACGGCCGGCTGCACACCGAATTCCTTGTCGGCGCGCGCGAAGACGTCGGCATATTTCTTGAGGTTGGCCGCGCCCTGCTTCAGGCGATAGGCCGAGATCATGCGGTTCGAGAATTGGGTGAAGGTCTGGGCGAACACCCCTTGAGCGCGGTCGCGCGCCAGCACCTTTTCATCGATCGCGGCATTTTCCAGCGCCTTCAGGCCAACGGCGCCGACGCCGGCTGCCTTGGCTTCCGCGGCCACGCCCTGTTTCCACGCTTCGAAATCGCCGCCGCATTCCTGCGCCGCCGCAGGCCAAGCGAAAGCGCCGACCAGCAGCGCCGCCAGGATTTCAACGCGCAATCGCATCGCTTCCCTTACGAGACCGGGGCATGATCACGGCCGGGTGCGGACGCATCATGCGTAGATTTCAAAATTCAGGAGCGCCGTGCGGCACCCCGGTGGGGTGCGCCGCTCCGCATCGCCAGCGGTTGCAACTATCACCGCCCGCCATGTCGAAAGCAGGCAAGGGGGCCGATGTCAACGGGTGTTCTGCCGCAGCCACTTGTTCCAGGCGGCTTCCGAGCCGTTGAAAACATTGATGTCGGACTTGCCGGTCATGCCGGGCACGATGCCGGTTCCGGTGTACTGCCAAAAGGTGAAAGGATGGCTGCCATACTTCTGGCGCGGATGGCCGGCGACCGAGCGCAGCCAGTAAGGATAGCCGCGGAACGTCGCTAGGTTATTGTCATCGAAGAAGTCGAGCGACGTATAGATGATCGGCTTCTTGCCATAATGGCGCTCGACGATCTCGAGAAAGGTGGTCATCTCGCTGCGCACCGTCGCGGGATCGGGGCGCAGTCGGCAGGTCGGGGACTTCGGGTTCCATTCCATGTCGAGCACCGGCGGCATCGCCGACGGATCTTTCGGAACATTGGCGATGAACCAGCGCGCCTGGGTGGCGGCCGGGGTGCAGAAATAGAAGAAATGATAGGCCGCGCGCGGGAGTCCGACGGCCTTGGTGCGTGCCCAATGCTCGTTGAAATAATCGTCGAAGCGATCGCCGCCCTCGGTCGCCTTGATGAAGGCGAAGGAGATGCCGCTGGCCTTGGCCGTCGGCCAGTCGACAGAGGTCTGGTATTTTGAGACGTCGGTGCCGTGGATCGCATAATTCCACGGCGCGCCGCTGTCCCATTCATGCGGTTTGGAATCTTCGAAACGGGGCGCGCGCAGGGCGACCGTCTGCGATGACGGCGCCAGCGGCGATAGATCGTCCACGGTCGAGCAGGCGCTCAACAGCGTCAGCATCAGGATGGCCGCAAGACGGCGCATGATATCCCCCGAGCCGGGATCAGCCGGCCGCTGATGGGTCCTTCACTGATGGTGGTCGCTTCCGCAGGCCCCCTCCGGACGGTCGCCCCACAGGACCGCCCAGTCTCTCCGTTCATCGCCGAACATGGTTGATAATCCATTGACGGCGCTCGACATCGACCATGATTTTGGAGAAGCAATGGCGGCAAATCAATGACATAAAGCGAACCGGAAAACCCAAGGGCGGAAAGATGCGGGCTGTCGTGAAGTTCATCAAATGGCTGTTCGGCCTCATTGTGCTGGCGGTGATCGCGCTCTTCGCCTGGCTCTACTTTGCGCCGCCCGAACTGATCCGTGTCGGCTCGGGCTATGCGGCCAAGATCGTCTGCTCCAACGTGTTCATCGCCGGCCGCGACCCGAATGAAGTGCTGGCCGTCGACGTGCAGGCGCCGGGCCATCCGCTGCTCAAGCTGATGAAGGTATCCGTCGACAAGGAAAGGGGCCTTGTTTCGGCGGGCCTGCTTTGGACGCTGGGCAAGAGCGTCGCCGTAGAGCGCCACGGGGTCGGCTGCGCGTCGGTTCCGGATGGCGACACCGGCAGGGCGCGGCAGACCTCCGTCCATATCGAGCCTTTGGCGGTGGCCTCGCAGGATGCGCTCTGGCCGGAGGGCGAAAGGGTGGACGCCCTGCAAAACCCCGCCGTCACGAAGATCGTCGACGATGCCGCGATGGTCGGGACAGGCATGCGCGCGGTCGTGGCGGTGAAGAACGGCCGCATCGTCGCGGAACGCTATGGCGAGGGTTTTTCGGCCAAGACGCCGCTGCTCGGCTGGTCGATGACCAAGACGGTGAATGCCGCGATCGTCGGCACGCTGGTCAAGGACGGCAAGATGGCGCTCGACAAGAAGGGCCTGTTCTCGCCGTGGAAGGCCGACGGTCGGGCGGCGATCAGCCTTGCCGACATGATGGCGATGTCGAGCGGGCTGGAGTTCAACGAGGATTATGGCGACGTCGCCGACGTGACGCGCATGCTCTATCTCGAGCCGGACATGGCGGGCTTTGCCGAGGCCAAGCCGCTCGGCGGCGAGGTGGGCAAGGCATTTTCCTATTCGAGCGGCACGGCCGTCATGCTGTCGCGGCTGTGGCAGGAGGCAATCGGCGACAAGGCGAAGGCGCTGACCTGGCCGCGCACGGCGCTGTTCGAGCCGCTCGGCATGCACAGCGCGGTGCTCGAAACCGACGAGCGAGGCACTTTCGTCGGCTCGTCCTATCTCTACGCCACGGCGCACGACTGGGCCCGCTTCGGCCAGTTCCTGCTGCAGGGCGGTGTCTGGAACGGCGCGCAGATCCTGCCCGCCGGATTCGTCGACTGGATGCGGCAGCCGGCGCCGGCCTCGAAGGTCTACGGCAACGGCCAGGTGTGGATCGAGGGTCCGGGCGATGAGGAGAATCCGGGCGCGGGCGCTGCCGCCGGCCTGCCCAAGGACACCTACTGGATGGAAGGCCATGACGGCCAGACGGTGGCCATCATTCCGTCGGAGCAATTGGTGGTGGTGCGGCTCGGGCTGACACCTGCCAAGCTCGGCTATCGGCCGCAGGCGATGGTGGCCGCGCTGGTGAAAGCTTTACACCAGTAAGGCTCTCTACATCCGAGCTCCGATGACGCCGAGCCAGGCATAGCCGCGATAAAGCGTTCTGAAACGGAAGGTTGCGCCGGTCCGTTTCGACTCCGAGTCAAGGACGTCGCGCAGCGAGGCGCGCGGCGTGACATGGAATTTCCGCAGCCAGCCGCGCAGCAAGGCCCGGAACCAGTTTGGCAGACCTTCCTGCTGGCCGAAATCGACGACATGCAGCGAGCCGCCGGGTGCGAGCGCGGCAAGCGCGGCCGACACGGTCTTCTCCCAGCCGGGGATCATCGACAACGAATAGGATATGAAGACACGGTCGAAGCGCTCGATGCCGAAGAGCGCCGCCGGATCGAAATCCGTGGCGTCGCCGCGCGCCAGTTCGACCCTGTCGGAGAGACCTTCGCGAGCGATAGCCGCGTTTGCCGTCTCCAGCATCTCGGCCGAGATATCCAAACCGAAGAAGCGGGCGTCTGGATAGCTCCGGGCGGCAAGAACGATGTTGCGGCCGGTACCGCAGCCGAGCTCGAGCACGGTGCCGCCTTGCGGCACGTCGAGCCCCGCTATCAGCCGGTCGCGGCCGAGCAGGTAGTATTTGCGGGTAATGTCGTAGATATGGCGCTGCCAGCGATAGACGCCATCCATCAGATCGGCATGGCGGACCGGCAGCTCCGTCGTGCTCATGCGGCGCGCTTCACATAGAGATGGAAGCCGCCATAGATCGCCGAGCGATCCCTGGCCGAGAATTCGCGCGAGGCCTCGGCTTCGTAGCGCCACTGGTCGAGCAGGGAACTGGAGACGCGGCCCGGCAGCAGGCTGGGCTCGGCCGCGGTGCGGAAGATCACGCGCGCGCCAACCGAGGCCGTGCGGGTGATCTCGGTCCACAGATCGTTGAGCAGGTCGTCGGTCATCCAGTCCTGGGCATCGAGCAGGACGAAGCGATCGACCGAGCCCGCATCCTTGCCGGCGAGGAATTTGATCAAGTTGGCATGATGGATGGCGACGCGTTCGGTGTTGGCGCGGATCGTCCTGTAGTTGCGCTGTTCCAAATAGGCGGGCAGGGCTGCCTCGCCGGGCTGCGGATAGCGGCGGGCAAAGGCCTGCCAGGCGAAATAGTTGTTCTTCAGCGGGAAATCGCAGGCGAGCTTCTCCAGCCGCGCCTTCAAGACGCTCGCCATCGAACCGTCGCCGGACGTGATCAGCGAGTCGTACTGTGCCGGCGGGATACCCAGACCGAAAAGCGAGGCCTTGCGCGATGTCGCCCAGCGTAGCAGCTTTTTGTCGAAGACCGGCGCCAGCTCCTCGTTAAAGAAACGGCGCTGCTCGCCGATGTTCTCGGCCTTCATGATGCCGGCCGGATCGACACCGAACAGTTTTGCCACACGATGGCCCATGGCGATGAAGAGGCCAAGCAGGCCGGTCTGGTAGAAGTTGCGGTCGAAAACCGCGATGCGGCGGCGGCCGCGCCAGTTCCTGCGCTCCCAGTAGTGACGGCTGACCGGGTCGAGATGCGGCGCGATGAAGCGGTCGTAAGCTTCCGAGTTGTGGCTGGTATCGGCTGCGCCGAAGAAGCGGAACAGATCGCCCTGCGAGGGCAGATGGCGCACCGCCTCCAGCTTCATGCGGTTCAGCGCGATGTGCGCGGCGTTGAGGTCGACGGCGTCGATCCGGGCCGGCGAGCGGGTGAGGTAAGCCAGAATGTTGCAGCCGCCCGACGCGATTGTGACGACGCGATGGCCGGCGCCAAGCTGCATGGCGTCCATGTCGACATCCGGGTCTTCCCAGATCTGGGGATAGACGAGGCCGGAAAACAGGAAGGCGAAAAGCCGCTCGGAAATGCCGTCCTTCGACAGGGCGCGGTTCTGGTAGACGGCCTTTCCAACTTCCTTGCCGCGTCGAAAAACGAGTTCTCCCGATACATCCGACATGGCAAGCTGATTCCCCGTTTGCATTGGCGCAAGCGGGTAGCGCAGCGTTGTGACAGGCGGGTGACAGGCTGCTGAAGCTGAGTCTTAGGCCTTGCCGAATCCGCCGGGCGTCGGCGTGACGACGATGACGGCCTCGCCGGCGTCGAGCGTGGTCTGGTCGCAGGCCTTCAGCACCTCGATCGAGCCGTCGTTGCGTCTGACCTTGGTCGAGCCGGCCTCGCCGTCGCCGCCGCCGTTCAGACCCTGCGGCGGGCGGTTGCGGTGTGAGGAGAGGATGGCGCATTCCATTTTTTCGAGGAAGCGGATCGTGCGTTTGGTGCCGTTGCCGGCGTTCCATTTGCCCTTGCCGCCGGAACCGTCGCGGATGTGGAAGTCTTCCAGCACGACCGGGAAGCGCAGTTCCAGCACTTCGGGATCGGTAAGTCGCGAATTGGTCATATGCGTGTGGACGCCGGAGGTGCCGGCAAAGCCGCGGCCCGAATTCATTTGGCCGGCCGGCGAGCCGGAGCAGATCGTCTCATAATATTGGTATTGCCGGTTGCCGAAGGTGAGATTGTTCATTGTGCCTTGCGCGTTGGCCATCGCGCCCATGGCGCCGAACAGCGCGTTGGTGACATGCTGCGAGGTCTCGACATTGCCGGCGACGACGGCGGCAGGGTAGGAGGGTTTGAGCATGCAACCGTCGGGGATGACGATGTTGATCGGCCTGAGACATCCGGCGTTCATCGGGATCATGTCCTCGACCATGACGCGGAAGACATAGAGCACAGCGGCTCGCGCCACCGGCTCCGGCGCATTGAAATTGTTCTTCATGACCTTCGAGGTGCCGGTGAAATCGACCGTCGCGTCGCGTCTTTGCCGATCGACGGTGATCTTCACTTTGATCACCTGGCCGGTGTCGGTGGCATACTCGTAGTCGGAACTGTCGGGCAGCCTTTCCAGCACGCGGCGCACGCTCTCGGCGGCATTGTCCTGAACATGGCCCATATAGGCCTCGACGACAGCGAGGCCAAAATGCGCGACCATCTTGCGCAACTCCGCCACGCCCTTTTCGTTGGCGGCGATCTGCGCCTTGAGGTCGGCGATGTTCTGGGCGGGATTGCGGGCAGGATAGGGATGGTCGGTGAGGAGCGCCTCGAGCTCCTCCTCGCGGAAGCGGCCGCGATCGACGATGCGGAAATTGTCGAACAGCACGCCTTCCTCGTCGACGGTGGTGGCCAAAGGCGTCATCGAGCCGGGCGCCGTGCCGCCGACATCGGCATGGTGGCCGCGCGAGGCCGCCCAGAAGAGGATTTCCTTGCGTGCGTCGTCGAACACCGGCGTCACCACGGTGATGTCGGGCAGATGCGTGCCGCCATTGTAGGGCGCGTTGAGCGCAAAAACGTCGCCGGGATGGATATCGCCCGAATTCAGGCGGATGACGGTTTCGACGGAGCGGTCCATGGACCCCAGATGCACCGGCATGTGCGGCGCGTTGGCGACCAGCGCGCCATGGCGGTCGAACACGGCGCAGGAAAAGTCCAGTCGCTCCTTGATGTTGACGGAATAGGCGGTGTTCTGCAGCGTGACGCCCATCTGCTCGGCGATCGACATGAAAAGGTTGTTGAAGACCTCGAGCATCACCGGATCGGCTTTGGTGCCGAGCGCCGCCTGTCGGGCCTTTTTCTCTATACGCCGCAGCAGCACATGGTTCCTGGCCGTGATCTCGGCCTGCCAGCCCGGCTCGACGACGATGGTCTGGTTCGGCTCGATGACGAGCGCGGGGCCGGCCACCTTGTGACCAGGCTTCAAATCCTCGCGACGGAAGATGCCGGCATCGCGCCAGGCGCCGTCGGCGAAGAATTGCCGGGACTGCCAGGGGCTTCCCACCTGGTCTTCGAGCCCTGATTCACTTTCGTCGCGGCTGGCGGTCCCGACATCGCTGCCTTCGACGCCGACTGCCTCGACGATCATCGGCTTGTCTTCGTAGACGAAGCCGAATTGCGCTTGATGGGCGGCCTCGAAATCGCTCCTGGCGCGAAAAATCGAGCCGTGCTCGAAGTTGACCGGCAAAGTTGTGTCGGTGCCGTCATAACGGATCTGCAGGACCGGCTTTGAGGCGATGGCGTCTTGCGCAATGCCTTGCACTGCAAGCTCGGCGATGACGCCCTGGTGCAAGGTCGCAATCAGGTCCTCGATCGAGGAGCGGGACTCTTCGGCGAGCGGCTTCAGCAACGCCTGCTGGCGCGAGGCGAAAACCGTCGACAGCCCGATGCCGTAAGCCGAAAGCAAGCCGGAGAAGGGGTGGATAAGCACCGCTTCCATGCCGAGCGCATCGGCGACGAGGCAGGCATGCTGGCCGCCGGCGCCACCGAAACAGTTCAAGAGATATTCAGTGACATCGTAACCGCGCTGCACCGAAATCTTCTTGATGGCGTTGGCCATGTTCTCGACGGCGATGGTGACGAAACCCTCGGCCACCGCTTCGGGCGAGCGTCCATCGCCGATCTCGGCGGCTAAAGCCGCGAATTTTTCGCGCACGGCGGCGACGTCGAGCGGCTGGTCTTGACCGGGGCCGAAGATCGCCGGGAAGACGTCGGGCTGCAGCTTACCGAGCATGACATTGGCGTCGGTGACGGCGAGCGGGCCGCCGCGTCGATAAGCGGCCGGGCCGGGATTGGCGCCGGCGGAGTCCGGGCCGACGCGGAAGCGACCGGCCTCGTAATGCAGGATCGAGCCACCGCCGGCCGCGACCGTATGAATACGCATCATCGGCGCGCGGATGCGAACGCCGGCGACTTCAGTGTCGAAGGCGCGCTCGTATTCGCCGTCATAATGGGCGACGTCGGTCGAGGTGCCGCCCATGTCGAAGCCGACGACCTTGTCGAAGCCGGCGAGCTTCGCCGTCTCGACCATGCCGACGACGCCGCCGGCCGGGCCGGAAAGCAGCGCATCCTTGCCCTGGAACATGTCGGCGGCGGTCAACCCGCCCGATGACATCATGAACATCAGCCGCGGGCCGGCGCCCAATTCTCCCGCCACCCTTTGCACGTAGCGTGACAGGATCGGCGACAGATAGGCGTCAACCACCGTGGTGTCGCCACGACCGACCAGCTTGATGAGCGGCGAGACCTCGTGGCTGACCGATATCTGGCTGAAGCCGATCTTGCGACAGACTTTCGCGACTGCCTTTTCATGGTCGGGATATTTCCAGGCGTGCATCAAGACGATGGCTACCGCGTCGATGCCGTCGGCCTTGGCCTGCTCGATGGCCGGGCGGCAGGCGGCGATGTCGAGCAGGCGCTCGACGGACCCGTCCACGCGCACGCGCTCGTCGATCTCTACCACCCGCTCATAGAGCTGTTCGGGCAGGATGATCTCCTTGGCGAAAATATCCGGCCGCGCCTGATAGGCGATGCGCAGCGCGTCGCGAAAACCCCTGGTGATGAGCAGCAGCACGCGGTCGCCCTTGCGCTCCAGCAGCGCGTTGGTAGCGACAGTGGTGCCCATCTTTATGTCGCCGATGCGCTCCGCGGGGATGGCGGCGCCGGTTTTCAGTCCAAGCAGTTCGCGGATGCCCTGGATAGCGGCATCGGCATAGGCCTCAGGGTTCTCCGACAAAAGCTTGCGGGGATGCAGTCGGCCTTGCGGATCGCGGCCGATGATGTCGGTGAAGGTCCCGCCCCGGTCGATCCAGAAATCCCATTTGTTGTTGGCTGCGGCGTCCTGCATGCTGCTTATCCGTTACCTGCGACAACCCGTTCTGTTAGTTCGCCGTTTTGGCCCCGGCAACCATGCGCTTGGTGTTACACATGGAAACGCAACGTTACGAAACCCAGGTCAGATTTCTGCATTTCCTCTGCGACGTTCACCGAAACGTGAGCGTTTGCTGAAGGAGAGATACCATGAAGAAGCTTATTCTGGCGTCTGTTTCGGCGCTCGCCCTGCTGGGGGTCGCGGCTTGCAGCGACAGCAGCACCGACAACACCACCACGCAGAGCACCAACCCGCCGGCCAACGAACAGCCAATGAAGCCGGCTACCCCTGACCCTTCGAAGCCTGCTGAACCGGCTCCGGCAACACCTCCTGCTGCGCCCGCGCAGTAGAAGTTCATCCACTGAAATCAGGAAGGCCGGTCCCTGTGCCGGCCTTCCTTTTGGCGGGACTGTCCCCAAAGTCGATCGACCTGCGGCATCGTCCCGGCTTGATAGCGGTGCCCGGTTCGCACTAAGAAGCCGCATGTCGATTTGGGACCGCCTCGGCGACTTCATCGCTCGTGTTTCGTCGTCGGCGTCCTCGGGCGTCGGCGATGTCGTCGAGGCCGTGCGGACCATGTACTCGGGCGACCCGGATCTACGCCGGCGCGTGGCCTTCTCGGTGGCGATGATCGCGCTTTCGGCCAAGATGGCGAAGGCCGACGGCATCGTCACCCAGGACGAGGTGCGCGCCTTCCAGGAAATCTTTGAGGTGCCGCCGAGCGAAACGCGCAATGTGGCGCGCCTCTATGACCTCGCCAAGCGCGATGTTGCCGGATTTGAAATCTACGCCCAGCGCATGTCGCAGCTTTGCGGTTCCGGTCATGCGAATTGCAAGATGCTGGAAGACATACTCGACGGGCTGTTCCACATCGCCAAGGCGGATGGCCTGGTTCACGAGAGGGAAGGGCAATTCCTGCATCGCATCGCCGAGATTTTTCAGATCGATGAGGCGCATTACCAGGCGATCCTGGCGCGCCACGTCAATCTGGGCGCCGCCGATCCCTATGTGGTTCTCGGCGTCGAACGCGGGAAGCCATTCGAGGAGGTCAGGAAGCGTTATCGCAAGCTGATCTCCGACAACCATCCCGACCGGCTGATCGCGCGCGGCCTGCCGCAGGAATTCATCAAGATCGCCACGACAAGGGTCGCTGCGATCAATGCCGCCTATGAGATGATCGAACGGGGCCTCAGGCACGTATGAGCGGTTTCTTGCCCGACCAGCCGGGTGCCGAGGTCAGGCTATCGCCGAATTTCGGTCCGCGACGCGAGACACTCAGGCCCGACATGATCGTGCTGCACTATACCGGCATGCCGACGGGGCCCGGGGCCGAGGCCTGGCTGTGCGATCCGGCAAGCGAGGTATCCTCGCACTATCTTGTGCATGAGGACGGCCGCATCGTGCAAATGGTGCGCGAAAGCGACCGCGCCTGGCATGCCGGCAAGAGTTCATGGTTCGGGTGCACCGACATCAACTCCTGCTCTGTCGGCATCGAGATAGTCAACCCCGGGCATTCGCTGGGCTACAAAACCTTCCCGAAGCGGCAGGTCAAGGCCGTGATCGATTTATGCGCGGGGATCGCGGGCCGGCATTCCATTCCACCGCAGAGGGTGCTTGCGCATTCCGATGTGGCGCCGGGACGCAAGGTCGACCCGGGCGAGAAGTTTCCCTGGAAGGCGCTCTTTGCCGCCGGTGTCGGCCATCTGGTTCCCGCGGCTCCGATCAGGACGGGCGCGGCGCTGAGGGCGGGCGACGCAGGTGCTGACGTGGAAGCCCTGCAATCGATGCTGGCGCTGTACGGCTACAGCGCCGAGATATCGGGTGTCTTCGACCGCCAGACGGAAATCGTGGTGGCGGCGTTTCAGCGGCATTTCCGACGGCGGCTCGTCGACGGCGTGGCGGACGGTTCGACGATCAGCACGCTCCAAAGGCTTTTGGCTGCGATAAAGGCAGCCTCTTCCAAATAGCCTGCCAAGCTGGCTAAATTACAATTTGTCATACAAAGTGAATTGCCTCGCCTTTATTGGCGCCAATTCGGTCTCCAAACGCATCTCCCGCAAGTTGTCGGGCATCTATCCCTCCAAGATGCTCCGGTGTTGGATTGGCCCCGCCGCGTGAAATTCTTCGCGCGGTTCTAACAGAACAGGAATACATGCAAAGATTGACCGTTGTAGCGGCAGCCGTTGCTGCCGG
Source organism: Mesorhizobium sp. AA23 (assembly GCF_001672435.1). NCBI lineage: Bacteria > Pseudomonadati > Pseudomonadota > Alphaproteobacteria > Hyphomicrobiales > Phyllobacteriaceae > Mesorhizobium > Mesorhizobium sp. AA23. The sequence continues at coordinate 336,759 of NZ_LYTP01000030.1, forward strand.
AGTGATGACTTTTGCCTTCAGCCCAGCGAACAGCGCCCCCCTGAGCCTCCGGGCGGCGGACAATGGGTTTGCTGCGACCCCCTCAAAGCCCAAGGCTGCGCCAAGCGCCAAGACTTCGACGGCCAAGAGAGCTACCCCGGCGAAGGTGCAGAAAGCCGCCGCAGCGCGGTCCGCGAAATCAAGAGTCAAACGCTACGCAAAGCGCAGCAGGCAAACCATCGACCTGACCGCGACAGCTTCCATCCGTCCTGAAAAGCCCGCCTTGTCTTCGGCAACTGGCGACGGCCGATATTCGGCGATCATCGCCCGCTATGCGGCAAGCTACGGCGTACCGGTGTCGCTGGCCAAGGCCGTCATTACGATCGAGAGCAACTTCCGGCCCAACATGGTCGGCGGCGCCGGCGAGATCGGCCTGATGCAGATCAAGCCGGCGACGGCCCGGATGATGGGCTATACCGGTTCGGTCAAGGGACTGTTCGATCCCGACACCAACATCAAATACGGCATGAAGTACCTCGCCATGGCGCAGGGGCTAGGTGGCGGCACCACCTGCGGTACCATCCTCAAATACAATGCCGGCCATGGGGCGACGCGGATGAATCCGATTTCGGCCGCCTATTGCAGCAAGGTGAAGGTGCAGATGGCAGCGCTCGGTTCGCCTGTCTAAGCGGGACAGTTGCCTTTTTTGTTGCGTTTTCAGGCGCGAATCCCTTTATACGCCCTTGCCAGCTGGCCGGGCGGCCGCGCCCGCAAGAGCCGAAAGGCTGCGGGTGAGGAAAGTCCGGGCTCCATGGAGACACGGTGCCGGTTAACGGCCGGCGGGGGAGACCCCAGGGAAAGTGCCACAGAAAGCAAACCGCCGCGGCATTCGCCGCGGCAAGGGTGAAAGGGTGGGGTAAGAGCCCACCGCGCGACTGGCAACAGAAGCGGCACGGCAAACCCCACCGGGAGCAAGACCGAATAGGGGCGGTGCGAAGGGAAACCTTCGAGGGCTGTTTCCGGCCCACCGCCCGGGTAGGTTGCGTGAGGCGCATGGCGACATGCGCCCAAGATGAATGGCCGCCACGTTCCCGCGCCGCAAGGCGTGGGGGCCATACAGAACCCGGCTTACAGGCCAGCTGGCATTTTCCTCTACAGCGCTCCGAGCCGCTCAGCCGCCAAGCCGTCCAAAGACGCCTCGATCGCCTGCCAGAGCTCTTCCACCGGCTCGCAGCCGACGGCCAGCCGCACGAAGCCGGGCGGCACGGCATCGCCGCGCTTCGATCGCCGCTCGGCCGATGTATGGACGCCACCAAACGAGGTCGCCGATTCAATCAGCGCGCAGTTGTTGATGAAATCCTCGGCCTTCTCTTCCGAAGCCAGTTCGAACGAGATGAGAAAGCCGAAGCGCTCCATCTGGGCACGCGCCAGATTGTGCGAGGGGTCGCTCTCAAGGCCTGGAAAGCGCAAGCCGCTCACGGCGCGATGCCCCTTGAGCCGGCGGGCGATCGTTTCCGCCGAGGAGCACATGCGATCGTACCGCACCTCAAGTGTTTCAAGGCCGCGATGCACGAGCCAGGCCTCGAACGGCCCGGGAATGCCGCCGGCGGTTTCTCGCCAGTCCCTGACCTTGGCGATAATATCCGGATCGCGGCTGGCGACATGGCCGAACAGCACATCCGAGTGACCGTTGATCGCCTTGGTGTCGGCCGAGACCACGATGTCGGCGCCAAGGTCGAGCGGGCGCTGGCCGAAGGGCGTCATCGTCGTGTTGTCGACGATGAGGAGCGCACCTTGTTCGTGGGCGGTCTTGGCGACGGCGGCGATGTCGCAGATATCCAGCCTTGGGTTCGAGGGGGTTTCGACGAAGACCAGCCGGTAGCCGGCGAAGCCGCCGTCGAGCATGCTCGATGTCGGCCTCACGTCATAGGCGATGCCGAGCGGTTTCAGAAAACGCTCCGCCAGAGCCCGCGTCGTGTGGTAGCCGTCCGAGGGCAAGAGGATGCGGTCGCCAGATTTGACCAGCGCAAAGAACGTTGCCGAAATCGCCGCCATGCCCGACGGAAAGGCGACGCACTGCGCATCTTCGAGATGACCAAGCGCATGCTCGACCGCGTGCCATGTCGGATTGCTGAAGCGGCCGTATTGATCGAAGCCCGTCGCGTCGCCCGGCGAATGAAAGATCGAGGCCATTGTCAGCGGCAAAGGGATGGGATCGCCCTTGGCGAAATCGCCGCTGCGCAGATGGGCAAGTGTCGCGGCGCGTGACTTCGCGGTTTCGGACATTGGGCGCATTCCTTCACTGAACTGACGTCCGAACGCTAGGCGTGCCGGGCCTTCGCGGCAAGCCGCGTCCTTTTGGGCCAGAGCCTTCTAAACGCTTCGTTAGGCTTAATGGACGATAAAGACGAGACGTGCCGCAAGCCTGCGCTTTCAGGTTGTGGCATGCGTGTTTGTGATGCCTCTTCCCGTTGACGCCCATATTACCCCATGATATCCCATTCTCATCAAGCTTTCGTTCCGCGTCAGGGTGAAGCGTACGCCAATCGGGCAGTCGCGGCGGCTGCGCGTTTGCCGGTTTTCGCCTTGGTGAATGAAGCGATTTGTCGCGAGGCGATGCGCGGCGGCGGCGCGGAGAAAAACATGGGCAGGGGTGCGGCGGCGACAGCGGCTGTAAGGCGTAGTGGACCGATTTCTGTCAAACGCAGTGAACAGGATCGATGCGAAGGGGCGGGTATCCGTTCCGGCGCATTTCCGTTCGGTCGTGCAGAAACGTGGCTATGCGGAACTCTATGCGCTACGCTGCCTCGACCTTCCGGCGATGGACGTCGGCGGGCTCGATCTGCTCGACGGCTACGAGCAGCGGATCGCGCTGGAAGATCCCTTCCTGCAGACGGCGGACGATATGTCCTTCTTCTGCCATGGCGACGGGACGTTCCTGAAACTCGACCAGGACGGCCGCATCACGATGACCGATTTCATCCGCGAGCACACGGGCATCTCGAACGAGGTGGCCTTTGTCGGCCGCGGCAATTTCTTCCAGATCTGGGAGCCGGGCCGACTTGCCGCCTATGGGGCGCAGGCTCGAGCCAGGCTTTTGCAGCTTCGGCAGGGGACGAAGCCCGGGGAGCGACCGGAATGATGACTGGCCACGGCGATGATCTTCACGCCGTTGGCGGACTGGTCCGTCACATTCCGGTCCTCCTTGCCGAAGTGCTGGAGGCGCTTGACCCCAAGGCGGGCGAGACGATCGTCGACGGCACGTTCGGCGCCGGCGGCTACACCACCGCCATCCTCGAGCGCGGCGCCTCGGTCGTGGCCATCGACCGCGATCCGGATGCGATCGCCGCGGGCCAGGCTCTGGAACAGCAGGCCGGCGGCAGGCTGAAGCTCGTTCAGGAGCCGTTCTCGACCCTGGACAAGCATGTCGAAAGCGCCGACGGCGTCGTGCTCGACATCGGCGTCTCGTCGATGCAGCTCGACCAGGCCGGGCGCGGCTTTTCCTTTCGCGCTGACGGACCGCTCGACATGCGCATGGCGCAGGCTGGCCTGAGCGCCGCCGACGTCGTGAACACCTTCAAGGCGGGCGACCTTGCCCGCATCTTCGGCTTTCTCGGCGAAGAGCGGCATGCCGGCCGCATCGCCCGCATGATCGAGGCCCGGCGCGAGAAGCGGCCCTTCGAGCGCACGCTCGATCTTGCCGACGCCATCGCCACCCATGTCGGCCGCGCGCCGAAGGACAAGATCCATCCCGCCACCCGCGTCTTTCAGGCGCTGCGCATCTTCGTCAATGACGAGCTCGGCGAGTTGGCGAGCGCGCTGTTCGCCGCCGAGCGGGTGCTGAAGCCGGGCGGCAGGCTCGCCGTCGTGACCTTTCATTCGCTGGAGGATCGCATCGTCAAGCGCTTCATCGCCGATCGCGCCGATGCGGCCAGCGGATCGCGTCATATGCCGGACGCGCCGGCGCGGCTGGCGACCTTCCGCAAATCCGGCGGCGGGGTGACGCCGGGAGAGGCCGAGATCGCCGGCAATCCGCGGGCGCGCTCGGCGAGGCTGCGCGCGGCAATCCGCACCGGCGCGCCTGCGCGCGCCGGCGACTTTTCGATTTTCGGCCTTCCAAAGCTTCCCGCCGTCGAGCGGCCGGGGGAGAGGTAAGCACGTGTTTCGCACCAGCGATATAGTCCTGATCGCCGTAATGGTCTCGGCGGCGGCATTGACCTACAAGACCAAGCGCGAGGCCGAGGACCATCTGGCGGCGGTGCAGAAGCTGCAGGCGCAGATCCGCTACGAGGAAGACACAATCGATCTTCTCAAGGCGGACTGGAGCCTGCTCACCCAGCCGGCGCGGCTGCAGAAGCTTGCCGAAATCTACAAGTCGCAGCTCGGGCTCGAGCCGCTCAACGCCCACCAAATCGGCGGGCTCGACGACGTGCCGATGAAGCCGCTCAATATCGAGGACCTGTCGTCGCAGCCGCTCGGCGGCATGGCCGACAATTCGGGCAAAGGGCCGTCGGACGGCAAGGATCCGGTGGTGACCGGGAGCACCGTGCAATGATCAGCAGGCTTCCAGGGATCGGCAACCTGCTGAAGCGCCGAAGCAAGGCAGCTGAGGACGGCTCGATCGTCGTCGACGCCGCCCGCAAGGCAACCGGCGGCAAGGCCAAGACCCGCATCGTCATGACGATGGCGGTGTTCTTCACCATCTATTCGACGATTGCCGGCCGACTGGTCTATCTCGGCCTGCAGAATCCGGACAATTCGGGTGGTCCGCAGAGCCGCGTCACTGCATCGCGGCCGGACATCGTCGACCGCAACGGCGAGGTGCTGGCGACCGACATCAAGACGGCGTCGCTGTTCGCCGAGCCGCGCCGTATCGTCGACGCCGACGAGGCGATCGAGAAGCTCTCGACCGTACTTCCCGAGATTGACTACGAGCAGACTTATCACAAGCTGAAGAGCGGCGCCGGCTTCGTCTGGCTGCAGCGGCAGCTGACGCCGAAGCAGCAGGCCGACATCATGGCGCTCGGCATCCCGGGTCTCGGTTTCCGCACCGAAAAGCGCCGCTTCTATCCGAGCGGCGAAACGTCATCCTACATTGTCGGGCTCACCAACATCGACAATCAGGGCATCTCCGGTATGGAGAAGTACATCGATGACCAGGGCCTGACCGATCTGCAGGCGTCAGGACTGGCGGTGGCTAGGGATCTGAAGCCGGTGAAGCTGTCGATAGACCTGCGCGTCCAGCATGTGGTGCGCGACGAGGTGGCGACCGGCATGGAGCGGTTTCACGCGATCGCGGCCGGCGCGGTGGTCCTCAATATCAAGACCGGCGAAGTCCTGGCCATGGCCTCGGTGCCGGATTTTGACCCCAACAATCCCTACAATGCTCAGGAAAAGGACCGGCTGAACCGTATGTCGGCCGGGCTCTACGAGATGGGCTCGACCTTCAAGAGCTTCACCACCGGCATGGCGCTCGATTCCGGCAAGGTGACGCTGGAGAGTCGCTTCGATGCGTCGCGCCCGATCAGGATCGGCCGCCAGACCATCCATGACTTCCACAGCAAAGGCCGTGTGCTTTCGGTGCCCGAAGTGTTCATCTATTCGTCCAACATCGGCTCGGCCAAAGAAGCCGAGGCTGTCGGCATCGAAGGGCATCGCGAGTTCCTGCATCGGCTAGGCGTGCTCGAAAAGATGCAGACGGAATTGCCGGAAGTGGCGCGCCCGACCGAACCGAAAGTATGGAAGCAGGTCAATTCGATCACCATCGCCTTCGGCCATGGCGTCTCGACAACGCCCCTGCAGACTGCCGTCGGCTGCGCCGCATTGATGAGTGGCTATTTGATCGAGCCGACTTTTCTGCCGCGCACGGCCGAGCAGGCGATGGAGGTGGCCAAAAGGGTGGTCAAGGACACAACGGTGGAAGGGATGCGCTATCTCTACGCACTCAACGCCGAGAAAGGCTCGGGCAAGAGCGCCAGGGTTCCGGGTTACCGCGTCGGCGGCAAGACGGGCACGGCGGAAAAGGTCGTCAACGGTCGTTACTCGAAAGAGAAGAATTTCAACGCCTTCGTCGCCGCCTTTCCGATGGACGATCCGCAATATATCGTGCTGACCATCGCCGATGAGCCGAAGCCGGAAAAGCCCGGCATGGGCGCCACCGCCGCCTCGAATGCCGGCATCATGGCAGGCAACATCGTCAGGCGTGCGGCTTCGATGCTTGGCGTGAAGCCAGATTTCAGCCATGAAAATGGTGCAACGCTGGTTTCCTATCAGTGATTCTTGGGGCGCGCCGGCAACTGCGCGCTATTTTGTTGCGGTGAACGGGACTCAATGTATCTGAAAAATCTAGCCGGTATCCTGCCTGTCGAGGGAACAGCTTCCCCCGATCTGGAGGTTACCGGTCTCTCCTCCGATTCCCGCCAGGTAAGACCGGGCGTCGTTTTTTTCGCGCTCGCCGGCAGCAAGGCTGATGGCTCGACCTATGCTGCCGATGCCGCCGGCCGCGGCGCTGCCGCAATCGTGGCGGCCAAAGGCAATACCATCTCCGGTCTGTCGATCCCGGTTCTTGCCGTCGATGATCCGCGTCTGGCATTGGCGCTGAGCGCTGCGCGCTTCTTTGGCAAGCAGCCTCGGACGATGGTCGCCGTCACCGGTACCAGCGGAAAGACATCCGTTGCCGCCTTCACCCGCCAGATCTGGGAGCAGGCAGGTTTTGCCGCCGCTTCGATCGGCACGACGGGCGTGGTGGCGCCTGGCCGCAACGAATATGGCTCGTTGACCACGCCCGATCCCGTCGCCCTGCACCAGTTGCTCAAGGAACTGGCGGAGGCAGGGGTAACGCACGCCTCGATGGAGGCTTCCAGCCATGGTCTCGACCAGCGTCGGCTCGACGGCGTCAAACTGGCCGCCGGCGGCTTTACCAATCTCGGCCGCGACCACATGGATTACCATCCGACGGTTGAGGATTATCACCGTGCCAAGCTGCGTCTGTTCGACACGCTGCTGCCGAAGGGGGCGCCGGCCGTGATCTTCGCCGACGATCCCTGGTCGCAGCCGACGGTTGATGCCGCGCGGGCAGCGGGCCTCAATGTTCTGACCGTCGGCCGACACGGCGAATTCCTGACGCTGAAGCGCGTCGAGCATGAGCGGCGGCGCCAGCGTGCCGAGGTGGAGGCCGATGGTGTGCTTCACGAGATCGACCTGCCGTTGGCAGGTGATTTCCAGATCGCCAACGCGCTGGTTTCGGCCGGCCTCGCCATCTCGACTGGAACATCCGTTGATAAGGCATTGGCCGCATTGGAGAAACTCAAAGGTGCGCCGGGCCGCCTCGACCTTGTGGGCACGACGGCCGCCGGCGCTCCGGTCTATGTCGACTACGCGCACAAGCCCGACGCGTTGGAAAATGTCCTGACCTCGGTTCGTCCGTTCACCACGGGCCGGGTCGTTGTCGTCTTCGGCTGCGGCGGCGACCGCGATCGCGGCAAGCGGCCGATCATGGGCGAGATCGCGACCCGGCTCGCCGATGTCGTCATCGTCACCGACGATAATCCGCGCACGGAAATCCCCGAAACCATCCGCGCGGCAATCCTTGCCGCGGCGCCCGGCGCCATCGAGATCGGCGACCGCCGCAAAGCGATCCACGAGGCCGTCGCCATGCTCCATGCCGGCGATACGCTGATCGTCGCCGGCAAGGGGCATGAGGAAGGCCAGACGATCGGCACCGAAACCTTCCACTTTTCCGATCATGAGGAAGTGCGCGAGGCGCTGCAGGAGCGCGCCGCATGAGCTTGCTGTGGACGTCGCAAGCGCTTGTCGAGGCCATGGGCGGCAGGCCGATCGGCTCGCTGCCGGAAGGCATCACCGGCATTTCGATCGACAGCCGCAGCCTCGAGCCGGGCAACGCCTTCTTCGCCATCAAGGGCGAGACGATGGACGGCCACGATTTCGCAACCGCTGCAGTGAAGGCGGGCGCTGCGGTGCTGGTGGTGGCCGAGGGCAAGCTGCCGTCCCTTGGCCGGCTGACGGCGCCGATGGTCGTCGTGCAGGATGTGCTTGCGGCGCTGGAAAAGCTCGGCATTGCGGCGCGCGCTCGCTCACGGGCCAAGATCATCGCGGTGACCGGCTCTGCGGGCAAGACGACCACAAAGGAAGCGCTGCGCCATGTGCTGTCGGCGGTCGGCAAGGTGCACGCCTCGGCGCAGTCGTTTAACAATCACTGGGGCGTGCCACTTACCTTGGCGCGCATGCCCGCAGACTGCGACTACGCGATCTTCGAGATCGGCATGAATCATCCGGGCGAGATAAGGCCGCTGGTCAAGATGGTGAGGCCGCATGTCGCGATCGTCACGCTGATCGCGGCCGCCCATCTCGGCTTCTTCAAGAATCTCGACGAGATCGCCATGGCCAAGGCCGAGATTTTCGAGGGCATAGAGGCCGGCGGCGCCGCGCTGCTCAATCGCGACGATCCGCGTTGGAAGCTGCTCGGGAAAGTGGCCAAGGATGCAGGTGTCGAGCATGTCTTCGGCTTCGGCGAGAACGCCCGCTCGGCCTTTCGTCTTATTGGCTGCGACCTTTATGCCGATCACTCCGATATCGCGGTCAAGATCGGCAAGAGGGACGTGACGGCCCGTGTGGGGGCGCCCGGCCGCCACATCGTGCAGAATGTTCTGGCGGTGCTTGGCGCCGCGCAACTGGTCGACGCCGATCTCGACAAGGTCGCGGCGGCGCTCGCCGATCTTTCGGCCGAGCGCGGGCGCGGCCGGCGCCACATTTTGCGCCATCCGAACGGTCCGATCACGCTGATCGACGAGAGCTACAATGCCAATCCGGCGTCGATGGCGGCAGCCATGGCGCTGCTCAACGCCACGCCGGTATCGGGCGAGGGCAGGCGCATCGCCGTGCTTGGCGACATGCTGGAACTCGGCAGCCATTCGGCGAAGCTCCACGCGGCCCTTGCCGAACTTATTGTCGGCACAGAAACGCGCAACGTCTTTCTCGGCGGCCCGGAGATGCGGGCACTGGCCGAGGTTTTGCCTTCGGATGTCGAAACCGAGTACCGGCCAGGAGCCGAAGAGCTGAAGCCCGTCGTCATGTCGGCGATCAGGCCGGGCGACGTGGTGATGGTCAAGTCGTCGAAAGGCATCGGCTTTTCAAAGCTGGTCGAGGCATTGCTCGGCAAATTTCCGGCGGAAGCCGCAACCATTGAACCGACCTGAGGTCGGGATCCGGGGGACCGATGCTCACTTTACTCGTTGATTTCGCGGACAAGATCTCGGCCTTCAATGTCTTCCGCTACATCACCTTTCGCACCGGCGGTGCGCTGATCACTTCGGCGCTGATCGTCTTCATATTCGGACCGACCATCATCAATTCGCTGCGGCTTCGCCAGGGCAAGGGGCAGCCGATCCGCGCCGACGGACCGCAGACACATTTCAAGAAGGCCGGAACGCCGACGATGGGCGGGCTGATGATCCTGTCCGGCATCATCGGCTCCTCGCTTCTGTGGGCAAACCTCTCCAGCATCTATGTCTGGGTGGTGCTTTTGGTCACCGTCGGCTTCGGCTCGATCGGTTTCTACGACGATTATCTCAAGGTGACGAAACAGTCGCATCTGGGCTTCTCCGGCAAGGCGCGGCTGGCGATCGAATTCGTTGTCGCCGGCATCGCGGCCTGGGTGATCATGCACAATGGCCAGGCGCCGTTCTCGTCGTCGCTGACCTTCCCGTTCGCCAAGGAATTCCTGATCAATCTCGGCTGGTTCTTCGTGCCGTTCTCCTGCTTCGTGATCGTCGGCGCCGGCAATGCGGTGAACCTGACCGACGGTCTGGACGGGCTGGCGATCGTGCCGATCATGATCGCTGCGGCGTCGTTCGGCGTCATCGCCTATCTTTCCGGCAACGCGGTGTTCGCCGAGTATCTGCAGATCCATTTCGTTCCCGGCACCGGCGAACTGGCGGTCGTGCTGGGCGCCGTCATCGGCGCCGGCCTCGGCTTCCTGTGGTTCAACGCGCCGCCGGCCGCAATCTTCATGGGCGACACCGGCTCGCTTGCCATGGGCGGCCTGATCGGCACCATCGCTGTCGCCACCAAGCACGAGATCGTGCTGGTCATTGTCGGCGGCCTGTTCGTGGTGGAGATCCTGTCGGTCATCATCCAGGTCGGCTATTTCAAGATGACCGGCAAGCGCGTCTTCCTGATGGCACCGATCCATCACCATTTCGAAAAGCTCGGCTGGACCGAAAGCCAGGTGGTGATCCGCTTCTGGATCATCGCCGTCATCCTGGCGCTGGTCGGCCTCTCCACCCTCAAGCTCAGATAGGATGCCCGCTTGATCGCCGCCGCTTCATTTGCAGGCAAACGCGTTTCGCTCTTCGGGCTCGGCGGGTCGGGGATTGCCACCGCGCATGCGCTGATCGCCGGCGGCGCCGAGATCCTCGCCTGGGACGACAATCCGGACAGCGTCGCCAAGGCAGCAGCCGCCGGGATCGCGACCGGCGACCTGCGCGGCGCCGACTGGTCGCGTTTTGCGGCCTTTGTCCTGTCGCCCGGGGTGCCGCTCACGCACCCGAAGCCGCACTGGACGGTGGAACTGGCGCGCGGCGCCGGCGTCGAGGTGATCGGCGATATCGAGCTGTTCTGCCGCGAGCGCATCCAGCGCGCGCCGGCCGCACCCTTCGTCGCGATCACCGGCACCAACGGCAAATCGACGACCACGGCGATGACGGCGCACATCCTGAAGTCGGCCGGACGCGACACCCAGATGGGCGGCAATATCGGCCGCGCCATCATGACGCTCGATCCGCCCGAGCCCGAACGGCACTATGTGGTGGAATGCTCTTCCTACCAGATCGATCTCGCGCCCTCGATCAATCCGACCGCCGGCATCCTGCTCAATCTGACGCCTGACCATCTCGACCGCCACGGCACCATGGCCCATTACGCCTCGATCAAGGAAAGGCTGGTCGCCGGCAGCGACACCGCGATCATCGGCGTCGACGATTCCTGGTGCGCCCAGATCGCCGACCGGCTGGAGCGGGCAGGCCGGCAAGTGATCCGCATTTCCAAGCGCCTGCCGCTGACCGACGGCTATTTCGCTGACGGCACGAATCTGATGGAAGCCGTGCACGGTCGCTACAGCCGCACCGCATTCCTGGAAGGCATCGGCTCGCTGCGCGGCCAGCATAATGCGCAGAACGCGCTCGCCGCCGTGGCCGCCTGCCTCAGGGTCGGGCTGGAACTCGGCGAGATCCAGGCGGGGCTGGAAAGCTTCCCGGGGCTGGCGCACCGCATGGAGCAGGTGGGCCGCAAGGATCATGTGCTGTTCGTCAACGATTCCAAGGCGACCAATGCCGATGCGGCGGCTCCCGCGCTGTCGAGCTTCAACCGCATCTATTGGATCGCAGGCGGCCTACCCAAGGAAGGCGGGATAGAGCCGCTGCGCGGTTTCTTCCCACGCATCGCCAAGGCCTATCTGATCGGCGAGGCCGCTCCCGCTTTCGCCGCCACGCTCGGCGAGGCGGTGCCTTACGAAATTTCCGGAACGTTGGCGGCCGCGGTCGAGCACGCCGCCCATGACGCCGCGGGCGACACCGGCGGCGAGGCCGTCGTCCTGCTTTCGCCGGCCTGCGCCAGTTTCGACCAGTTCAAGAATTTCGAGGTTCGCGGCGAAGCCTTCAGGCAAGCTGCGACTGCTATTGATGGGGTGAAACCCATCGGAGGGCCACGTTGATGCAAAGCCGTCTCGACAAAAGTCCGGTCGCAACCTGGTGGTGGACGATCGATCGCTGGTTCCTGGCGGCATTCCTGTCGCTGATGGGGCTCGGCATCGTCTTGTCCTTCGCCGCAAGCCCGGCGGTCGCCGAGCGCATCGGTCTCGACAGCTTCCACTTCGCCACAAGACAGATCATCTTCACCATCCCGGCGCTCGTCGTGATGCTCGCGGTTTCCTTCCTGGAAGCGCGACAAATAAGGCGCATGTCGCTGGCGATGATCTGCATCATGCTGGTGCTGATGGTGGCGGTTCTTTATATCGGCGTCGAGGTGAAGGGCGCGCGGCGCTGGGTATCGCTCGCCGGGCTCTCGATCCAGCCGTCCGAGTTCCTGAAGCCGGCCTTTGTCATCATTTGCGCCTGGCTGTTTGCCGAGCACAAGCGCCAGCCAGACATTCCCGGCAATCTGTTCGCCATGCTGCTGCTGGCCTTGGTGATCTCGCTGCTGATCGCGCAGCCGGATCTCGGCCAGACCATGCTGGTGCTGGGCACCTGGGGCGTGATGTTCTTCATGGCCGGCCTGCCGTGGTTCTGGATCGTCGCGCTGGGGGCTGCCGGCGTCGGCGGCGTGTTCGCGGCCTATACAGTGTTTCCGCATGTGGCCGCCCGCATTGACAAGTTCCTCACCGGCGAAGGCGACACTTTCCAGGTCGACATGGGCCGCGAGGCGCTGATCAATGGCGGCTGGTTCGGCGTCGGCCCAGGCGAGGGCACGGTGAAGCGGGTCATCCCCGACAGCCACGCCGACTTCGTGTTTTCGGTCGCGGGCGAGGAGTTCGGGCTGATCATGTGCTTCTTCATCATGTCGATTTTCGCTTTCATCGTGCTGCGCGGATTGAGCATCGCGCTCAAGGAGCATGACGACTTCACCCGTTACGCCGTCGGCGGGCTCGTCACCATTTTCGGCCTGCAGTCGGCCATCAACATGTGCGTGAACCTACAGTTGATGCCGGCCAAGGGCATGACGCTGCCCTTCATTTCCTACGGCGGCTCCTCGCAGATCGCGATTGCCGTCTCGATGGGCATGGTGCTGGCGCTGACGCGCAGGCATCCCGAAAAGCGCAAGCAGATTGGCTACGCCTTCTCGCAGCGCGCCATGCCGGCGGAATGAGGCGGGATGTCGAGGGGTGTCATCCTGCTGGCGGCCGGCGGAACGGGCGGACATCTGTTCCCAGCCGAGGCGCTTGCGCATGAGCTGATCGAGCGGGGCTGGGAGGTGCATCTTGCCACCGACCGCCGCGCGGAGCGCTACTCCGGCCACTTTCCCGCCGCCGCGATCCACTCCATCCGCTCGGCGACTTTGGGCTCGAAGAATCCCTTCGCCGTGCTCGCCGCCTTCTGGGCGATCTGGCAAGGCGTGCGGCAAGCGGGGCGTGTCATCGCCAGGATCAAGCCCGACGTCGTCGTCGGCTTCGGCGGCTATCCGACATTGCCGCCGCTCTATGCGGCGACACGGCGCAAGGTGCCGACGCTGATCCATGAGCAGAACGCCGTCATGGGCCGTGCCAACAAGGCGCTGTCGAGCCGGGTCGATGCGATTGCCGGCGGTTTCCTGCCAGAGGGGGAAAGCGCGGCCGGCGCCAAGACGGTGACCACGGGCAATCCTGTGAGGCCGCAGATACTTGAAGCGGCGAAATCGCCTTATGTCGCGTCGGATGCCAGCGAGCCGTTCCGCTTCCTGGTCTTCGGCGGCAGCCAGGGTGCGCAGTTCTTTTCCGATGCTGTGCCGGCGGCGATCGCGCTTTTGCCCGAAGCGCAGCGCAAGCGGCTGGCGATCACCCAGCAAGCGCGCGCGGAAGACGTGGCGCGAGTGAAGACCGCCTATGCCGATCTCGGCGTCGACGCGCAGGTCTCGCCCTTCTTCACCGATATGGCGGCGCGCATGGCGGCCGCACATCTGGTGATGTCGCGGTCCGGTGCCTCGACCGTATCGGAGATCGCGGTCATCGGACGCCCGGCGCTGCTGGTGCCTTACCCGCATGCGCTCGATCACGACCAGGCGGCGAACGCCGCGGCACTTGCCTCCGCCGGTGGGGCCGAGGTCCATCAGCAATCGACGCTCTCGGCCGAGCGGATCGCCGCGCTGGTCGGCGGGCTGATGGAGGATCCCGGCCGGCTGACCGCAATGGCCGCGGCTGCCCGCTCGGCCGGAAAACCCGACGCGGCGCGGTTGCTCGGCGATCTCGCAGAGGCTATTGCGTCCGGCAAAACGGTTTCCGACTACAGGAGGACGCGCGCATGAAGATGCCGCAGACGATCGGCCTCGTGCATTTCATCGGCATCGGCGGAATCGGCATGAGCGGCATTGCCGAGGTGCTGCACAATCTCGGCTACAAGGTGCAGGGCTCGGACCAGGCGGACGGCGCCAATGTGCAGCGGCTGCGCGACAAGGGCATCGAATGTTTCGTCGGCCACAAGGCCGAGAATATCGGCGAGGCCGAGGTGGTCGTGGTGTCGACCGCCATCAAGAAATCCAACCCAGAGCTCAAGGCGGCGCGCGAGAAACTGCTGCCGGTCGTGCGCCGCGCCGAGATGCTGGCCGAGCTGATGCGCTTCCGCCAGGCGGTCGCCATCGGCGGCACGCATGGCAAGACGACGACCACCTCCATGGTCGCGACGCTGCTCGAAGCCGGCGGGCTCGACCCGACCGTCATCAATGGCGGCATCATCAACGCGTATGGTACCAATGCCCGCATGGGTGACGGCGAGTGGATGGTGGTCGAGGCCGACGAGAGCGACGGTACCTTCCTCAAGCTGCCGGCCGACATCGCCGTCGTCACCAACATCGACCCCGAGCATCTCGACCACTATGGCAGCTTCGACAAGGTGCGCGAGGCCTTCCGCCAGTTCGTCGAGAACGTTCCGTTCTACGGTTTCGGCGTGATGTGCACCGACCATCCGGAGGTGCAGGCGCTGGTCGGCAGCATCGAGGATCGGCGCGTCATCACCTATGGCGAGAATGCCCAGGCCGACGTGCGCTTCGCCAATCATCGCATGGACGGAGCTACATCCGAGTTCGACGTGGTGATCCGCGACCGCAAGGGACGGGGCACGACGACGATCACAGGTCTGCGACTGCCCATGCCCGGCCGCCATAATGTCTCCAACGCGACGGCGGCGATCGCGGTCGCGCACGAGCTCGGTCTGTCCGCCGAAGCCATCAAGAAAGGCCTGTCATCCTTCGCCGGCGTCAAGCGGCGTTTCACGCACACCGGTTCCTGGAACGGCGTCGAGGTCTTCGACGATTACGGCCACCACCCGGTGGAGATCGCGGCGGTGCTCAAGGCCGCGCGCGGGGCCACAAAGGGCCGCGTCATCGCGATCGCGCAACCGCACCGCTTCACCCGGCTGCACGACCTGTTCAATGAGTTTTCCGTCTGCTTCAACGATGCCGACACGGTCATGGTGGCGCCCGTTTACGCGGCCGGCGAGGAACCGATCGAGGGCGTGACCTCGGACGCGCTGGTGTCGCGCATCCGTGCCGGCGGCCATCGCGACGCGCGCTATATCGAAGGCCCGACGGCGGTCGCGCCGGCCGTCCGCGAACTTGCCAAGCCCGGCGACTTCGTCATCTTCCTTGGCGCCGGCAACATCACGCAATGGGCCTATGCGCTGCCCAAGGAACTCGGTGGGGGCCCCTCATGATGCGCGGCCAGGACCTGATCGACAAGCTCGGCGACAAGCTTGCCGGCCTGCGCGGCCGCGTCACGCCCAATGCCGAGATGGACAAGATCACCTGGTTCCGTGCCGGTGGGCTGGCGGAAGCGCTGTTCCAGCCGGCCGACGAGGAGGACCTCGCGGCCTTCCTGCGCGCGGTGCCGGAGGAAATCCTGATTACGGTCGTCGGCGTCGGCTCAAACCTTCTGGTGCGCGACGGCGGCATCCCCGGTTTTGTGGTGAGGCTCTCCGCCAAGGGCTTCGGCGAGGCCGAAGTCACCGGATCGACCACCATTAAGGCTGGCGCGGCAACGCCGGACAAGCGTCTGGCTGCCGTGGCTTATGAAGCCGGCATCGGCGGGTTCCATTTCTATCACGGCATTCCGGGCGCTGTCGGCGGGGCGCTGAGGATGAACGCTGGCGCCAATGGCGTCGAGACGCGCG
The DNA here is from genome assembly GCF_001672435.1 of Mesorhizobium sp. AA23. Lineage (NCBI taxonomy): Bacteria > Pseudomonadati > Pseudomonadota > Alphaproteobacteria > Hyphomicrobiales > Phyllobacteriaceae > Mesorhizobium > Mesorhizobium sp. AA23. Next base: position 352,607 of record NZ_LYTP01000030.1, read on the forward strand.
AGCGCGTGGTCGAGGTGCAGGCGCTCGATCGCGCAGGCAATGTCCATACGCTGAGCAATGCGGATATGGGCTATGCCTACCGCCATTCGTCGGCGCCTGGCGGGTTGATCTTTACCTCCGCCATCTTCGAGGGCATCCCGCAAGACAAGGTTGCGATTAAGGCGGCGATGGATGCCGTGCAGAACCATCGCGAGACGGTGCAGCCGATCCGCGAGAAGACCGGCGGTTCGACCTTCAAGAACCCGGAAGGCTCGTCGGCGTGGAGAGAGATCGACAAGGCCGGCTGCCGCGGGCTGATGATCGGCGGCGCGCAGATGTCTCCCATGCACTGCAACTTCATGATCAACACCGGCACGGCGACCGGCTACGATCTCGAATATCTCGGCGAGACGGTGCGCGCGCGGGTGCTGGAAAATTCGGGCATCCGCTTGCATTGGGAGATCAAGCGGCTGGGCAACTTCCGGCCGGGTCACGCGGTGCAGGAGTTCCTGGGCCAGCTTCTTTAGCTCGCTGCGATGTTCAAGTAGTGCTTGAACTTGCGTCGTCGGCGACGCCGTCAAGCGTTACCGCAAAGACTCAACAACACACTTTTCTCGCCCGTTTTCGCGGAAAGTGAATCTCTCGGAATCATAGGTACTTGCCAGGGAATCAACTCTCTGATTCTCTGCTCTAAAGCGTTTCCTGATTTGAGTCGTTTGACGCGTTACCCGCGTTTTCCGTCTGGGGGGGCAACCTGCCGGAAGACTCGGACTCAATGTGCGGAAATGTTGCGTGCGGAAATATTGGTTGCAGGCCCGGCGTGAAAGGGGAAGGCGGGATGAAGAAGAAGCATGTGGCTGTTCTCCTGGGGGGATTTTCCTCGGAGCGGCCCGTGTCTCTGTCGTCGGGGAAGGCATGTGCGGATGCGCTCGAGAATGAAGGCTATCAGGTCACCCGCGTCGATGTTTCGCGCGATGTCGGGTCTGTGCTTGCCGAGCTCAAGCCCGATGTCGCCTTCAACGCGCTGCATGGCCCGTTCGGCGAGGATGGCACCATCCAGGGAATTCTCGAATATCTCGGAATTCCCTACACCCATTCGGGCGTGCTCGCTTCGGCGCTGGCCATGAACAAGGAGCAGGCCAAGAAGGTCGCCAAGGCGTCCGGCATTCCCGTCGCGGAATCGAAGGTGGTCAACCGCTTCTCCGTCCAGAACAAGCATCCGATGAAGCCGCCTTACGTGGTGAAGCCGGTCAATGAAGGCTCGAGCTTCGGCGTCGTCATCGTGCACGAGGGGCAGTCGCATCCGCCGCAAGTCATCGGCTCGTCCGAATGGAAGTATGGCGAGATCGTCATGGTCGAGCGCTACATCCACGGGCGCGAGTTGACCTGCGCGGTGATGGGTGACGTGGCGCTCGGGGTCTGTGAAATCATCCCGACCGGTCATTCCTTCTACGACTACGATTCAAAGTACGTCCCGGGTGGATCAAAACACGAAACCCCTGCAAAAATTTCACCGAATATTTACCAAAAAATACAGACACTGGCCCTCAAGGCTCATCTTGCTATCGGCTGCCGGGGCGTTTCCCGGTCGGACTTCCGTTACGACGACCGTCACTCCGAAAACGGCGAGGTTGTCTGGCTCGAGATCAACACCCAGCCGGGCATGACGCCGACGTCTCTGGTGCCTGAAATCGCCGCGCAAGCGGGGCATTCGTTCGGTGAATTGTTGAGTTGGATGGTGGAGGACGCTTCGTGTCTGCGTTGAGGTGGGGCCAGGGCAAGGGCCGCGGGACTGGGCCCGCGCTGTTCGGCGTGCCGCTATCGTTCGACCATTTCGTGTTGCCGCGCCAGCTGCGGCGGCCGGTGCGTTTGCTTGCCCGTCTCTGCGATGGCGAGTACGAGGCGCCGCGCTTCTCGGCTGCGATCCTCTCGGCTGCCTTGTTGGCTTCCGCCGGAGCCTACGGGGCCTATCTCGGCGGCTACGCCGACAGCATCGTGCAGGGCGTGACGGCCCGAACCGGTTTTGCCGTCGACCAGATCAAGGTCGTCGGCAATCGCCAGACTTCCGAGATCGATATCCTGGACCGCCTCGGCCTCGATGGCTGGACGTCGCTGATCGGCTTTGATGCCGAGGCTGCGCGCGAGCGCATCGCGACGTTGCCCTGGGTCGAGGTTGCGGCGGTGCGCAAGATCTATCCTCACACGCTGGAGGTCCGTGTCGAGGAGCGTGAGCCCTTCGCGCTCTGGCAGCAGGGCAATTCGCTTTCGGTCATCGAGCGGTCGGGCGAGGTGATCGCGCCGTTCTCGGGCGGCAAGCAGGCTTTGCTGCCGCTGATCATCGGCACGGGCGCGCCGGCCAAGGCGCCGGATTTCCTGGAGAGGATCAAGCGCTATCCCGAGCTGGCGGCGCGGGTCAAAGGCTATATTCGTGTCGGCGAGCGGCGCTGGGATCTCAAGCTGGAGAACGGCATCACCGTGAAGCTGCCGGAAGACGGCGAGGATCAGGCGATCGCCGAGCTCGTCAAGCTTGACCATGATAACGGACTGTTGACGCGCGACATCGCTGCCGTCGACATGAGGTTGTCCGATCGCCTGGTCGTCGAGCTCTCGCCGGAAGCGGCGACGCAGCGCGAAGCCGCGCTCAGCGACAAGCCGAAGACCCTGACGAAACGCAAGCCGGAGACGAAGATATGAGCTGGCTTGGCGGCGGCGGTGATGCCTCTTCGCGCCGGTCGGGCACGCTGACGGTGCTCGATGTCGGCTCGAGCAAGGTCTGCTGCGTGGTGGCGAAGCTGAAGCCGCGCGAGGACGGCAAGCTGTTGCGCGGCCGCTCGCATCGCATCCAGGTGATCGGCATCGGCCATCAGAAGTCGCAGGGAGTTAAGTCGGGCGTCGTGGTCGATCTCGACCGCGCCGAGCATGCCATCCGTCTCGCCGTCGACGCCGCCGAGCGCATGGCGGGGCTCACCGTCGATTCCCTTATCGTCAACATGACGGCCGGCCGGCTGAAGAGCGAGGCCTTTTCGGCAACCATCAATCTCGGCGGCCATCAGGTCGAGGAAGCCGACATCAAGCGCGTGCTCGCTGCCGGCGCGAAGCAGGCGCTGCGGGCCGAGCGAGAGGTGGTTCATTCGCTTCCCGTCGGCTTCTCGCTCGATGCCGAGCGCGGCGTGCGGGATCCCCGCGGTATGGTCGGGGAGACGCTGGGCGTCGATATGCATGTGCTGACCGGCGATGCTGCGCCGATGCGCAATCTCGAGCTTTGCATCAACCGCTCGCATCTGTCGGTCGAGCGCATGGTGGCGACGCCCTATGCCAGCGGTCTCGCGGCTTTGGTCGACGACGAGCTCGAAATGGGCGCGGCCTGCATCGATATGGGCGGCGGCACGACCACGATTTCGGTGTTCTCGGAAGGCAAGTTCGTGCATGGCGACGCCATCGCTATCGGCGGCAATCATGTGACGCTCGACATGGCCAAGGGGCTGTCGACTTCGCTCGACGCCGCCGAGCGATTGAAGGTAATGCATGGCTCTGCGCTGCCGGGCAGTGCGGACGACCGCGACCTGGTTTCCATCCAGCCGATCGGCGAGGAGGGCGAGCTGCCGCTACAGATCCCGCGCTCGGTGATGACGCGGATCATCCGGGCGCGCATCGACGAGACGCTGGAGCTTTTGCGCGACCGGCTGAACAAATCGGGCTACGGCAACGCCGTCGGCAAGCGGGTCGTCCTCACCGGCGGCGCCAGCCAACTGGCGGGCCTGCCGGAGGCGGCGCGCCGCATTCTTGGGCGCAACGTGCGCATCGGCCGGCCGCTCGGCGTGGCAGGCCTGCCGGAAGCGGCCAAGGGGCCGGCGTTTTCGACCCCGGTCGGGCTTCTGATCTATCCTCAAATGGCGAGCTTCGAGAGCCATTCGGCGAAAGGACTTTCCGGTTTCAGGATGACCGGAACGGGCGGAAAACTGCATCGCATGGGTCAGTGGTTGAGAGACAGTTTTTAATTTGACGGGGACAGCCCCAAAGGCGGCCGCAGCGGCGAGGCGGCGGGAAAGGCAAAGGACGGAGACTATGACCATCAATCTCAAGAAGCCGGACATCACCGAGCTTAAGCCACGCATCACCGTGTTCGGTGTCGGCGGCGGCGGCGGCAACGCGGTCAACAACATGATCACAGCCGGCTTGCGCGGCGTCGAGTTCGTGGTGGCCAACACCGACGCGCAGGCGCTGACGATGTCGAAGGCTGAGCGGCTGATTCAGCTCGGCGCGCATGTCACGGAAGGCCTCGGCGCCGGCTCGCAGCCGGAAGTCGGCCGCGCGGCGGCGGAAGAGTGCATCGACGAGATCATCGATCATCTGTCCAACACGCATATGTGCTTCGTCACCGCCGGCATGGGCGGCGGCACCGGCACGGGCGCTGCACCCGTCGTTGCCCGCGCGGCGCGCGAAAAGGGCATCCTCACCGTCGGCGTCGTCACCAAGCCGTTCCATTTCGAGGGCCAGCGCCGCATGAAGACGGCCGACATGGGCATCGAGGAACTGCAGAAATGCGTCGATACGCTCATCGTCATCCCCAACCAGAACCTGTTCCGGCTGGCCAACGACAAGACCACCTTCGCCGATGCCTTCGCCATGGCCGACCAGGTACTCTACTCCGGCGTTGCCTGCATCACCGACCTGATGGTCAAGGAAGGCCTCATCAATCTCGACTTCGCCGACGTCCGCTCGGTGATGCGCGAGATGGGCAAGGCGATGATGGGCACCGGCGAGGCTTCGGGCGAGGGCCGCGCCATGGCCGCCGCCGAGGCGGCGATCGCCAACCCGCTGCTCGACGAGACCTCGATGAAGGGCGCCAAGGGCCTGCTGATCTCGATCACCGGCGGCCGCGACCTCACCCTGTTCGAGGTCGACGAAGCCGCGACCCGGATCCGCGAGGAGGTCGACCAGGACGCCAACATTATCCTCGGCGCCACCTTCGACGAGGAACTGGAAGGCGTGATCCGCGTCTCGGTGGTCGCTACCGGCATCGACAAGTCGGCGGCCGAAATCGCCGCGGCGCCAATCTCCATCCGCGCGCCGCAGAAGCCGGTCGCCCGTCCCGCGGCACCTGTTCAGGAAAGCCGTCCCGCACCGGTTCAGCAGCAGGCCTACGAGCCGCGCGCCGTCGATCCGGTTGCCGAGGCGATCCAGCTTGCAGAGGCGAACGCCGCCGCGATGGCACAGCCGCGCCCCGCGCCGGTCGACGACTTCCGCCCGCAGAGCAAGATCTTCCAGGCTCCGCCGGCCCAGCCTCAGCCGCAGCCGATCGCCCAGCAGCCGGTCATGCAGCCCGCGCCGCAGCGCGAGATGCCGCAGCCTGTGGCTGCAGCGCCGCAGCGCATGCCGCGCGTCGAGGACTTTCCACCGGTCGTGAGGGCCGAGGTGGAGGCCAAGAGCCGCCCTGCGGATCATGAGAACAGCGGACCGATGGGGCTGATCAAGCGGCTGACCAACGGCCTGACCCGCCGCGAGGAAGAGCCGGCCCGGCTGCAGCCGGCGCAGCCGCGCGAGCCGAAACTGCGCCAGGCGGCACCGGAAATGCGCCGCCTCGCCAGCCAGGACCCGCAGCTCTATGCGCCGCGCCGCGGCCAGCTCGACGACCAGGGGCGCCTCACGCCTCAAAGCCGCACGGTGCAGGAAGACGACCAGCTGGAGATCCCGGCGTTCCTGCGTCGCCAGGCGAACTAATCGTTAAAGCGCGCCGCCTGTGCGGCGCGCTTTAAGCAATGTTTGATAATGTCGTTCTCCCAAAACCGCTGTGCACTTTCGGGCAGAACATACCCTAACGATATATAACAGCTGTTAACAGGCGGGCGAGAGAATCGTCTGCCTGTTGCCTTTAAAAGTTATAGAGAAACAACGGATTACGAGTGTTTCTTCGTTCAGGGCAGCGGTTACACGGGGTAAGAAACCGTGATTTGGAGTCTCCCGGACGGGCCACTATCTTCGCGTCGGACTAAAGTCGGTTTGCCGGGATTCGGGGAGTTGGCCCTGCCTGCCGATGTTATCAGAGCCGCTGCCTTGCTCATTCGCCGCTTTTGCGCGCAGGCCAGATGATCCGTCGGGCCGATAATGCCTAAGGCTGACAAGCGGACACAGGCGGTTTGGGCTTATGGGGTTTGTCTTGCACGACTATCAGACGACAGTTAAGGCGCGCGTGACGCTGACCGGCACCGGCGTCCACAGCGGCAAGCCCGTCACCGTTCATTTCCTGCCCGCCGACGCCGATACCGGCATCGTGTTCCACCTCGCGAATGGCGGCGAGTTCCGCGAGTTCCGCGCGCTGGTCTCCGAGGTCGGCGCCACCGACCTGTGCACCATGCTCGGCGATCCGGTCGGCCAGCATATCGGAACCGTCGAACATCTCATGGCGACGGTGTTCGGACTTGGCATCGACAATCTCATCATCGAGATCGACGGTCCGGAAGTTCCCATTCTCGACGGCAGCGCGGTGGCCTTTGTCGAAGCCTTCGACCAGGCGGGGATCGAGACGCTTTCGGTGAAGCGCCGCTATATCCGCGTGGTCAAGCCGATCCGCGTCGAAGCCGGTGCATCCTGGGCCGAGTTCCGTCCTTATGACGGCACGCGATTCGAGGTCGAGATCGACTTCGAGAGCCCGGCCATCGGCCGCCAGCTCTTCGCCTCCGACATCAACCCCGACATCTTCCGCCGCGACATCGCGCGGGCCCGCACCTTCGGCTTCATGAAGGATGTCGAGCGGCTGTGGGCCGCCGGCTACGCGCTCGGGTCGTCGCTGGAGAACTCGCTGGTCATCGGCGACGACAACCGCGTCATCAATGTCGGCGGACTGCGCTATCCGAACGAATTCGCCCGCCACAAGACGCTCGACGCCATGGGCGACCTGGCGCTTGCCGGCGCGCGCTTCATCGGCTGCTTCCGCTCCTATCGTGGCGGCCATCGGATGAACGCGGCGGCGCTGCGCCGCCTGCTTTCGGACCGTACGGCCTTCGAGATCGTCGAGACGCGGCGCCGCGAGCGCGGCCGGGTCGCCGAAATGATCGCCGTCAGCGGACCGGTCTACGCGCCCTGGGTCATCTGATTTTTAACGATTTTCTGGCTTTGTAGCGAAGCCGGTGTTGCGCAAATGCATCACAAACCCGTGAAATCGAGCGGCTTTGGGGACGGTCCCAAACCGCCACAAAAATGTGCGATTGGCCGGACATAGCGTTGCCGGGCAAGGGGATAATGGTTTATGGCTGCGGCCGGGACCGAAACGACGCCGAAAGGGCGGAATCCAAACATGTTTTTTTCGCGAGTTGGTCAATCGAAGGCGCCGTATCGGGCTGTTTTCCTGGCGTTTTCGTTGGTCGCCCCGTCGCTCATGCTGTCGGCCTGCATGTCCTCCGAAAAGGACGTCAATCTGGCGACCTATGTCGACCACACCGAACCCGCAGACGTTCTCTACAACCAGGGCCTCGCCAATCTGAATGCCGGCCGCCTCGATGAGGCGAGCAAGAAGTTCGACGCCGTCGACCGCCAGCATCCCTACTCGGAATTCGCCCGCAAATCGATGGTGATGGGCGCCTTCGCCGATTATCGCGCCGGCAACTATGACGAGGCGATCGGTTCCGCCAAACGTTACCTGACGCTCTATCCGTCAACCGACGATGCCGCCTATGCGCAGTACATCATCGGCTTGAGCTACTACCGGCAGATCAAGGACGTCACCCAGGACCAGAAGGAAGCGCGCCAGACGGTGCAGACCATGCAGGACCTGGTGACCCGCTGGCCGAATTCCGAGTATGTCGACGACGCCAAGGACAAGATCCGCTTTGCCACCGACCAGCTCGCCGGCAAAGAGATGCAGATCGGCCGCTACTATCTGGAACGCCGCGAATATATCGCCGCCGTCAAGCGCTTCCGCACCGTGGTCGAGAACTACTCCAACACGCGCCATGTCGAGGAGGCGCTCGCGCGACTGACCGAAGCCTACTACGCGATGGGCCTGACTTCGGAAGCGCAGACAGCCGCAGCGGTGCTCGGCCACAACTATCCGGACAGCCAGTGGTACAAGGATTCCTACAAGCTCCTGCAGAGCAACGGGCTTGAACCGCGCGAGAATGCCGGGTCGTGGATCTCCAAGGCCGGGAAGCTGATCACCGGCGCCTGACACTTCTGATGCTGTCCAGACTGTCGATCCGCGATATCGTCCTGATCGAGAAGCTGGACATCGACTTCTTGCCTGGGCTTTCGGTGCTGACCGGCGAGACCGGCGCCGGCAAATCCATCCTGCTCGATGCGCTGTCGCTGGCGCTTGGCGCGCGCGGCGACGCTTCGCTCGTCCGCCATGGCGCGGCGCAGGGCCAGGTCATCGCCGTGTTCGACGTGCCGCGCAACCACCCGGCGCGCGCGCTGCTTGCCGACAACGACATCGAGGATGATGGCGACATCATCCTGCGCCGCGTGCAGACCGCCGACGGCCGCACCCGCGTTTTCGTCAATGATCAGCCGTCCAGCGTGACCCTGATGCGCGACGTCGGCCGCGCGCTGGTCGAGATACACGGCCAGCATGACGAGCGGGCGCTCGTCGATCCCGGCGCCCACCGCGAATTGCTGGATAGTTTCGGCGGCCATCTCGGCGCCGTGCGCGGGACGGGCGAAGCCTGGCGCTATTGGCGGAACTGCGAACAGGAGCTTTCGCGGCACCGCGCCAAGGTCGAGGCGGCGGCGCGCGAGGCCGATTATCTCAGGGCCTCGGTCGCCGAGTTGGCGAAGCTCGATCCGCAGCCGGGCGAAGAGACCGAGCTTGCCGAATTACGCGCCCAGATGATGCGCGCCGAAAAGATCGCGTCCGAGATTCACGATGCGCAGGATGTGCTGTCGGGGCCGTCTTCGCCCCTGCCGCAGCTCGCCAGCCTGCTCAGGCGGCTGCAGCGCAAATCGGGTGAGGTGCCGGGCCTGCTCGACGATGTGGTCAAGTCGCTGGACGAGGCAATGATCTCGCTCGACGCGGCGCAGTCCGGCGTCCAGACAGCACTACGCGCCACCGAATACGATCCGCAGCGCCTGGAAAAGGCCGAAGAGCGGCTGTTCTCGCTGCGCGCGGCCTCACGCAAGCACAATGTCGCGGTCGACGATCTGGCGCAGCTGCGCGACACGATGGCGGCCGACCTTGCCGATCTCGATGCGGGCGAGGAACGCCTGCACGGGCTGCAGAAACAAGCAGCCGCCGCGCGCGAAGCTTACGACATAGCCGCGGCGCAGCTCTCTTCGCTGCGCCATGCGGCGGCGGCGGGCCTCACCAAGGCGGTGATGGCCGAACTGCCGGCCCTCAAGCTCGAACGGGCGGAGTTCATCGTCGAGATGGTGAGCGATGCCGATGGCCGCATGGAAGAAGGCATCGACCAGGTCGAGTTCTGGGTGCGCACCAATCCGGGCACACGGCCCGGGCCGATGATGAAGGTTGCGTCCGGCGGCGAGCTGTCGCGCTTCCTTCTGGCCCTGAAGGTGGCGCTTGCCGACCGCGGCTCGGCGCCGACCCTGGTCTTCGACGAGATCGACACCGGCGTCGGCGGCGCCGTGGCCGACGCCATCGGTCAGCGGCTGGCGAGGCTGTCGAAGCGGGTGCAGGTGCTTTCGGTCACGCATGCGCCGCAAGTGGCGGCGCGCGCCGCGACGCATTTTCTAATCTCGAAGTCCGGCGGCAAGGACCGTGTCGCAACCGGCGTTGCCGAAATGGATCGCGCGGCGCGCCAGGAAGAGATCGCGCGCATGCTGGCCGGCGCCACCATCACCGATGAAGCGCGCGCCGCCGCTGAGCGGTTGCTGCGCTAGAACACGGCGGCAGCCTAGGCTTCTTGATCCCCGGCTGGAATGCCGAGTCAGCAGGTGGCTGCATCCTGCTGTTCGGCAATGATTTTTGCGCAAGCCGACTCCTCCATACCGAATCCTGATTTATAGTGGCCCGCCACAATTCGAGGACCGCGCTTCATGTCTGAAAAACCAGTCGATTCGCTGAGCGAAAGCGAGGCCGCGGAGGAGCTGAAGCGGCTAGCGGCGGAGATCGCCGAGCACGACCGGCGCTACCACACGGAGGATGCGCCGACGATTTCGGACGCCGAATACGACGCATTGGCGCGGCGCAACCTTGCCATCGAGGGGCGCTTTCCCGATCTCGTTCGCGAGGATTCGCCGTCGCGTCGGGTCGGCGCGCCGCCGGCGGAAGGCTTCACCAAGGTGCGGCATGCTGTGCCGATGCTGAGCCTCGCCAAGGCCTATACCGACCAGGACGTGGCCGATTTCATCGAGCGTGGCCGGCGCTTCTTCGACCGCGACAAGGACCTCGATATCGCCTTCACGGCGGAGCCGAAGATCGACGGGCTGTCGGCATCGCTGCGCTACGAAAACGGCATCTTCGTGCAAGGCGCGACACGCGGCGACGGCGCGGTCGGCGAGGACATCACCGCCAATCTCAAGACCATCGCCGACATCCCGAAGAAGTTGCAGGGCTCTGGCTGGCCGGAGGTCATCGAAATCCGCGGCGAGGTCTACATGACCTACGCGGAGTTCGAGGCGTTGAAGCAGCGCTCGGCAGCTATCGGCGGCCAGGACTATGTCAATCCGCGCAACACGGCGGCCGGGTCGCTGCGCCAGAAGGATCCAGCCGTCACCGCCAGCCGCAATCTGAAATTCTTCGCCTATGCCTGGGGCTACACGACGGCGGATCCCGCTCCGACCCAGTACGATTCCGTGCAGAAGTTCCAGGAATGGGGCTTCAAGATCAGTCCGCTGATGGTGCGGGCAAGGTCGATCGACGACCTCATCGGGCACTACCACCGGATCGAGGAACAGCGTTCTTCGCTGGGTTACGACATCGACGGCGTCGTCTACAAGGTCGACCAGCTCGAGCTGCAGCGCCGCTGGGGTTTTGTGACCGGCGAGCCGCGCTGGGCAGTTGCCCACAAATTCCCGGCCGAACAGGCGATGACGACGGTCGAGAAGATCGACATCCAGGTGGGCCGCACCGGCACGTTGGCGCCGGTGGCGCGGCTGGCGCCGGTGACGGTCGGCGGCGTGGTGGTGGAAAACGTCACGCTGCACAATGAAGATTACATCAAGGGTTTTGACAGCAACGGGCAGCCGATCCGCGACGGCATTGACGTTCGCATCGGCGACACGGTGGTGATCCAGCGGGCAGGGGACGTCATCCCGCAGATCGTCAGGGTCCTCATCGACAAGCGGCCGGCCGATGCGGTGCCGTATGAGTTCCCGCACACCTGCCCGGTCTGCGGCTCGCCGGCGACGCGCGAGATCAACGAGAAGACCGGCAAGGAGGATTCGCGGCGCCGCTGCACCGGCGAGCTGATCTGCGCAGCGCAGGCCGTGGAGGGGCTGCGCCACTTCGTGTCGCGCGGCGCGCTCGATATCGAGGGCCTCGGCGCCGAGAACATCGACCTGTTCTTCAATGCCGGGTTGGTGAAGACCGCCGCCGACATCTTTACGCTGAAGGACCGCCGGCCGGCCGTCACCAAGGCGTTGGCGGAGCGGCGTGAGGAGCAGGCCAGACTGCGCGAGGCCGCATCGGGCAAGACGCGCAAGAATGTGCGCAGCATCGAAGATCGCAACTACGAAGGCCTCGACAAACTGTTCGCAGCCATCGACGCGCGCCGCGAGCCGGAGCTCGACCGCTTCATCTTCGCGCTCGGCATCCGCCATATCGGCGAGACGACGGCGGCGGTGCTTGCCCGCCAGTTCTCGACCATCGAGGAACTGATCCGCGTCGGCAAGGAGACGGCGAAGGCGCAGGATCCGCATGACGTGTTCCCGTCGATCAACGGCATCGGCGATACCGTGATCAACGCCTTGCGCGACTTCTTCGGCAATGAGCGCAATGACGACGTGCTCGATGCGCTGCTGGCGCAAGTCCATCCCAAGCCCTATGTGGTCGAGATCTCGGCCGGCAGCGAGGTATCCGGGAAGACGGTGGTGTTCACCGGCACGCTGGAAAAGATGACGCGCTCCGAGGCCAAGGCGATGGCGGAGCGCCTGGGGGCGAAGGTCGCCGGCTCGGTTTCGGCCAAGACCGATCTGGTGGTGGCGGGTCCGGGCGCCGGCTCCAAGCTCAAGGTTGCGAGCGATCTCGGCATCGAGGTGATCGACGAGGACACCTGGCTGCAGCGCATCGGCAGGGGCGGCTGATGGCCGGAGCGTTCAAGGGTTTTGGCGAGAAGGCCATTCCGTTCCTCAAGGCGCTCGACTTCCACCAGAGCCGCGAATGGTTTCAGGAAAACCGCGGTCTCTACGAGAGTGAGCTGCACGAGCCATTCTGCGATCTCGTCGAAGCGCTCAGCGAGCGTTTCGCGGCGGCGGGACTTGGCCTGCGCGGCGACCGCAAGAAGTCGCTGTTCCGCATCAATCGCGACGTTCGCTTCTCCAAGGACAAGCGCCCCTATAATCGGCACCTGTCGGCAATCCTGTCGCCAGACGGCACCAAGATGGAGCAGGGCGTGTTCTATGTGCATATCGGCCTCGAGCGCTGCTTTGCCGGCGTCGCCTGGTGGCAGCCCGGACCGGAGTTGCTGCAGGCGATGCGCAAGGCGATCGTGACGAAGCCGGCCGCCTTCCGCGCCATGGTTTCAGCGCTGAAAAAGACTGGGCTGGAGCTGGATAGGGAAGATTGCCTGAAGCGCGCGCCGCGTGGTTTCGAGGACGTCAGCGAAGCCGATCTGGCGCAAGCAGTCCGCAACCGCCATTTCGTGGTGCGGCATAATATTGATCCCGAAACCATCTGCATGGCGGCGTTAGTTGACGATCTCGTCGGCTTCACCTTGCGCGCCAAGCCGCTGCTCGATTGGGGCAGGGCGATCCAGGGCAAGGCTGCCTGAGCCGCTCAAAGCCCGGCAATCAGTTCCGCTGATCGTCGGCTCAAGCGAATTGGTGTGACAAGCGGGGCGACGCTCCCTAAATCAAGCCGCTCAAGGGAGCAGTTGGATGACGGCGGAAGCAATCTCCGAAAGCCGTGCGAGGAGCGATTTCTGGGACGGCGTGCGGCTGTCGATGCCGGTCGTCGTCGCCTCCGCGCCGTTCGCGATCCTGTTCGGCGCGATTGCCGTGGACAACGGGTTTTCGGTCCTGGAAGCATTCCTCATGAGCGCGCTGATCTTCGGCGGCGCCAGCCAGATGGTCGGCATCGAATTGTTCGGCCAGCATGTCGCGCCCTGGCTGATCGTGCTCTCGATCTTCGCGGTGAATTTCCGTCACGTGCTCTATTCCGCCGGCATCGGCCGGCGCATCGCGCATTGGCCGCTGCTGCAGCAGGCGCTGGGCTATTTCATCCTGACCGATCCGCAATATGCCGTGGCCGAGGCGCGCGCGACGTCCGGCCGATCGGTCGGGTTCGTCTGGTATCTCGGGCTCGGCCTGCCGGTCTATGTGTTCTGGGTGGCCGAAAGCGCGCTCGGCGCGGTCTTCGGCAAGATGATCCCGGATACCCATGCTCTGGGCATCGATTTCCTGCTGCCGATCTATTTCCTCGGTCTGGTTCTCGGCTTCCGCAGGCGGCCACTGTGGCTGCCGGTGGTCGTCGCCAGCGCGGCCGCCTCGATCGTCGCCTACAAGACGGTCGGCTCGCCCTGGCATGTCTCGATCGGCGCCATTGCCGGCGTGCTCCTAGCGGTCATTCTGCCGCCGCATCATAGCGGCGTGGGGAAGCGCACATGAGCACGACCTTCTGGATCATCCTCGCCGGCGCCGTCGCCACCTATCTCACCCGCGTCGGCGGCCATCTCGTCATCTCGCGCTTCGAGACCGTCCACCCGCGCGTCGAGGCCGGCCTCAACGCCGTGCCGGCCGCTGTGCTGACGACACTTGTGGCACCTGCCGCGCTCGGCGCCGGACCGGCCGAATGGGCAGCGCTGATCGTCACCGCGCTGGTGTCGCTGCGCGGCGGCCTGATGGCGATGTTTTTGGCCGGTGCCGCGGTGCTGATTCTGGCCAGGCAGTTCGTCGGCTAGAAGTCAGATCTTGGCGTCGTGCGGCAGCGGCGCCGTGGCTTTCTCCAGCCAGGCCAGCGTCTCGCCGTCCACCATCGGATCGATCTCGGCCAGAACCCGCGCGTGATACTGGTCGAGCCAGTGCAGTTCGTCGCGGGTCAGCAGGTCGCTGCGGATGAGGCGCTTGTCGATCGGCGCCAGCGTCAGCGTCTCGAAGCCGTGCATGCAGATGTCGCCGCCCTCGATCTGCTCGGCAGGCGTGACCAGGATCAGGTTCTCGATGCGAATGCCGTAGGAGCCTTCCTTGTAATAGCCCGGCTCATTGGACAGCATCATGCCGGCAAGCAGTTTTTCGGTGCCGGTGCGGGCGATGCGCTGCGGGCCCTCATGCACGGCGAGGTAAGAGCCGACGCCATGGCCGGTGCCGTGGGCGAAGTCGCAGCCATGCTTCCACAGGGCCACGCGGGCGACGGCATCGATTTCCGAACCGCGCGTGCCGGCCGGAAAGCGCAGCGTCGAGATGCCGATCATGCCCTTCAGCACCAGCGTGAAGCGCTCGCGCATCTCTTCGGTCGGCTGGCCGATCGGCACGGTGCGGGTGATGTCGGTGGTGCCGTCCTGGTATTGTCCGCCGGAATCGAGCAGGAACAGCTCGCCGCTTTGCAGCTTGCGGCTGGTGGCGCGGGAGACGCGGTAGTGCATGATGGCGCCGTTCGGGCCGGCGCCGGAAATCGTGTCGAAGGAGACGTCGCGCAGCGGCATCTGTGTTTCCTCGCCGGTCTGCCGCCGCACCTCCTCGAGTTTGGTCACGACGTCGATCTCGTCGAGCGTATCCGGCTGCTGGCGGTCGAGCCAACAGAGCAGCTTGGCAATGGCGGCGCCGTCGCGACGATGCGCGGCGCGGCTGCCGGCGACCTCGGTCTGGTTCTTGGTGGCGCGAGGAATGCGAGCGGGGTCTGGCGCAGAGACAACGATGCCGCCATTGCCCTCGACCAGCATCTTGAGCTTTTCCGCCGCCAGCACGGGATCGAGCGCGATTTTTGCGCCGCCCTTGGCGAGGTTGGCGACCGCCGCTTCGAATTCGCCTGGATCGTGCGGATCGGCAAGCTGGGTGAGATAGGCCGCGACCTGGCGCGAAAATTTGCGCTGGTCCATAAAGAGTTGATGGTTGCCGTCGGCGGCAAGAATGGCGAAGCCGAGCGCCAGCGGCGTATGCGCCACATCACCGCCGCGGATGTTGAAGGCCCAGGCGATGGAAGAAGGGTCGGTGAGCACGGCGTGCGTCGCGCCCTCCTTTTCGATCGCGCCCGCCAGCCGCGCCAGCTTGTCCTTGGCGAGCTCGCCGGCGAAGGCGATCGGGTGGAGTTCCACCGGTGCGCGCGGCGGCTCGGGCTGATCTTCCCAGATGATGTCGATCGGATTCTTGTCGAGCGGCACCAGTTTCGCGCCGGACTGCTCGGCCGAGGCTTTCAATGCCTTGATCTCGCCGATCGTGTGCAGCCAAGGGTCGAAGCCGAGCCTGGCCCCTTTGCCGAGATTGTCCTTGATCCAGGAGGCCGGCGGATTGTCGACGAGGCTCTCGACGGTGAAGATCGAAAGATCGACCTCATTGCGCACCTGCAGCGTGTAGCGGCCGTCAACGAAGATGAAGGCGCGGTCGCGCAGGATGATGGCGACGCCGGCTGAGCCGGAAAAGCCGGTCAGCCATTTCAGCCGGGCCGAGCGGTCGGCGACATATTCGCCCTGATGCTCGTCGGCGCGCGGCACCATGAAGCCGTCCAGCTTGTTCTCGGCCAGCCATTGGCGCAGCGTCGCCACGCGCGGCTTGCCGATAGCCGGATCGCCGGCGGAATCAAAGGTCTGGAACATTTTGCCGCATCTCCTGGAATGGCTCGCGCGACCGTAGCGCAAGGTCTTCGAAACCGGAATCGATTTCGACAGGGCCAGTCTTGAACGATCCGGTTTTCAGCGCTTGAGCTGGATGGTCACCCAGCCCTCGCGGTGCAAGGTGCGGACGTGGCGGAAGCTTTGGCCGACATAGGCCGAGATCACCGCATCGCGCTGACGGTCGAGAATGCCGGAGAGCACCAGCGAGCCGCCGAGCCTGATGTGCCTGGCCATCTCAGGCGCCAACCGCATCAGCGGGCGCGCCAGGATATTGGCGACGATGAGGTCGAAGGGCGCGCGCCTGGCGAAGATCGGATGGTGGAAGCCGGGCGCGGTCACCGTCTCGACAAGCGCCTTCACGTGATTGAGTCGCGCATTGGTCGCAGCGACGCGAACGGCGACCGGATCGATGTCGGTCGCCAGCACCGGGATGTGCGCGAGCTTGGCCAGCGCTATCGCCAGCACGGCACTGCCGGTGCCGAGGTCGAGCGCGTTGCCGGGGCGTTCGCGCAGCACCACCTGTTCCAGCAGTTCGAGGCAGCCGGCCGTGGTGCCGTGATGGCCGGTGCCGAAGGCAAGACCCGCCTCGATCTCAATGGCGAGGTCACCGCTGCGGCGCTTGTCGCGATCATGCGCGCCGTGGACAAAGAAACGCCCGGCGCGGACCGGTTTCAGTCCTTCGAGCGAGCGTGCAACCCAGTCGATGTCGGGGAGCGCCTCGCGCTCGACCTGCTTCGGCAGGCCCAGGTCCGCGAGTATGCCGTTGATCCGGACTGCGACGGCATCGACATCGCCATCGGCATAGAGCGACACTTCGTGGATGTCATTGGCCTCATCGACCTCCAGCAGGGCAAGCGGCAGGCCTTCGTCCTCGAAAGCTGCATCAAGCGCCGCGAAGATGCGGTCAGCCTCGGCCTTGCCCGCGGTGAAATGGAACCTCGTCTGCCCCATCAGGGCGACTCATGTTTGAGCGTGATCATTTCCGAGAACCGGTTCCACTTGTTGCTACGCAAACCTTCGGTTCGGGATCACGCCTGGCCGCCTGCTGCGAGCCGCTTCAGCTTCGCAATAGCCGTGTCGGCGCTTTCGCCATAGGCGATGGTGCCGGCGAACTCGCCCTTGGCGTTGAGGAGCAGCACGGAGGCCGTGTGGTCCATCGTGTAATCGCCGTCGCCGGTGTCGACCTTCTTCCAGTAGATGCCGAAGGCCTTGGCCATTGCATGCACCTTGTCCGGGTCGCCGGTGATGCCGGTGATGCGGTCGGAGAAGTTGCCGACGTAGGAATTGACGATCTGCGGCGTGTCCCGCTCCGGGTCGACCGTGACGAAGTAGGCGTTGAGGTTCTTGCCGCTGTCGCCCATCGTCTTCAGCCAGCCGGCCATTTCGAACAGCGTTGTCGGGCAGACTTCCGGACAATGCGTGAAGCCGAAGAAGACCACGCTTGGGTGGCCCCGGAACGCGGCCTCGGTGATCGGCGCGCTCTTCTGGTCGATCAGTGTGAACGGTGCGCCGTAGGGCTGGCCGCCATAATGGCCGCGATACCAGTCGAAAGTGAGCCAGCCGATGCCCGCCGCCATCAGGACGAGGATGCCGACCAGAATTGAGCGCATCATCAGAAACTATCCGTCGCGATCGTCGCGGCCCGGCGGATCCGGCGCGGGCCTGTTCGGCGACAGTCTTAGCGGTTTGGCGGCGCGCGCGCAAAGAGGTCGCGTTGCCGCAACCACGAGACCTTGCGCCTCCGTCGCGACGATCATCGAATGGCTTGCAAATGCCATTGTCCTGTCCCACCTGACATCGGCTAAACGCAAAACCCGAGGAGGCTTCCTTGCGAAAACTGATCGGCTTGATTGCCGCCTGCGTTGCCCTCGGCGCCGGCGCAGCGATGGCGGACGAGGTCGGCAAGGTCGGCGTCGACTGGGTCGGCAACGACATCATGATCGATGCGATCAAGGATCCAAAGGTCGACGGCGTCACCTGCCACGTCGCCTATTTCGACCGCAGCATCATCGATCGGCTGCACAAGGGCAACTGGTTCGAAGATCCGTCGGACTCGTCGATCTCCTGCCGGCAGACCGGACCGATCACCATCGGCGACATCGACATGAGCGAGCGCGGCGAAGAGGTGTTCAAGCAGGGCCTCAGCCTGATCTGGAAGAAACAGGTGGTGAACCGCATCTACGACAAGAAGAACGAGACGCTGATCTATCTCTCGCATTCGCGCCAGGTCCAGAACGGCTCAGCGAAGATGTCGGTCACGACCGTGCCGCTCTATGGCCAGAACGTCGTGTGGGCCAAGGGCAAGCCGCAATAGGCTCCGATCCGCCCGGATGATTGGTCACGCTTGCGGGGCCAATCGCTCGGGCGTAAAGCCGCGCCATGGACCGTCCTGAACATCTCGTTGCGAAGGATCCCGAGCCGCGCATCCATCCAACCGCGGAGTTGAAGGGGTGCAAGCTTGGCCGCTATGCATCGATCGGCGAGCGGGTGATCCTGCGCGACGTGACGGTCGGCGATTTTTCCTATTTCGAGCGTCATTCGGAAGCGATCTACACGACGATCGGCAAGTTCTGCTCCATTGCCGCCAACAGCCGCATCAACGCGCTCGAGCATCCGATCGAGCGGCTGACCCAGCACAAGGTAAGCTACCGGCCCAACGAATATTTCCGCTGGCTTGGTGTCGACGCGGCATTTCGAGAGCGGCGGCAGGCAAAGCCGGTCAGCATCGGGAACGATGTCTGGATCGGCCATGGCGCCGTCATCATGCCAGGCATCATGATCGGCAATGGCGCCGTCATCGGTGCCAACGCGGTGGTGACGCAGGACGTGCCGCCTTACGCTATCGTCGCCGGCGTTCCGGCAAAACCCTTGCGTCAGCGCTTTAGCGCCGACGTGGCGGCGCGCATTGAAGACCTCGCCTGGTGGGACTGGACGCCGGAAAAACTCGCCAGGGCGATCCCGGACATGCAGTCGTTGCCGATCGAGGCCTTCCTCGATCGTTGGGAAAACGCCGCGACCTGAACCCGTGAAGCGCGCCCCTTCCGCCATGCGGGGGTGGCGCGGCGGAAGGGGCCGGCGGTAGGCCGCCGTGAAGCGGAACGAGCAGGCTTTCGACCTGCACCGGCACTATGGCAACAAACGCATAAGGTGTTTTTTCGTCGTCATGCGCTTCCCGCGTGATGCGATTGCAGGCGCGTGCAGGCGGAAAATCGGGCCGGCGGGAACCGGAGAGGCCGGCCCTTGTTTCTCTCGAAATACCGCGCTCTTGCGTTTTGTGAGGACTGGATGATCGAAAAGCTTTTCACCAAGGTTGCCAATTGGGTGGCTCACCTGGCCGGTATGCCTTTGACTTTTGCCGTCTGCGTTCTGATCGTAGTGATCTGGGCCGCGACTGGGCCGGTCTTCGGCTTCTCGGATACCTGGCAACTGGTGATCAACACCGGGACAACCATCATCACCTTCCTGATGGTGTTCCTGATCCAGAACACGCAGAACCGCGATGGCGCCGCAATCCAGACCAAGCTCGACGAGTTGATTCGCGTCAGCGAGGCCCACAACCATTTCATCGGCATCGAGCACCTGACGGAATCGGAGGTCGAGGAGATCCGCGCCAAATGCGAAGCGGCGGCAAAACGGCACGACCGCAAGATCGCCGAAACAGCGGCCAAGCAGGCTATGACGATAAAAAACGGTTCCGGGCGCGACCGCAAGATCGCTGAGGCGGCCGCCAAGAAGACCGTGCCAGGGAAGGCAAGTTCCAAGAAGAAGGCGCCGCCTGAACGGCCCGTCAGCGGTTCATAAAGGCAGCGAAAGCGTCCTCGTGATCCGGATGCCAGCGCGACAAAGCGGGGCGGTTTTCGATGATGTCGCCGATCGCCCAGGCCATGCGCTTTTCATCCATGGGCCGAACGACCTCGTTGTCCGGGCAAAGGATGTAGAAGTCTTCCTGCTTGAGCGATGCCAGCATGAAATCGATCACCTGCTCGCCCGTCCAGGCGCCGGCCGGCTTTTCCGTCGCGCCTTCGGTCAGGCCGGTATAGGTGAAGCCGGGGATCAGCAAATGCGCGGAAAGCTTCGCTCCAGGCTCGTTGCGCAGCGCATGAGCCAGGCCCTCGGTGAAGGTCTTTACGCCCGCCTTGGAGACGTTGTAGGCGAGATTGCCGGGCGGCGTGGTGATGCCTTGCTTGGATCCGGTGTTGATGATCAGGCCGGGCTCGCCCGCAGCCAGCATGCGCGGCGCAAAGGCCTCGACACCATGCACGACGCCCCAGAAATTGATGTCCAGCAGCCGCTTCCAGGCATCACGGTTTTCCCACGGCTTGCCGGGATTGTTGCCGACGCCGGCATTGTTCATCAGCACCGAAACCGCACCGAACGCACCGTAGGCGAGGTCCGCGAGCCGGTCGACTTCGTCGGCCTTGGAGACGTCGGTGGGGATAGGGAGAACGGCATCGTCCCCGGCAATGACGGCGACCGCCTGCCGGGCTTGGTCGAGGCGCACGCCGCCTATGTCGGCAAGCACGGTCTTCATGCCCATGGCCGCGAAGCGCTTCGCGGCCGCCAGGCCTATGCCGCTGGCGCCACCGGTGACGACGGCGACATTGCCTAAGGCGAAAGCGGGCAGGGCGATCTGGATTTCGGGGTCGCTGGTCATGGTTGATGTCCTTATTCCGGTCGAGCCGAACTTAACGCCGGTCAGGGCCGAGGCAAGCCTTGATCGCTGCAATCATCGACGGCGGTAGCGGCAATGGGTTGACCGCAGCAGCTTGCCCCGCGCATGCTGCCAGAAAAGGAGTTCGGCATTGACCGATTGGATCGGAATCCTGAAGGAGCAGACCGCCACCGGCGAACAGATGGGCCGGGATGTGCCGAAGATGCTCGCCAACCCCGATATCAGCGAGGCGCAGGTCAAGACCCTGTTTTCGGCACTGGAGCAACAGGCGGACTTCGCGGAAAAGCTGCGCCTGGCGCTGGAGAAGTTCGGCCATGACTTTCCCGTCATCAAGGCCGCAGAGCGGCTGGAAGAGCGCTATGCCGACCTTGCCGCCTCGGCGGCCGAAAAACTGAAAGCGATGCGGGAGTAAGAATCCGCTATTTTTCCACGAGCCGCTCGAACAGCCTGTCCGGCGTAAACCAGGTAATCGCAACTAGGTCCAATCTACATTCAGGATTCTCAACGCGGTTTGGCGTTGATTCATTGCGTTCCGAGGGTTCTGATTCGGAGCGCGACGGATGGCCAAGCGGTACGAACTGACGAACGTCCAGTGGGCGCGCATCGCTGCGCTGTTGCCGGGTAAGGCGGGTGA